>CAZDGC010000010.1:0-306 GCA_964504885.1 uncultured Opitutus sp.
CGCGCACCCCGATTGGCTGATCCGCTCCTGGTGGTGGCAGGGGTTTTGGAACTACGCAGTCAAGGAGGTGCGCGAGTACCGGCTTTCAGTGATCCGGGAGGTCGTGGAACAGTACGACTTCGACGGCGTGCACCTCGATTTTCTCCGACACACGCCGCACCTTCCGCCGGGGCGGCAATGGGAAAACCGCCAGCACCTGACCGCGTTTCTCCACGACGTGCGCACCCTGCTGCAGGCGCGGGCAAGGGCGCGCGGCCGCCCGATGCTGCTGGCGGCGCGGGTGCCGGATTCGGTGGCGGGGTGCCG
>CAZDGC010000010.1:316-8592 GCA_964504885.1 uncultured Opitutus sp.
TGGATGTGCTGCTGCCGGGCACGCGCACGATCAATGTCGACGTGGGCTCGTTTCGCACCGCGCTGGCCGGTGCGCCGGTCAAGCTGCTACCCAGCTTCGACTGCTTTCATGCCACGGACGGCTACCATGGCAGCCAGTCGCTGGATCTGCTGTGCGGCGTGTTTGGCAACTATCTGCACCAGGGCGCGGATGGGGTCGGCATCTTCAACAATCCCGCGGGGTCGGTGGAGGTTGCGCAGAAACTCGGCCTCCCGAAACCCGCCGACTACGACCCGCAGATTGTCTCCACCGTCGGGAGCCTGGTGACGATCGCCGGAAAGCCACGGGTGTACGCCCTCGATCGGCGCGGTGGCTATGCGCACGTCGAGGGCCACGGCTCGGCCAACTTCGCCGCCCCGCTGCCGGTGACGCTGCGCCACGACCGGAGCCCGGCTACGCTGTCGCTCCCGATTTGGGAATCAGTGCCACCCGGCACGGAGGCGCGGTTGCGACTGGTCCTCTTTCAGCACGTCGCGACCGACGAGATGGCAGCGACTCTGAACGGGGTTGGCCTGCGGAGGAATCTTGTGGACGCGCAGTGGAAGGACGCCCGGATCTTCGCTCCGGGGCTGCAGCCGGAGACGGTCACGCCCGGTGCGCTGAACCGCGACCTCGCGGCGCAGAAGCTCACGAGGGTCGAATTCCGCGTCCCGGTCGAAGCACTGAAACGCGGAGCGAACGTCCTGACGATCTCCGTCGATCGCCGGGGCCCGTTCCCCGCGTCAAAATCCGTCAAGGTCGAGAAAGTGGAACTGCATCTGAAATGAATCCAAGAACTGAGTTTGTTCAGCACGATGTACGGTGGCGGGCGCGGTGGTGGTTCGGGCGTCTCCTACTTTCGTTTGCCGCCCTGGGGGCAGGCGCGGCTCAAGCCGGCGAACCGGTGTCCGATCGCACCGCCTGGTTCCGCGAGGCGCGTTACGGCCTCTTCATTCACTGGGGCCTCTATGCGGTGCCGGCGGGCTCGTACCAGGGCCGGCCGATCGATCGCGGCATTGGCAACGGGCTGGGCGAATGGATCATGTTTAATGCGAAGATCCCGGTGGCCGAGTACGCCGGCTATGCGCGGCAGTTCAACCCGTTGAAATTCGACGCCGATGCCTGGGTGCGCCTCGCGCAGGAGGCTGGCATGAAGTACATCGTGATTACCGCGAAGCATCACGAAGGGTTCGCGATGTTCCGGAGTGCGGCCTCGCCCTTCAACATCGTCGACGCCACTCCGTTCGGTCGCGACCCGCTCAAGGAGTTGGCGGCGGCGTGCGCCCGGCAGGGGATGCGGCTGGGTTTCTATTATTCGCACGCCCAGGACTGGCATCACCGCGGCGGCGCTGCGACCAAGCCCGGAACGCCCATGGCGGGAGGCGATCCCGCGCGGGGACATTGGGATCCGGCGCAGGCGGGCAGCTTCGACGACTATCTCGACCGCGTGGCGATCCCCCAGGTGCGGGAACTGCTGACCCACTACGGCCCGCTCTCGATCCTCTGGTGGGACACTCCGGTGGGCATGACCCCGGAGCGCGCGGCGCGTCTTGCCCGCCTGCTCGACCTGCAGCCGCACCTCGTAACCAACAACCGGCTGTTGAATCCCCGCGAGCGCAACGCCTGGTCCGGCGATACCGACACCCCGGAGCAGTTCATCCCGGCGACGGGCTTCAAGGATCGGCTGTTCGAGGTCTGCATGACCATGAACGAAACCTGGGGCTACAAGGCGCATGACCACCACTGGAAACCAGCGGAAGACATCACCCGGAAGCTGATCGATATTGCCAGCAAGGGGGGGAATTTCCTCCTCAACGTCGGCCCCAACGCCGCGGGCGAAATCCCCGGTCCGAGCGTCGAGCGCCTGCGCGAGTCCGGCCGCTGGGTACGCGCGAACGGCGAAGCCATTTATGGCACGACGGCCAGCCTTTTCCGCCACCTGTCCTGGGGACGCAGTACGACCAAAGGAAATACGCTTTACCTGCACGTATTCGACTGGCCCGCCGATGGCCGGTTGCTGGTTCCCGGACTGAAGACGGCGGTTCGGCGCGCCTCCCTACTGGTTACGCAGGGCCTTCTCCAGACTCGGGCGGATGATGCGGGGGTGGTCGTTTCGTTGCCTGGTTCGGCGCCCGACGCCGTCGCCTCCGTGGTCAAGCTCGAGTTTGACCGTGCCCCGGTTGTCGAGCAATCGCTGCCGGCACCCAACGCGGCCGGCGTAGTCGAACTCCCTGCCGCACTGGCGGCGATCGTCAATGCGTATGGCGCCAACGCCCGGCTGATCGGCGCAGGCCGCGCGGCTCACATCGGCACCTGGAATCGGGCGGGCACCGCCGTGAGCTGGGAGTTTTCGCTCCCGCAGGCGGGGGCTTATCACGTCGAGGCCGACGTAGCCGCGGGCCGCCCCGTCTCGCTTGGCCTCGCGTCTGGCGGCCACCGGATGGTCGCCAAGCTCGCTGCCACCCGGAGTCTTGACGACTTCCGTCGCGTCAGACTCGGCACCCTTCGCCTGGGAAGTGCGGGAGAGCAGAACATCGAACTCAAGTCCCAGGGCACGGACTGGAGCGAGGTGCGGCTCCGCCACCTATGGCTGGTACCGGCGCGATGAACCCCCCCCGGCAATTTCACTTCATCCTCGGGCCTCGGGGTGGGCGGCCCGGTGCAGGCCACACCAACACCACCCACGGCAACCACCATCGATAAACCCAACACTATGAAATTCATGATCCGGATCTTGCTGCTTACGATCGGAATGGGGGTCGTGTCGTCCCCGCTTCACGCGGCTGACTCAGCCGCGCGCCCGGGAGCAATCGTTGGGGTGGTGAAAAATGCCGCCACGGACGAGGCCCTCGCCAGCGCCGTGGTGATCACGGAGGGCGCCCAGTACCGTGCGGTCACTAACAGCGACGGGCGCTTTCGCCTCAGCTTGCCGCCTGGCCGTTACATACTCCACGCCTCGTTCACCGGCCTCGATGGCGTGCGATCGACGGTGGAGGTGGCCTCCGGACAAGCCGTCGAAGTCAACTTCGCGCTTACGGCGGAGATTTACCGGATGGAGCAATTCGTCGTCAGAACGGTACGGGAAGACGACGCCATTTCGCTGCAGCAGCAGCGCTTCTCCGCCAACCTCAAGACCGTCGTGGCAACGAGTGCATATGGAGCGCCGGCTGATAATCCCGGCGAACTACTCCAACGGATCCCGGGCATCTCCACCGGACTCGAACAGGGTGAGGTCGGCAGCATCTCCATTCGTGGCATGGGCCAGGAGTTCGCCAAGATGACCGTCGATGGGGAATCGGTGGCCACTTCGTTCGGCAACTTCCTCAGTTCCGGCCGGGAGTTCATCGTCACGGAGTTGGCGACCAACAATCTCTCCCAGGTCGAACTCATCAAGGCGCCGACGCCCGACCAGGACGCCGACGCGATCGCCGGCACCGTCAATCTGGTGACCCGCCGTTACTATGATCGTCCGGGACGGACCATTCAGGTCAACACCAGCCTCAGCGGTCTGTGGCGCGACTTCGACACCACACCCAACAAGTCGAAATTGGGACGCTACGGGCGCACCTCCCTTTCATATAGCGACAGCTTCAACGTATTGGGTGGGACGAAGAACCTTGGGTTTGCGGCGGACCTGGCGTGGAGCCGGGTCCTGCGAGCCGCCGAAAACACCGGCCCACAAGTGGCAGGCGCCCTGTCGACGGCCTATGTCAACCCGGCCTCCGAGAATCCCCTCCCGCGCCTCTTTGCCACCAGCGAATTCGGCGGCCCCATCGAAAAGTGGAACGTCAATCTGAGTGTCGACTACAAGCTCGGAACCTCCGGCTACGTGTTCGCCCGCGCGGGCTACACGGACCAGGACCGTAACATCTCGCGTTACCAGGTTCTGACCGCGGGTACGCCCACGACTCCGGCGGGATTCGCGCCTGGCAGCAGCTTCGCTCGTGCCACGGTTCTGCCGCAGCCGGCCGCGCAACTCGTCACCCGTGCCCTCAACTCGATGCGGAGCAGTGAAATTTTCACTTCCAGTCTGGGTGGAGAGTACAAGTTCTTCGACCAGACGACGGTGTTGAACCTGCTTGGCTCGTACTCGCGGGCTGCGAGCAAGAACCCCTGGTTCATGAACGCCTCCGCCGGAGTGAGCGGCATCGGCTTCACCCTCGCGCTCGATGGTGAATCCGCCTTCCAACCAGGGTTCAGCCAAACGGCGGGCCCCTCCTGGAGCGAGGTCGGGAACTACCGGGCCACCACCCTGACCAACACAGTTACGAGAGGCGCGCCGACGGACAATTGGGCATTGCGTGCCGATCTGACGAAACATCTCCCGACCCAGGCGCCCGCGCTCCTCAAGGGCGGATTGAAGATCAACGACCGCAGCAGCGAAGATCGGCGCAGTCCGGAATCGTGGACCTTTGTTGGTCCGGACGGGGTCGCCAACTCCGCTGATGACAGCCTGGCGGCCCTGCCGAGCGGAGCGTTTCGGATGGGAAACAACGTTTATGGACCTTTCGTGTTCCTGCCCATGGCCACCAGCAGGACGCACATCGCCCCCGAAGCGTTCTGGCAGAAAACCGCGGCTCAAGCGTACAACGACTTGACCGCCGCCCACGTCCGCGGCACCGAGATCGCGGAGCTTTCCACCGCCGGTTATCTGCTCGGCGACATCCGGATCAACAAGTGGCGGGGTTTGGCCGGCGTGAGGGCCGAGCGAACGGAGGTGGAGACGAATACGTGGATCAGAAACGCGACCGCGTCGTGGGGCGGAAACAGCGTTGGCGGCACAAGTGTGGATCCCGCGGTGGTGGCCGCCAATGTCGCCCGGGCCGAGCGTTCCTACGTGGGTCGGCAGCGTTCGACCTCGAGCTACACGGAGATCTTCCCGGGAGCGCATCTAATCTGGGAGCCCGGTGCCAATCTGCTCGTGCGCGCGAGTTACAACCGGAGCATCGCCCGACCGTCGATCGCCCAGATGCTGCCCACCGGGAGCGTCAACGACGAGACGATGCGCCTCACGATCGGCAATACGGAGCTCAAGCCCTATCTCGCCGACAACTACGAGGTTTCGCTGGAGAAGTATCTTGAGCCGGTCGGTTTGATCGGAGTTGGCGTATTTCGAAAGAATATCACGCGCTATTTCCGGACGTTTACCGACGTAGTGGGTCCGGAAGGTGTCGATGGCTCCGGACTCTATGCGGGATACGAGCGTACCACGGCGCGCAACATCGGCAGCGCCACGGTCGAGGGCTTTGAGGCCAACGCTCAGCAGCAGTTCCGCAAGCTGCCCGGCCTGCTGGCGGGACTCGGGGTCTTCGCCAATTTCACCTACCTGCGGGCGGAAGGTGATTTCGGCACTACGGCCATCACCCGGCGGTTGCCCAATATGACGCCGCGCACCGCCAATGCCGGCATCTCCTACGTCGGGCACGGCTGGCAGATCCGCCCGCTCCTGAACTGGCAGGGCCGCACCTACCGCGGCACGTCCGGCAATCTCGATTACGATTCGGCCTCGCGCACCTGGATCGACCTCAAGGTGCAATATTCCTGGAGCCGGCGCTACACGTTCGAGCTGAGCGTATTCAACGTCACGAACGAAGCGGAAAACACCCTGCTCTCCAGCGACGGCCGGCTGCCGTTCGTGCAGATCAAGCCGGGTATTGCCTACAGCTTCGGGGTGACCGGGCGGTTCTGATCGAGCGGCCGCGCGAATGCAATGAACCCGACCCTTGGACGGCGGCGCTTTCTGACGGCAGGCCTGGGTGGTGTTGTCGCCGCCGTCCGACCGGGCAGGTCCGCGAGCCCGGAGCGCGGGCAGTCAGCCTCGCGCCTGGAGGAGATTGCCCGCTACTACCAAGCCTTCACGGAGAATCACCTCATCGACACCGATGGGCTGGTCCGCGCCTACGTCTCGCCGCAGACGCTGCTCCCGTTCACGCTCGCTGAAATCAGGCCGAGATACGACGAACGGCTGCGGGACATGTGTCAGAACTCGGCCGACCCGGCCGGGGCGCTGACTTACGAGAATTCGCTCATGGCCACCGGGGAGTTTGCGATGAGCCAGATCCTGCGCTTTCAGCGGACCAGCGCTCCGGCTGCCCGGCAACTCGCGCAGCGCTCGATTCGCGCCATTCTCAACGTCGCGGCCGAAGGGCGGCATTATATGCCCGGGTATCTGCCGAAGCCGCACGGGGGGCTGGCGGCGGCCAGGTATTCCCACGAAATGAGCACCGACCAGTATACGAAGACGATCGCCGCCCTGGAGCAGTGGCGGCCGTTCGCCGCGCCCGGGGAGCGTGACGAAATCGTGCGGTTCCTGGCCGACGCCGCGGATTTCTTCATCGCACGGCGGTTTCGCTTTCCCTGGCGGCAGAAGCTCATCGTGGAACCGCACGTGCACCTTCACGCCCTGGCCCTGTACCTTCCGTTGCTGCAGCTCGCGGGCACGCTGGTCGACCGGAAATACTTGAAGCATATGGCCCAGTTCGAAGGTCCGTTGGAAACCACCCGCCAGCGCAGCAAGAGCGTTCACGCCACCCACCGCTTCAATGAGATCTCTTTGTTCCTGGATGGATTTGATGTGGCCATCCGTGCGGGCCACGGGGACCCGCGGTTGCCGGAGGTGATGCGGGAGTTGTTTTCCCGTGGTGCCGACGCGATCGACGAAATGGGTTTCGGATCGGAGGGCGGGCAGAAGACCTCCTGGGCGGTCCGCCTGGTCGCGGGCGTAACCCTGCTCCGCGACGAGCGTGGTTTGAGCGAGCGGATCGCCCTGGCCGAGCGGGTGATGTTGGCTTACGACCACGTGGACCACATGCGGGTCCGCTCGTACCCTGATTCCGTGGACGGCATCGACGGGGTGGGCATCGCCTCCTGGTTGCTGACCTATTGGCGGCTGCGCCAATGATGCTGGAAGTTCGATGCAACTCGACGCCCCGAACGTGATCCCGCCCAGCTACTGCCGGCCCGATTTGTGGCCGACCTCTCTGCTTACCGCCCTCCTGATCACGCTGCCATGTGACGGCGCGTCAGGGTCTGTTCCGAGGCCACGGGAGAATTCCCGCCCCAACTTCCTCGTCCTCCTGACCGACGACCAGCGTTACGACGACCTCGGCAGCAGCGGCAATTCGGTCATCCAAACGCCCCACCTCGATTCGCTGGCGCAGCGGGGGGTGCGATTTCGGAATTTTTTCGTCACCAGCTCCATCTGCATGGCCAGCCGGGCGAGCACCTTCACCGGGCGCGTCGAGCGAAGCCACGGTTGCAATTTTTACTACCGGACCCTCGCGCCGGAGGCTTGGGCGCAGAGTTATCCGGTGCGATTGCGCGAGGCCGGGTATCGCACGGGGTTCATCGGCAAGTTTGGCGTCGTCGTCGAGGGTCAGCCCCGCGGGCTCCCGGCGGCGGACTTCACCGTGTTCCAAGGTTACCCGGGCCAGGGAAACTACTTTCCCCAGGGCAAGGACGGGCCGCACCTGACCCGCATCGAGGGCGACCAGGCGGTGGAGTTTCTGCAGCAGAGCGCCGGCTCGGCGGCGCCCTTTTGCCTCGCCATCAGTTTCTTTGCGCCGCACGACCCGCTGCAACCGGACCCGGAGCTGCGCGATCTCTACCGGGACGTGACTCTCCCCGTGCCGCCCACCGTGCGTTTCGCGGAACTTGTCGGGCTGCCCCCGGCCTATGCGGAGTCGGCCTGGTATCCGCGTTACCATCGGCTCGCCTTCCTCGCCGATCCGGCCAGCCGCCAGCGTTACATTCTGGACCGATATCGGCTGATCACCGGAGTCGACCGGGCCGTCGGCCGGATTCTCGCGGAGCTTCGCCGGCTGAAGTTGGAGGAAAACACCGTGGTAATCTTCTCCTCGGACAACGGCTACCACTACGGCGAACATGGGCTCTCGACGAAGTTCTATCTGCACGAGAATTCCGTGCGCGTACCGCTCATCGTCATGGATCCGCGCGCGCCGGCCGCGAGGGTGGGGAGGGTGGAGGAGCGGCTGACGGCGAACATCGACCTCGCGCCAACGATTCTGGAACTGGCGGGGCTGCCCGTGCCGGCGGCGATGCAGGGCCGGAGCCTGGTGCCGTTGCTCCGCGGATACACGGCGCCCTGGCGCGACGCCGTTTTTCTCGAGAACCTGGCCAAGGAACGCCGCCCGATGTGCGACGGCCTGCGCACGGCGGAGTGGAAGTACATCGCCCATTTCGAGCACCAGCCCGTGCAGGAGGAGCTGTATCGGCTAACCACGGATCCCGACGAGCTG
>CAZDGC010000010.1:8692-43057 GCA_964504885.1 uncultured Opitutus sp.
CCCGCCACGACCAAGATGCAGGCCTATCGCTCCCGGCTGCGCGCGCAGGGGCTGCGACCGCTGCAAATTTGGGTGCCGGATGTCGCCGCGCCGGGATTCCGGTCGGAAGTCCGCCGGCAGATCCGCCGCCTCGACCCGGCGCAGGAGGCGGAAGCCCTCGACTTCATCGCGGCGGTGGCGGAAGACCCCGCCCGTTGATGCGACGCGGCGACCTTGTCACGGTGTCGGCCCCCGGCGATTACGGGAAGCCGCGGCCGGCCGTCATCGTGCAGGCGGACGCGCTCACCGGCGGGGACCTGTCCAGCGTCGTGCTTTGCCTGATCAGCAGTCAGGCGGTGAACGCGCCGGCGTTCCGCATCACCGTCGAGCCGGACGCGCGGAACGGTTTGCGCGACCGTTCCCAAATCATGGTGGACAAGATCCTGACGGTGCCGCGGACGCGCCTCGGCTCTGTCATCGGGCGGCTGGACGACGAGACGCTCCTGCGACTCAACCGCACCCTGGCGTTTGTCATTGGACTGGCAGAGTAGGCGCTTTGCCGTGTGCAGGTGGCGGACGAATTTGCCGGTAGCGGGCTGACCCGTGCGGCGCCCCTCCCCGATCTCGGTCCTGGCTGGGGGCAACCGACGGGATCTCGTCGGAACATCGACATCGTGGCGGGGCGGCGTGGCGCGCGCTGACTGATCTTCCTCCGTCAGTCGAGAGTTGCGAACTGACCCCCATGGCAGGGCCCACTCAGTTGCGATTGCTCCGGCTGCGGCCGTTCCCCGGCCATCGGTTGGCGCCACCACTCCGATCACAACACAATTGTTTCATCCTGACCCCTTCCGGCAGCCCGTTAGTATTCATATCGGTGGTCAGGTTTAGGGCTCAGCGCCCGCCTGACCACCCCATGTCAACTTCCGGCAGCCCCTGCGAACGACGTCGGGCTGGTGAGCGATCCCCGCCAGCCCGGAGCGTTCCTCAGATTCTCTTCCAACCGCCCCACGATCCACCCTTCACGCCCTTCTTGGGTTCAAGATCCTTTGCTTTCACGGCGGGTTTCTTGGCAACCTGGGCCTTGTCTTTCTTCGGCTTCATGCAGCACTCCTCTGGAGGTTTTACCCGCCACGAACCACCAGTCTCACCTTGAGATCGATGGCGGGAGGGTTCGTGTGGAAATTCTGAAGATTGCGCCAGGGCTTGGCAAGGCTACCCAACGCACCTCCCCGTGAGGACGAAATGGGGTCAAATCGCGAAACGCGAGTCCAGCAACGATTGGCGTGACAGGCGACCTCAGTCCGGGTCCAGAGTCTTCGCGTTTCGCGATTTGACCCCATTTTTTCCGCCTCCCGAAGAGGCCACGCGCCCGGCGAGTCGGCGGCCAACTTTCCCGGCGCGGGCGTGATTAGGTTCGAAGCGGCGGCCCGGGCGGCCCACGCTGGCGGCATGAAACCGATCCCCGGCTCCGGTTTGATCCTCGTGCTGGCCTGCGCGTCCCTGCTTCGCGCCGCCGACCAGGGCGTCCTGATTTTCCAGGACGACTTTGCGCGCGAGGAGTCGCAGGAGAGAACCGACGAGCCGGGCCGCGGCTGGGGCACCAACAGCCGGAGCCGGGCGAAGGGTCACAAGCAGGTCGACCTGCGCGACGGCGCGATGCACATCTTTATCCACCCGGAGGCCGATCACGCCGTTTCGGTCACACAGCCGATCCAGTTTCGCGATGGCGCGGTCGCCTTGCGCTTCCGGCTCGACGACGAGCGGGACAGCCTCGGGCTCAATTTCGCGGACCTCACCCTCCGGGAGGTTCACGCGGGACACCTCTTCGCTGCGAAGGTGAGCCCGAAGCAGGTGCAGTTGCAGGATCTCAAGACCGGCAACATGCGGCTCGACATCCACACGGCGCGGAAAGGGAAGCAGGCGTTGAGCGCCGAACAGCAGCAAGCCCTCGTGGGCAAGACCCGGAACGTGGCGCGACGCACGGAGGTGGGGAAGTGGCACGACCTGCTCGTGACGATCCGGGGGGACGAACTGGCGGTGACGATCGACGGCCAACCGGCGGCGAGTTTCCGTTCTCCGGGCGTGGCGCACCCGACCAAACGAATGCTTCGCCTCGCGGTGCCGCGGAACGCCGTGGTGGACGACGTGCGGATCTGGCGGCGCGACTGAAACGGCAGGTGCGGGCGCCGCGCTGACACCTGCGAGCCAGGTCGAATTTCCGGGGAGCCGCTCGGCCCGCCGCCGTGCCGGGCGGCCACCGGCAGGCCGATGGCTCAAACCTGCGCCGGCACCACGTAGGGATGGCGGTAGGCGCGGGTGAGGTGTTGGTCGGCTTCGGGGTCGTTGGCGAACCGCTCGTGTTCGCCGTTGAATTTCAGCGAGCGGCCGACGCGGTAGGAGATGTTGGCCAGGTGGCAGAGCGAGGTGGAGAGATGCCCTTCCAGGATGTCGCAGTGCAGGGCCTCCCCCTTCCCCGAACGCAGGACTTCGAGGAAGTTGGCAAAGTGGTTGCCCTCGCGGGCGCTGTCCTTGGAGCCGGCGAAGGGTTCCTTGCCGCGCCGCCGGAACGCCTTCCAGGTGCTGCCGCCGAGCTCGAGCCAGCCTTCGCTGCCATAGAAAAGGTTGCCGACCTCCTGGCCCTTGCTGCCCTCGTGATTGGTGTAGCGACCGCGCGTCTCCATCTCGAGGAGCGTGCCGTCGGCGTACTGGTAGGTGGCGGTCTGGGTGTTGGGCGTCTCCTGCGAGGTCTTGTCGTGACCGTAGGTCTCGACGCCGCCGTAGACGCGCGTGCCCTTGGTGCGTTTCTCCGGTGGCACTTCGTCCTTCGCGAGACCATAGAGCCCGCCGGCCGAGTAGACGCTCACCGGGTGCTCGTGTTTGGAGAGGCCCCAGCGCGCGATGTCGAGCTGGTGCGGCCCGGTGTTGCCGGTGTCGCCGTTGCCGGTGTCCCAGTACCAGTGCCAGTTGTAGTGCCCGCGCTTTTCGTTGTAGGGGCGCCAGGGCGCGGGGCCGAGCCAGAGATCGTAGTGCAGCTCCGGGGGCGGGGCGCCGTCCTTCGCCATCCCGTAGGAGTCGCGGGCCTTGAAGCAGAGCGCGCGCGCCAGATAGAGCTCGCCGATGCCCCCGCCGTGCAGGAACTCAATCGCTTCGCGGACGTTCCGGTTGGAGCGGTTCATCAACCCCACCTGCATGTGCAGACCGTACTTGCGCGCGGCTTCGACCATCCTCCGGCCCTCCCAGACGTTGTGGGAAACCGGCTTCTCGACGTACACGTGCTTGCCCGCCTGGCAGGCCCAGATGGCGCCGAGCGCGTGCCAGTGGTTGGGCGTCACGATCGTCACGGCGTCGATGTCCTTGTCCGCCAGGACGCGGCGCAGATCCCACTCGGTGGCGGGCTTCACCCCGGTCTTCTGCTCCACCAGCTTCACCGCCGGCGCGAAGAGGCGCTCGTCGACGTCGCAGACGGTGCGCACCTGCACGTTGTGGCTGTCCTTGAGTCCGCAGAGGGCGTTGAGATGCACCGTGCCCTGGTTGCGGATACCGATGACGGCGACATTGAGGCGGTCGTTGGCGCCCTTGACGGCGGCGTAGGAGCGGGCGCTGAAGCCGCGGCTGCCGAGGGCGGCCAGGCCGGCGGTGCCGAGCGCGCTGTGCTTGAGGAAGGTCCGGCGGGGGGTGGAGTTCATGAGGAAGCGGGCGGAAGGGCAGGGGAGGGGAGCGAACGACGGAAGGCGGACGGGATCCGCGGGAAGCGGGCGGAATTTTCCCGGTCGCACGCGGCGCGTCAACCGGGAGATGCGCCCCGCCGAACACGAAGGTGAATTTGCGGATTGCCGGTGACCAAGCCAGTTTTTCAACGTCCCTCCCTTCCTGTCCGCCCCTCCCGGGGTGGATGCCTCCCTTTCCGATGCCCATGAAATCCTCCTCGCCCTTCCGCGCGCTGCTCCTGCCGCTGCTCGCCTTTGCCGTCGCCTTTGCCAGCACCACCGGTCTCACCGTCTGGGCCGCCGAGTCCAAATCCGGGCGCAAGACGGAGCGCAAAGGCGCCGACAGCAAGGCGGGGAAGGCCGCCGCTGCGCCGGGGGCGCCGCTCGCCCTGCAGATCGACACCCGGCCGATCAACCGCGAGGCCGGCGATCGCGTGAGCTACTCCTCCGTCGTCAAACGCACGGCCGCCAGCGTGGTCTACGTCTACTCCAGCAAGACGGTGCGCATGCAGGATATGTATCCGTTTCTTAACGACCCACGCTTCCGCCGCTTCTTCGATCAGCTCATCCCGCCGGGGGACGACGAGGAGGGCGCCCCCGGCAACCGGAGCCCGCGCGGCAAGAGCACGCCACGGGGCACGCCGCGCCCGGGTCCCTCCGACCGCACCCAGCAGGGCCTCGGCTCCGGCGTTGTCATCACCGCCGACGGCTACATCGTGACCAACAACCACGTGATCGAGGGCGCCGACGACGTGAAGGTGTCGATCGGCGATTCCCAGAAACGCTACGAGGCGAAGGTGGTCGGCCGCGATCCGGGCACCGACCTCGCGGTGCTCAAGATTGAGGCGACCGGGCTCTCCCCCGCCACCTTCGGCGACAGCGACCAGCTTGAGGTGGGCGACGTCGTGCTCGCGATCGGCAATCCGTTCGGGGTCGGGCAGTCGGTCAGCCGCGGGATCGTGAGCGCGCTCAGCCGCGGGATGGGCATGGGGGTGTTCGAGGATTTCATCCAGACCGACGCTGCCATCAATCCCGGCAACTCCGGCGGCGCCCTGCTCGACAGCGATGGGCGGGTGATCGGCATCAACAGCGCCATCCTCAGCCGCAGCGGCGGGTTCGCCGGCGTCGGCTTCGCCATTCCCTCCAACCTCACGCGTTTCGTCGTCGAACAGCTCGTCAACCACGGCAAGGTCGAGCGCGGTTTCCTCGGAGTGGCGCCCCAGGAGCTGACGGATGAGCTGATGTCCTCGTTCGGCACCGAGCGGGGCGCGTTGATCAGCGAGGTCACCGAGGACAGTCCGGCCGACCGGGCGGGCATCAAATCCGGCGACGTGATCCTGAAGGTCAACGCCACGGAGATTCGCGATGCCCGGCACCTGCTGCTGACCATCAGCAAGATCGCGCCCGGCACCGAGGTGGCGGTGCAGGTGTTGCGCGCCGGCCAGAAGCGCACGCTCACGGCGAAACTCGTCCGGCGCGACGAGGAGGCGCTGGCCCGCGACAGTGGCTCCCCGGGCGCCAAGGATGAAGGGGTGCTCAACGGCGTCGGCGTGGGCGACCTCACGTCCGAGTTGCGCGCGCAACTGCAGATTCCGGCGCGGATCAAGGGGGCGATCATCACGAGCATCGATCCCGACAGCCCGGCGGCGAAACAGGGCTTGCGGGAGGGCGACGTGATTATGGAGCTCGATCGCCGGCCGTGCACCAATGCCGAGGAGGCGGTGAAGCTGAGCGAGGAGATCAAAGGCCCGAAGGTGCTCGTGCTGATCTATCGCGGCGGTCGCACGCGTTACCTGGCGATCGACGAGTCGAAGTAGCCCGCCGCCGGCCGGCGCGCCCCGTTCCGCCGCCGCCGCCCGCGGTCGCGCCGGGGGCGATCACAGCCCCACCGCGAGAAACGCGCCGTACATGGCCACCAGCGGCCAGCCGAGCCCGCGCGGCAGGCCGCCGGCCAGCAGCACACAGGCGGCATGCACCAGCGCCGCTCCGGCCAGGATGAGGCAGCCGGTTTCAAAAAAGGCCGGCACCGGCAGCGGCTGCAGCACCGCGCTGAGGCCCAGGCACAGCGGGATGCAGATGTGGCCGTCGCCCACCTGCGAGGCGTACGCGATGTCGGCACGGCCCCGGGCCGCGTAGAAAAACGCCAGCAGCGCGTTCGGCAGCACCATCAACCAGCCGCTCAACCAACCGAGATTGCCGGCGTGGAGAAAGCGACCTTCCTGTGCCGCCAGCCAGTCGACCAGCCAGTCGATGCTGGTGTACAGCGCGCCCGCCCCCAGCGCCACGACGATCAGATCGAGATAGAACATCGGGCCGAAGCGGTGACGGCGGCGAACATTGTGTTTCAGCACGTCGAAGACCTGGAAGCTCTGCCAGAAGAGAAACAGCGCGATCAGCGCCACGCCATCGCGCCGATCGAGCTGGCCGTCCCCCGCGAGGGCCCACGCCACTCCGCAGAAGAACAGCCCCGCGGTGATCGTCAGCAGCAGCGACAGGCGCGTCAGCTCGTGTTCCGTCTGTTTCCCCGCCGCCCGTCCCTTGCGCCCGCCGCCGCGCGGGCCTGCGCCGAGCCGGAGGCCCCAGATCGCCGCCGGGAGCCCCAGCAGCAGGGTCAGGTTGGTGACATTGTTGACGAGGCAGTTGGTCACCACCTCGCCGCCGGGGCCTTGCTGCGCCGCCATCAGCCCGACAAAGATCAGGTTGCCGAGCCCCGAGCAGTACGGCATCACCAGCGTGCCGAGCGCCGTGCCCTCCAGGCCGTGGTCGAGCAGCGCCTCCAGGCGCCAGATCATCAGGAGCGAGGCGCCGAGAAACAGCGCCAGGTAGGTCCAGACCGAGGTCAGGCCGAGCGCCTCCAGTGCTGCCGGCAGCGGATTCACGCGGGCGCGGCGGCGAGCGCGTAGCCGCCCTGGCGCCGGCGGAGCCACAGGCGGGCGCCGAAGGTGGCCGAAAGGGTGGCCGAGGTGAGCACCCGCGCCGCCGGCCCCGCCGCCTGCACCCGCCCCGCGCGGAGCAGCAGGGCATGCGTGAACGCCGGCGTGATCTCCTCCACATGGTGCGTGACCAGGACGAGGGCGGGGGAGGACGCGCGCCGGGCGAGCCGCTCGAGGTGGCGCAGAAAATGGGCCCGGGCCACGGGGTCCAAACCGGCGCACGGCTCATCCAGGATCAGCAGGCTCGGGCGGGCCATCAGGGCGCGCGCAATCAGCACGCGCTGGCGTTCGCCCTGCGAAAGGTAGGCCCAGGCCCGCGTCTCCAGCGCGCCGATCCCGTGGCTGCGCAGGAGCCGCCGGGCGGCCGACCGATCCGCCCGGTTAATCCGGTGCCACAGATCGAGCTGGGCGAACTTGCCGCTCACCACGGTCTCCAGGGCGGTTTCCGACGGCGGGATCGCCTGCGCAAACGCGCTCGTGACCACCCCGAGGTGCAGGCGCAGCTCGCGCCAGTCGCTCGCCCCGTAGCGCCGCCCGAGCACGGAGAACGCACCGCTGCTGGCGGACATGAAGCCGGTCAGGGTCTTGAGCAGCGAGGTCTTGCCGCAGCCATTGGGGCCGAGAATGACCCAGTGCTGGCCCGGCTCGACCCGCCAGCTTACGTCGCGCAGGATCGGCGTGGGGCCGCGCTCGACGCGCAGGTGCGAGACTTCGAGGATCGGAGACATGCCGGGCGCGGAGTCTGCCGGCGCGGAGTTGCCTCGGTCAATCGCGCGCCTCACAAGGGGGCATGCGTTTCCCGCGACTCGGTTGCATCCTGCTGCTCCTCGCCTCGGTGGTGTCCGCGGCGGCCCGTCCGTTCACGGTGGTCGTCTACAATGGGGAGAACCTCTTCGACCTCGACGGAGTCTCCGGCTACGACGACTACCAGCCGGCCCGCTACACGCCCGCCCACGCGCTGACCAAGCTGCGCAACGCCGCCCGCGTCCTTGCGCAGTACGAAGGCGGCCGGGGCCCGGACGTCCTGCTCCTGAGTGAACTCGAGGTCGACCGCACGCCGGGCGCGACCCCGCCCGATTACGGGACGCTGCTCGCTCCCTATGCCGGCACCACGCTCGAAACCATGCTCGGTCCCGGCTTCGATCGCGCCGTGGCCGACCTGCCCGTGGAGGCGCTGCTGCTCAAGGCGCTTGCCGACGCCGGCGTGACCGGCTACCGCGTGGTCATTGGCGAGAATGTGACTGCCGCGGGCTCGGAGCGCCCCCAGGAGATCAAGTGCGCCGTCTTCACGCGCTTTCCGGTGGTGCAGACCCGCTCCCACCCCACCCTCGATGCCCGCGCCATCCTCGAGGTCGAGGTCGCGATCGACGGGGCGCGGCTGTATTTGTTTTCCAACCACTGGAAATCGGGTGCCAGCGACCCCCAGACCGAACCGACCCGCATCGCCAATGCCCGCACCCTGCGCGCCCGCGTCGACGAAATCCTCCGCGCCGATCCGCAGGCCGACATCGTCATCGGCGGCGATCTCAATTCGCAGTACAACCAGAAGCTCCGCTACCCGCAGATGCCGGTCACCGGGATCGACGGGGTGCTCGGTGCCCACGGCCAGGAACTCGCCGTGCGCGAACCGGGGCGCCCGCTCTACAACCTCTGGTACGAACTGCCGCCCGAACAGCGCGGGAGCGACACCTACCGCGGCGAGTGGGGCACCCTCATGCACCTGATCGTGTCGCGCGGCCTATACGACTACCACGGCGTCCAGTATGTCGACAATTCCTTCACGGTCGGCCGCTTTCCCGGTCTCAACGCCGATGCCCACGGCCTGCCCGTGCGCTGGACCTTCGAGGGCCGGAGCGGGGCCGGGTTTTCGGATCACTTTCCCGTCGCGGCCCGGTTCCAGACCGTGACCAACGGCCGCCGCGACCGCTACCTGGTGCTCACGAATCCCTCCGAGGGGCGCACCACGGCCACGCCGCGCAAGACCGTCGACTACGCCGCGCTGGACGTCGGGCGGCTGGCGGTGCGGCCGGAAACCCTCGCGGCCGGCGCGAACCTCCGCACCGACGCCTACAAGGGGAAAATCTTCCGGGTCGAGGGCCGCGTGGCCCCGGGGCCGCGGTTCGCGATCGAGTTTCGCGGGGAGACCTTCGACATCTGGAGCCCGGATCGGGCGCTCTTTGACCGCTTGCGCAGCTCCCACCGCGAGGGCGCGCTCCTCCGCTTCTACGGCGAACTGGGGGTTTTCCGCGACCGCTGGCAGTTCGTCATCCAGGACGCCGCCTGGGTGAAATAACCTTCCACCATGCTCAAAGTCTACACCTATGCCGCGTGCAGCACCTGCCGCGCCGCCACGCGCTGGTTGCGCGATCACGGCTTCGCGTTTCAGGAGGTGCCGATACGCGAAACCCCGCCCACCCCCGCCGAATTGCGGAAGGTGCTGCGCACGCGCGGCGGCGCGGTCCGCCGGCTGTTCAACACCTCCGGGCGCGACTACCGCGAACAGCAACTCGGGGAGAAACTCCCGGCCCTCTCCGACGCGGAGGCGCTCGCCATGCTGGCGGGCAACGGCAACCTGGTTAAACGCCCGGTCCTGCTCGGGGACGGCGTCGCGCTGGCGGGCTTCGACGAGGCGGAGTGGCGCGCCGCGCTCTCGCGATGAGCGCGCCGGGTTCATCCGGCGCCCTGCCGGACGTGCTGCAGTGGTTGTGGCGCCACGCCGGCTTTCCCCGGTGCCGCCTGCCGTCGCGGGCCGAACACGCACTCTGCGTCTCCGCCCTGGCCGCCGAGGAGGAGGCCCGCGAAACGCAGCGTCATCTGATTCAGTGCCGCGACCCGGCGCAGACCGCCGCCCTGCGCGCCCACGGGCTCCGACGCTCGCAGGTCCATTTCAAGTGCGATAACAGCGCCAAGGTGTAACTTTACGCCTTCCGCCGGGTTCTGGGGACATGCCTTCCTTCCCTTTTCCTGTCGGCGCGGCCGTGCTGGCCGGCCTTTTCGTGATTGCTGCCGGTACCGCCCAGGCGCGCATCGAGCGCCTGGTCGAAAAGGAATTCACCGTGGCCGGCCCCGGCATGCTGCGCGTCGAAACGGCGGGCGGCGCGATCCGGGTCTCGCCTTCCGCGGGCTCCGTCGTGCGCATCAAGGCGCGGCAGCGCATCCGCGCCTCGACCGACGCCGAGGCGGATGAACTGCTGAAGAAACTCGAACTCACGCTCGAACAGCAGGGCAACGACGTCCGCGCCGTCGCGAAATACGAGCGCCGCTCCCCTGGATTCCATTTCGGCTCCTGGCCGCCGGTGCAGGTGGATTTCGAGATCGAGGCGCCGGCCGCCTTCGCGACCGATCTCCTCACCTCCGGCGGCGGCATCACGGTCGGCGACCTCGCTGGCCGGGTCCGGGCGCGGACGTCGGGCGGTTCCATCACGCTGGGCACGCTGGGTGACGCCGTCGAGGCCCGCACCTCGGGCGGCAACCTCACCCTGGCCGCGGCGCGCGGTCCGGTGGAGCTGAAGACCTCCGGCGGCAGCATCAACGTCGGGCGCGTGTCCGGACCGGCCGACCTCGCCACCTCGGGCGGCAGCATCAAGATCGAATCGGCCGAGGGGCGGCTCCGCGCCCACACCAGCGGCGGCAGCATCCGCGCCGGCCTCGCGGGCGCATTGCGCGACGAGTGCTCCCTGAGCACCTCCGGCGGCAGCGTGCGCGTGACGGTGGACCGCGCGACAGCCTTCCGCCTCGACGCCTCCACCAGCGGCGGCGAAGTCGACGCCGAGGGGCTCACCCTCACCCTGGAGAAATCCAGCCGCAGCCGCCTCACCGGCGCGGTCAACGGTGGCGGTCCGCTGCTCAAACTGCGCGCCAGCGGGGGCAGCATCTCGGTGCGTCCGATCTGATCACGGCGGCGGGGCGGCGCCCGCTTGGCGGCGGAAGAGCAGGAAGCACGCCTCGCCCTCGACCCAGGCCCGCCCGGGCAGGAGGCCGATCCGATCGAGCTGGGGCCGGGCATCCCAGATCCTCACCAGTGCGTAGTCGCGCAGCACGCCGGTCTCGGCGAACTCTCCCCGCGCAGCCTCGGAGGGGCGCAACACGACCCAGACCGGCCGCAGGCGGGCGATCACGTCGGCGTAGCGGCGCGCGCCGCCCCGTACGGCCGCCACGACTTCCGGCGAGCTGAGCCCGGGAAAATCGTAGGTCTTCAGCCGCGAGAAATACCCGATGTAGCCGAGCGGTTCGAGAAACACGGTGTCGCCGGGCGCGGCGTTCGCTCGCAGCCACTCACCCAGGGCACGCCGCCCGCCGGTTTCCACGAACTGCTGTGCGACCCGCATCTGCCAGGCCACGCCGCCCAGCACGGCCAGTTGCAGGGCGACGACTGCGATCGCGCCGGTCCGCACGATCAGGGCCAGGTGTCGCCAGCCGAGTTCACCGGCCGCGCGGTGCAGGCCATCGGCGAGCCAGGCGAGCACGATCGCGGCCAGGGCGGTCCAGGGCGGCACATACCACGGGAAGAGCAGAATCGAGCAGAGGTAAAACATCCCGAGGAACAGCGCCAGCGAGGCGCGCCGCGCCGGCACCGCCAGCCCCGGCGCCAGCCAGGCGAAGGCGGCGAGGCCGGTCAGCGCGTGTGCCACGACCGGCAGGAAGGCCGGCCAGCCGCCAAAATTCCAGTACGCGGGCAGGAAGAGATCCACCAGCATCGAGCGGCCGAGCAGCGTCTGCCACGGCAGCAGGATCAGATTTGCGAGGTCGACGGGCGGGGTGTAGGCCGATTTCGCGAGCACCGTGTGCGGGACCGGCGAGCCATAGTACCACCAGGCCCACGCAAACCACGGCAGGTACAGCAGGCCGCCCAGCAGCCCGCCGCGGATCAGCACCGCCCACGGCGCCGGCGGGCGCGCGTGGCCGGGCCCCCCGCCGGCCGGGACTGCGCCCGGGGCGCCCTCGGAGCCGCGATCGGGAGCGAGGGGACCTCCGCGCACCAGCACGCGTGCGGCGAGCAGCGCACCGCCGAGGAGGAACGCATCCGGCCGCGTCCACAGCAGGCCACCCACCGCCAGCGCCACGCGCCCCGGCCGCGGCCCCGCCGGCGCCTCCAGTTCGCTCCACAGCCAGAGCGCCAGGCCCACCAGCAGCGCCGTCTCCATCCCGTTGATCGAAAAATCCACCAGCTTGGCCTCGAGGAAGAGCAGGCCGAACAGCACCACGCGGCCGACCGCTCCGAGTCCGAGCGACTCCGCCCGCCGCCACAGCAGCCCCGCGGCCGCGGCCAGCACGGCGGCATTGATCAGGCGGAAGAGCCACAACGCCGCCTCCTCGCGGTCGGGCCCGGCGAGCGCCGTGCACGCCGCGGGCAGCAGCACGCCCAGCGGCGACGTGAAGGTGTGCACGCGCTCCCCGGGGTGATAAACCAGGCCCTGTCCCTCGACGAGGTGGCGGCTCGACTGGAGCGTGATGAAATAGTCCTCCCACGCATGCCCGGTGAACGCGGCAAACGCCAGCGGGACGAGCGCGGCGACTGCGGCGACCAGCCAGCGGGCGCGGGAGGGAGTCGGCACGCGCGCGACGCTGCCGCGCCGCACCGCGGGCGCCAACCTCATTCGCGCCGAACCTGCCGGGGTCAACCACGGAGCAACCAGGCGACTGAGGTGCCGGGCGGCAGCCCCGAGTCGTGTTGCGATTACTTCCGACTCACGGAGTCTCCGGACTGGCGTCGGGCCGCGGGCCTGTTTCAGTCGCCCGCATGATTCACGAATCCGCCCTCGCCGAATTGCGTCACCTCGTGCAGCACGCCGCCACCCTCGAATCGATCGGGCAGTTGCTTGGCTGGGACGAGCAGGTGAACCTGCCGCCGGGCGCGGCCGGACAGCGGGCGGCCCAGCAGGCCGCGCTGGCGGCGACGATTCAGGCGGCCGGCAGCGTACCGCGGATCGGCGAATTGCTGGCCGAACTGGAGGCGACGGCGGAGCTCGACGCCGGCGGCCGGGCCATCGTGGCGCAGGCGCGGCGCGATTACGACCGCGCGACCCGCCTGCCGCCGGATTTCGTGCGGGAAAAGGCGGCTCAGGAAAGCCGGGGATTCCATGCCTGGGCGCAGGCCCGGGCCGCGGTCGACTTTCCGGCCTTCGCCCCGGTGCTGGAGACCAACCTAGACCTGGCGCGGCGCGAGGCGGCGTATCTGGGCCACGGAGACGCGCCTTACGACTGCCTGCTGGACAAGTTCGACCCGGGGCTCACCGCGGCCACGGTGGAGCGCCTGTTCGACGAGCTGAAACGCGAGCTGGTGCCGCTGGTGCGCGCGATCGCGGCGTCGCCGCGGGCGGCCCGGGCGCGCGAGGTGGCGGCGCGCCTGCGGGGGTTCCCGGTCGGGGCGCAGCAGCAGTTCCTGCGGGAGGTCACGGAGCGGATCGGTTTCGACTACCGGCGCGGCCGGCTCGACGTGTCGGTGCATCCGTTCTGCGCCGGCACCGGCAGCGACGTGCGGCTGACCACCCGCTACAACGAGGACCAGCCCCTGAGTGCGCTCTTCGGCTCGATCCACGAGGCGGGCCATGGGCTCTATGAACAGGGCCTGCCGGAGGAGCACCTCGGCACGGCGCTCGGGATCAACGCCGGCATGGCCGTGCACGAGTCGCAGAGCCGGCTGTGGGAGAACCAGGTCGGGCGCAGCCGCGGCTTCTGGCGGTGCTTTGAGCCCCGCTGGCGCGAGCTCTTTGCCGCGCAGACCGCCGGGCTCTCCTCCGACGACCTGCACCTCGCGATCAACCGGGTCGCGCCGACGCTGATCCGGGTCGAGGCCGACGAGGTGACGTACAACCTGCATATCGTGCTGCGCTTCGAGCTGGAAAAGCGGCTCTTCGCGGGCGCGCTCGCGGTGCGCGATCTGCCCGCCGCCTGGCGGGAGCTGTCCCGCGACCTGCTCGGACTGGAACCGGCGAACGATGCCGAGGGCGTGTTGCAGGACGTGCACTGGAGCGGCGGGGCGTTCGGTTATTTTCCGAGCTACTGCCTGGGCAATATGATCGCCGCGCAACTCTGGGCGCGGGTGCGGGTGCTGCGGCCGGAGATCGAGGAGGATTTCGCCCGCGGCGACTTCGCCTGGCTGCTCGGCTGGCTGCGCGAGCACGTGCACGCGGCGGGCCGGCGGGATTCCGCGCTGGAGCTGGTGCGGCGCCTGACGGGGGAGGAGCTGTCGCCGCGGCCCTTGATCGCGTATTTGAAAGAGCGGTACGGTGCGCTCCTCCTGGCCTGACATGGAGCTGATCGACACCCACACGCACCTCGAGTCGTTCGCGCGCCGCGGGACGCTGCCGGCGGCGCTGGCGCGCGCCCGGGAGGCGGGCGTGGCGACGCTGATCACCATCGGCACCTCGGGCGATGACTGGGAGCTTTACCGCGGCCTGGCGGAGACGCACGGGCCGGACGGACTGATCCGCCACACGGTGGGCCTGCATCCGTGCTCGGTGACGGAGCACTGGGAGGCGGAGGTGGCGCGGATCGAGGCGCACTGGCGCGGCCGGCCGGCGCCGGTGGCGCTGGGGGAGTGCGGGCTGGATCGGTTTCACCTGCCGAAGGAGCCGGTGGAGGCGGAACGGATCTTCGGCTGGCAGCGGGCGGCGTTTGCGGCGCAGCTCGCGCTGGGGCGGCGGCTCGGCTGCCCGGTGGTGGTGCATTCGCGCGGGGCGTTCCGGGAATGTGTGGAGATGATCGATGCGGCGGGGGTGGACTGGAGCCGGGTGGTGTTTCACTGCTTCACCGAGGGCGACGCGGAAATGGCGGAGCTCACGCGGCGGGGCGGGTTTGGATCCTTCACCGGCATCCTGACCTACAAGACGGCGTCGGCGGTGCGGGCGGCGGCCTGCGCCCAGGGGCTCGACCGATGCATGCTGGAAACGGACGCTCCGTACCTGACGCCGCTGCCGCATCGCGGGAAACCCAACGAGCCCGCCTACGTGCGGCTGACGGCGGAGTTTGCGGCGGCGGAGGTGTTCCGCGTGCCGCTGGCGGAGCTCGGCGCGGCGACGACGGCGAACGCGCGGCGGTTCTTCGGACTGTAGGCGCCTTTCGCCTTTTGGGTTTTGCAGCGGCGGGGGTTTGCGTTTTCGTCGGTCCCGATGCTGGCGGTCCAAAATCTTACCAAATCGTTTCTGTCGCCGGAGGGCGGCCCGGTTCAGATTGTGAACGTGCCGGCGTTTGCGGTGGCGGCGGGCGAGCAGGTGGCGTTGCGCGGCGAGAGTGGTTCGGGGAAGACGACGTTTCTCCATCTAATCGCGGGCATCCTCGCGGCCGACGGCGGCACGGTGAGGCTCGACGGGGCGGTGATGACGGCGTTGAGCGAGCCGAAGCGCGACCGGCTGCGGGCGGAGAAGCTCGGGTACATCTTTCAGACCTTCAATCTGCTCCAGGGCTACACGGTGCTGGAGAACGTCGTGCTCGGCATGTCGTTCGGCCCGCGCGGGGCGGATCGGGCGCATGCGCGTGAGGTGCTGGAGCGGGTGGGCCTGGGGCACCGGCTGAATCATTTTCCCAACCAGCTCTCCACCGGGCAGCAGCAGCGCGTGGCGGTGGCGCGGGCGCTGGCCAACCGGCCGAAGCTCGTGCTGGCGGACGAGCCGACCGGCAATCTCGATCGCAAGCACGCGCGCGAGGCGCTGGCGCTGATTCGCGAGGTGTGCCGCGAGCAGGCGGCGGCGCTGCTGTTCGTGAGCCACGACGAGGAGGGGCTGGCGCAGTTCGAGCACCGCCGGGACTTCGCCGAGGTCAACCGGGCGCTGCGGGAGGCCGGCCGATGACCCTGCCGTTGATCGTCTACCGCTCGCTGCGGCAGCACGCGCTTTCGACGCTGATCACGGCGGGCGGGATCGCGCTCGCCTGCGGGCTGCTGATGTGCGTGTGGATGGTGAAGACCGAGTCGCAGGCGGCGTTCACGCAGACGACGACGGGCTTTGATGCGGTGCTCGGCGCGCGCGGCTCCAAGCTGCAGCTCGTGCTCAACGCCATTTTCCACCTCGAGGCCTCGCCGGGGAACATCTCCGCGGCCGATGCCGAGGCGATCCGCCGGCATCCGATGGTGAAAACGGCGATCCCGATCGCGGTCGGCGACAACCTGCGCGGTTACCGGCTGGTCGGCACGGTCCCCGAGCTGTTCACGCAGGTCGAGTACGCGCCGGGGAGAAAGTTCTCGCTGGCGCAGGGCGAGAGGTTCTTCTCCGCGCCGGATGCCCGCGAGGCGGTGGCGGGCAGTTTCGCGGCCCAGCGCCTCGGGTTGAAGATCGGCGACACCTTCCGGCCGTTCCACGGGCTGACGTTCGATCCGAAATCGGAGCACGTCGAAGAGTACACGGTGACCGGCATTCTGGCCCCAACCAACACCCCGGCGGATCGCGTGATCTGGATTCCGCTCCAGGGCGTGCAGACGATGGCCGGCCACGATCCGAGGGCGGCGACCGATGTGAGTGCGGTGCTGTTGCAGCTCCGGGCGCCGACGGCGGGGTTCATGCTCGACATGATGTACAACAAGCAGGGCAACCGGCTGACGTTTGCTTTTCCGGTGGGTGCGATCATCGCGGAGCTGTTCAGCAAGATCTCGTGGTTTGACCGGGTGTTGGAGCTGGTCGCCTACCTGGTGGCGCTGGTGGCGGCGGGTTCGGTGCTTGCGAGCATCTACAACTCGATGAGTGCGCGGCGGCGCGATCTGGCGATTTTGCGCGCGCTGGGGGCGCGGCGGCGAACCATCTTTGGCGCGGTGTTGGCGGAGGCGGCGTGCATCGGGGCGCTGGGGGCGGCGGCGGGATGTTTCGTGTATTTCGCTCTATTTTCAGGGGTTGCGCAAATCATCCGCGCGCAGACCGGGGTGGTCCTCACGTTGGGTTCGATGCATCCGGTGCTGTGGATCTGCCCGCTGGCGATGATTGCGATGTGTGCGCTGGGCGGGGTGGTGCCCGCGCTCAAAGCCTATCGCACGCCGGTGGCGGAGACGCTCGCGCCACTCTCCTGAGTCCGACCGGCGGGTGGGGGAACGGGCGGGGTGGAAGGTTTTTCCAAAACCGACTTGCGCGGCCCGGAGGCGGTGCCAACCCTGCGAGGGATTTTCACTTCAACCGGCACCACCCACATGGTCACTGCGAACACCGAACTCGGCTACAACAGCAAGGTGGAAGGCGGCGTGATCGTCTCGCGCGCGGATGCCGCCATCAACTGGATCCGCACCAACTCCATGTGGCCGATGCCGATGGGGCTCGCCTGCTGCGCCATCGAGCTCATGGCCGTGGGCGGGGCCCGTTTTGACATTTCCCGCTTCGGCGCGGAAGTGATGCGATTCTCGCCCCGGCAGTCGGACTGCATGATTGTGGCCGGAACTGTCACCTACAAGATGGCCCCCCAGGTGCGCCGCATCTACGATCAGATGGCCGCCCCGAAATGGGTCATTGCCATGGGCGCCTGCGCCAGCTCGGGCGGCATGTACCGCAGCTACGCCACCCTCCAGGGGGTCGATCGCATCGTGCCTGTCGATGTCTACATCAGCGGTTGCCCGCCGCGACCGGAAGCCCTGCTCGATGCGCTGATGAAGCTGCAAGCCAAGGTGAAACGCGAGCCGTCGGCCCGTCGCCTGCTGTCGGCCTGAGCCGGCGGCCTCCCGTTGCGCATGTCCTCTGAAATCGTCACCGCCCTCCAGACACGCTTCCCGCGGGTCACGAACCGCGACTCGGCGGATCACCCGGCGGTCGATGTGCCGCTGGAAGAGGTGCCGGCCGTGCTCCAGTACCTGCGCGACGAGTGGGCGTTTGAGTTGCTGATGGACATCACGGCGATCGATTGGGCGGCGGGGGCGTCGCCGCGCTTCACGGTTGTCTACCACCTGTTGTCGGTGTCGCGGCCGGGGAGCTACTTCCGAATCGCGGCCGGCTGTGCGGGCACCGAGACCGAGCCGGTTGCCCCGAGTGTCGTGGGCCTCTGGCCGGGCGCGAACTGGCACGAGCGGGAGTGCTTCGACATGTTCGGGATCAAGTTTACCGGTCACCCGGATCTGCGCCGAATTTTGATGTGGGACGGCTACCCCTATCACCCGCTGCGGAAGGAGTTTCCCCTCGCCGGCATCGAGACCGACCTGCCGGTGGCGGACATCGCCGAGGAGACGGGCACCAAGGTCATCGCCGCGCCGATGGCGGGCGGCCCGTTCGTGGCGTCGGCGGGCGAGATCAACCTCACGGAGGCCGAGCCGCGGGCGAAAGATGAAAGTTGGAGCGACCGGCAACCGCAGCCCGGGCAGACCGCCCTGCGGCAGGTGAAGGAATAAGACTGGCGGCCCACGGAACACACGGAAAACACGGAAACCATGCGCATCCCACTTTACCGTCTTCGGACACCTGCTCGGCACCCGGCCGCGGTTGGTGCGTGCACGGGTCGTGGGCTTTTCACTCAGATCGCACAACCGGAAGGCTGCCCTTCCGTGAGTTCCGTGTGTTCCGTGGGCAACTGAACCATGGCCACCGAACATACTTTCCCTGACAGCGCGGCACGGGCGGCGGGCGCGGCGCAGGCCGCGGGTGCGGAATTCGAGACCGAGAAAATGTCGCTCTCGATGGGGCCCTCGCACCCGTCGACCCACGGGGTGCTGCGCCTGCAGATGGAACTCGACGGCGAGATCCTGACCAAGGCCGATCCGGTGGTGGGTTACCTGCACCGGGGCGACGAGAAGATCGCGGAGAACATGACCTATAACCAGTTCGTGCCGTACACGGACCGGTTGGACTACCTCGCCCCGCTCGCCAACAACATGGCCTACGCGATCGCGGTCGAGCGGCTGGCGGGGCTCGAGGTGCCGCCGCGCTGCCAGGCCATCCGCGTCATCACCGCGGAAATGGCGCGCATCTCCTCGCACCTGATGGGTCTCGGGGCCTTCGGTCTCGATGTCGGCGCCTGGACCGTGCTGCTCTACACCCTCGAGGAGCGCGAGAAGCTCTACAAGCTGTTCGAGGAGCTCACCGGGGCGCGTTTCACCACGAGTTACACGCGGATCGGGGGCGTCACGCGGGACATCCCGGACGGCTGGCTGGGGCGGGTGGGGGCGTTTTGCGATCAGTTCCTGCCCATTCTCGAGGAAATTCTTTCGCTGCTCACGCGAAACAAGATCTTCATGGACCGCACCGCAGGGGTGGGGGTGATCACCAGGGAGGACGCGCTGGCCTATGGCCTGACCGGCCCGAATCTGCGCGGCAGCGGCGTGGCGCTGGATCTGCGCAGGGACAAGCCGTACTCGGGGTATCAGAATTACGAATTCGACGTGCCGGTCGGCACCACCGGCGACTGCTACGACCGGTACCTCGTCCGCGGCGAGGAGATGCGCCAGTCGGTGCGGATCATCCGGCAGGCGATCGCGAGGATGCCGGACGGCCCGTGGTACGCGACGGACGCGAAGCGGATCTTTGCGCCGCCGAAGGACAAGGTGATGACCTCGATGGAGGAGTTGATTCAGAATTTCATGATCGTGACCGAGGGGCCGCAGATGCCGCCTGGCGAGGTGTACTTCGAGGCGGAGAATCCCAAGGGGATCCTCGGCTTCTACGTCGTGAGCAAGGGTGGCGGCGTGCCCTACCGGCTGAAGATCCGTTCCCCGTCCTTCTGCAACCTTTCCATCCTCCCCAAGATCTGCGTCGGCATCCTGATCTCCGACGTCGTCGCGATCCTCGGGTCGCTCGATTTCGTGATGGGCGAGTGCGACCGATGAGAAAATTGCGGAGCAATTTTCTGATGAACCTCAAACCGGAAACCCTCCAGCGCATCGACGAGGTGATCACCCACTACCCGGTGAAACGGAGTGCGGTGCTGCCGCTGCTGCACCTGATCCAGGAGGACGCCGGCTTCATCTCGAAGGCGGCGATCGAGTGGGTCGCGGCGAAACTCGAGCTGCAGCCGATTAACGTGTTCGAGGTCGTGACCTTCTACCCGATGTTCCGGCAGCAGCCCATCGGCCGCCGCCACATCAAGGTCTGCCGCACGCTGTCCTGCGCCTTGCGCGGCGGTTACCAAACCTGCGAGACCTTTGAGCAGGAGTTTGGCGTGCACCGCGGTGCAGTCTCGGCGGATGGCGAGGTGACGATCGAGTTCGTCGAGTGCCTGGCGAGCTGTGGCACGGCGCCGGTCGTGCTGATCGACGACGACCTTCACGAAAACGTCGACTGTGCCCGCGCGAAGCAGCTCGCAGCACAGATCAAACAGGAGGCCGCGCAACGCCGCTGAGGATTTTCCCCATGCCTATCGAACTTACGCTCAAGTTTGCGATCGTTGACGCAGCCCGCGAACACTTGCATGCGACGCCTTTTCGCGGCTTCCGACTCCGGCTTCACGATGGGAAAATGCTGCGAGTGAAAACGCCCGACGATCTGACCGTGACCAAGGGCGGCTGGGTGATCTTCGATGACCGACGAACTCAGAGAATCCTCAATCCGGCCATGATCGCCTCGGTCGACGCCCCGTCAGCGGCGGTCCGCTGAGCGACTTCCACGACCCTCCGCACTTCGCCTGTTCATGCCCGCTCCCGCCCAACGCCGCATCATTTTCCGGCACATCGACGAGCCCGGCTACACCAACGATCTCGCGTGTTACCGCCGCCACGGCGGCTACGAGACGCTCAAGAAGGCCCTCACCCTGCCGCCGGCGACGATCATCGACGAGGTGAAGAAGTCCGGCCTGCGCGGCCGCGGTGGCGCGGGTTTCGGCTGCGGCCTGAAGTGGACGCTCGTCGATCGCAAGAGCGGCAAGCCCGTCTACCTCGTCGTCAACGCCGACGAGTCCGAGCCCGGCACCTTCAAGGACCGCTACATCATTCATCAGGATCCCCACCAGCTTATCGAGGGGATCATGATCACCTGCTGGGCGAACAACGTGAAGCAGGCGTACATCTACATCCGCGGCGAGTTCCCGCACGGCTCCCGCATCCTGGAACAGGCCATCGCCGAGGCGCGCGCGGCCAATCTCGTCGGTCCCAACATCCTCGGCTCCGGGTACGGCTGCGAGATCTACGTCCACCGCGGCGCCGGCGCCTACATCTGCGGCGAGGAGACCGGGCTGATCGAGTCCCTCGAGGGCAAGCGCCCGTATCCCCGCATCAAGCCGCCGTATTTCCCCGCCGTGCTCGGCCTCTACCAGTGCCCGACGATCGTGAACAACGTCGAGACGCTGTGCCACGTGAAGGTCATCGTGGAGATCGGCGGCGACGAGTTCGCGAAGATCGGCACCCCCGGCAACACCGGCACGCGCATCCTCTGTGTCAGCGGCCACGTGCAGAAGCCCGGCTATTTCGAATACGAGGTCGGCAAGATCACGTTGGGCGAGCTGCTGTACGACGTCTGCGGCGGCCCGCTGCCCGGCCGGAAGTTCAAGGCCGTCATCCCCGGCGGCTCCTCCGCCAAGGTCCTCCGCTTCGGCGAGACCTTTACGCTGAAAAACAAGGACGGCTCCACGCGCACGCTCGCGGTCGAGGACATCCCGATGGACTTCGACACCATGGCCGCCTGCGGCACGATGGGCGGCTCCGGCGGCGTCATCGTGATGGACGACTCGGTCAACATGGTCGAGGCGCTCGCCAACCTCAACGCCTTCTACGCCCACGAGAGCTGCGGCCAGTGCACGCCCTGCCGCGAGGGCTCGCTCTGGATGAAGAAGATCACCACCCGCATGGTGCATGGCCAGGCGCGGGCGGAGGACGGCGCGTTGCTCAAGAGCGTCGCCGACCAGATCGCCGGCCGCACCATCTGCGCCTTTGGTGAGGCCTGCTCGTGGCCGACCCAGAGCTTCGTCGCGAAGTTCGGCGACGAGTTCAAGGCGTACCCCGCGGCGAAACAGACCCCCAAACCCACCGGCGCCGCCGACCTGGTGTGAGCACCTTGCCCACGGAATACACGGAACACACTGAAATGAACCTGCCGTTGCCGCTGCCTTCCGTGTTTTCCGTGTGATCCGTGGGCCCACTCTGATTTCAACGCGATGATCGCTCCGACGAAACCCGACCTCATCACCGTCAATGTCGACGGCCGGGAAATCGCCGTGCCCAAGGGGACCAACGTGATCGAGGCCGCCCGGCTGGTCGGCGTGGACGTGCCGTATTACTGCTACCACCCCAAGCTCTCGATCTCGGGCAATTGCCGCATGTGCCTGGTCGAGATCGGCCTGCCCGCCGTCGATCCCGCCACCAAGGCGCCGATCATGGACGCCGCCACCGGCAAGCAGCGGGTTAACTGGATCCCGCGCCCGCAGATCGGTTGCGCCACCAACGTTGCGCCCGGCCTGCACGTCCGCACCAACACCCCACAGATCAAGGACTGCCGCGAAGGGGTGATGGAATTTCTCCTCATCAACCACCCGCTCGACTGCCCGATCTGCGATCAGGCCGGCGAGTGCAAGCTGCAGGAGCAGGCCACCGGCTACGGCCGCGGCTACTCGCGCTTCGTGGAGCACAAGAACGTGAAGCCCAAGCGCACGCAGCTCGGGCCGCGCGTCATGCTCGACGACGAACGCTGCATCCTCTGCTCGCGCTGCATCCGCTTCTGCAAGGAGATCGCCCGGGACGACGTCCTCGGTTTCATCGACCGCGGCAGCTACTCCACGCTCACCTGCTATCCGGGCCGCGAACTCGCCAACAACTACTCGCTCAACACCGTCGACATCTGCCCGGTGGGCGCGCTCACCAGCACCGATTTCCGGTTCAAGATGCGCGTCTGGTTCCTCAAGCAGACCAACAGCATCGACACCGAGTCGAGCGTCGGCGCCAACACCGTCGTCTGGTCCCGCGAGGGCGTGATCTACCGGATCACGCCGCGCCGCAACGACGAGGTGAACGACACCTGGATGGCCGACAGCGGCCGTGAGCTCTACAAGCCGGTCCGGTCGCCCGATCGCCTCGCGGGCGTGAAGGTCGGCGGCGCCGCCAGCGCGCTGGACGCCGCAGTCAACGCCGCCGCGGAGATCTTTCGGGCGCACGCCGGCAAGGTGGCCGTGGTCGGCTCGGGCCGCAGCTCGGTCGAGGAGCAGTTTCTCACCCGCCAGCTCGCCGCGGCGCTCGGCGCGACCACCCACCTCGTCAGCCGGGTGGGGGAGGGCGATGGCCTGTTGATCTCCGCCGATCGCAACCCGAATGTGCGCGGCGCCCTCGTCACCGGGCTGATTCGCGAACTGCCGGCCGCGCGGCTTTCCGGGCTCGCGGCCGCCATCGATGGCGGCACCGTTACGGCTTTGGTTGCCGTGGGCGAGGATCTCGCCGCCGCCGGGCTCACGCCGGAGCAACTGGCGAAGGTGACCGTGGTGCACCTCGGCACCCACGCCAGCGCCACGGCGGCCGCCGCGCGCGTGGTGATTCCGACGCTCACGGTCTTTGAAAAGAACGGCACTTTCGTGAACCAGCAATTCCGGCTGCAGAAGTTCCAGAAGGCGGTCCCCGGCCCGGCCGGCACGACCGACGACCTCGTGGCCCTTTCGCGGCTGGTGGCGGCCGCGGGTGGTCCGGCCGTGGCAGGGGAGCTGCACGCGCTCTGGAACGCGTTGGCCTCCGAGGTGGGCGCGCTGCAGGGGATCTCGTTCGCCCAACTGCCGGAAACCGGCCGCCTGCTCGACGCGGCGCCCTACGCCGCGCTCCCCTTCATCGAGGGCGAGACGCTGCACTACCGTCCGGAGAGAAAGCCATGAGCGACGCGCGAGTGCAAAGTGCAACTAACCTCGGCTCCCGCCTCTTCCGAGGCGGGCCATGCGCCGCCCGTCAAACTTTCCGTGGCCCGCTTCGGCAGAAGCGGGAAATCTGCCGCAACGACGTCGCGGCTTCCTGCGGGCTCACCTTCCTTCACTGACCATGCGCTCCGCCGTCTTCATCGCCCTCGGTCTCGGCTTCGTCCTCATGGGAGGAGGATTGTACGCGCTCACCTTGATCAAGACCAAGCCGCTCCCGCCCAACGCCTCCAAGTCGCAGCTTCGCGAACAGGCGGCGATGGCGGCGGAAAACCGCAAGATGCGTGTCGCGGCCGGCGTAATCGCCGGCATCGGCGTGCTGGTCGCGTTGTTGTTTCTCTTCTGAGATGGTCGACTTCTACCTCAGCCTCCATCCGGTCGTGCAGGGCGTGCTCAAAGGGCTCGCGGTGATCCTGGTCGTGTTCCCGATCGGAGGCGTGTGCTCGATGGCCGAACGCAAGGTATCGGCCTGGATTCAGGGCCGGCCCGGGCCGAACCGCGCCATCGTGCCGTGGTTCCAGTGGGTGCCGGTGATTGGCCCGCTGCTGCAGCGGCTCGGGATCTTCCACGTCATGGCCGACGGCGGGAAGATGCTGTTCAAGGAGGACCCGGTTCCCGGGCACGTGAACAAGTTCTATTTCATCCTCGCGCCGATTATCGCGATGATGCCGGCCCTGACCACGGTCACGGCCGTGCCGTTTGGCGCCTACCTGGACGAAGCGGGGAAAGTGATCCCGCTGGCGCTCGCCAACGTCGACATCGGGTTGCTGGCGGTCTTCGCGGTCGCTTCGCTCGGAGTGTACTCCCTCATCCTCGCCGGCTGGGCCTCCAACTCCAAGTACCCGTTCCTCGGCGGCATCCGCGCGTCGGCCCAGCTCATCGCCTACGAGCTCTCGCTCACGCTGTCGGTCATCCCGGTCTTCCTCTGGATCAACGCGCCCGGCACCCCCGGCACGATGAGTCTCGCCCGTGCGGTCGAGTTCCAGAGCCAGCCGGGCTTCCTCGGCGGGATGTGGTTCGTCTTCCTGATGCCGGTGGCCGCGCTGGTGTTCCTCATCTCGCTGTTCGCCGAGACCAACCGCCATCCGTTCGACATGGCCGAGGGCGAGGCCGACCTCGTCGGCGGATTCCACACCGAATACGGCGCGTTCAAGTGGGGCCTGTTCTTCGTCGCCGAATACGCCCACATGCTGATCGGCTCGGGCGTGTTCACCCTGCTCTTCCTCGGCGGCTGGAATCCGCTGCCATGGGTGCCCCTTGCCACGGTCGTCGACTGGCTGGCGGCGCTCACGCCGCTCGCGGCCCATCCGATCGCCGTCGGGGCGCTGTCGATTGTCATCTTTCTCGGCAAGGTGCTCGCGCTGATCTTCTTCTTCATGTGGGTGCGCTGGACGGTGCCGCGCTTCCGCTACGACCAGGTGATGGAGCTCGGCTGGAAGAAGCTCCTCCCGCTCTCGATCGCCAACCTGGTCTTCTACATGATCGCGATCGCGGTCATCCAACGGTAAGGGACAACCACGGATGAACACGGATGCACACGGATGCCGGGGAAGGACGGCGGGGCTGTCGGTTACCCCACGAGTCCCGCGGTGGTTCAAAATCTGACGCACACCATGGCCGCTGGAACTCCCGTTGCCCGCCAACCGCTCACCTTTGCCGAGCGCACCTATCTGCCCCAGATCGTGGGGGGGCTGAAGACGACGTGGAAGCACCTCGTCACGCCGAAGCAGACGCTCGAATACCCGGAGCAGCGGCCCGCCATCCCGCCGGGCTATCGCGGGGTGCCGACGCTGGTGAAGGATCCGCACGGCCGGGAGAAATGCGTCTCCTGCCAGCTCTGCGAATTCGTCTGCCCGCCCAAGGCCATCCGGATCACGCCGGGGGAGATTCCGCCCGACGCCCCCACCGCGCACGTGGAGAAGGCGCCGCAGGAGTTCGAAATCGACATGCTGCGCTGCATCTACTGCGGCATGTGCCAGGAGGTCTGCCCGGAGGAGGCGATCTGGCTGCAGACCCAGTATTCGATGACCGGCTACACGCGGGAGGAGATGGTGAACAACAAGGCGCGCCTCTACGAGCTGGGCGGCACGCTGCCGGACGCCCATCTCAAGTGGGATCGGAAGAAGGCCGCGGAGGAGGCGGGCAACCCGGGCCACTAGGCGGTCCGGCGGACTTCGATGGGCGACCTACTCTTCAACCTCTTTGTGCTGCTGACGCTGGTCAGCGCGGCCGGCGTCGTGCTGAACCGCAATGCGGTGCACGCGGCGCTCTGCCTCCTGCTCTGCCTGGTGGGCGTGGCGGGACTGTTCGTGGCGCTCGACGCCTACCTCCTGGCGTTCCTGCTCCTGCTGGTCTACGCGGGCGCGATCGTCGCGCTGTTCCTGTTCATCGTCATGCTGCTCGACGCGAAGGGCGATGCGCGGCCCGCTCTGCACAAGCTCCCGGCCGCGGCGCGGGTGGTGGCCGTGGGATTGGTCCTCGCCGGCGTGGTGTCGTTCTTCGTACGCGGCCGGCTGCCGGAGCCCGAGCTCACCCTCGCGACCACCCCGGTCGGCGCGGCGCTGAAACCGTACGCCTACCAGCTTTTCACCACCTACCTGCTGCCGGTGCAGATCCTGGGTTTCCTGCTGCTCGTCGCCATGCTGGGGGTGATCGTGCTGAGCAAGAAGTTCGAGGGGCTGGAGGACGTCAAATGATGGCGCCAACCCTGCAGACCTACCTCGTGATCAGCGTGGGGCTCTTCGCGCTGGGGCTCCTCGGCGTGCTGGTCCGCCGCAACACCCTCGTGGTGTTCATGTGTCTCGAGTTGATGCTGGTGGCCTCCACCCTGGCGCTGGTGGCATTCTCCCGCTTCAACGGCACCCTCGACGGCAACGTCTTCGTCTTCTTCATCCTCACGGTCGCGGCCGCCGAGGTGGCCGTGGGCCTCGCCATCATCGTGGCGCTCTTCCGGAAGCGACAGACGATCCAGGTCGATCAGTTGAACTCGCTGAAGAACTGAGATGACTCCCGCCACCCTTGCCTTCTCGGTGCTCCTGCTCCCGCTGGTCGCGGCGGCGGTGATCGCTTGCTTCCTGCGCCGCGTGGGCGGCGCCGCCGCCGCCGTTTCGGTGCTCGCCGCCACGGGCATCGCCGCGGGTGCGCTCCTGCTCGCCTTCGGCGAGGCGCGCGGTTTCCCGGCGGCGTTCGAGATCCTCCGCCTCGGCGACCTCTCCCTCTCGATCGGCATCAAGTTCGACGACCTCGCCGCCCTCATGCTGACAGTGGTCGGGGTCGTCGGGCTCTGCATCCACGTCTTCTCGCTCGGCTACATGCACGACGACGACGCGCGCGGCCGGTACTTCGGCGGGCTCTCGATCTTCATGTTCTCGATGGTCGGCATCGTCCTGGCCGACAATCTTTTCATGCTGTTCATCTTCTGGGAGCTGGTCGGCTTCAGCTCCTGGCTGTTAATCAACCATTACCTGCACCGCCAGTCGGCGGCCGATGCCTCGAAGAAGGCGTTCATCGTGAACCGCGTCGGCGACTTCGGTTTCATCCTCGGCCTCGTCTGGTGTTACGCGCAGTTCGGCACGACCAACCTCGATGCCCTCGCCCAGGCGACCGGCGCCGGCGCGGTCGTCAGCGCGGGTCTTCCTCTGCTGCTCTTTTGCGGCGCGCTCGGCAAATCCGCCCAGCTTCCCCTGCACATCTGGCTCCCCGATGCGATGGAGGGCCCGACGCCGGTTTCCGCTCTCATCCATGCCGCGACCATGGTGGCGGCCGGCATCTACATGCTGTGCCGAATCAACTTCCTCATGGTGCCCACTGCTCTGGACGTCATCTGCTGGGTGGGCACCGCGACGGCCCTCTATGCCGCGCTCTGCGCCGTGACGCAGCGCGATATCAAGAAGGTCCTCGCGTACTCCACACTTTCGCAGCTCGGCTACATGGTGGCGGCGTTCGGGCTCGGCTCGCTGTCGGTGGCACACGGGGATCACTCGCACGTGGTGGCCGCCGGCGTCGGCGCCGCGATGTTCCATCTCACCACTCACGCCTTCTTCAAGGCCCTCCTCTTCCTCGGCTCCGGCTCCGTCATCCACGCCTGCCATCATGAGCAGGACATCTTCCGGATGGGCGGGCTGGCGCGGAAGCTCCCGGTGACTTTCGCCACCTTTACGATCGGCGTCGTCGCCATCATCGGCCTGCCGGGCCTGGCCGGCTTCTTCTCCAAGGACGCCATCCTCTACCTCGCCTTCGAGCAGCACGCGGGCGTGTTTGCGCTGCTCGCCCTGACGGCCGTGCTGACGTCGTTCTACATGGTTCGCCTGTGGAAGATCGCCTTCCTCGGCGCGCCGCGCAGTGACCACGCCGCCCACGCCCATGAGGGCGGTATGTCGCTCACCGCGCCGCTCGTGGTGCTCGGGCTCCTGTCGGTGATGGGCGGATACGGCTGGTTTTACTCCGGCCTGTTTCAAGGGCGGTTTGACGGGCTGATGGATCTCGTGCCGCACCCCCAGGGCGCCGATCATCTGGTCATCCTGGGAACCAGCCTCGCCGTGCTGGCGGCGGGTGCGGGGGCCGCCTGGGTCGTTTACCCGGCGGCGGAGCAGGACGCGCTGGCGCACAAGGCCCCGGGGCTTTTCGGCCTGCTGGAGGCCCTGAAGGAGTCCTTTGACCGCGCCTACGGATACTACGTCGCAAAGATCCAGCAACGCTTCGCCCTGCTGCTCAACTTCCTGGAGCAGATTCTGCTCGCCGGCCTGATCGTCCGCGGCTTCGCGGGACTGGTCGGGCTGTTTGGCCTTGGTGCGCGGGCCCTGCACGTGGGCAATGCCAACGCCTACGCCTACTGGTTCCTGCTCGGCCTCGGCGCGCTCTGGGCGTTTGCCACCGGTCTCCTGTCGTTCTGACCCGATGAGCCCTTCCCTCTTCGATCCCCTGCTGCTCGCCATCGTCGTCCCGCTGGCGCTGGCGCTGCTCATCGGCCTCGGACTGCCCAAACGCTGGTCGGTGCGCCTCGCCTACGGGGCGTTTGCCGCGCCCCTGCTGATGGCGCTGCATGTCTGGTGGCACCATGGCTCGACCCCGCAAACCGCGGGCTACGCCTTTCTCACCCAGTACTCCACCGGCCTCGATGCCCTGGGCATCACCCTCAAGCTCGGCCTCAACGGGATCTCGCTGCCACTGTTTGTCATGGCCGGCATCGTGGGCTTCGCCGCCGGGCTCTACGCCCTCCAGTCCCAGGCGGAGCGCCTCAAGATCTACCTGCTGCTCCTCCTGGTCATGCAGGGCGGGTTGATGGGCGTCTTTGCCAGCGTCGACATCTTCTTCCTCTACTTCTTCCACGAACTCGCGCTCATCCCGACCTTCCTCATGGTCGGCGTGTGGGGCGGCCGGGATCGCCACTATGCGGCGATGAAGCTGACGATCTACCTCACGCTCGGCGCGATGATTTCGCTGCTCGGCCTGATCGCCCTCTACGCCCGCAGCGGCGTCAACACCTTCGACCTGATCGCCCTGAAGGAACACCTCGCGCGCTTCCCGCTGGAGCAGGCGCTGCAGGAGAACCTGTTCGGCCTGCTGGTCTTCGGCCTGGGCATCCTCGTCTCCCTCTGGCCGCTGCACACCTGGGCGCCGCTCGGCTACGGGGCCGCGCCGAGTTCCAACGCCATGCTGCACGCCGGCGTGCTGAAGAAGTTCGGCCTCTACACCCTCATCCAGGTGGCGCTGCCGCTGCTGCCCGCCGGCCATGCCCACTGGGCCCAGCCCCTCGCCTGGCTCGCGGTGATCGGCAACGTCCTGATCGTCGGCTTGGTGACGATGGCGCAGCGCGATCTGAAACAAATGATCGGATACAGCTCGGTGATGCACATGGGCTACGCCTTCCTCGGCATCGCCGTCGGCGGCGTGGTCGGCCTCGGCGGGGTCGTGCTGCTGATGGTCGCACACGGGCTTTCCGTGGCGCTGCTCTTCCTGCTCGCCACCAGCATCCACCACCGCACGCAGACCTTCGCGCTCGACGAGATGGGCGGCCTGGCCCGGCCGGCCCCCGTGCTGGCGGCCTTCTTCCTCGCCGCGACCTTCGCCAGTGTGGGCCTGCCCGGCTTCGCCAACTTCTGGGGCGAACTGACCATCTTCGTCGCCCTCTGGAAGTACTCGCCGCTGATCACCGCGCTGGCGGTGGCCGGGGTCGTCATCTCCGCCGTCTACGGTTTGCGCGCGGCGGCGGCGGTGTTCTTCGGCCCTGCGACCGCCCGCATGAGCGAGGTGGCGGCCCGGCAGCCCCCCGCCGACCTGCGCTGGTCGGAGCGCCTGCCGGCCCTCGTTCTGCTCGGCGCGCTGCTCTTCCTCGGGCTCTGGCCGAAAGCGATTTCGGAACCCCTCAATGCCGCCCTGCCGGCGCCGGCCCGGGTGGCCGCCGGCAGCCCCGCCCTCCCGCGATGACCCTCGAAGCCGCCAAACTCGCCGCCGCCGACAACCTCTGGGGAGCCATCATCCCCGAGTTGATGCTGGGCTGCATCGCGCTGCTGCTGCTCGCGCTGGAGATCCTGCTGCCGAGGAAGCACCACGCGATGATTCCGGATCTCGCAAGCGCCGGCCTGCTCGGCACGCTGTTCGGGCTGCTCCTGAATTGGAAGTCGGTCATGCTCGGTACCGAGACCTTCAGCGGGTTGCTCTACCACAGCACCGCCGGCCAGGTGATGCGGGCCTTCTTTCTCCTCGCGGCGCTGCTCGTCTGTCTGCTCGCCCGCCTCTCGCTCGCCCGCCAGGCCATGCCGCGCGTCGAGTTCTTCCACATCCTGCTGGTGGTCACGGCGGCGATGATGCTCCTCGCCCAGAGCAATCACTTCCTGATGCTCTTCGTGACGCTCGAGACGCTCACCATCGGCCTCTACATCCTCGTCAGCTACCACCGCACGAGCCCGTTTTCGCTGGAGGCCGGCCTCAAGTACCTGCTGCTCGGCGCGCTCAGTTCCGGACTGCTGCTCTTCGGCATCGTCCTGCTCTACGGTGTCGCCGGCAACCCGAAGCTTGCCGCACACACCGCGCAGGCGCTGCATTACGCGGAGCTCGGCCGCTTCCTCGAGGCCAACCCGAACAACTTCCTCGCCAGCCTCGGCATCGTGCTCGTGCTCGCCGGCCTCGCCTTCAAGATCGGCGCGTTTCCCTTCCAGATCTGGGTGCCGGATGTCTACCAGGGCGCGCCCACGCCCATCACGGCCTTCCTCGCCGTCGCCTCGAAAGCGGCCGGGTTCGCAGTCCTGCTCGGCCTTTGCGGACATGGCGGGGCGTTTTCCGCCTACCACTGGCTCGTGACGCCCGTGCTCACCGCAATGGCCGCCGCCTCGCTGCTCTTTGGCAACCTGGCCGCGCTCACCCAGCACAACGTGAAGCGACTGATCGGCCTCTCCGGCGTGTCGCATGCCGGCTTCCTCCTGCTCGGCGTGGTGGCGGCGCGGACCATCCCCCTGGCCACTGGCGCGATCTACTTCTATCTCTTTGCCTACCTGCTCGGCGCCTTCGCGGTCTTTGGCGTGATGACGCACCTCGCGGGCCGCGAGGACTCGGACCAGGAACTCGACCACTATGCCGGACTCGCGAAGGAGAACCCCTTCCTCGCCGGCGTGCTCGCGGTGGGGCTTGGTTCGCTCGCCGGCATTCCGCCGCTCGCCGGCTTCATGGGAAAGCTCTTCATCTTCATCGCCGCGTTTCAGGCCGGCGCGCGCGCACTGCTCGCGATTGCCGCGGTGGCCGTGGTGATTTCGATCTACTATTACTTCGGGTGGATTAAGGCGGCCTTCTTCCAGACCTGGTCCCCGCCGGCGGACCCGACTGCAGGCCCGGTGCGTCCGGAGCGCACGCCGGTCGGCCTCTTCACGGGCGTGGCCCTGGGCGCCCTCGCACTCGCCTCGCTCGTTCTCGGGTTCTACCCCGGCCCGCTGGGGCAGTGGCTGGTGATGCGTTAGCTTGGGAGGCGGGGCGATTGCAGGCCGGTCGGTCGAGCCGGACACGACCCGGCGGGATCGTGGTCGCGAGCCGCTCATCCTGCGGCGGGAGCGAACGGTCAAGTTGCGCGGGAGGACGACCTCCCCAGTCTCCCGCCCGACTGGCCCCGAGTAACCAGACTTTCCAGAATCTCCTCGGCGCGTTGACTCCTCGGACGGCACCTTCTGAACTGAGAGTCTATGATTTCTCCTGGGCATCGCAGTATGGTGAGCTTCGGTCGAAGTGTCTTCCGCCAACGGGTGCCGGCGGTTGTTGTGCTCGTCAGCGGCGTCCTCCTGGCGGCGCCACAGGTTGCCGAAATGCGGGCGCAATTCCGCCCCTTGCCGGCGAACTGGCAGGAGGCGGGCGGGATTGTGGACGCCACCTCGCGGGAGAAGACGCTGGTGGCCTCGCCCGGCCGGGGGCTGCTCGTGTGCGTGCCCGGCGCCGAGCCGGCGGCCCGCGAAAACCTGTTCACCGCGTGGGAACACGCCGATCTCGAAATCGAGCTCGAGTTCCTGCTGCCGCCGAAATCGAACTCCGGCGTATATTTTCAGGGCCGGTATGAAGTGCAGCTTTTCGACAGTTGGGGTGCCCGCGACCTGCGCCCACGCGATTGCGGGGGCATCTATCAGCGCTGGGATCCCGCGCGCGGGCCGGGTCGCGAGGGATTTGAAGGGCACGCCCCGCGCGTGAATGCCGCGCGTCCGCCCGGCGAATGGCAGAGCCTGCGGGTGGTGTTCGAGGCGCCGCGTTTCGATCGCGAAGGGCGCAAGATCCGCCCGGCGCGATTCGTGCGCGTCGAGTTGAACGGCCAGCTCGTGCAGGAAAACGTGGAGGTCGGTGGTCCCACGCGGGCCGCACCCTTCACGGACGAACGTCCCTCCGGCCCGCTGATGATTCAGGGCGACCACGGACCGGTGGCGATCCGCCGCTTCGTGGTGAAACGCTGACCGCGCGCTCGGCCGACCGCGCGGGCCCCGCCCACGTCCCGCCAACGAGTCAGCCGCTGCCCCAACCCGCCCGAGCCGGAGGATCGATCAAGGCGTTGGCCTCGGGGCTGTTCGTGAACCGGGCCGCGGCCGCGTCCCATTCGAGCCGCACGTTGGGGCGCCGGATGGCCGCCACACCTAGGAGCACGAACTCCGTGAGCGCGGCGCCGTAACCAAACTCGGAGCTGGCGGGTCGACCACCGCTTCCTTCCTTGCAGGCTCGAATCCAGTCCTGTTCGTGACCGCCCTCGACGCGCGGCAAGGTTCGCGGCGGTCGCACCAGTGCCTGCATGCGTGACTCGGGAATCAACCGCAACGCGGAGGCACCGTGCGATCCGTGCAGAATCGTCCCCTTCTCTCCGATGATCATCGCCCCGGTGTTGGGTAGCTTGCGTCCCGGCTCCAGCTCCGGTGGAATCGGCGGCATCAGCCGGCCGTCGTACCAGGTCAGCGCCACGGGCCCGCGCCCGCGGCGGGCGGGAAACTGATAACGCACGATTGAGGCTCGCGGAAACGTTTCGCCGCTGACGGCGGGTTCCCAGTGCGTCGTGGTCGCCTGCACGGTCGAAGGAGCGCCGAGGTCCAGCGCCCAGAAGGCGGGATCGAGCACATGGCAACCCATGTCGCCCAGCGAACCGGTACCGAAATCATACCACGCCCGCCACTTCAGCGGGTGGTAGTCGGGGTGGTAGGGGCGGAACGGAGCGGGCCCGAGCCAGAGATCCCAGTCCAGGGTCGCCGGGACCGCCGGCGCGTCCTTTGGCCGCGCCTGTACCGCGTAGGTCGACCACGGTTGCCCTCCGACGGGCCGGTCGGTCCAGGCATGCACTTCCCGAACCGCGCCGATGACCCCGGCGTCGAGCCACTCCTTCAGCACTCGGATATGCTCGCTTGAATGACCTTGGTTGCCCAATTGGGTCTGCACCCGGTGCTGTCGGGCGGCCGCGGCGACCCGCCGGGCCTCGGCGATCGTGCGCGTAAGCGGCTTCTGGCAATAGACGTGTTTGCCCGCCGCCATGGCTGCCAGCGTGATCACCGCGTGGGAGTGATCGGGTGTGGCAACAATCACGGCGTCGATATCCTTCTGCTGCTCGAGCATCACCCGGTAGTCGCGGTACTGCCGGGCCTGCGGATACGCCGCGAAAGTGGACGCGGCGTAGTCGAAATCGACATCGCACAGCGCCACGATGTTCTCAGCAGCACACGCCTTCAGGTTGGTGAGGCCGATACCGCGCGCGCCGACGCCGATGACGGCGAGATTCAGGCGGTTGCTGGGTGCCGCCGCCCCACGGAGCTGGCCGGGGAAGAACTGAAACGCGAAAACGCTGGCGGCGGAGGAGGCAAGGAACTGGCGGCGGGTGGAAGATCGCGGTTTCATGGCAAGACTGGATCCCTGTTCGAGGCTCGGTGAGAGGGCTTACGAGGACTCAAGGTTTGGCTGGCGCGGTTGGCGGATTCTGCCGCGGGGGCCGGAATTCCGCCGCCCAGCGTCCGCGTACCAGGGCGCGCAGTTCACGCCGGGTGCCAGCATGGGCAGGATCATCGACGAGGTTTCGAAGTTCACCCGGGTCGCTGTCGTAGTCGTAGAGCTGCGACCCGCGCCGCCCATGATCCCACTCGATGTAACGATAACGCTCGGTCCTGACACTATGTCCGGAAAAACTGCCGCGCCACACTTGGGTCCAGGCCGGACGCTCCCACGCGGCGTGGGGATCATCGAGCAGCGGGCGCAGGCTGCGTCCCTGCACCGTCGCCGGTGTGGGCAGCCCACAGAGGTCGGTGAGGGTGGGATAGAGATCGAGCAACTCGACGGTGCGTGGCGAACCCGCGCCCCGGCTGCGCCCCATCGGCGCGGAAATCACGAGCGGCACGCGTGCAGACGTTTCGAAGAGACTTTCCTTTTTCCAGAGTCCGTGGTCGCCGACGTGGTAGCCATTGTCGCTCCAGAACACCACAATGGTGTTGCCGGCCAGCCCGAGGCGTTCGAGCGCGTCGAGCAGGCGGCCGACCTGCGCATCCACAAAGGAGATCGACGCCCAGTAGGCGCGGAGAACCTCCCGGGCATTCGCCGCG
>CAZDGC010000010.1:43067-99154 GCA_964504885.1 uncultured Opitutus sp.
ATTCCAGCGCGGACGGCGGAACCCCCTGCAGGAAATCCCAGGGCCCGTCCGATACTCTGGCCGCTTCCGGCGGATAGGGAGCGAAGTACTTCTTCGGTGCGATGTACGGGCTGTGCGGTCGGTAGAATCCCGCGCCGATGAAGAACGGCCGGTCGCGGTGTCGTTCCATCAGCTCGATCGCCCGGCTTGCCACCATGCCATCGGTGTGTTCCTCGTCAGCGCCCTCCGCGGCGAGAAAATTCAACGACCAGCCGCGGCCGTTTTGCGGCGTGTAGTTGGTGCAGAGTTTTTCATCGGCGAGATCACGCCCGGCCGGGTTGTAGCGCTCATCCCAGGAGTCGTCGTCGTCGAGCCCGTTGGTGCCGATCTTCCCGGGGTTGCCAAAGTGATAGATCTTGCCGACGCGCGCGGTGTGGTAGCCGTGCTGGCGGAAGTGCTGCGGGAGCGTCACCACGTCCGGCCGGGTCCGGCGGAAATGCGTGGTCAGATCGAAGACACGCACGTCATCGGGCCGGAGGCCGGTGAGGAGCGACGTGCGGCTCGGCGAGCAGAGCGGAAACTGGCAGTAGGCGCGGTCGAAGCGCACGCCGGTGCGGGCAAGGCGATCGATGTTCGGCGATTGCACGTGCGGGTGCCCGTAGGTCCCCAGATCGTTGTTCATGTCGTCGACTGCGATGAACAGCACATTCGGCCGCACGGGCGCGGGTGCGGCGCTGGAGGGGGCCAGCCAGGCCGTGAGCAGGAGGGCGGCCAGGCGAAAGACGGGGGCGAATGCAGACATGAGGGGACGGGCGGGGGATTGGGCTACTTCGTATCCGAACCCCGGTCGGCTTCCAGGGCATAAAGCCTCGCGTACGTAAACGCGGCCGGGCCGAGGGTCTGGTGTACCGTGAACTCGGAGTACATTTCCGCCCGGGTGGCCCAGACGTCGCGCCAGCTTCGCCAAAGAGGCCACCCCTCCTCCCAGCCAGGCGCGGCGAGGCCATCCTGGCCCGGTCCCGGATACGGACTCATGCGAGGACCGAGGCCATAGATGGAGAATCCGGGCACGGGGTGGCCGATGATCTCGGTGTCGGTACGGTTCCGATACAGAAACCAACTGATTTCGGGCCGCCGAGGCGAGCGGGTGCCCAGGCCGGTGACAAACGACTTCGCCAACGGATTCACTCCCCGGTGAAAGTCGGCGTTGAGCGCCGCGGCGTCGAGATAGCGGCGGTCGCCGGTGATGGCGTGCGCGAGCAGCAGCGTGACCGCGTGTTCGAGCCCGTTCGCCCGTCCCCATCCCGCGGCGACGCCGTTTCCGTTGCCCATGCGGTAGGCGGCTTCCTCGGTGCGGGCGAGGGCACGGTCGGCGCCGTTTTCGCGCCCCAGGAGAGCGGCGAGAAAGTGCCGCCGGATCTCCGGCACCGTTTGCTCCCCGGGCAGGCGTAGGTAGGAGAATACGCTCTGACCGGCCGTGAGGCCCTGGCCGGCGAGGCGGAAGTTCGCACCGATGTACTCCGCGTACTGGGAGTCGCCGGTGGTGGCGAGCAGTTCGCAGGCCGCCCAGAGCACGGCCGCCGGCCAGGCGGACTCCGTCCGCGTGTTGAACAAGAGATCCGGATACGCCAAGCGCTGCTCGTCCCAGACGCTGCGGGCGGAATGCGCCGCGGCGTAGGTGAAGGCGCGCCGGGCCGCCTCGAGGTGGCGCTGGGCCCGGCTGGCGTCATAGGGTCGAATCAGCCGGGCAAACTGTGCCGCCACCGCCGCGAACGTGGGCGTGGATAAGCCGGAGGGCGGCAGGATGCCGAACGGCGGACTCACGGCCCCGGCCTTGCCGCCGGCGAAGTTCTGGTGGAGCGCGTCGCAGCGATTAATCCGCCCCAGCGGCACCGCTCCGGAGGGCAGTTGGTGTTCGAGGTGGAACGACAATCCCCAGGCCGCTTCATCGAGCAGGTCGGGGATGCCGTTCCCGCTTTCCGGCAGGTTGAGCTGGCCATCGGAGAATCGTCCGGGACTGAGCTCGTACGCGATCAGCACCAGTCCGGTGGCCGGCAGGTGGTAGCTGAAGGTGTCGAAATCGGCGGCGTCGTGATAGCCGCCGCGAAAGCTGCGCTTCGGCTCATCGGGTCGGGCGGGGCGATCGTCATCCGCATAACGATGCCCTGGTTCGGGGTGCATGGCGCCGGGACCGGCCACGAGCTTGCCGCTTTCCCAGACCTCGGTGTGGCAGGCCGGCTTCCGGACCTCGCTCCAGGGCGCGCGCAGTTCCTGGCCGCAGCGCTGGTGGAGGAAGGCGCGTATCGTGTGGTAGAAAATCTGAAAGATCGGCGGCCCGCCGACGGTGAACGGCTCCGAGCGCGCCAGGCCGGGGATGCGAAGGTGGTAGGAACCGGGACCCAGCGGCGAGAGATCCAGCTCGTACACCCGCTCACCCGAGTGCGGATCCGCCTCCCGCCGGAGTTGAATCCGGCCTTGGTGTATCCTTTTTCCGGATCCTTCCTCGTGGACGTCAAAGCGGGTGAACTCGTCGAAATCCACCGCCCCGCCGCTGCCCTGCCACCAGCCCAGATAAGCGTACCGGCGCCCGGCCGCGGCGGAGTAACCGACGGTGTTGACCTTGATCACCTTCGTGGTGGTCAGGGCCTCGTCGTAGGCGAATGCCAGACTGCGCCGGGCCCGGGGCTCGGATACGCCGCCGATCACGGTCACCGTGTAGCGATGGCCGGACTCAAGTGGCCGGGGCAGGCGGAGGAAGTAGTCGTGATGATGAAGGGCCGCGACGGCCAGCGGCCAGTTGCCCTTGGTGTCGCGGGCATTGAACCACTCGTAGGCGGCGCGGTGCACTTCACGGGGCGCCACGCCCTCCGCGAAGCCCGGGACCGTGGAACAGGTCACCCGGAACGCCTCCGGCTCTTGCAGATCCAACGCGAGGCCGCCCAGCGCGCGTCCCCTCTCCCCCTCCACCTCGACATGGTCGCCGATGACGGCTCCATCGAGCGTGACGGACAACAAGTCGGGGCGAATCAGTTCCACCCGCACGAGGCCCTCGAGCAACCCGGCGGCCAGGGCGCGCGTCCGGCCCTCGACCAGCAATTCCGTCTTCACCGTCGCGAGTGACGGCGGACCGGGCAAATGGGGAGTGGGTGTGGCGGCGTGAACGGTGGCGGCCATCACGGCGCCGGCCAGGGTGGGAACGACTCCGAAACCACAACGGTGACGGTGGCGGCGGGGAATCATCGGGGCGGATTCAGAAGCGCCAGGTGATCGAAACCGACCAGCGACGAGGGTTGGGATAGAGGTAGCGGAGCCCGCCGGAAGTATCGGCATCGGCCACAATCGGATCGTCGAGATCGAACAGATTGTCGAGGTTGGCCTGCACCTGAAGCGGGCGGTGGACGAGCTTGAACTCCCGGCGCAGCAGCAGGTTTACCAGGGTTTCGCTGTCGCCGAAGAGGGGATCGTACCCGTTGGCGTAGCCGACGACCGGCTCACCTCGGTAGCGCACGCCAAGCCCCAGGGTTGTCCTGCGCAGCCAGCGGATCTCCTGGTCGAAGGTGTACGCGGTGAAAAGGCTGCCGGTGTACTCGCGCAGTTGGCGCCGGGTCACGCCGTTGGCGCCGAGAATCGTGGCAAAGTACGTGTCGAAGGCAGTGAGGGCCGTGCGCACGGTCGAGGGCTGGCCGGTGGCGGGATCGATCGCGGTGACTCCGGTCAAGGGGGCGATGAGGGGCAGGCCGGCCGAGCGCTGCCATGCGGCGCGATGGGTGGAGATGTAGGCCTGCACCCGCGGTTGATTGTTCGACTGCACGCCTCGGGTCTGCGCGAAGTTCGCGGTGATGCGCCACTGGCGGGTCGGGTTGGCGGTCACCTCGAACTCGTAGCCCCGGCCGTCGGTGTCGGCGCTGTCGCGCGAATTGATGACTCGGGTCGCGGACCCCGTCGCTTCCCAGATCTCATTGATCGCACCGATCAGACCGCTTTCGAGAAAGACCAACCGGTTGACCTCGCTGGTTTCGTAGCGGCTGAGGCTCGCGTAGAGGCGACCGGACAGCAGGCGAAGCTTCAGGCCGTAATCCTTGCCGCGTCCCTCCCGGGGGCCGACCTGCTGGTCGAAGATGGTCAGCGCACTCTGGGGCACGAAGTTGTCCGAATGGTTGTAGGTGGCCGAGATCCAAGGTGTGAGGTGCAGCACGGCGCCGAAGGTCTTCGTGCGGCCGGTGAAATCCACGGACGTCGTGCCGCGCACGGCATCGCCCCAGAGGCGGGTTGCCGGATCGCGAGGAGCGGTGCTGGTAAAGTTCTTCTGGGTGTCCTCACGCCAGCCGCCGGTCAGGATCAACCGGTCCTTCAGCAGCCTGCCCTGGGCCGCCAACATGAAGGAATCGAGGTGGGTCTGGTTGTTGCTCGGCGCATTGTTGTGGGCGCGGCGAAAGCCCGAAACCACTCCGCCCTGGTTGATCAGGTGGCGACGCGCTTCGACGCCGCCGCGCCGGCCCGGGCCGAAGGGGTCGAGGTAGATCCGGCGCTGGATGCGGTTGTTGGTGTGGCTGAGATCTCGCGGGTAGGTCGCGTCGCCGGCGGGGGTGGTATTCACCTCGATCAAGACCTCCCCTTCAGAGCTGGACCGTTGGGCGCTGGTGAGTCCGGTGAGGGTATAGGAGCCGAGCCAGGGACTGCGGCGGTTCAAATCCAGCGTGTAGGCCCCCGTGAGCCGATAGTTGTTCGTCGTGTTGCTGCTGTTGTTCTGCTGGGCAATCGAATCCACGTAGGGCCGCCCGGCATTCGAATTGATCCGCCCGTCGGGCAGAAAACGGTTGGGATCGATGCGGAACACGACGTTGTTCCAGGCGCTGCTCGAGCGCCAGGTGCGCTCCGTGTACTGCCGGTTGTAGGCCGCCTCGAACCAGAGGGGGCCTACGCGTTGCTCCGCGAAGAGACTGAGACTGTGAAACCGGACATCGGAACGATTGCCGTCACCGCTGAGGTTGGCGCGGAGCGGGAGGATGGACTCGTCGGTCAGGGCGCGTTGCACGGTCGCGGACGCAGCGTTGCCCGCACCGGTGGTGATAACCGAATTGAACCAACTGAGCACCGTACCACCGTCTGGGTCATGCACCCAGGCCCGGCTGTTGTTGCGACCGGTGCCCGGTACAACCGTGCCGTACGGGGCGGAAAGGATCCGGCCGCCGCTGAGCCACGGTGTGACGGCGTCGCCCGGCAGGAATGGGTTGCTCAACACCCGATCATAGGTGCCGAGTTCGCCGTCAAAGCGGACTTCGGTGTGTCGGAAGGGACGGTAGGTGAAGGCCAGGGCGCCGCCGTGTCGCTCGGAGGCAACAAAGTCGCGCCAGGATCGCTGATGATGGGCCACACCGTTGAGGCGCACGGCGAACTGTGGCGAGAGTTGCCGGCCGAAGTCAAAGGTGCCGCGGTAGTCATCCCAGGAGGCGACCCGCACGCCGAGCGCCTGGATCGACGAGCCGAAGACCGCCCGCTTGGTGGTGGTGTTGATGATGCCGCCGGGACCGCCGGTACCAAAGAGGATCGAATTGGGCCCGCGCGAAAAATCCAGACGTTCGATATTGAAGGCGTCGCTCTCGAGTCCCCAGCCGAAGTAGTTCCGCCCGAGACTGGCGCCCGAAAACCCGCGGATGGAGAGCGGGAGATCGCTGGAAGCGCTTGGATTGCCCGTGCCATCGGTGCGATCTGGCTCGGCATTGAGCGAATACGCCAGGGCGTCTTCGACGTTGGTCGCGCCGATGTCGGTGAGAAAATCCTTCGTCATCACCGAAATCGAGGCCGGCGTATCCATCAATGAAGTATTGAGGCGGCTGCCCGCCAGTGTACCGGCCGCAAGATAGCCACGGTCTTCGCTTTCGTTGACCACAAAGGGAGAGAGTTCGACGACGCGATCATCGGCTTGGGCGGGGGAGTTTGTCGGCGCAGGGTGGCTTCCGGGACGGCGGCTCGGACTTGAAGCGAGTTCCGCCCGTGGTGAGTTTGGGTCGCGTGAAATTGTGAGCGTGCCGGTTTTCTCGTTGGCGACGACCGTGAGCCCCGTTCCTGCCAGCATGAGCTCGAGCGCCTCCCGGGCGGGGTAGGCGCCCCGGACTGGGTTGGTCTTCACCTCCCGGGCGGTGGCGGTTCCGAACAGCACCTCCAATCCCGATTGGGCGGAGAATTGCCGCAGCGATTTCTCGGCGGTTGCCGCGGGAATGTCGAACGAGCGGGCGGTGCCCGGAGCGGCCGCGAGGGCGTTCAACGGCCAGATAAAGGCAGCGGCCATGAGGCCCAGGTTCACGAGGCGGCACAGCGGTTGGGGCAACAGGGTGGATAGCTTCATTCCACCCTTGAGACGTACGCTCCCGACAAACTCCCTACTGCGAAGGATGACCGCCGGGGTCAGCGCCGTTGGAGGTAACGCGATCCATCGGTGCGGGACTCGGCCTCGATCCCGAATTCGTTCCGCAGCAACAGCAGCAGCGAGTCGGTGTCGTCGGCCCGCAAGGAACCGCTCACCTGCAGGCCGGCAAGGGCAGGATCCAAATCGAAGCGCGCCTGGCCGTGACGATTAAGCAGGGTGACGACCTCGCCGAGGGCAGTGCCCGAGAATTCCAGGCGCGGCACCCGCCAGGCCAGGCGGCGGCTCTGCTCGCTTGAAGACAGGATTTCTGGACGCAGTGGCCCCAGCGCGGTGCGGGAATCGGTCGGGACCAGTATCCGCCGCCCTGCCTCGACGAGCAGCGGCGCCTCATCGATCGGGCCGTTGCTAGGCCGCACTGCCACGGTGCCTTCGGTCACCACCACGTCGACAGCCGTTGCGCCGATCTCGACGCCGAAGGCCGTGCCCACGGCACGCACCTCCACCCCGCCGGCGGAAACCACGAACGGACGTTGCGGATCCTTGGTCACGGCGAAGTGTGCCTCGCCGGCCTGCAGCACCACCTGACGCGTACTCGAGGTGAACTGGACCGCGATGGCCGCGCCTTCCCTGAGCTCCACCAGGGATCCATCCCCAAGCGTCTGCCGCTGTGGGAGGGAGACGATCGCTCTCGCGACGTGGGAGGCCGGTGGCTCCCCGGTGGGGGTCGGCCTCCCAGGATGAAGGAGGGCGATGGCCAACAGCACGGTCGCGGCGACCGCCCCAGCGATCGTTCTCCGGCGCCGGCGCCGGCTCCGGTCGCGAAGTCGCTCCACGATGGTCGCGGCAGCCCCGGAGGAGCTGGCCCAGGCGATGGCTTGCCGACCGGTGTCGACTGGCGACGGTGGTGGCAGGTTCACGTGAGGTTTCATTCGGGAAATTGGGTGACTCCCCGACGTTGCAATTCCTCACCGAGGCGCTTCATGCCACGGTAGAGGTGTTCACCCACGGTCTTCTCGGAGATCCCGAGCTGGGCGGCCGCCTCGCGGTAGGAGAGCGACTGGAATTTGCAGAGGATCATGACTTCCCGAGACCGCGGCGGCAGCGCCTCCACCGCCTCGACCAGCAGTGTGATGCGCGCTTCGAGGCTTGGCGCTTCCGCCTCTGCGGATTTTTCCTCTATGACGGGCAGCAGCGCCAAATTCCCTACAGGCTGGACGGGACAACTGCGATGGCGTCTTACGAGATCCAGCGCAACGTTCCGGGCGACGCGAAAGAGAAAGGCCTTGGCCGAGGCGATTTGGCGGACCGACGCCGCCTTCCAGACCCGCAAGTACGACTCCTGCACGACATCATCGATGTCCTGAACCGCCGGAAACGCGCCGCGCAGATAGCCGCGCAGGATGGCCTCGTGCGGATGGATCTCCTCGGCAAACCAACGCGACTGTTTCGGGTCCGGAGAGGGCATGACGGGGGCGTTCTCATTGCCTGCCACCCGCGCCGGACACAAGCCGGCAGTGCGGCCCATTCCGTCCGCCGGGTTGCACCGGGCGCATCGATGCTCCCCGATGCATCGCGCATGCGCGACCGTCGTCACAACCGACGAATACGACGCCCGCCGGCGACCGGGTCGGAGCTTTCGCCGCGGTGATAGGGGAGTGGCACCACCACCGGCAGGCGGGTGGCGAGACGTTGGCCGGGCGCGAGATCACGCGGTCGCTCCGTTGCCGCCTTCGCCGAGCCCACGGCGGACTGAACGCCCCGCGGCGGCCTCAGCCGGGTGCAAGCCGCGCATCCCGCTTCGTTTCGGCGTCCGATCAGAACTCGAACGTGTTGGTCATCGCCCAGCTCCGCCCTTCGCGGATCATGGCGCGCCGCAGGGAGCCATCGGGCTGGACCGAGGTGGCGAGCAGCTTGTCCTGCGACTGGAGCACATTGTCGAAGTTGAGCTGGAAGGCCCAGTTGACGCGCTCGGTGAGCTTGCGGCGGTACCCGAAGGAAACGCCGACGGTGTCGAACGGCTCGCTCTTGAACCGCTGGCTCAGGTCGGTGAGCACGCGGCCCGTGGGATCGAGTTTGTAGCCGTAGCCGATCGTCTTCGGCGACTCGTACCGGTAGTTGGCGCCGACGGACCAGCCGCGGAACCGGCCGGAGGCGAAGCGGTAGTTGGTGACGAAGTTGAAACGCCACTCGCTCAACTCGGAGACGCGCTGCCCGTTGTTCTGCAACTGCACCTGGTACGAGTCCCACAGGCCGTTGAAACGCTCGCGCGGCGTGTTGTTCACCCCGGGGGCGCCGTTGTTGTCGGCAAAGATCGGCACCTGCCCCGGCAGGCCCTCGAATTCCTGCTGGATGAAGTTGATCACCTCGGCGAAACGCGCGCCGGGGATGTTGTCGCGGATCGCCTCGGTGTGGGCGAGGTTGGCGGAGAGGCGCCACTGGTTCGTCGGGTTGGCGACGAGTTCCACCTCCCAGCCCTTGGACACCGTGTCCTCGGTGAGCACGGCGTTTTCCGGATACGACCAGCGCATGCCCGGGCTGTTGATGGAGCCGGGGAAGGTGCCGTTGAACGGCTTCCAGGCCTCCACCGCGTCGGGGAATTTCTCCGCGAAGCGTTTTTCGAATTCGAGCCAGGCGTTGGCCGCCTCGATGTTTTTCGGGATGTTGACGCGCTGCAGGTTGAGCCGCGTCTGCTCGGCCGCGGTGATCGTGCCGGCGGCTTCGCGGGCCACCAGGTTGGCCTGCACCGAGCCGTAGAGCTCCGTCTTCTCGCCGAGGACGCGGTACACGCCCTGGAACGCCTGCCAGAATGCCTGCTCGAGGAGGAATTTCTGGCTCTGCAGCGTCGAACTCGACGACGCATTGCGGACCGCGGTCTCGAACTTGGTCGCGCGCAGGGTCCACTTGTTGTCGCGGGTGGAGACAACGATGCTCTGGTCGGTGGTTTCGCCCGCGGCGCTGAGAATGGGTTCGCGGAAGACACCGATGCGGCCCGGGTCGGGATTGGTGTTCTCGCCCTTGCCGTAGAGCAGCGTCACCTCGAACGGCAGCCGCGGCAGCAGGCGACTCGAATGCAGGGCGAGGCTCCAACTGGTGGCGCGGCCGGTCTTGTCCACGGGGGCAAACTTGAAGGCGGCGAGGTCGGGCGAGAATGTCCCGGTGGAGGTCGTCCACGCATAGACCCAGGAGCGGTAGTCGTCCTCGCGCCAGCCGTAGGTGCCGACGAGCGAGCCGCGGAGGAACTTGCCCTGCCAGGCGAAGGCCTTGGAGTCGGTGCGCTCCTTGAAGTAGTCGCGGGCGCGGGTGAGGTACTCGCGCGACTCGCGATCGGTCGGCGCGCCGTAGAGCATCACCTGCCCGTCGGTCCAGCCCGCGTAGTTGGCTGGGTTTTGCGCAGCCCGGCCGTAGGTCGGGTCGACCGCCGTCGGGCTGACGTTCGGATTGAACTTGCGCACGTCGGCATCGAAGTACCGGTACGGATACAGGCCGGTGACCGGCGGCGCGCCGGGCCCGATGTTGCGCAGGCCGAGGTCCTGGCCGAGTTGTTTGCCGACGAGGCGGTCGGAGATGTAGAAATAGTTCAGCGTGCGGGCCGGGGTGTTGAATTGGTTGAAGAGCACCGGATTTGAGGTGACGAGGCGGCTGTTGACCCAGTCGGGCCCGACGCCGTTGGACATGTAGTCGAAGCGCGTCTGCTCGACGTTCTGCTGCGAGAGGGTCGCGGTGAGGAAATGCTCGCCGAGGTGGCGCAGCAGGCTGCCTTCATGCCGGCGCCGGAAATCGTGCTGGAGGAAGGCGACCGCGCGCCAGGCGTCGCGGTCGGCGGTCTGGGCGCGCGAGCCGGTGTAGGGCGACTCCTTGATGTAGGCTTTGCCGGCGTTGGGGTTGGGGCGGCCGTCGGGGAGCAGTTCGCCGGCGTCGACCTCGAGGGTCGAGTTGGTGCCGAGGGCGGCGTAGCGGTCGAAGTCCATCTTCTCCCGAAAATACTGCAGGTTGTAGCTGAGCTTGTTGTTGAAGAACGAATGGGTGAGCTCGACGCGGCCGTTGCTCCAGTCGCGCATTTCGCGCTTCGAGTCGCCGTCGATCAGGCGATTGTAAAAGTCGTAGATGCCCGGATCGGTGAGGACGCGATCCTGGTAGCGGTTGGCGAAGGGCAGGCCCTTGAGGGTGGCCCAGGCGGCGTGGCCGTTGAAGAACACGGGCTGCACCGTGCCGGGAATCGAGGTGGCGCTCGAGCCGGCGGCGGTGGGCACGTTGACGAGCGCGTTGGTGCCGCTGATCCGGTAGCCGTTGGCCGAATTGATCTCCTTTTCGAAGATGGAGACCGGTTGGGCGGTGCCGTCGTAGATGAGCACGATCGTGCCGTTGCCCCAGCCCGTCGAGATCAGCGGATTCAACCGCTGGGAGGGCGTGCCATAATCGAGATAGAGCAGGGATTCGTGCGCGGGATTGAGCCGGTTCACGGTGCGACCGCCGAGGCCGCCCTCGGACGGCGGCAGGAAGAAAAACGAGAGGTTGTCGATCGGCGGCTGGGCGCGGCGGGTGTTGGACTGCACGTCGCCCTTCTCCGCCATGACCTCGATGCGCAGCGACGAGTTCGGGGTGCGGAGGAATTTGGGTTCGTAGCGGGCGGTGCCGTAGACACGCCGGTCGTTCTTGAAGGCGGAGTCCTGCTTGAAGCGCTGGGCATTGTTGAGGAGCGAGACCCGGGCGCTGAGCTGGTCCTTCGCGAGCACGTGGGTGTAGTCGAGGCTGCCGCGCCGGCTGGCGTATTCATCGAGGCGGAACTGGAACCGCCCCCGGTTGCGGTTGCCCGCGCGGGCCGTCGACGAATTGATGATGCCGGCGGGGCTGCCGAGGCCGAAGAGGATCGAGTTGGCGCCGCGGATGACGTCGATGCGGTCGGTGTTGTAGCCGTCCCACGGGGCGTCGCTCTTGAAGTAGTTGGCGGTGTTGTCGGCGGCGGCGAGGCCGCGGATGCGGGTGTTGGCGTGGCCGGCGCCGAAGTTCTCGTTCTCCTCGCCCTGGGAGTTGGCGTTGACGAAGGTCCCGCGCACGCCGCCGACGTCGGCGTTCACCGTGAAGGCGAGCAGGGTCTCGTTGTCGAAGGCGGCGAGGTCGTCGAGGAATTCCTTGGTGTAGACGGAAATCGCGGAGCCGACGTCGGAGAGGTTGGTGCGGATGAGGGTGCCGCCGAGGGTGCTGGTGGCGACGTAGCCGCGGTCGAGTTCGGCGCGGACCTCAAACGGGCTGAGGGCGACCACCGTTTCATCGGGTGCCGCCGGGGTCGCGGTAGGGGCTGGCGCGGCGCCAAAAGCGGCGAACGGCAGGCCCAGCAATGCAAAGCGAAGGAAACGCGCGAGCGTTCCCGGCACGGGAATCCGGGGGGAGTGCATGGTGACTTGGGGGTTGCGAAAAGAGTCGGGGCGCCGGGGAGTCGCGCTGCGTGGTTCCGGTGGCGGAGACTAGCAGGCGTCCGGACCTGCGACCACGTATCCGTTGGTATAAGGCATGGGGTGAAGGGTAAGGGGCGACGTGCGGGGGCGCGCGGCCCGCCATCAAACGAGACGTGCGAGCCGGGCCGTTCCGTGAAGGCAATCTCTCACACGGCGGCAGGTCGTAGTCAGATCCGAATGGCGCCAGAGTAATGATCCAAATGGCAGAGCCGTCCCGGCTCTGCTCGCGGCGGCAAGATGCCGCTGCCACTTTCAAAACCGCCTTAGCTTGGCGCCGTTCCAGTCCACCCTCACTCCAGGTGGATGATGCCCCGCTGCAGGGCGGCGGTGGCGGCCTGGGTGCGGTCGAGCACGCCGAGCTTCTCGAGGATGCGGCCGACGTAAAACTTCACCGTCACCTCCGCGAGGTTCATTTCGGCGGCGATCTCCTTGTTGGAGCGGCCGCGCACGATCGCGCGCAGCACGATCAGCTCCTTGTCCGTCAGTTTGCCGCGGGTGCGCGCGGCCCCGAGTTTCGCCAGTATCGCCGGTGGAAACGCGCTCCCGCCGCGCCGCACGGCGCGCAGCGCGGCGAGGATCTCCTGCCGCGTCGAGGACTTTGGCAGGTAGCCCACGGCGCCCGCCTCCACGGCGCGCATCACGTCCTCCTCGCCTTCGTAGACGGTGAACAGGATCACGCGTGCGTCCGGGAACTCCGCTCGAATCGCGGCCGTGGTTTCGACGCCGCTCATCGCCGGCAGGCGCCAGTCCATCAACACGACATCGGGCCTTTGCTCGCGGTACGCCGCGATCGCCTGCTCGCCGCTGCCGCACTCGGCCACCACTTCGAGATCCGGCTCGAGTCCGAGCGAACCGGCCAGTCCGGCCCGCACGACGAAATGGTCGTCCACCAGCATCAGGCGGATCTTTTCAGGTTTGGTCATGATCAATGGGGCCGTGATTCCGAAACCTGCTTCAGCTTGGTCGGAGTGGCGACGAGCGTGAGCGAGTCGACGGCATCACGGCTCCACTCGCTCCCGCTCGTGGCTACGACGAGGCACGCTCGAGGCCCCGACGCGGGAATTGGCCTGGTGCCCGGCCGATTGTGTCGGAGGAACCTCGCAGGCGGAAGCTGAGCCCCCCGTTTCCACCCCGGCGGAGGGCTCGGCGCCGGGCACCGGCACTCGCACGTTCACCCGCGTGCCGGCTCCGGGGCGGCTGTCGATCGTCAGTTGGGCGCCCAGGCGCTCGGCGCGCTCCCGGATGCCTAGCCAGCCAAAATGCCCGGCCGCCAGCTCGGTCGAACGCGAGGCATCGAAGCCGCATCCGTCGTCGCGCACCTCGAGTATCACCGCGTCCGCCGCGAAGCCGAGCCTGACGGCCACGAGCCGGGCGGAGGCGTGCTTGACCGCGTTGGTCATCGCTTCGGTGCCGATGCGCAGCAGGTTGTTTTCCACGGGTGCGGGCAGGCGGCGCGCAGTGCCCTCCACCGTCACGCGAATCTCCGGTCCGCCGGGCAGTTGGGCTGCCACCGCCTGCAGGGCGGTGCCGAGGTCGCCTTCCTCGAGCAGCGCGGCCCGCAGATCCCAGACCGAGCGTCGGGCCTCCGTCCGTGTGTGGCGCAGCAGCGCGCGGGCGGCGTCGAGGGCGGTGGCGGCGGTGGCCGGGGAGTCGGCCAGTCGATCGCTCGCCGCATCGAGTTGCACGGCGATGCCGGTCAGTTCCTGTTCCAGCGTGTCGTGGAGTTCCCGCGCAATGCGCGTGCGGTCCTCGTGCACCGCCTCCCGCGCCACCTGGGTGCGGATGATCTCGGTCTGGGCGGCGACCTGCCGGTGCAGCGAGACGTTCCAGCCGAGCACGGCCAGCGCGAGCGCGACCACGACGCCGGCCAGGGTCCAGATGCGCCCCGGGGTCCACCAGCTTGGGGCGCGCAGGACGGTGAGTTCGCCCGGGCTCCCGACCAGGAGCCGGAAGGCTGCGTCACGCGACGCGACGAGCGGGTCGATCGGTCGGAGTTCAAAGGCCGGCCAGCGCGACTCCAGGCGCCGGTTAAGGCAGATCGCCGTGAGGCGCACCCGCGATCCGGGCACGAGCAGACGCAGGCTGCCCGCCGCTCCGCCGGGCAGCCAGGCCGCCACAAACGTGACCCCGTCCCGCTGCAGCACGACGCTCGGGGCGTCGCCCAGCTCGGAGGTTTCGAGCAGGGTGGCGTCGATCGTCACGCGGCGGCAATCGAAGACGCCGGAGCGCGCCTCCCGCGGGGTGATCGGTGGCGGCGGGTCAAGCGGCGCCGTGCCCTCCACCCGAAACGTGGCGTCCTGCAGCACCGGATTCCAGGCGCCAAAGGCTGGGAAGCCCGCGACATTGAGGCGATCGCCGGGACGCAGCGCGCCCATCTCCCCCTCGGTTTCGACCCAGAGCCCCCGGCTTCCGCCTTCGAGGTAAAAGCCCCGGCCGGGGACCACCAGGGTCAGTACGCCCCCGGTTCGCACCAGGGACGAATCCCGCGGGTCGCCGGAGTGCTTCATGAGGTTCTCGATCGGCGTGAGTACCAGGTCGGTGAATACGCCGGCGGGGCCGGGCGCCTCCACGTCCAGCCCTTGCCCGGGATCGAAGAAGAGCCGGAAACCCACGAGCTGGCGCTGCTCGTTGAAGGTGGAGCCATAGACCCCGCGCAGCCGCACCCGCGCCCCGATGATCCCGGCCGGAAGGCGTGCGGTGCCCCGGGGATCGAAAAACTGGGCGGTGAACGTCGCCGACGGCGTGCCGATCTTCAGCCAGACCACGGCGGTATCCAGGTGGTCCATGGCCCGCTGCGTGACCTGGCGCACGACGCCGGCGAGTTCGATGTACTGGCTGTGGAACTGGGGATCGGCGAGTTCGCCGATGGAAACGCGCCGCGGGGGCGGCAGGGGGGCCCGGCCGAGCACACGTGCACGCAGCGGCGCCGCTCCGTGCTGGCCGACGAACGGGACAAAGCGTCCCGGCTCGGTCACGCCGTCGATCTCGACGACGGACCCGGGCTCCAGCACCAGCGGTTCGCCCGCATCGCCTCGTGGTTCGCTGAAGTAGGTGCCGCCCGTCTCGTCCTGCAGGAAGCGAATCGGCACACCCTGGGCAAAGTAGGTGACGACCCCGCGCAGCCGCACGGGGTGGCGCCGGGCCGCCTCCTCCGGGGAGAGCTGCTGCACCTGGCGCACCGTCGTGAGCGTCGGAGGCGCGCCGGCGGGTGCCGTGTCCGCGGCGAATCCGTGCGGCAGCCACGACATCGCGGCGAGCGCCGCCCACCGGGGAACGCGGGCTCCCTTCGGTTCGTGCCTGGGTGAGCCTGCTCGCGACGACGATTCGGCTTCCGTAGCCGCGTTGGAGCGCAGCGACAACGTGGTCTCACGAGGGGCCACGCTTTCGCTCCGCTCAAGCGCGGCTACATCTGCGGAGGCGGTCACGAGCTGCGGTGCGTAGCAGGCCGCCCGGCCATCGGGGGACGAGTGACGGTGCTGGCAGGGGGGGCGTGTTCGCGGCATGGAACGAACCGATACGACTGCCCTCCGACCGAACGGGCGGGCAGCGGGACCGCACGGACGGAAAGGAGCGCCGCGCAGCGACGCAAGCCCCTGCGGGGTGGGAACGCCGCATTATACCAACGGACACCTAGTCCCCCTGAGGGCTGGAAGGTTAAAAACCCAACTGTGACACGGTCGATCGCTTCGCCCTCGCCTTGCCGCGCGAAATCACCCTCAGCACCCGCGTGAATTTCTGATCGGCCCAGCCCTTCCATTCCGTGCCCCCCACTTCTCCTCCCACCACCCGTCGCCACTTCCTGCGTTCCGCCGGCGTCGCGCTCGGCCTGCCGTTCCTGCCCTCGTTCGGCTGGCGGGCCTTTGCGCGGAGCCCCGCCGTGGCGCCTCCCTCGCCCCGGTTTCTCTTTGTCTACACGCCCAACGGCTACCTGCAGTCGGCGTTTGTGCCCCAGTCGACCGGTCCCGGCTGGGAGCTCACGCCCTCGCTGCAGCCGCTCGCCGCCGTCCGCTCGGAGGTCACGCTGATCACCGGGCTCGATCGCACGTTTGTCCCCGGCACGGGCGTCCACGCGCAGTGCGGCTCCTGCTGGCTCACCAGCGCGCCACCCGACCAGACGCTCGACGGCGGTTTCCCCACCCACACGTCGCTCGATCAGATCCTCGCGCGTCAGATTGGCGGCGACACGCCGCTGCCGTCCCTGGAGCTGAGCTGCAACGACTTTGCCGACAACAAGGAGACGAAGTACTTCGAGTGTATTTCGTGGTACGGGCCCGGCCACGCCGCGGGCACGGAGAAGAACCCGCGCGCCATCTTCCGGCGCCTCTTCGGGCAGGCTGCCGCCGGCCCGACCCGCAGCGTGCTCGACGCGATCAGCGAGGAGGCCCGCGAGCTGCGCCGGCGTCTCGGCGCCGCCGACCAGGGCAAGCTCGACGAGTACCTGGAAAGCGTTCGCGCCACCGAACGTCGTATCCAGCTCGCCGAGACCGCGCACTCCCGGGTGGCCCGGCCGCCCCTGCCCGAGCCGGCCGGCATCCCGGAAAAGCGCGGCGACTACCTTGGCCTGATGGGCGAATTGGTGGCGCACGCCTTCGAACTCGACCTCACGCGCGTGGCCACGCTGGTGGTCGACCCCGAGCGGTGGGACAGCCCCCGGATGTTTCACGGCGTCTTCGATCGGCCGCAGAACCATCACGTGCTCACCCACACCAAGGGCGACGAGGCGAAGGAGAAGGTCGCGGCCATCGATCGCTTCCACGTCGCGCAGTTCGCCCGGCTGATCGAGCGGTTCCAGTCCATCCGCACCGGCTCCGGCACGCTGCTCGACTCGACCACTCTCGTCATGGGCAGCGGCATCAGCGACGGCGATTCGCACAATTACGCCGACCTGCAGGTGCTGCTCGCCGGCGGCGCCCTGCCGCGCGGGCACTTCCACTACGCCGGCCGCCGGCCGCTCGCCGATCTCTGGCTCACCCTCGCCCGCCGCGCCGGTGTCGCGCGCGAGCGTTTCGCCGACAGCACCGGAATCCTCCGCGAACTTCAGGCATGAAAAACGCCCTTCACTTTTTCGTCGTAGCCACGAGCGGGAGCGAGTGGACCTCTCCCCACTCGCTCTCGCTCGTGGCTACACCGTTCGATTTGAAACGAGCCTCGGAACGTCCGTCCCCTTGCCGATGAAGCCGATCCTGACTCTCTCGCCGCCCCTCGCCGCAGTCGTCGCCTGCCTTCTTGGTTCGTTGGTCCCGGCGGCCTGCGCCGCCGAGACCAAGGAACTCACCCTGCTCTTCGCCGGCAGCAGCAGTTCCTACTGGAACGACCTGCCGCGCGCGGTCGCGCAGCAGGTGTCCGGGCGCGTCATCACCCATCCCGGTGCGGCCGTGCTCCCGGCCATGGTGGGCCGCAGCGGCAGCGACATCCGCGTCTACGCCGAGCCCGGTTTCGCCCGCTACGAGTACGGCGTGAAACCCGGGCAGACGTTCCTCGACAAGATCCGCGACGAACGGCCGGCGCTGGTGGTGCTGCAGACGGTCGCGCGGTTCATCATGGGCGAGGAGGATCTCACGAAAACCTCGCGCACGCATGCCGAGGCGGTCACCGCCTACTGCGCCGCCATCCGCGCCGCCGGCGGCGAACCGGTTTTCTACGAGATGGGCTGGAAACGCGGCGAGGTGGACGACGAAGGCCGCCGCCGCATCCTCGCCCTCGCACAGCAGAACCGCATCCGCCTCTTCGCTCCCTGCGCCACCGCCTGGGCCCGCGTCTACCGCGAGCGACCCGACCTTGCGCTCCAGCACCCCAAGGACAACTCCCACCCGGGCGACGCCGGGCACTTCCTGAATGTGGCCTGTTTTTACGCCGCGTTGGTACAGGCGAGCCCGGTCGGGCGGCTGCCGCGGACGTATCCGGTCTGGCCTCACGACAACAAGAAGCCGGAATCTCCGGAGGGCCAGGCGGCCGAGGCCGCGCGGCTCGCCGCGTTCCGGCCGGATGCCTACCAGGCCACGCTGCCCAGGTGGATGCACCGCCACCTCTCGCTGCGCCTCACCGCCACGCTCGACGAGGCCACCGCCCGCTACCTCGAGACGGTCGCCTGGGAAACCTGGCGGGAAATCGCACCGCAACTGGGCGTCGTAGCATCCTCACTGCAGTAAGGATCCCGGAGCAAACTCCGGGGCATTTGAGCCAACCAGTCCCTCATGTGTGCCCGATCTCTTCCGCATCTGGTAGCCACGAGCGGGAGCGAGTGGCCAAACCACCACTCGCTTCCGCTCGTGGCTACGCCAACCAATCCGAGGCAGGTTCCAAGGTCTCGGACCCAGCCCGTATGAACCGTCGCGCCTTCGTCAAGACCACCACGGCCGGCGCCGCGCTCGCCTCCGCGGGCGGCCTGCGCGCCGGGGCGGCGCCCGCGCCGACGCTGGTCGGCATCCAAATCGCCGGCCACAGCCTGCTCGACGAGGGTCTCGAGCGCTGCCTCGACACCGTGCAGGAAACCTGCCGCGCCAACACCCTCTTCCTGTACAGCCACAGTTGGTACGCTGCGCATAACCGGCCGCCCTCCGTCTACGCCGACCACGGCGTGCCGATTCGCGACGAACGGAAGCGCAGGATCACGCGCGTCTGGCTGCGCCACGACGACGCGCGTTTCGGGCGCACCACGCTGCGCGTGCCGCGGCCCGGGGCGGACGAGGAGTACGGCGACCGCGACCTCTTCGCCGAGGTCGCCGCGGCCTGCCGGCGTCGCGGGCTGAAGCTGTACGCCCGGATCCTGGAGCCGGGCACGGGCGAGTTGCGCGGCCGGGTCACCCACGCGGAGCGCGCCTTTTCGGTCGGCCTCGACGGCAAGCCGGGGGATCAACCCTGCCGCAACAACCCCGAGTGGCAGGGATTCTGGGACGCGCTGGTTGAGGACACGGTGCGTTCGTACCCGATCGACGGTTACCAATGGGGCGCGGAGCGCCACGGTCCGCTGGCCGGGGTGCTCTGGCGGGCGACGGTGCCAGCGTGTTTCTGCCCGCATTGCGAGGCGCGGGCGAAGCGCGAAGCCATCGATTTCGAGCGCGCGAAGGCGGGTTACGCGGAGCTGCACCGGTACATTGCCGGGTTGCACGCCGGGGCGGCGGCGCCGGCGGACGGCGTGTTCACCAACGTCCTGCGCCTGCTCTACCGTTACCCGGAGATTCTCGCCTGGGACTACCAGTGGCGCCTGGCGTTGGAGGAGCAGGGCCGGCGCACGCATGCCCTGATCAAGGCGGCGCGGCCCGCGGTGCAGGTCGGCCGGCATTTCGACCACCAGAACACCTCTTGGGACGGACTCTTCCTGGCGCAGTACAGCTACGCCGACGTCGTGCCCTACACGGATTTCATCAAGCCGATCCTCTACCAGGACATCCTCGGGCCGCGGATCCGCTGGTGGCACCTCGAGCGATTGAAGAAGGGCCCGCTCGCCGAGCTGTCGCTGCAGCAGTCGCTCGATCTCTATTATGCGTTGCGCGGGTACGATCCCAAGGTGGAGCCGACCCTCGCGGAGCTCGAGGAACGCGGGATGAGCGCCGCCTACGTGGGCCGCGAGACGCGGCGCATCGCCGAACTGGTGGGCGGCCGTTGTGGCGTGGTGCCTGGGATCGGGGTGGACATTCCGTACAACATCCAGCGTCCGGGCGGGCCGGCGCAGTTCAGCTTCCGCACCCGGCCCGAGGCGGTGAGCGCGTCGGTCCGGGCGTCGTTTGCCGCGGGCGCGACGGGCATCCTCGTCTCACGCGAGTACGACGAAATGCGCCTGGAAAACCTCCGGGCCATCGGCTCGACGCTGCGGGAGTTGGGCAAGGTATGAAGCGCGGGCACACCAGCAGGTTCAGCCCGGACGACTCGTACTGCGGCCGCATACCCGTCGACGGTGGAGGCGCGCTTGAACGGAGTGAAAGCGTGGCCGTGGGTGAGACCACGTTGTCGCCACGCTCCAACGCGGCTACCCCATCGGAATATCGTCGCAAGACAACCCACGGCGAATCGAGCCCAGGCGGCGGCGTATCCGGGTTTCGTCTCCGGACGCAGCTGGCGCTGGCTCTTGCCTTCACCGCCGCTACGGCGTTGGCCGGCGCATCGCCCGCGGCGCCGGAGCCCGACTTCGCCCGCGAGATCCGTCCGTTGCTCGCGAAGTACTGCTTCGACTGCCATGGCGCCGACGTGCGGAAGAGCGATCTCGACCTGGAGCGTTTTGGGGATCTCGCCGGCGTCATGCGCGAGCGGGCGGTATGGGGTGGCGTGCTGGAGAAGGTCGAGTCGCTCCAGATGCCGCCGCCGAAAGAGGAAAACCCACCGACGCCGGCGGAGCGGGCGCGCCTCATCGGCTGGCTCGTGCACCTCGCCGGCCGGCCCGACCCGGTCCTGGGCGCGCGCGATCCCGGCCGGCCCGTGCTGCGGCGGCTGACGCGCCTGGAGTACAACAACACCGTGCGCGACCTCCTCGGACTCGACGTCGATCTGTTCTCCTTTCCCGAGCGTGTGTTGCTGCGCGACAAGGAGTACTTTCAGCCGGCCTCGGGCCGGATGGGCGACACCCTGACCGCGCAGATGCTGGAGTTCGGCAGCCGCCGGCCCACGCTGCTCGCGTCGGGCGGTCTCCCTGCCGACAGCCGGGCGGAGCACGGTTACCGCAACCGCGGTGACGCCATGAACCTCTCGCCGCTCCTGCTCGAGCAGTACGTCGCGCTCGCCGGCGAAATCGTGCACCACCCGGACCTGCCGCAGCGCAGCCGGGTGTTCGCCGACCTGCTCGGCGTGCCGTTTGTGCCGCGGGCGGCGCCGGCGGCGAAAGCGGCCCCACGCGTCGGGGCGTTGCCGGAGCCGGTCGTTGCCGAATTCGCGCCGAAGCTCGACACGGTGCCGGCCGCGCCGGGCAGCGCCGGGGAATTGGCGGCCTTCCGGCGCGCGGTGGCCGCGGCCTTCCGCGAGGGGCGCGGCGGCGTGTTGGCGGTGGCGCCGGCCGCAGCCAACACGACGATTGCCGGCAAAGGCGGGCTGCTGCGCCTACCGTACGGCCCCGTTCCCGCGCGGGTGCTCACGATCAATCCGGATGAGGATCTGTGGCTCGTCGGCTTTTCAACGGCCCAACCGACCTCGGGAGGGCATCTCTTCACCAACAAGGCGCGCGGGCGGAAGCGGTTCGAGCTGACCTTCAAACTCGAAGGCGGCGAGGCGGGCGAAGGGGTGACGCAACTCGCGGTCTGCGTCCTGGGGCGCGCGCAGCAGCGCGGCGAGGTCGCGCTGACGGCGCGGTTGAGCGATGGCACCGAGCAGACGCTGCGCGCAAACCTGGCCGAAGGCCCGGCGGGCACGACCTGGTTCTCGTTTGCCGCGGTGCCCGGCGAGACCATCCAGGCGTTGCGCGTCGACGGGTCGGCGTTCAGCGGCGATCACGTGCTGCTCGACGATCTGGGGTTTGTCACCAACGGTCCGGTACGCGCGGCGCCGGTCGTTCCGGCCCCGTCGGCGACCACGCTGGCTATCGTTCGCCGGAGCGATCCTCCCGCTGCCGCGTCGCCGCCGCCCCGGGCGATGCCGCTCCCGCCCGCGGGCGAACGGCTCGCCGCCTTTCTCGACGTCGCCTTCCGCCGGCCGGCCACGGCGGAGGAGCGGGCGCGTTATGTCGGGCGGTTCGAGCGGGCGCGCGCCGCCGGTGCCTCGGAGGCCGACGCCCTCCGCGCCGCCGTGCAGGCGATCCTGGCTTCGCCCGGTTTTCTCTTCCTTGCCGAACCGGTGCAGCCCGAGGCGGGGCCGGTCCGGCGGCTCGACAGCTTCGAGGTTGCGGCGCGGATGAGCACCTTTCTCTGGAGTTCGACGCCGGATGCGGAGTTGCTGGAAGCCGCCCGCACCGGCCGGATGTCGGACACCGCCGGCGTGGTCGCGCAGACTCGTCGGCTGCTGCGCGATCCGCGGGTGCGCGAGTTGAGCGAGAGTTTCGCGGTGCAGTGGCTGCGGCTCGACCAGCTCTACACGGCGCAGCCGGACCGGGATATCTTCAAGGCGTTCTATTCGGGGCCGCAGGGCAAGGACACCCTGCACGCGGCGATGCTGCTCGAGGCGCTACTGCTGTTCGAAACAGTGCTGGTCGAAGACCGGAGCGTGCTCGACTTTCTCGCCGCGGACTACACCTGGCTCAACCCGCGGCTGGCGCGGCTCTACGGCTTCGAGGTGGGACGGAGCGCGTCCGTGGCGGAAATCATGACCGCGGCGGCGGCCGGCCAGCCGAACCGCGAATTGCGCCAGAACGATCGCGACGCGAACCATCGTTGGACGCGGGTCGCGTTGCGCGACCGCAATCGCGGCGGCTTCCTCACGATGGCGGGGCCGCTCACGGTGACGTCGCTGCCGTTCCGCACCAGTCCCGTGAAGCGCGGGGCCTGGCTGCTCGAGACCGTGTTCAACCGCCCGCCGCAGGAGCCCAAGGTGGCCTTTGCGGTGAGCAACGACACGAAGGAGGCGGCGTTGGCCCTCAGCATCCGCGAGCGCTTCGAGGCGCACCGGAGCAAGCCCGAGTGTTATTCGTGCCACATCCGTCTCGATCCGCCGGGCTTCGCGCTGGAACGCTTCGACCCCATCGGCGCCTGGCGCGAACGGGATGGCGGCGCCCCGGTTGATGCTCGCGCCGAGTGGAACGGCGTGGCCTTCGACAGTCCCGCCGGTTTCAAGGACGCGGTGCTGCGGAGTCCGGAGGAGTTCACGCGCGGCTTCATCGAGCACCTGCTGGCCTACGCGCTCGGCCGGAAGCTGGAGTTCTTCGATCTGCCGGCGGTGGCGGAAATACAGCGGCAGGCTCGGCCGGGCGGGTATCGGTTCTCCGCGATCGTCGAGGGCATCGTGACCTCGTATCCGTTCCTGCAGGTGCGGAACCAGCCGTCGGCGGGGGCGGCCCCGGCCCGTTGACAGGTTTATTCCTTCGCCGCATGGTGCCGCGCATGTCGGAACCCCAAATCGCGCCCTTTACCGCGGCCGAGTACCGCGAGATGCCCGACGATGGCCGACGCTACCAGTTGGTCGAAGGAGAACTTTTCATGGCTCCGGCACCGAACACCTACCATCAGATCGTCCAGGCCAATGTCCTCGTTTTGCTGTCCGTGTTCGTGCGCGAGGCGCGGCTGGGCACGGTGGTGGGCGCACCCTGCGACGTCACCCTCGACGACCTCAACGTCTTCCAGCCCGATGTCCTTTTTATCGCGGCGGCTCACACCGACCGTATCCGCGACGACGGGATTTGCGGTGCGCCCGATCTCGCCGTGGAGATTCTCTCGCCGTCGACTGCGGCGCTTGACCGGCGCAAGCGGGCTCTGCTCGCCCGGGCCGGCACCGTTGAATTCTGGCAGATCGACCCGGCGCTGCGGCAACTCCAACGTTTTGTTTTCGCGGAAAACGTCGCCAAGCCGGTCGCACTGATCGACGAACCGGAGACGTTCAACTCGCCGCTGTTTCCCGGACTGGTCGTCGCGACGGCCGACATCTTTCGCCGGTGATCCCTTTGCGCGCGCGACGGTAGCGCGGGCGGGCGCGATCCGGCCTCGGATCCCCGGGCGTGGTCCGACGTCATTCGGCAACCGCATCCAGGATCAGAAAGGCCCCCGCCGGCACGGTCACCTCCACCGCGCCGTTGACGACCGGATAGCTTCGTCCGGTGAGCGCATCGCGGAGCACGCGCAGGCCCGCCGCCCGGACTGCCACGCGGACAGTGCGGTCGGCGGGATCCCACCACCCGGGGTCGATCAGCCAGAGTCGGTAGCCGCCGCCATCTAGCCGCGCCGCCTGCAGGAAAACTGGGTCGCCGGACACGCCAAACGGAAGGCGCGCCGCGGCCGCCGTGACACTCGCCCGCACCAGGGCCGCCGCGGCCTCCCCGTTGTGACGGTCCTCTTCCGCGCCGCGCCGCCACAACCACACGCCATCCGTCTCCCACCAACTATCCACGCCTGGCACCGCGTCCGTCCTCGCCGCCGCCGGCAAAAACACCACGTGGCCGTGGGGCGTGGCGGGCACGTGCGTGCCGAATTGCCGCTGCTTCCCGAACAGCACCGCGGTGAGTGCGCTGGGGGGTGTGCGCGTCATGCCCCAGGTGGAGGCGTTGCGCGGGAGCACGGCGTCCGCCAGCGAAGGATCTGTTTCGGGTCGGTGGGGAGAATGGCCATTGAACCCATCGCGCAGCCAGGCCTCGGGTGCCGGGTGCATGCGGAATCCCACGGGCAGCACGTTGACCATCTGATCGGGCCGCGGCGTAAACACCAACCCTTTGGCCAGCAGCTGCAGGTAGACCGCCGTGGATTCCTGACCGATGGGCCCGAATCCGGGCGTCCCATCGCGCCACTGGAGGTTGCCGCTGCCGCGCACGGCGAATTCCCGGGCCCCGAGCAGCGTGTGGGCGACGAGCAGGCGCAGGATGAGGTGTCCGTGCAGCGGATACTCCCACTGGTGCATCCGATTGAAGGAGTTCAGATCCTCGATGTAACTGGCGAAAAACCGCCGTACCAGGCCCGCCTGATAGAGGCCGAAGCGGGCAAAGAGGTTGAGCTCGGGCGTGCGCGAATTGGAGTCCTCCGTCGTCGGCATCAGCAGTTGCCCGCGGCCGGCGCCGAGGAGCGCCTCGCAGCCCTCGGGCCAGGCCGGCGCGGCCAGCCACCAGACGTTTTTGTTTTTCGTGACGTTGAAGCGGTCGATGGTGCCTGGCGGCGCGGCAAGGAGGAGGTCGCTTACGGGCGCGTGCCAGCGTGCGAGGAATTCCTGGATGTCGTCGCGCCCCTCGTCCTCCGCCGTGTAGAACCCCCGCAGCGTGCTTGGCGCCGCGGCGATCAGGCGGCGGGCGGTGTCCACCGTCACCCAGGGCGTGCAGGAGTGCCCCGTGTAGAAGGAGAACGGGATGCCTGCCTCCTCCTGGCGCCGCGCGAGCGTGACCAGGTCCCCGACCGGGCGTGCCTTGCGGCCCGAGCCCGTATCCAGGCTCCAGCGACGAAGATTCCAGGGCTGGCCGTCGGCGCGCAGCGGCATCGGTTTTTCCATCGCCGACAGTTGCACATAGGGCCGGATCGGGGCGCCCGGATATTCCCGCGCCAGCCACTCCCGCAGCCGGCGGTAGCCCTCGGCCGGGTCGCCGCCCTCGCGCGGCGGCGCCGGCACCAGCCACCAATGGGGCGAGTCGGTCCCGGGCTGCGGTGTCGGCTTCGCGGCGCGCGCCTGCTGGCCGATCCTCTGCAGCGTGGCGCCAATTTCGCCCTGCAATCCCTGCCGGCGAAGCGCGGAAAACCGCTCCGCCACCCGCGCATCCAACGGCAGGCGATACACCGTGCGATCGCCATTGGGGGACGAGCCGAGATAGAGCCAGCCTTTCCTGGCCGCGAGCGCCGAGAACCCGACCTCGGCCCAGGCGTTGGCGAGGAGCTTTCCGTCCGACGCGAACAGGCGCAGTTGCGAACCGCTGATCACGGCCAGCGCCGGCGCGGATGGCGGGGCCTGCGGTGCGCGGGGCAAAGGCAGCACGAACGCGGTCGAATAAAACACGCCGGGAAAGCGGTCGTGTCCGGCATTCTTGGACGCATGCATCCAGCGCCGGCGTCCCGTGGCGTCGAGCACCAGCACCGCCTGCGGGTTGAAATACGAGTCGCCGGCGACGATCTCCGCCCGGCCATCGCCGTCCAGATCGCCCAGCGCGAGGGAAAACACCTTGAAGGTGCCCCCGGGACTTTCCCAGTTCTTGAATTCCTCCCCCAGAAACAGCGGCGCGCGCGAAAGGAGTTCGAGCCGGCCCTCGCGCCAGCGACAGAGGGCGAGGTTTTCGCGATGGTCGGCGACGGCGATCTCGTCCGTGCCGTCGCCGTCCAGGTCACCCGCGGCCAGTCGCTGCACGAACGCCTGCATCGGCAGGCTTGCGAGCTCCCCGCCCGAATCGGGATCGAGCAGCACGAGCGGCTTGCCCAAGCCGCCAACCGCCAGCGCGGCCCTGCCGCCGCCCAGTCGCACCCAGGCGACCCCATGCAGGGCGAGACCCGCCTCCCAGCGCCAGCGTTCCGCTCCTTCCCCCGAGAGTGCCGTCAGACGGCCGTCCACATCCGCGACGAAAATGCACGGGGCGGTTCCCCGGCGCCCGGGCCGCACCAGCAGCGCCGTGGGAAAATGGTCAATCCGGTGCGCCCAGTGTTCGGTGCGCGCGGTCGCGGCATCGGCGCAGCGCACCCAGCCATCGTAGGTGGCGTAGATGAGTTCGTCGGCCCCATCGCCCCCGAGATCCTCGACGGCGAGGTGGAAGGCGGAGCCGCGGACGGCCAGGTAATCGACCTCCGCGGCGGCCGCCGCGCGCGCGAGCCGACCGATTGCGACCAGCAAGAGAGCGAGACAGACGGGGAGTGACCGGGGACGCATGGGCGGTGTGCGGAAAAGGAACGGTGGCAATCTCAAGGGGACGGGGCGGTCGGCGCGGGTATTACGGTGGGGTGGAGGTGGCGGCGAAGAGGCGCACCGGCCCGAGCAGGCCGGAGGGTTCGCCGGGCTCGGCTTTTTCGGTCCAGGCGCGTGCCATGGGGTTGTCGCGCAGCGACCGCACATGATTGAACAACGCGGTGCCCACGACGATTTCGAGCTCGTTGCGGCCGGTCGCAAGGGCTCCGGCGAGCGCGAAACGGCGCTGCCCCCACCAGCGAAGGCCGAGTGGGCGGCCGTTGAGCCGCACTTCGGCGGTGCCGTGCACCTGGCCGAGATCGAGCGTCAGTTCAGCGCCCGTTCCCTCTGGCGGGGAATCGAACGAGGTCCGGTAGTTGACCTGGCCCGAAAAGGCGGCGACGGCGGCATCCGGCGACGACGTAAGGTCGGTGAGTTGCCTGAACTCGCGGGTGAACGGCTCACCCTGCACCGGGGTGAAGCTGACCCGCCAGGGGCCGGAAACCGTCGCGAGGGGCGTGGCGGCCGGGTTTGGACCGGCCGGGGTCGGTGCGGCCGCCGCCTTGGTCGCGGGGTCGAGCACGACGAGCACTGACTCCAGCGGGGCGAGTTGGAGGGTGTGGACGCCGGCCGAGTCGGGCGAGGGGAAGGGGTGGCGCAAGCCCGTGGTGGCGTCCCAACGCCAGGCGGGTGCCGTCGAGGCGAAGCGCGCACCGGCGCGGATCGTGCGTTCGCGGTGCACGTTGGCGAAAAAGAACACGTCGCGGTCGCCGGCGCGGTGGTGGATCTGCATCAGGCGCTCATCCGGCGCCGTGAGCGAGACCGCGCCGCGCACGCCAAAGCGCGTCAGCACCTCGCCGGCCCACGGGACCAGGGGTTGTTTGGCGCGGGGCGCCGCGACGACTGCGACGCGCTCCGTCCGGTCGCGCACGAGTGCGGCGAGCGGCTCGCGCACCTCGCGATCGCGGTGGGCGCCGACGCCCGACGCGCGGTCGGGTACGCGTCCGAGAAAGGCGATGCGACCGCCGGCGTGGGCAAACTTCTCCAGCGCCCGGGCGGTGGCCGGGGCGAGCGTCTGACTCTCCACCACGAGGAGGAGGCGGTACCGCATCGGGCCGAGGTGGAGTTCGCCGTCGGCGGCGATGGCTTCGGCCAGGAGCCCCTCGCCGAGGTAGTCGGCGGTGGTGCCGTGGGCGCTGAAGGCCTGCCAGAGTTCGTGCAGGTAGGCTGGCGTGGCGATGAACGGGCCCCGGTCGAGGCCGTGCTGTCCCCAGACATCCGCGGTCGGGCCCAAAATCGCGACCTCGGCGACTGGCTGGGAATTCTGGAGCACGGCGCAGAGGCGCGCCTGGTAGTCCATCCACTCGCGGAAGGCGGGCCACCACGGGTTGACGGGGTTGAAGTAGCAGCCGTAGCGCACCCAGCCGGGGAAACCGGCTTCGGGCGGGGTGTAATTCCAGCCGTGAAGGATGTTGTGGTTGACCCCGGTGAGCAGGTTCAGATCACCGGCCTGCTTGAAGTACTGCGGCAGTTCGCGGAAGACGCCGCGGGTGTTGGTCATCGCCTCGCAGCCGATGAGCCGGCGGCCGCGCTGGTGGCCGGCGCTGGAGGCGTACTTGTTGAAGAAGGCGTAGCGGATGCCGTCGAGGCCCATCCAGTTGTTGTAGATCCACATGTCGCCCTCGGGGATGTCGGGCAGCAGGTAACCGGCGTGCATGTCGTAGAGCGCGGGCATGCCATAGGCCTGATACCGGCTCAACACGCCCTGCTCGCGGCACCATTCGACGAAGGTGCCGACAAAGCGCTCGTTCATCAGTTCGCTCAGCGTCTGGGAAAAATCCTGCCGCACCCGGCGCAACTCCTCCCGCAGGCCGCCGCCAACGGCCGCGGACTCCTTGGCAGCGACGAAAGCCAGGTAGGGATCGATCGGATACCCGCGGCGCCGGAGAAACTCGGCCGGCACGTCATCCGTCCAGTTGGCGCCGGAAAGCTCCAGGCTGTCGCAGAAGAGCGCGCGGAGGGACGGGCCCAGCCGGCCACCGAAGGCGGGGGCGAGCGCGGCGGACATGCGATCGAGGAAACGCCGCACGGCGGTGTGATTGAAATGATCGAGCACCGGGCCGTCGGCCCCGGGGGCGCCGTGCATCACACCGCGAAATCCGCGCTGGACGGCACCGACGAGCAACTGGTGCGGACCGGCGGGCACGTCGAGCGTGAGCTTGAGATCGGCGGTCACGCTCCCGGTGACATCCCGCACGGCGGCGAGGGCGGTCGCCGGGGCGGGGGCCAGGTGGGCGAAGCGGAACACGGGCCGCGGCGCATCGGGCAGCGCCCAGTTGTCGCGGTTGCCCTGGAGCAGCGGGGCGAGATCGACGGTGACGCGTTGTGGGCCGGTGAGCGGGTGCGGGTTGATCATCAGGCCCTGGACGGTTTCATCGACGCGCAGGAACTTGCCGCCAAACGGCCAGCCGGAACCGACGATGAGGTCGGCGACCATGCCGCGCGCCCGGGCTCCGTCGACCGCGACCTTGAGCAGGCGAATCCATTCGGGGCTGAGCCAGTCGAGCGCGGGCGTGGCCGGCGCGGGGGCGGCTTCGTGCAAGGCGATCGGGTTGATCTCGACGCCGCCGACGCCCGCCGCGCGCATGGCGTCGAGTTCGCGCAGAATCTGCGCCTCGGTGAGGCGGTTGCCGTTCCACCACCAGCGCATGAACGGCCGCGCTTCGGCTGGAGGCGATTGGAACGTCTGGTACAGCGGATCGGCGTTGGTCGGCGCGGCGGGAAGACCGGTCGCCACCAGGGCGAGCAAGGCGGTGCGGGCGAGGGTAGACTTCATGGCGGGCGGGGTCAGAGCTGGGTGAGAGCCGGCGACGTAGCAAGGGGTGCACGGGAAGAAGTAGTACCGGTTGTGGCCGCGAGGACGTTTACTAACGGCGCCGCGAGTCGAGGGTGGAGGACGGCCTCGGCCAGGTTGGCAGGGAATCGCGCGGCGGGGCTCCGCGGCGAGGCTCAAACCGCCGCCCATACTTCCGGATAGTGGCCGGGGGGGCGGTTTTCTGCGACACTCGGCGGCGTCATGCGCGTGCTTTCTGTTGGCCCCGTGTCACCGATCGCGGCCGCCCTGGTCGCGGTCTTGGCCCTGAACCTCGCGCCGGCCGCCGCCGGCGCCGCGCCCGCCCCGAAGGCAGCCAAGAAGTCCGCGGCCGTGGCGCTCGGCCACCAGGACACGGCGGCCCTCGTGCAGCAGTGGCGGGCGGCCTGGCGGGCGGGAAATGCGAAGGAGATCGACGCCTGGGGACTTGCGTTGGCGCAGGACGGTGCGCGGGCCCGGCCGGTGGTCGCCGCGCTGGCGGCGGAACGCTCCGCCGAATCCGATCTCATGGGCGCAGAACTCCTCGTCTGGCTCGCCCGCGGGAACGACGTCCGCGACGGCAAGCCCGCCGGCAACTTGCTGACGGCCGAGTTGGGGGAACTCGCGGCCGCGTGGTTCGATCACGCCGACCCGTTTGTGCGCGGCCTCGCCGAATGGGCCCTGGCGATCCGCCTGGGCATGGATTACGAAAGCGCCGAGGAGCGGGTGGGGGGGCACCGCGTGGCCAAAGCCTGGCCGGACGCTGACGCGCCGGAGTGGTTCAAGCGCTGGGAGGCGTTCCCGGCGGAGCTGCTGGTGGAGTTCGATTACGTCCGCCAGGCGGCGGCGCTGGGCTGGCACCGCCGGGCGGAGACGCTCGTGCAGTCCGGGCAGGACTACCTGCGGCGCGCGGAGCAGGTGCTGGCCTACGCCCGTCCGCGCGCCACGCCGGCACAGGTTGAACGGATCGCTGCCGCCGTCGCGGAGGCGCGGACCCGGCTGGCGGCGCTGGCGGCGGCCGCCGAGGCGGGCGGGGGTGCTACTCCGGACCTGACCGCGGTGCGTCGGCGGTGGCTGGAACTGCGCCACGCCGTGCGCGCGGTGGTGCTGGCCAATCCGGATCTCGATTTCAGCGCACTGCTCTTCGGGCTGCGTCCGGCGGCGCGGTTTGGCGGGAACATCACGGTCGGCCGCTGGAACACCCATCCGCCGGGCGGCGATCTCGTGGTGCAGCGCGGTTTTTCGCCGGGCGCGCCCGTGCGGTCGATTCTGCAGGGTCGGCTCGGGCCCGGCCATGTGCGCGGCCTCGAACTCAACTGGGACGCCGACAAACTCGTGTTCGCCTATGCGCGCCAGCCCGGGCGGGCCGCGGGGGCGGCGGGTCAGACGGGCCTGCGGCCCAAACACGAGATCGGCGGCTACTTCGGCCTCGGCACCGGCGCCACGGAGGAAATGTCGCACCTGTACGAAGTGAACCTCGACGGCACCGGCCTGCGCCAGTTGACGCGCTCGGCCTACCACGCCGACCAGGAACCCACGTATCTGCCCAATGGCGACATCGTGTTCGTTTCCGATCGTTCCAACTTCGGCAGCCAGTGCGCCGGGGCGCTCGAGCAGGACAACATGATCCTGAACCTCTACCGCTGCGACCCCGACGGCGGAAACATCCGCCCGCTGTCCAACAACAAGGATTTCGACCGCCATCCGCGGGTGATGGACAACGGGCAGCTCCTGTTTCTGCACTGGGAGTATCAGGAGCGCCACCTCTGGAACACCCACACGCTCTGGACCTGCCGGCCGGACGGCACGATGACGGATGCGATCTTCAAGCAGCACATCGAGTCGGGCCCGATGTCGCTGCGCGAGGCGCGGCAGATTCGCGGCACCGACCAGCTCGTCGCGATCGCCTGCGGGCACCACAACTTCGACCAGGGCGCGATCTTCCTCTGCGACTACGGCCAGGGCATCAACGAGAAGTCGGCGATGCGGAGCCTCACCCCGGGCGTGTCCTCGACCGAGGGCGGTTACGGCGGGATCAAGCCGGTGCCGGAGGGCGGTGTACCGGATGGCGGTGGCCACTACATGTATCCGTACCCGCTCTCGGAGAAGAGTGTTCTCGCCGCCTACTCCTACAAACGACCGGAGAACCTTGCGGGGCAGAACTTCGCGCTCTATTACGTCGATGTCTGGGGCAACAAGGAACTCGTCCACCGCGATCGTCGCCTCTCGGTGGCATTTGTCACCCCCGTGCGCCGCACGCCCCGTCCGCCGCTCCTCAAGGAACTGCCGCTCCAGACCGCCGCGGCCACCCGCCACGCCGTCGCCATCGTCGGCGACGTGTATTCCGGCTGGCCGGAGGCGAAGCGCGGCGCCGTGAAGTACCTGCGCATCGCGCAAAAGGTGCCGTGGCCGTGCGTGCCGGACGACACCAAGGCCTGCGGGTTCAACGATCTGCACTGGATGCCCGCCGCGTGGGAGCACGTGCTCGGGATGTGGGACTGGGGCCACGCCCGCGTGATCGGCACCGTGCCGGTCGAGGCCGACGGCTCGGCCCACTTCAAGGTGCCGGCCGACCAGACCGTGTATTTCCAGGCCTTGGACGAGAACTACGTCGAGGTGCGGCGCATGCGCAGCAACGTGACGTTCCCGGCCGGCGAGACCCGCGCCTGCATCGGCTGCCACGAAAGTCAGGCGGTGGCGCCACCGGCCCAGCGATCGATCACCACGCTGGCGCTGCGCCGGGCGCCCTCCGCCCCGGAGCCGCCGCCCTGGGGCGACCGGGTCGTGCCCGACTATGAACGCGACATCCAGCCCCTCTTCGATCGCCACTGCCTCGGCTGCCACGGGACCCAGGAGCCCAAGGGCGGACTCGAGTTCACCGCGCGGCGCATCGACGGCTATCTGCAGTCCTACCGCACGCTGTTTGGCCTCAAGCCCGACGAGCCGACCCCTTTCACCCGCGGCTACTGGACGACGTGGCATCCCGGCGAACCGCCGAAGTCCGACGAAGCCTACGCCGCGGCGAAGACCACGCTGCGCAACATGATGAAGGCCCCCGCGCCTGGGCAGCTCGTTTCGATCGCAGACTATTTTGGCGGGGCGGAGGTCACGCAATTGGAGCAGTTTGGCTCCAGCCGCAGCCGGCTGATCCAGACCCTGCTGCGCGACCCAGAGCATCGCCGCGAGGTCAAGATGAGTCGGGCCGACTGGGTCGCGCTCGTGACCTGGGTTGATCTCAACGCCCAGTACTGGGGAACGTTCGTCGAGAAGGACGGACACTACGCGGCGAAACGCCAGGGCGCGAAGGGCGCGGCGCTGCCGCCCCCGCGGCGCGTGCGCGTGGAGTTTCCGGATCCGTGGCGGCAGCCGCCCACGGGCCGATGGTACTGGCGCGACGAAAACACCGTGGCGGTGCAGCCATGAGGGCGCTGCTGCGGCTCAGTCTGGTGTGCGGGTCATGGGGAGCCGACGTGACCGCGTCCGTCCCTGCACCGCCACTCACCGCCATCCGCGGAGTAGCCGCGCTTGAGCGAAGCGAAAGCGTGGCAGCGCAGGATCGGAGCGAAAGTCTGGTCGGACGGGAGACCACGTTGTCGCTGCGCTCCAACGCGGCTACGCCATCCGGTGGATCGCCGCGCAAAGAGGCGAAAGGGACGGACAGCGCCCCTCCGCTCTCCCCCTCCGTGCTGCTGGCCTCGCGATCGGGTGACACCCTCTTCGTCGGCTGCGCCACGATCCCGCAGGTGCTGGTGGTCGATCCGACCGCGCGCACGATTCGCCGCACGATTCCGATGCCGGCTCCGGTCTCGGGTCTCGCCCTGTCCCCGGACGGGGCGACCCTTGTCGTCACCGGCGCGGCGCCGGAGAGCGTCATCTGCCTGGTCGACGTGGCGGGCGGCGCGATCGCGGCGCGGTTTGCCGCCGGACACCACACCACCGCGCCGGTGGTGAGTCCCGACGGCCGGACGCTTTTCGTGTGCCATCGTTTCACCGACGAAGTCGGGGTGATCGACCTGGCCTCCCGCCGCGAACTCCGCCGCCTCCGCGTGCGCCGCGAGCCGGTGGCGGCGGCGCTGACCCCGGACGGCCGGCACCTGCTGGTGGCCAATCTCCTGCACGACGGGCGCGCGGACGTGGCGGGCATCCATGCGGTGATCTCGGTGATCGGCGTCGCGGAGGGGCGCGTCGTCCGGGAACTCCCGCTGCCGGACGGCGGCGGGATCATCAACGATCTGCGGGTGTCGCCGGATGGCCGATACGCAGTCGCGACCCACTTGATCGCGCGCTACTACCACCCGGCAACCCAGGTCGAGCGAGGCTGGATTAACACCAACGCCATCACGTTGATCGATCTGCCGTCGCTGCAGGTGGTGGACACCGTGCTGCTCGACGCGCCCGATCGCGGCGCGGCCAATCCGTGGGGATTGGCGTGGACGTCCGACGGCCGGCAACTCGTGGTGGCGCACTCCGGGCTGCACGAGGTCAGCGTGATCGATTTTCCGGGCCTGATCGAAAAGTTGACGCGGCCGGCCGCACCGGCCGCCGCGGCGGCGAAGTCGAAGCCGGCCCCGCCGCCCGCGCCGGTGGTCGAGCGGTCGCGGGACCTGACCTTCCTGGCGACGCTGCGCTATCGGGTCGCGCTGCCCGAAGGTGATCTCGGGCCACGGGCGGTGACCTTCGCCGCCGGCCGGATCTGGGTGGCCAATTACTTCTCCGACTCGCTCAGCGTCGTGGACGCCGCCACGCCCGGCCGACCGCCGGAGTCGCTGCCCCTCGGGCCGCGTCCGGTGCTCGAAGGCGCGCGCCTCGGGGAGTTTCAGTTTCACAATGCCCGGATCTGCCTGCAGGGCTGGCAGAGCTGCGCGAGCTGCCACCCGGGCGACGCGCGCGTGGATGCCCTTAACTGGGACCAGATGAACGACGGTCTCGGCAACCCGAAGAACAACCGCAGCCTGCTCTACACCTTCAAGATGTCGCCGGTGATGAGCCTCGGGGTGCGGGCCGACATGAAGACCGCGGTGCGGGCGGGAGTGCGGCACGCGATGTTCACCGATCAGCCGGAGGAGGTGGCGGAGTCACTCGATGCCTACCTGGAGTCGCTGCGGCCGGTGCCCAGCCCGCGGCTCGTGGGGGGGCGGCTGTCGCCAGCGGCGCAGCGCGGCGAGAGGTTGTTCTTCGACTCCCGGGTGGGCTGCGCCGAGTGCCACCCGCGCGGCGAATGGACGGACAAGAAACGTTACGACGTCGGCACGCTCGGCCCGTTGGATCGGGCGGGCGATCAGTTCTACACGCCCACGCTGGTCGAGGTGTGGCGCACCGCCCCCTACCTGCACGACGGCTCCGCCGCGACGATGCGCGAGGTGCTGACCACCCGCAATGCCGGCGACCAGCACGGCCGCACCTCGCACCTCAAGCCGGAGGAAATCGACGCGCTGGTCGCGTACGTGCTTTCGTTGTAGTGCGCTTGGATCTTACGGTGCCTACCTCGCCTCGCTGCCACGCTTCTCCTGCCCGCCGGAATCTTCGCGACCCTGGGTCACCCCGCGGTTACTGTCTTCCGCCGCTTCCCGGCCCCGCTGGCGGTCTTCAGGCAGTGAAACTGGCCGCCGCATCGATCGTCACACCGCGGCCGATGGCCGCAACCCAAGGTGTAGCCGCGCTTGAACGGAGCGAAAGCGTGGCCGGGCGTGAGACCACGTTGTCGCTGCGCTCCAACGCGGCTACGGGATCCGAAAAATCGTCGCGAAACGGTACGATGTGGATCAATCGTGGCACTGCATTTCTCCCATGAAACTCCGGACCAGCCTGATCGCCCTCGCGTGTTTCGTTTCAACCATGCCGGCCGCGACGACCGACGGGTGGTATCCGTTCTCCGCCCGGAGCGATCCGGCTCCCGGCGAAATTGGCCTGCAGGACTGGCTCGAAAAACCGGCGGGCAAACACGGCCGCCCGAAGCTGGAAGGTCAGCGCCTCACCTACCACGGCCGGGACTTCAAGATCTGGGGCGTGAACAACAGCTATAGCGCCTGCTCGCCCGGCAAGGAAATCGCCGATCGGCGCGCCGCCTGGTATGCCAAGTACGGCATCAACGGCGTCCGCCTGCACAAGTATGCCGACGGACCGGGGTGGAGCGGCATCCAAAGCGAGGACAGTTTCGTGCGGCTCGATCCCGCCGGCCTCGATCGCATGGACTACTTCGTGGCCAAGCTCAAAGAGCACGGCATCTACGTCAAACTGTCGCCCACCTTCGGCGTCAAAATCGGCCCCGGCGACCGCGACCGCATTCCCTTCATGGACGAGTTCGGCAAGCCCGACGGCAAGGGCCGGATTCGGGCGGGATACGGCGCGGTCTACCTCTGCCGGGAACTGCAGGACATGCAGATCGACCAGACCCTTTCGGTTCTCAAGCACCGGAATCCCTACACCGGGCTGACCTACGCCGCGGATCCGGCAGTCGTCACGGTCGAGATGTTCAACGAGGACGCCGTGTTGTGGAACCTCACCGGCAACGTCTTCAAACAATCACCGACCATTCGCCAGCGCACGGCGCAGCGCTTTTGCGCCTGGCTCAAGGCGCGCTACGGCGACGAGGCGAAATTTCAGGCCGCCTGGGGTGCCGCCGCGCTGAATTTTTTCCAGGACAAGGGCATTGCGGGCGAGAGCTTCGCGCAGGGGACGATCGTGCCTTTCGGCGACCCGTGGTTCTACAGCATCGATCAGCTCGAAACGAAGATGAAGCCCATCCGCCAGCGCATGCTCGACACGATGCTTTTTCTCACGGAGCTGCAGCATGAGTTTTACCAGCGATTCGCGCAGGCGATGCGCGACGCCGGCTACGACGGCCCGATGGTCGGCTCGAACTGGCAGGCGGGAAGCAACCTGAGCCATTACTACAACCTGTGGTCCGACGCGCAGGTCGGCATCGTGGACCGGCACAACTATTTCGGCGGCGCGCGGCGCGGGAAGCAGGGCGGCGTCTTCAACCACGCCAGCATGCTGCGGACGCCCGGCGGCGCGACGCTCAGCACCGGCATGCAACAGGTCGCCGACCGCCCGTTCATGCTCTCCGAGTGGATTCACGTCCAGCCGAACGAATACGGCGTCGAGGGCGTGGCGCTCATCGGCGCCTATGGCATGGGGCTGAACGCGTGGGATGTGTCGTTCATGTTCCAGAACGGCGATAACGGCGGCTTCAGCCCGGCGCTCTGCGCCCACGCCTGGGATGTGACCGTGCCCAAGATCATCGGCCTCTTTCCCGCGGTGGCGCGCCAGGTTTATCGCGGAGACGTCAAGGAAAGCACCGTCGTCGCCACGCGCACCGTCAACTTCGCGGCCCTGCACGAAGGCAGGATGGGTTTCCGCGACAAGACGACCCAGGAATTCGACGTCAAGACCTTCACCAGCGACAAGGTCCCGGCGCGGGCGATGGCGGCAGTGCGTTGCGTCATCGAATTCACCGGAGAGCACCGGGACACGCCCGCGTTCGACCTCACCCCCTACGAGAAGAACGGCGCCGTGCTTTCTTCCACCGGCCAACTCTCCTGGACCGGGGGCCAGGGCGAACACTCCGGCCACTTCACCATCGATACCCCGGGCACCCAGGCCGTCGTTGGTTTCGCCGCCGGCAGGTCGTTCGATCTGGCCGACGCCACCCTCGCTCCCGAGTGCCGCTACGGCGCGCTCTATCTGACTGCGACCGGACCGGGGCAGACGCTCAAGAACGCAGATCGGATTCTTGTCACGGCCATCGCCCGCTGCCGCAACACCGGCCAGGACCTGGGGCCGGACGAGAATGACCTGCGCGACAAGGGCAAGCCGCCGATTCTGATGGAGCCGGTGAAGGCGACGATTGCGCTGAAACGACCCGGCGCCAGGCGCGTGGTCCTCCTGGATCACGACGGTCTGCGCACTGGGAAGACGATCCCGGTGGAGAACGGCGTGATTCGCCTCGACGGCGTCCGCGACCAGACGCCGTATTACCTGATCGAATTCTGAACCTTTGAGGCACTGTGGTGGAGGATCGAGCCGACCCCCATGAACCTGCGCCACCCGGTTTCCCGTCGTTTGTTTCTGGCCGGCTGCGGTGCGGCCCTGGCGGGCGTCGCAACGGGATCGCGCGCCCTGGGTGCGCCGCGGTCCACTTTGCCTCCGCTGCCGCCAGCGGAGGCAGTGCACCTGAAAGCGTGGGAGTTTGTCACCGTGCCCGGCCTGCCGAAGAAGCTCACGCCCCTGTTGCGGATTGTCGCCGACAACGGCGCGGTGGGTTATTCGAAATTGATCGGCAAGACCCCCGACCTCGGGCTGGCGGCGGCCGCGATCGGACGGGTCCCGCTGCTGGATCACGCGGCGCGCGACGAGCGGCTCGTCGCCCGGGAAATTCCGCGGGAGCAGCGGTGCATGCTGGACATCGCTTGCTGGGATTTGCAGGCGCGCGCCCGGGGCGAGCCGCTGCATGCGCTGTTGGGGACGCGGCGCACGCGTCTCCTGCGCTACGGAGACGTCCGCGGGACGCAGCCCGGCTTTTCGCCCAAGCACTACGCCGCCAAGGTGGCGGCCTACCTCGCGCAAACCGGGCTGCGGGCGACCAAGTTGCATTTTCCGGGTGCGATGCGAACAGCCGACAGCATCGAGTACGCCCAGGTCCTGGAGACGCTGGAGGCGGTGCGGAATGCGGTGGGGCCGGGCACGATTCTCGCCTGGGATCCGTATCCGCGCTCGGCCGAATCGGCCACTCCCTCGCTGCAGGAGGCGCGCGCGATCATCCGGCTGATGGATCAGCTCGCGTATGTCTGGATTGAGGGTCCGCTGCCGCCCACACCGTACGAAACCCAGATTCCCCTCTATGCGGCGCTCCTGCGGGACCGGCCGCGGCAACGCATTCAGGCGGAGGGCCCGAATTCCTCCATCGGCGACGGCTCGAGCTTCGCCGAAACGGTCCGGTGGTTCGAAGCGGGGGCCATCAACCAGTGCTCGACCGACTGCCAGCTTAATGGGGGTGTCACGGAGACGCTGCGGCTGCTGGAGTACGCGCGCACCCATCCGGGTCTGGTGGTCAACCTCCACTGGGCCTGGGCGCCGCATGCCCACCTCGCCATGGCGTACGCCGACGACGTCATGCCGTATGCGGAGTTCCCGATGGGCGAGGACCTCCCGAAGGAGTACATGACTGGCGCGTGGCTGCTCGCCCCGGACTGGCCCGGTATCTATCGTATCCCCGCCGCGCTGGGCTGAAGACCGGCGATCGGAATCGAAGAGAGATTGGTTTAGCGGAAACGCCGTGCCACCACGTCGACAGGAGCATGCAGGCGACGATAAGCGATGTTGCCAAGTCCGGGTAATCGAAGGCGAATCCTGCGGGTGGTTTTTGCGTTGGCCGAATGCGCCCGCTCCCGGTGTTGCCCGCGTTCCTTCTGGCGCGCAACCTTCCCTGCGTCTGATTCCGCTTTCCCCGTTTGTCATGCCCCCTCCACCCCCCGGGTGACGCCACCGCCGCCGCGCCAGAGTCGGTCGGGATCGTCGAACTCGCCGAGGGTACGCACTGGGTTCTTACAGGTTAGCGCGTCATCCCGGAAAGGTTACCGTGGCTCCCGGCACGAACGCGGGCATGATCCGGCAGGGCTTGGCGGAGAGACGGTTTCCCGTCAGCAATCCGTTGACCATGCGCACGACCTGGTGGGCCAGCTTGATTGCCGGGTTGGCGTAGCGCGTAAGCTCCGGCAGGCCGGCATCGACGACCATCTCCGTCACGCGACAGAGGAGGGAGACGTCCTCGGGCACCCGGTAGCCGCGCCGGAGCAGGTGCGTCAGCACGGTGAGCATCGGTGCAACGTGAATCGACATGATGGCCGTCGGCCGTTCCGGTCCGGCGAGCAGGCGATCCAGCGCAGACCGAAACTCATGGACCTGGGCGCCGGCGCTTAGGAGGGTGACCTTGAGCGGCCGGCCGCCGGGCGGCCGGTAGCTGCGCAGGCCGTTGATGCATTCCATGTCCCCCGCGAGCACGGGCTCCGTGACCACCAGTGCCACGCGCGAATGGTGGCAACGGGAGAGGACGCCCGCCGCGTGCCAGCCGATGGCCTTGTAGGCGATGTCGGCGGACGGGAGTTCGATCTTCTCGTGGCAGGTTCCGACGACCAACGTCGGCAGGCGCGCGGCCTGAAACCAGCGTTGGACCGCGGCGGTGCAACCCACCAGCAGCCAGCACAGGCGGCGGCGGCCGTGCACGAGGGAGGCGAGACGCTTTTCGGGCGCGTTGCCGGCGAGGCTCCGATCCGTGATCTCCTCCCAGCCAATCGCCTGGGTCGCAAACTGGGCACGCATCTCCATCAGTAACGGCTGTACGGATACGCCCGGGTTCCGGGTGAGGTTGATCACGCACACGGAAGGCGGCACGTCCCGCGAACGGCGGCGCCCATCGGAGCAGATCCGGGACCGCGCGCCTTTGCGGATGATGATCACGCCCTCGCTCGCAAGCTGGGCGAGAGCGGCGCGCAATGTGGGGCGACTGATGCGAAGACGGCGGGCGAGTTCCACTTCGCCGGGCAGCAGCCTGCCCCAGGTGCCGAGTCGGATCGAGTCCCGCAGCGCTCCCACCGCCTGCTCGGCCAGGGTCCGGCGTTTGAACTCGAGGAGCCTGTCGCCTGGGGCGTTCATCGTGCGAACGTGTCAATTTTGTTTTCAGGATGTCGAGTCTTCCGCGCCCGCCTGATTCGCCTAACCTTGTTGTGATGCGACCGCTGCCCACCCCGCCGGTGCCGACGACCTCCCGGATTCGACCCCGTCGATCCCCGCGCGGTTGTGCGGTCGTGCTGGCCGGAGTGATCCTTTTCGCCGGTCTGATGCCCGGCGCGGCCGTCGCGGAATCGCTGCCAGCCCCGTTCGACCTCGAGCCTTCGCCGGCGCATCCCCGGAGCACCGAGGGGAGCTACGTCACGCTGCGCTCGGGCCGGATTCTTTTCGCCTACTCGCGGTTCTCCGGCGGGAGATCCGACTACGATCGTTCGGAGATCGTCGAAATCCACTCCGACGATCAGGGCCGGACGTGGAGCGCGCCGCGGGTGGTCGTGCCGACCGGAGACTACACGAACGTGATGAGCGTCTCATTCCTGCGCCTGGCCAGCGGCCGGATCGCGCGCTTCCACCTGGTGAAAAAAGGGCGGCTCCGCGAGTGTCATGTGGTGATGTCGCTCAGCGCGGACGAGGGCTCCACCTGGTCGCCACCGAAGTACATTCACGACGCACCGGGCTATTTCGTGCTCAACAACGACCGCGTGATCCAGACGCGGACCGGGCGCATCATCGTTCCCGTCGCCTACCACCGGTTGCGCGGGTCGGGCGACGACTGGGCGTCGTGGGACCCGCGCGGAATCACCCTCTGGTATTACTCGGACGACGAGGGCGCGACCTGGAAGGAGTCCGACCACTGGTGGGCGCTGCCGGTGGCGAGCGGTTCAGGATTGCAGGAACCGGGCGTCGTCGAACTGAAGGATGGCACAATCTATGCCTGGTCCCGCACCGATCGCGGCGTGCAGTACCAGTATCGCTCCACTGACGACGGCAAGTCCTTCAGCGCCCCGGAACCCTCGCCGTTCCGCAGTCCGAACTCGCCCCTCAGCATCGAGCGCCTGCCGGGAACGCCGGCGTTGGTGGCGGTGTACAACGATCACTCGGGTCGCTTTCCCCTTGCGCCTGACCGCAACCGCCGGTCCCCGCTGGTGATCTCGCTGTCTCACGACGAGGGGCGCACGTGGGATCTCCCCCGCTTGATCGAGAGCGACCTGACCGGATGGTACTGCTACGCCGCGATCCACTTCACGGCGGACGCCGTGCTCGTCGCCTACGTCGCAGGCGACGACAGGGTCGGCCGGCTGTCGCGCCTCCGGCTCCGGCGCATCCCGCTTTCGTTCCTTGGTTTTCCCGGCGGCCAGTAGGGTGCCGGACCGAGCCTTCCACCGCCCCGGGCGACGGTTCGCGGCGTTCCTCCCCAACCTGCAGTCTCAATCGTATCAGAGAAATACCCACAGACCCATGAGCTCCGCCCTGCGTGCCACCCCGTTTGGTTTAGGTTTTGTGTCCGCCTGCCTGCTTGCGTTCCTGCCGGTCCGCCCGGCCCCGGCCCAGATCCCGGCCGGCGAAGTGGGAGTCGTGGAAGGCCGGGTCCAGAGCGCCTCCGGCGGCACCCTCCTGCGCAACGCCCGGGTGCGGCTCGAGGACGGGGGCAGCGAGATTGTCACCAACGAAGCCGGCTATTTTCGCCTCGCGGGCGTGCGGGCGGGGACGGTGCGGGTGACGGCCAGCTATGTCGGCCTCGAAAGCGACACCCAGACGGTGGTCGTGGAGGCAAACCGGACGCGCACCCTGGAGTTCCAACTGAAGTCGCCCGGGGTGGTGACGATGCAGCAGTTCGTGGTCCTCAGCCAGCGGGAGGAGAACGCGCAGACTCTGGCGATGAACCAGCAGCGCCAGTCGCCCAACATCAAGAATGTGGTCGCCTTCGACGAGTATCCGAAAGGCAGTGACGAGAACCTTGCCGACTTCATCCAGTTCATTCCGGGCGTCGCGATCAACTACTCCGGACGCTCGGGCCTCAACGCCTCGGTGCGGGGGCTCCCGCCCGAGATGACAGCGGTGACCGTCGACGGGGCCGAGGTGGCCGCCGTGTTCAGCGGCCAGTCGCGGGTCACCAACCTCCTTGCCATCCCGACCACCAACGTCGCCACGGTCGAAGTCACCAAGGTGCCGACACCCGATGTGCCCGCCAGCGGTCTCGGCGGCGTGGTGAACGTCACGACGCGCAGCGGCTTCGAGCGCACCACTCCGGTGTTCAAGTACGAGGTGAGCACCGCCTTTGATCCGCAGTTCGGCTTCGAGCTGAGCGATCGCATCGGGCCGCATGCCACGATGACCGGCCCGCCCATCCGGCCGTCGTTCGACTTGAGCTACCTCCGGCCGATCAACCGGAACCTCGCCGTGACCGTGGCGCTCGCGAACCGGCGGAACTACTACGCCCAGGAAGACGCCGCCATCGTGGGGTGGAACCGGGTCGCCGGCTTCCAGACCACGGTCACGAATCTGCGCCTGGCCCAGTTGGTGGATCTCCGCACCGGCTCGCTCGCGGTGGACTGGAAGCGGGACGAGAAGAACATCTTCAAGGTAAGCACCAGCTACCGCAGCCGGCTCGCCGACCAGGGCAACCACGGGTTGCAGGCGACGTATGGCGCCGGAGCGACGGGCGACGATTCGTTTACGCAGGGCGCCGCGACCGGTGTCGGCAGCGTGGCCCAGACGAACAGCTGGCAGCGGCTGGTGAACAGCACGATTCACCACGCGGTGGCCTACACGCACCTGGGCGACGCCTGGAAGATCGACGCGTCCGGCACCTTCTCCACTTCGCGGTTCAAGTACGAACCGGAACAGGACCTGGGCTACTTCGGCAGTGCCTCGCTTTCCATTCCCAACCTGATCCTCCGCGGCGAAGGACGTGCCGGGAAGGGCGACCGTGCGGCGCATCTTCGTCCCCGAACCATCACCGCGCGCGACCGCGCCGGCAACGTGATCAACATCCACGACGGAGCTCTCTACACCATCAACTCCGGCACCGTGGCCAACCAGGGTGTGCTGAATCACAAGGCCCAGTTCCGCCTCAACGCCGCGCGCGACCTGCCGACGCCGGTGCCGCTGCGTCTCAAGGTCGGCGGCTCATTGCTCGAGGAATACCAGAAGGGTTACAATCACGGGCTGACGTACAACTTCCGGCCCACGGCCGCGGCCGCGGACCGTCGCGCCGGCAATTACGACCTGATCAGCACCGAGTACTCGCGCGCCCAGGATCCGATGTATGGCAGCCGGGTGCAGTGGGTGAGTCCCGCGAAGCTCTTCGAGCTCTTCAGGACGCGGCCGGATTATTTCGTCTTGAACCAGGTCAATTCGCACCAGACCCGGGTGAACAGCGACAGGAAGTTCACCGAGACCATTTCGGCGGGATACCTCCGCCTCGACTCGCGGCTGTTGAAGAACCGGCTCTGGCTGGTTGGCGGGGTGCGTTACGAGCGGACGGCCGACGAGGGCACGGGCCCGCTGGTGGACCCGAGCGCCCAGTACCGCCGGAACGCGAATGGCTCGCTCGCGCGCGACGCGAACAACCGGCTGATCCCGCTCACCACCGATCCGCTCCAGGCCGTGCTCCTGACCCACCAGGCGCGCGGTATCAACACGAAGATCAGCTACGACGACTTTTACCCGAGCTTCAACGCTTCCTACGAATTGCGCGACGACCTGCTGTTGCGCGCCGGCTATGCGCGCACAATCGGCCGGCCCAACCTGCAGTTCATCATTCCGGGAGCCACGTACTCGACGGTCACGGATGCGTCGACCGAGCAGAACATCACCGTGATCAACAGCCGGCTCCGGCCCTGGCGCGGAGAGAATTACGACCTTTCGCTCGAGTCCTACCTGATCAAGGACGGTTTCGGCTCGATCGGTGCCTTCCAGAAGGATCTCCGCGACTTCTTCACGTCGGAAACGATTCCGGGTACGCCCGAGAATCTCGCCGAATACGGCGTGCTCGCGACGGCCGGCGACGCGATCCAGTACAACATCATCACCCGCGGCAACGGCGGCGATGCGCGCGTGCGCGGGCTCGAGTTCACTTATCGGCAATCGTTCGGCTTCGCCGGCAACTGGGGCCGGAGCCTCCAGGCCTTCGTGAACTACACCCGCTCCCGCCTCTCGGGCTCGAGGACCGCCGACTTCACCGGCTTCAATCCGCGCTCGCTTAGCTGGGGTCTGACCTGGGCCCGCCCAGGCTATGTCATCAAATACTCGAGCAACCTTCAGTACGAGACCCAGCGGGCCCCGGTGAACCCCAGCGCCACTGTCCCGCCGGGCACCTTCAACTACCAGGCGGAGCTGCGCCGCGACACCCTGAGCGTCGAAGTCGTGCTCGCCCGCCGCATGACCGTGTTCGCCTCGTTGCAGGACTTGAACACGCCGGGCGGATATCATTTCAAATTGCTGCAGTATGCCCCCGGCACCCCGGAACACCGCCGCCCGAGCCGCATCATCGAGTGGGGCATGAGCGCCATCCTCGGCTTCAAGGGCGAATTCTGAAACCCGTGCGCTGGACGAGATCGTGGTTGCTGATCGGGATCGTCGCGCTGGCGACCGCCGGCGCCGCGACCGCTCGTGGCGCCGGAACCGAACCGCGGCCCAACCTTCTGCTGATCGTCGGCGAGGACGTGGGCCTGCAACTGGGTTGCTACGGCGATCCAGTCGCCCGGACCCCGCGGCTCGACCGCCTCGCGGCGGAGGGCGTGCGGTTCGAGCGGGCGTTTGTGACCCAGTCGGTGTGCAGCCCTTCCCGGGCGAGCCTTCTCACCGGTCTGTATCCGCATCAGCACGGGCAGATCGGGCTGGCCACGCACCAGTTCCGGATGGTGCGCCGCTGGCCGACGATGCCCGGGCTGCTGAAGGCGGCAGGCTACCGCACCGGCCGGCTGGGCAAACTGCATGTGCTCCCGGAGGACGCGTTTCCGTTCGACTTCGTGTGGGACGACCAGAAGCACATTGGCTTCCGGAGCCGGGATGTGCAGACCACCGCCGGGGTGGCGCGCCGGTTCATGGACGGAGGCGGGCCGTTCTTCCTGATGGTCAACTTTGCGGACGCGCACACGCCGTTCCTCCGCCGGTCGCATGGCGTGCCGGCCGATCCCATCACCGCGGCGCAGGCGGCGATGCCCCCCACGGTGGGCGTCAACACGGAACGCTTGCGCACGATTGCCGCGGATTACTACAGCTCGGTCGCGCGGCTGGACACCGGGGTGGGGCTGCTGCTGGACGAACTCGATCGGGCCGGGCACGCCCGTTCCACCATCGTGATCTTCCTCGGTGACCACGGCCCGCAGTTTGCCCGTGGCAAGACGACGTGCTTCGAGCTGGCCCTGCAGGTGCCGCTCCTCCTGAAGTGGCCGCAGGGCGCGCCGGCCGTGCGCCGCGAACTCGTTTCGATCGTCGATCTGCTGCCGACCGTACTCGAGCTGGCGCGAGTGCCACCCCCGGGGAATCTTCCCGGCTCCTCGCTGCTGGCGCCGGCGGCCGGGCCGGAGGCGCGGCGCTATCTCTTCGCGGAGTGGAACTCCAGCCATCCGTTTCCCGGGCCGTCGCTGCTCTTTCCCCAGCGCTCCGTCCGCGACGACCGCCACAAGCTGATTGTCAGCCTCCTCACCCGCGCGCGGAACCCCGTGGAGGAATACTACACCGCGCAGGCGCTGCTGGACGTCGGGCCCTCGCAGGCCGAGATCGACGCGGCGCCGCCGGACGTCGCGGCCGCCTATGCCACCTGGCGGCAGGGGCCGCCGCTCGAGCTCTACGACCTCCACACGGATCCCGCCGAACGGGTGAATCTCGCCGGGCGGGCCGAGCTTGCCGGCGTGCAGGCCCGGCTCCTCGAGGCGTTGCGGCGATGGCGGGTGGCCACCGGCGATCCGCTGCTGGATCCCGCCAGACTCGCGCAGCTCGCGGCGGAGGACGCCGAACGCATCGCGCTGATCAAGCGGGATGGCGCGAAGAACGCGCCGCCCTGGCGCTATCCCTCCTACCTTTACGGGATCGCGGACCACTGACCCTCATGCGTATCCTGACAATGAATATTCCGCTTCCGCGCCGGCGCGATCGCCACCTGCGCCGCCCCCGCGGCTTCGCGTCGCTGGCGCTGACGCTGACCCTCGCACTGCTGCCGCTCCGGGGCAATCCGCCGAGCCCGTCGCCCTTCTCGTTCTACGAACGGTTCGTCGCGATCGACGCCGCCTGCGCCTGGCCCAGCCTCCACGCGCTGCCGAACGGGGAACTCGCGGTCCTGATCTGGCCCCACGACAGTCATGGACCGAATGCCGGCGCCGTCGAGACGTGGCTCAGCACCGACCACGGCGTCAAATGGCGCAAGGCCGGCGTGCCGGTGCCGGTCGGCGCCGGCGAGGCCCGGCTCAACGTCGCCGCGGGCGTGGCGGACGGTCAGTTGGTGGCGCTCGTCGGCGGCTTCGACGGGCGCCCGCCTTACGAGGAGGGCATGCGATTCTGGTCCAACGAGCGCGCCGCCGCGGCGCTGAAGAACTCCCGCTCCCTGCAGGCCGCCGCCGCCGTCTCCGCCGATGCCGGCCGGACCTGGACGTCGTATCCGACACCCGGATTTGAGCGCGGTCCGTTCTCGGACTATCACCTGATTCCGTACGGCCGGGTGGAAAAGCTGCCCGATGGCACGATCGGCGCCATGCTCTACGGGGACGCCGTCTTCTTCTACGTCTCGGCCGACCGCGGCAGGTCCTGGCAGCGCCGCGGTGTCGTCTCGCCGCCCAATCCCGATTCCAAGCGGGCGCGCCGCGGCTTCCACAACGAAACCGCCTGGCTGGTGCTCGCGAACGGCGACCTCTTCGCGGCGGCGCGGTCCTTCCCGCGCGACGAACTGATGGGCGCCCAGAGCCTCGATGCCTTCCGCTCGACCGACGGGGGGGGCACCTGGAAAGCGGAGCCGCCGCTGGCGTTGCCGAATCAAATCCCCGCCGACCTGATCCGTACGCCGGACGGCCGGCTGTTGCTGACGTACTCCTCGCGCAACCCGGGCTCCCGGGCGATCTGGCTGCGCTTCGGCACGCCGGACGCCCGGCACTGGTCGCAACCGTACCTGCTCGTCGATCTCGAGGGCTCCACGGAGACGCAGCATCCGGCGGCGCGGCCGGACGGCGGCTATCCGTCGACGGTCGTGGCGGCGGACGGAACCTTTGTCACGGCCTATTACTCGCGCGGCATCCCCACGCATCAGCGCTATCACATGGGCGTCGTGCGGTGGCGGATCGGCGGTGTGCGCGCCGACACGGCCCCATGAACCGGCGGACCCGGCCGCCGCGGGCGTCGTCGCTGTGAGCATGCCTCCGTCCGCCATGGAGCGCCTGCGGTACGGCGGCCTGGCCGGGCCCGCGAGGCGCTTGCGGAGGCCGTTCGCTGCGATCTTCCTGGCCCTGGCGTTTTCGGCCGCCCCGGCCGCCGCCGGCGGAGTGGAGCAGGCGCGCCAGCGGCTGGCGCGCGGGGAGTCGCTGCGCGTGGTGTGCTTCGGCGACAGCATCACCGGCGTGTACTATCACACCGGGGGCCGGCTGGCGTGGAGCCACCTGCTCGGGAGGCTCCTGCTCGGGGTACATCCGCGGGCCGAGGTGGCGGTGCTCAACGCCGGGGTGAGCGGCAACACCACCGTCGCGGCGCTCGATCGCCTGGAACGCGACGTGTTGAGCCGGAACCCCGATCTCGTGGTGATCATGTTTGGCATGAACGACGTGGTGAGCGTCCCGGCGGAAACGTTTGCGGCGAATCTCACTGCCATGGTGCGACGGGCCCGGGAGCGGGCGATCGAAGTCGTGCTCGCCACGCCCACTGCTGTGCGCGACGGGGATCCCAACCGGCCGCGGGCCAGGGTGGCAGGCTACGCGGAGCGCGTCCGGCAGGTCGGCGCCGCGCTGGGCGTGCCGGTCGCAGACTGCTATCAGCGCCTGCAGGAACTGGCGATGGCCGGCGGCTACACCTGGGAGCGGGTCATGAGCGATGCCGTGCACCCGAACCTGCATGGCCATCAACTGATCGCGCGAGAGGTCGCGACCACGATCCTCGGCCGGCCCGTGGCGGAGAGCAACTCGCCCTGGGAACTCGCCCTGCCGTGGACCCGCGCGCGGGTGCAGGCCGGCCGTCCCCTGCGCGTGCTGGCGATGACGCCATTCGACGCGGTGCTGCGCGAGCGAGGGCCGATCGTCGCACCCGGCGTGCCGGTCGACGTGCAGGCCTGGCCGGCCGCGGGCAAACCCATGTCCCTCTTGGTCGCGGAGGCGCGGCAGTGGGGACGGTGGCGCACCCCGGCGCACGCCGGCCAGCGCCCCGACCTCGTCGTGCTGGAACTGCGCCTACCGGGAGGGCCGCATTCGGAAGAGGCCTGGTTCCGGGATCTCACCGAGCTGATCAACGCCACGCTGAGCTTCGGTCCGGCTCAATGGGATGTCCTGGCTGTCCTGCCGTCGGGCCAGGGCGAGACCGTCGACGCGCGGTGGCGCGCGGTGGCGCGGGATGTTCTGCACAGCAAGGGAATCGCCCCACTCGAGGTGACGGCCGGCGATCCCGCGGCAACGGAGCACGTTGCCGCGTTCTTGCACCGCGCCTGGAACTAGCGCGGGAGGATCCGAGTCCCCGTTCGGCCCGCGCGCCGGGGGACGCGGCCGCTCGTGGAGCGGGTCGAAAATGGTCTCCAGTCGGAGGGCTGCGCTTCGTCGCAGCCGTCTTCTTCAGTCGCGGCGCCGGCGGAGCGGTGCCCTCCGAATCTGGCGGACGGGGTCTTTTTCGACGCCTTCTTACGGCGAGGGCGCAGCGGGAGCGAGCGTGGCTTGGCGGGCGAGGTAACCGAGTCCGTAGGAGACCTGCGCGGCCGGGGGCGAGAGCGCTTCGTAGTAGGCAAACGCCTCCGCCAAATCACGGGCGACCTCCGGCAGGTAGGGCAACGTCCGACTCAAGGCCGGAGCGCGGCGACGCGAGCGCGGCCAGGATTCACTTCGCAGGCCGCCCGGCGGCGGTCCCGTGCGGCGCGATGCGCCCGTGGTGGTGGCAACGATGGCTTCAGCGCGCCAGCGAAGCATCCGCCTCGGGAAAAATGTACGACGACCGCTGCAGCGCGCGGGGAACCGGGTTGGGATAATGCCGCGTCTTCCACTGCGCGTGCCGCGTCAGCAGTTCACGGACCTTCTCCGGATGCCGGTCCGTGAGATCGTGGTTTTCGCCGATGTCCTGCTCAATCCGATACAGGAACGGCTGCTTCGCCCAGAACTGGTGCACCAGCTTCCAAGGGCCGTCCAGGACCGCGGCGTTGTGCTGGTTCTCCCAGTGGAGCGGCTCCGGCCGGGAGAATGCGCGGCCGCCGAGTAGCGGCAGGAGGGATCGGCCGTGCATCCCGGCAGGCGCGTCCACGCCGGCGGCCTCGAGGAACGTCGGCATCAGATCCATCGTGATGGCCGGCTCGTCCCGGACCAGCCCGGCCGGGATCCGGCCGGGCCATCGCGCCAGAAATGGCACGCGAATGCCGCCCTCGTGCGTGCTGAACTTGTACCCGCGCAGAGGGCCGTTGGAGCGGTCCGCGCCTTCCGGGCCATAGGTATTCGGCTCGGCCGAGGGGCCGTTGTCGGAGGTGAAAACGACCAGGGTGTCACCTGTCATTCCGAGCCGTTCGAGGGTGGCGAGAACCCGGCCGATTCCGCTGTCGAGGTGCTCCACCATCGCCGCGTAAACCGCAAACAGCCCCTCCTTCGCAAACCGCCGCCGGTACTTGTACACCAGCTCCGCGGGCGCCTCCAACGGGTAGTGTGGCGCGTTGTAGGCGAGAAAGAGAAACAACGGCCGCCCGTCCGCCTTCGCCGTCTCGAGGTGCTCGATCGCCTTTTCGGTCAGCGTGTCGGTGTAGTGCCCACGCACGGCGATCGGCGTCTCGTTGTGGTAGGTTTCCTTCACCTGCCAGAACATCGGCGTGCCGATGAGCGATCCCCAGAACTCGTCGAAGCCATGCGTCCGGGGCCACGCCTCGCGGGCATAACCCAGATGCCATTTTCCGACGAGCACGCTCCGATATCCGGCCGGGGTCAGCGCCTCGGGAATCGTGACCGCGTCGGGGCTGAGCGCCAGAACCGGCACGTTGCCGCGCCCGCTCGGGGTCGCCAATTCCGGCATCCCGACGCTGTGCGGATAACGGCCTGTCAGCAGCGCCGCCCGTGTCGGCGAACACATCGGCGCGGAGGCATAGAAGCGCGTGAGCTTCACGCCCTCCCTCGCGAGCTGGTCGAGATTCGGCGTGTCGATCCGAGATCCGTCATGCCCCAGATCCGCCCAGCCCATGTCGTCGGCGAGGATCATCAGGACGTTGGGCGGGCGGGCCCCGGCCGTCATTGTCGACAAGCAGGCTATGAGGAGCATCGCCGAGCGGCCGAAGCTGTCAGGGGACTTTCGCGCCGCGCTGCCGGCGGTGACGGAGGGTGCCAGCGAGCGACAGCGACTGAGGAGACGCAGGCTTAACCTTTTCACAGCCAAAGAATCATTTCGGCGATTTGCGCTTCCGGAGCTGGAAGTCCGGGTTGGCCGAGGTCATCTGGGCTCCGACCTCGCGGCGCCAACGGGTGAGTTGCCCGCGCAGGGCTGCCACGCGTTCGGGCTGTTGGGCGGCGAGATCGCGCGCCTCGCCGGGGTCGGCCCCAAGGTCGAAGAGTTCGGCGCGACCGTCCTCGAAGTACTCGACCAGTTTCCAGTTCCCGGAGCGAATGGCGCCCGCCGGCGTGGTGGTCGCGTAGTAATGCGGATAGTGGAAGAAGAGTGCGTCGCGCGGCAGGGGCGCCGTGGGATCGCGCAGCACCGGGGCGAGATCCAAGCCGTCCAGCGGCGGCGGGGTGGCGGTGGCGGGCGCGAGGGCGGCGGTGAGGGTGGGAAACAGATCCGCGAGCGTCACCGGCGTGGCGGAAACGGTGCCGGGCGGCGTGAGCCCCGGCCAGCGCACGAGGAGCGGCACGCGGATGCCGCCTTCGTAGAGGGAGCCTTTTCCGGAGCGCAGCGGCGCGTTGCTGGTGGCGGGCACGCTCTGGCCCGACTTGGTGTCGGTGCCGATGTAGCCGCCGTTGTCGCTCGTGAAGATGACGATCGTGCGGTCCTCGAGGCGGCGCTCGCGCAGGAAGTCCAGCACCCGGCCCACGCTCTCGTCGAGCGAACCCACCATCGCGGCGTAGACGGCGTTGCGGTGGTGGAACTCCGGCCGAAGCCGGGCGGTGAAATGCCGCACCCGTTCGGGTTTGCCCTCGATGGGCGTGTGGGGCGCATGGTGGGCGAGGTAGAGGAAGAACGGTTGCGATTGGGCGACCGCATGCTCCAGCACGCGGATGGACTCGTCGGTCAGCCGGTCGGTGAGGTATTCGCCCGGCCGGCCGAACTCGAGGTGCGGCACGTAGCGATAAGCGGTCCCGAAGTATCCGGAGCCCCGGTACGGCCACCAGAACGTGTGCGGCGCGCCCCAATGGTTGCCGCCGATGTTGACGTCGAAACCATGAGTTTCCGGAAAATGGCTCGCGTCGCCGAGGTGCCATTTGCCGACGAGCGCCGTGAAGTAGCCGGCCGAGCGCAACCGGCTGGCCAGCGTCGTCTCGGTGTGCGGCAGGTCATGCCGGGAACGCCCTTCGAGCAGCCGCCGCGTGCGCACCGGCTGGAGAGAGCCCTCGATCCAGATCGTCATTCCCAGCCGGGCGGCGTGGCGGCCGGTGAGCAGCATCGCGCGCGTCGGCGAGCAGACCGACATCGCGTACGCCTGGGTGAAGCGCACACCCTCGCGCGCCAGTCGGTCGAGGTGCGGAGTTTCGTGCAGGTCGGCGCCGTAGCATCCGAGATCCGACCACCCGAGGTCGTCGGCGAGGATGAGCACGACGTTGAGCGGGGGCGCGGCCACGGCGGGCGACGAGTGCGAGTCGGAGCGAAGGTGGTTTCATGACTGGTGCGAAAGTGAATCGTGAGGGGCAAGGCGCGGGACAGGTTCGACGCAACCGGAGCCGGGGACTGTTTCACCCCGGGCGGCGCACGCAAGCCGCGCGCCGGCGGGATTGGGCAGGTGGATGCCAGGCGGGCTCATCTGGTCTTGGCCGCCTTCATGTAACCAGGCGTGCCGTCGCGCAACTGCGCTGGCAGGCTGAGATCCTCCACGCCCTGGCGCCGGGCGTCTTTCAGTTCGGACTGCGCCCACCCGGGCCGGAAGGTCGGTTGGAGGAAACGATTCAGTTCGGGCAGATTCGTCACGGCCATGGCGTCGCCATCCCAGAGGATTTTGCGGCCCGGGGCGCGGAGCGCGAGGTTCCCCAGCGCGACGAACTCGCTCAGCCTCGCCGAATAGTCGAAGTGGGAATTGGCCCAGGCGGGTTCACCCCGGCGAATCGCCTGGGTCCAGGCCAGGTACGGATTGCCCAAGGGATCCGGCCGGCGCAGGCTCCTGGGAGGGAGATTCGGCTGCCATGCCTTCATTTTGCTTTCCGGGATGATCCGCGGGCTGTTGCAGAAATCCTGACCGTCGAAAATCGTCCCCTTCTCACCCAGATAATACTGGCCGGATTTGGTCAGGGCACGCTCTGCTTCCAAATCCTTCGGCCGAGGAGGCAGCTTGCCGCCGTCGGACCAGGTCACCTTCACCGGCGGCATTTTGCCGCGGGCCGGAAATTCAAACGTGATGACGGACCAGGGCGGGAAACTCTCCCCGATCGGTTGCGGAGCTTCGGCCTGAATGCTGAGGGGATGCCCGAGTTCCAAGGCATAGAAGGCGGCATCCAGCGTGTGGCAGCCCATGTCGCCCAGCGCGCCGGCGCCGAAATCGGCCCACCCGTGCCAGTCGTGGGGATGATAGGCGATATTGTACGGTCTCTCGGGCGCGCAGCCGAGGAACAACTCCCAATCGAGTCCGGCGGGGATGGGCTGCGGAGCGGGCCGCTCGGTCCAGCCTTGCGGCCAGATCGGACGGTTGGTCCAAACGTGGACTTCGCGCACGGGCCCGATTACGCCAGCATCGATCCATTCCTTCACCAACCTGACCCCCTCGCCCTGATGGCCCTGGTTGCCCATCTGGGTGCAGATCCCCGGCTGTTGCGCGGCTAGCCGGCGCAATTCGCGGGCTTCCCAAACGGTTCGCGTCAACGGCTTCTGCACAAAGACATGCTTTCCCATCGCGAGCCCCAGGTAGGCCGGAAGGAAATGCATGTGGTCGGGGGTGCTGATCACGAGCGCATCGATCTCCTCGTCCATTTCCACGAGCATCCGGCGAAAATCCTTGTAACGCCGCGCCCGCGGAAACTCGTCGAACGTCTGCCGGACCTTCTTCAACCCCCAGTCGACATCGCACAGCGCGACCACCTCTTCGGCGGGGAAGGAGCGGATGTCGGCAAAGCCCTTGTTGTTGAATCCCAGGCCGGCGAGGCGGATCTTGGCGCCGGGCGGAATCGGGCGCGGCGGACGCACCCTCGTTTCCGGAGCGAGGGTCACGCCCGCGCAACCGGCCAGGCCGAGCAGCGCCGCGGCCGAGGCGCTGAGGTGCAGAAAGTCCCGGCGGGCCAGGATCGGACTCGTATTCATTGCTTGGTTGCGGAGGAGGGTTTTCATGTTCGCAGGCGGAGGTCGGATCCGAGGTGCCGTTGCAGCAGACGCTTGATCGCGAGGGCGCCCTCCCGTTCGCCCAGCGCCGAGTGGGGCGGACGCTCGGCCGCGGGGGTGCGGGGGGATCCGCCGGGGCCCTCGTACTCGACCTCGATCCAGCCGCGATAGCCGGAGTCCCCGACCATTCGCAGCAGGCGGGCGTAGTCGGAATAGCATTCGTTGCCCTCGGCATCGAAATCGTGCGCCTTGGCGCAGACGCACTTCGCGAACGGCAGCATCGCGGCGACGCCGGCGTAGCGATCATGAAATTCGGCGCGGGCGCGGTTCCGATGGAAATTGCCAAAATCGGGCAGCGTGCCGCAGCGCGGGTGGTTCACCCGCTGGACGACGGAGGCAATCCACGCGCCGTCGCACTGGACGCCCTCTCCGTGGTTCTCGATCAGGATGTCGAGACCCAGCGGCACGCTCCATTCCAGCAGTCGGGCCACGCCGGCGGCGACGAGCCGGGCCTGTTCGTCCGCCGGAAGCCTGGGGTCGCTCTGGGCGTTCACCCGAATCCCGCTGCAACCGAGGGCGGCGGCGGCCTCCAGCCAGGAGCGGAACTTTTCCGCCGACCGGCGACGTGCCTCCTCCGATTGCGCCCCCAGCGGATCGGAGAGATCGACGAGAATGAGGACGTTCTGCACGCCGGCCGCGGCCGCACGCCGGTTCAGTTCGGCCAGGTATTTCGGATCGACGTGGTGGGCGCCGAGAAGATGGCCGCTGTAATCCACTCCCTCGAAACCCAATTCGCCGGACATGGCGGGAAACTCGAGCGTGTCGCGTTGGGCGAATCCCGGCGCGCCGCGAAACGCCCGGTGAAACGTCCATTGCCCCAGCGTCAGCCGGTACCGGGCAGTGGCGTGGGCCGCCCGGGCGTGGCGGAGAACAAGCGCGCCCGCGGCGAGCGCCGCGGCGGCGGAATGGAGGAATTGCCGGCGTTTCATGACGGGAAAAAAAGCGTGTTGGGGGTGAATTGGGCGCGGGCGGGCTCAGTGCAGGGCGTAGATCCGCCCGTCGTCGCAGCCGACGTAAACCGCCCCGTCCGCCGGCCAGGGGGAGCTGTTCACCTTGCCGCCGAGCCGCTGTCTCCAGCGCACCGCGCCGGTCCGGGCATCGAGCGCATAGAGGTGCTCGTCCCAGCTTCCCACATACACCACGCCGGCGGCGACGCTCGGGGACGACTGCACGGCCGGACCGCAGCGCGCCGCCCAGATATTGCCGCCCGTGACCGCGTCGAACGCGATCACCTGGCCGTCGTTGAAGGACGCGAACACCCGTCCGTCCGCCACCGCCACGTCGGTGAACGTCTCGTGCCCGAACTCACCCCCGTGGTTCATCGGGTGGCGGAGGTTCGGTTCATGCGCCCCGTTGATCCAGACCTGCCTGCCCGTGGCCGCGTCCAGCCGGGCGACGAAGCCGCCGATCGCCACGGGCACGAAGACCGCATCGCCCACCACGGTGAGCGATGCGAACTGCCTGCGCTGATGCCCGCTGGTATAAATCCACGCCAGCTCCCCAGCGGCCAGGGAGAAGGCACCGTAGTTGCTGGCGCCCACGCCGGCGTAGAGCCGCGTGCCGTCGGTCGCGATCGCCGCGTGCCCCTGCGGACCGTTGCCGCCCGTCCAGATTACGGCCCCGGTTGCGGCGTCGAAGGCGAGCAGCGGCCGGGCGGACATGGAGAGCACGGTGCCGCCGGCCCGGGGATGTCCGCCGCCGAGGTACACCCGGTCGCCCATCACGGCCGGCGAGCCGGCGGTCTTCCCGCCCGTCTCGGCGCGCCAGACTTCGGTGCCGTCGGCGGCGCGGAGTGCGTAGAGGCGGCCCGCTTCGCTGGCGATGTACACGGTGCCGGCGACCACCGCCGCCGATCCGCTGACCGGGCCGCCCGCGGCCACCCGCCATTGGCCGGCCCCGGTGTCTGCATCCACAGCATGGATATGGCCGTCGTAACTGCCGGCGTAAAGGGTTCCGGCCACGACCACCGGGCTCGAGCGCACCGGCCCCCCCGTCTCATGGGCCCACTTTATGCCCCGGAGGCGCGGCACCCCGGTCGCCTGGTGTTCGCCCGTGCGCCCGAGGTTCGCGCGGTGGACCTGCCCCGGCAGGGGATCGAACTTCGCCGGGGAGGGCGGAATTGCCGGCGCCGGCCGGTCCCCGCGTGCCGCGCGTTCCCGCTGCTCGCCGCCCCGGCCCGCCGACTTCCCGGCCGCCGCGGCGCGGCCGGGCCGGAGAGGGGCCGGTTCCGCCGCCGGCGTCGCGCCGCCCGCCTGGCGGAGCACCCGGAATCCGACGTCCGGATACACGAGCCCGCGCGATTGCGAGGGCGCGCCCTTGGCCACCAGGCGGGGGAGCCGCAGGACGGTTTCGAAGCGATCGAGGACGTCAAGGAAGGATCCGCCGAGGCGGAAGGAGTACCCGCCGGACATGCCCTCGTCCGGGCCGGTGGCCTCCTGCGCCAGCTCGGCCACGTTCCCAATCAGATCGTAGAGCCCGAACGCGTTGGGCTGCCTGCGGCCCACGGGATGGGTGTGAAAACCGGACCAGTCCGCCAGCCAGGCGCTTTCCGCCCCGCCGGCGGGATCGTCGCCCCAGGGGAAGCGGCCGGCGCCGCCGGCGAAGGCGGCATGGCGGAATTCGTCGTGGGTCGGCAGGCGGTAGCCGTCGGCGTCGGCACGGACCCAGAAGGGCGTGAACAGCACCTCGAGGCTTTTCCGCGCCCGCTCCGCCTCCGCGGCGGTGGCGGCGTGCATCGCCAGGTCGGGCCGGTAGTGCACGGTGCGGCGGAGCACCTGGGTGCGGGCCTCGT
>CAZDGC010000011.1:0-24231 GCA_964504885.1 uncultured Opitutus sp.
AGATGTCCATGCCGCTGGCGGCGGCGTGTTTCACGAAGCCGGCGACGACGTGGTCCGGGTAGTTGGTGTAGCCTACGGCGTTGGCGCCGCGGAAGAGCATCTGGAAGCAGATGTTGGGCACCTGGGCGCGGAGCTGGCGGAGGCGTTCCCACGGGTCCTCACTGAGGAAGCGCATCGCGGTGTCGAAGGTGGCGCCACCCCACATCTCGAGCGAATAGAGGTCGGGCACGCGGTGGGCGAGGGCGCCGGCGCAGGCGAGCATGTCGTAGCTGCGCACGCGGGTGGCCATGAGCGACTGATGGGCGTCGCGCCAAGTGGTGTCGGTGACGAGGAGGCGCTTCTGTTTTGCGGTCCACTCGGCGAATTTCCGCGGGCCGAGCTCGAGGAGCTTCTGCCGCGTGCCGGGGGGCGGGGCGACGCGGTGGTCGTAGGCGGGGACGGGGGCGGGCGGCAGCGGTTTCGCCGGGCGGAAGCCCTTGGCGTGGGGGTTGCCGTTGACGATGACCTGGCCGAGGAAGGTGAGGAGCTTGGTGGCGCGGTCGCGGCGGGGCTTGAAGGCGAAGAGCTCGGGCGTGGTGTCGATCAGCGTGGTGGTGGCGCGGCCGGAGCGGAACGCCGGGTGGGCGATGACGTTCTCGAGGAAGGGGATGTTGGTCTTGACGCCGCGGATACGAAATTCGCTCAGGGTGCGGTGGGCGCGGCGCAGGGCGATGTCGTAGGTCTGCCCGAAGGTGATGCTCTTCACCAGGAGCGAGTCGTAGAACGGCGTGATGACGGCGCCGGCGTAGCCCATGCCGCCGTCGAGGCGGACGCCGAAGCCGCCGGGCGAGCGGTAGGCGACGAGGCGTCCGTAGTCGGGGATGAACTTGTTCTCCGGATCCTCGGTGGTGATGCGGCACTGGATGGCGTAGCCATTGCGCGGGATGTCGGCCTGGGCGGGCATGCCGACCTCGGGCGAGTGCAGCGAGTGGCCCTGGGCGATGAGGATCTGGGCGCGGACGAGATCGAGGCCGGTGATGACCTCGGTGACCGTGTGCTCAACCTGGATACGAGGGTTCATCTCGATGAAGAACCACTCGTGGCGGTCGAGGTCGTAGAGGAATTCGACGGTGCCGGCGTTGTCGTAGCGGATCTCGCGGGCAAGGCGGGCGGCGGCGTCGCAGAGCTCGCGCACCACGTGGTCGGGCAGGCCGAAGGACGGCGCCACCTCGATGACCTTCTGGTGGCGGCGCTGGACCGAGCAGTCGCGCTCGTGGAGGTGGATGACGTTGCCGTGCTGGTCGCCGAGGATCTGGACCTCGATGTGCTTGGCGTGGGGGATGTACTTTTCGAGGAAGACGGCGGGGTTGCCAAAGGCGCGGCCGGCCTCGGCCTGGGCCTCGTCGAGCAGGTTGGCGAGGTCGCCGGCCTTGTGGACGACGCGCATGCCGCGGCCGCCGCCGCCGAAGGCGGCCTTGATGATGAGGGGAAAGCCGATGTCCTTCGCGATGCGGAGGGCCTCCTCGCGATCGGTGACGGGGTTTTCGGTGCCGGGAAGGGTGGGTACGTTGATCCGCTGGGCGAGGGCGCGGGCGGCGGTCTTGTCGCCCATCATCTCGAGCAACTCGGGACGGGGGCCGACGAAGATGACGCCGGCGCGCTGGCAGGCGCGGGCGAACTCGGCGTTTTCCGAGAGGAAGCCGTAGCCCGGGTGGATGGCGTCGACGCCCTTCTCCTTGGCGACGCCGAGGATGCTCTCGATGTCGAGGTAGGCGGCGACAGGGCCCTTGCCGGCGCCGACCTGGTAGGCCTCGTCGGCCTTGTAGCGATGGATGCAGAGACGATCCTCCTGGGCGAAGATGGCGACGGTGCGGAGGTTGAGCTCGGTGCCGGCGCGGAAGATGCGGACCGCAATCTCGCTGCGGTTGGCCGCCATGAGTTTCCGGATGGGTTTGAGGCCCGAGGGGGTGGCAGGAGCGGCGGCGGGCGTGGGGGCGGGAGCGGGTGCGGAGGTCTTGTTGGGCATCGCGGCGAAAGGGCGGCGATTTAGGGGGAAGCCCTGTCCAAGGGAAGCGCGAAGCGACGGGGGCGAGCGAGTCCGCAGGAGCGCTGCGGGGGCGAAGCACGGGACGGTTTGCCCAAGGTTCTTAGCAAGGCAGACCGAATCTAGACCGAATCTAGACCGAAGCTCTTTCGCAGTGGGAAAATGAATCTCACTTGCGATTACCCGCCTGAGGTGAGGCAAGGTTGGTGCGGGGGCCGCCGAAAGGTATCGAGCGGCGGGTTGTCCCGTGGGCGCCGTTCCGGGGTGGCCCCGGGTCGTGAGGGTGTTCTACTGGAGCAACGGATTCTGCCAGGAGACGCCGGACAGGCGGGCAAAGTCGGTGTCGGCCGAGTGCACCGTGGCGCCGTACTCCTGCGCCAGGGCGGCGATCTGGGCGTCGGGGGCGATCACTCCTCCGGTGCGCGCAGGTAGCGGCTGCGGGTGCCGCTGCGGCCGGTGGCCACGCGGCGGGTGGTCGGGTCGCTGTAGGGACGGCGCCGGTAGCCGCCCCGGTTGGGATCGGCGGCGCACCGGATCTGGAAGTCCTGCATGCGCTGAAAGAGGTCGAGGAGTTGGGTGCGGTCCTCGTAGCGATCGAGGCCGCTCCGCTCGAGCGCAGCAAGCAACTCGTGCACGGCCTCGAGCGTCGAGAGGCAGCCCTCCTGCGGCTGTTGTTTGATCACGTAACGGCTCGGCGCCAAAGGCGTGAACATGATGCGGGGCAGGCGCTGGAGGCTCGGACTCAGCCGCAGCAGCTTGCGCGCGCCGCTCCAGGTGGCATCGAGAACGAACACCACGAGCTGGCGGCCGCCCAGATCGGCCGCGGTCAGGTCGCCGCGCGAGAGATTGCGCGCCTCGCATCCCGGATAGAGCAACACCGGGCAGTTCCCGGGATCGTTGATCAGGGCCTGCACCGCCTCATCGCGGTCGAACTCGAGCCCCATGTGAATTTCGCTGTTCGCCAGGCAGAGATGCGTCAGGCGGCCCGTGCCGGCCTTCTCCTGCTTGAACTCCTTGGGGTGCATGAGCAGCACCACCCGCGTGCGGGTGGCCATCGGACGAATGGAAGCGCACCAGCACAGCGTCTTGGGCCAGAAGCAGCGGTAGCAGGTCTCGCGACTCATCCGTTCAATTGCGGTCCGGCGGGTGGCGGGTGCAAGCGGGACATGGGAGCGAAATCTCACTCGCGGAGGCGCGAGTCGAGGATGAGGGTGACCTGACCGTCATTTAGCGGTGCGACCTGCATCCCGGCGTTGAAGCGACGGGCGGCTACCGTTTCGGGGCGGGGCCGGGCACGTTCGCGGCGTGGTTGGGGATGATCTGCCAGACGGGCTAGCCTGCGGATTCGGGGTGATAACGGGCTGGGGTCGCCGACTCACCCGGAGTCTACCTCTGCCTGTCCACCCCTCTTACGTAAGTATGCGTATGGCCCGTCCAGGGAATCAGCCGTAAGGTCAAGTCGTGATGCGCGCACCGTCCTCCCCTTCCCGCCGGCTGGCCGGCGTCTTTCTCCTGACCGCTGCCTGCAGCACCGTACGGCTCTCCGCCGTGGTCGTGAGTTACACCTTCACCGGTGTGACGACCTTGAACTTTATTGAGGCTGGCCAGCTCAGTGCCAACGTGCCGGTTGGGAGCACCTGGAGTGCTGTCGTCTCGTGGGACACCGCCGCGTCGACGCTGTTTTCCTCCGGCACCCAGGCCCAGTACCTGCTGACCAGTCTCAGCCTGACTCTCAACGGCACCGGTGGCAGCACTTGGTCGACCAGCGCCATTCCGGGTGGCTCGGCCCCGAGTTTCACGATGAATTATGGGGTCCGCGACGAGATTCAGTTCACCTCCGGCTGGGGACCGTCGGCGCATACCAACCAGACTCTCTACGAATGGCAGCCGTACAGCATCAATCTGGTGCTCGGCGACCCAACCCAAACGGCGATTCCCAGTCTCACGCCCGCGCCTTCCTCCCTGGATCTCGTGAACTGGAGCACGAACACGAGCCACAGTTACTTGAAGCTGTATCTGAATAACACCGGCAACCGATACATCCTGGGCAGTATCCAGTCGATCACCGCCATCCCCGAACCTTCCACCTACGCATTGGTCAGCGGAGCAGCCGTGCTCGCGCTGGGCCGGTGGCGCCGGCGGCGCCGGAACCCGGACGGCTGACTTGGTGCGGCGCTTGGGGAGAGGCGGGCGCCATGGAAACACGTCGCCAACGAGCGGATTTTACACCTGCCCTTACCCGGCGTTCACCGCCGTCCGGGCGTGCGGGTGAGCGAGTAGGTGAAATAAAAGGCCCGCTTTTCGCCGAGGAGGCGGTTGGCACGGACGTAGTCGGCGTCGAACAGGTTGTTCACGTTGACGCCGAAGCTGTGGTCGTAGCCCGAGCCGCCGCCGGAGAGCCGGTAGCGCACGCCGACATTCCACAGCGTGTACGACGGAATCCGCAGGCGCCATTGGTAGGTGGTGCGCTGCAGGACGCGCTCGCCGCTGGCGGTGGTGACGTAGGTGTCGCCGGCGTTGGGCGCCTCGGTGGGCGTTGAGGCCATGTGGGTGACGCCGAGGTTGGCGGAGAAACCCCGGAGCCGCCCCGCGGCGGGCGCCCATTTGACGTAGGCGCCGCCGTTTTGCGGGGCGATGCGTTGCACGCGGCGGCCGATGGAAAGCGGGAAGGCGGAGCCGAAGTCGGTGTAGATTGAATACACGTGCCCCCAACTGCCGCCGACCGACACCGCGGGCGTGACGCGCCAGTTGAGGTCGAGTTCGAAGCCGCGCACGAGCTGGTCGCCGTCGCGGCGCGTGAGGGTCTGGTAGTTGCCGGAGCCGGGTGGCACCTCCTCGACCTCGGTGACGAGGACGTTTTCGCGGATGGCGTAGAAGCCGGAGACGGTGAAGTTGAGGCGGTCGTCGAAGAAGGCACCCTTGAAGCCGTAGTCCCAGCCGCCGGCGGTTTCGGCCTTGTAGTCGGGGGAGGCCACGATGGCGGTCGCCTCGGACTGGGGCACGAAGTAGCTCTCGCTGTAGTTGACGAAGGCGCGCAGGTGCGGGGTGAGTTTGTAGTTGAGCCCGGCGTTGGGTTTGAGGGCGGACATGGTTTTGTCGAACATCTGGCCGGGGGCGTAGCCGGGGGGCGGCGCGGTGAAGTCGCGGTGGCGGAAGCGCACGGTGTCGTAGCGGGCGCCGGCGTAGGCGAGCAGGCGGCCCTGGAGCAGGGCGGATTGGTGGCGCAACAAGCCGCCGACGACCGTGACGCGCTGCTTGCGGATGCGGGTGGCGACCTCCTGGCCCCATTCAAACCACTTCGGAAAGTAGGGGATGGCGGCGAGTGGCTGGAGCGTGGCCGGGTCGAGGCGGACGATGCGGGCGGTGCTCCACGCGGCGATGTCGGGGTTGGCGGCGTTGGCGAACTGCCGGATGGGATCCCAGCGATAGTAGTCGTTGATGTCGAGAGTGGCGAGGGTGCGGTGCTCGACGGTGCGCCGGTTCGTCCAGTAATGGGCGAGGAGATCTCCCTGGAAGCCACCGCCGTCCTCGAAGATCAGACCCTTTTGGGGAGTGGCGCCGCGGGCGGATTGGACATTGGCGTTGACGTTGCCGGGATTGAGGGTCACTGCGCCCCAGCCCGTGTTCTGGTTATAATCCCAGCGGCGCACCTTGTAATAGTTGCCGGAGGCGCGGACGCTCCAGATTTCGTTCAGGCGCTTGTCATAATTGGCGGTGACGCCCCGGTAGCCGCGGTTGAGTTCCGAGTTGGGGCCATAGGGATTGAGGCGGGCGAGGCTCCAGGCGTAGCCGACGGCTTCGTCGTCGAGGTTGGACGTGGTGCGTTTTTGGTCGGTGACGAGCGGGGCGGCGTTGAGCGGGGCGTTGCGCTCCTGGAGGAGGTATTCGGCGGAGAGGAGCAGGTTGGAGGAGTCGGGGAAGGTGTGCTTGATGGCGCCGTAATATTCGGTGTTGCGGTTGCGGGCGTAGTCCTGATCGAAGTCGCGCTGGTAGAAGCTGGCGGTGACGATGTAGGAGGTGCGGCCGAGGGCGCTGCGGCCGATCGGGCCGGTGCTTTCGAACGTGATTCGCTCGGTGCCGTAGTCGCCGTAATTGAGGGAGAGACGCTGGCTGGCGCGGGTTTTGGGCGATTTGGAGATCATGTTGACCATGCCGCCGGGGGAACTGCGGCCGTAGATGGCGGCGTTGGAGCCCTTGATGATCTCCATGCGGTCGATGTTGCTGGAGCCGTAGCGGCCGAGGCGGAAGAAGCCGTCGCGGAGCTGGAAGCTCGAACTGAAGCCGCGGAGGTTGAAATTTCCGCCGATGTCGAGGTCGGTGAAGCTGCCGATGTGCACGATGTTGTCGGCGAACTCAAAGATGCCGAAGTCCTCAAAGAACTCGGCCGTGAGCACGTTGACGGTGTAGGGCAGGTCGACGATTTTGGTGGCGACGCGGGTGCCGGTCATGGTCTCGGACGGGGCGTAACCGCGGTCCGAGTCGGCGGAGACGGAGAATTCCGAGAGGCGGACGACCTCGTCTCCGTCGCGCGGGGTGGCGGCGGGGGCGGTCTGGGCGTGGCCGCTGGCGGCGAGGAGGAGTGCGGCGACAAGGCGCGGCCGGGACAGGAAGTGGAGTCGGAGCATGGTAGGTGGGAGTGGGGTGCAGGTGGGGTGACGGTCGGGACAGGACGCTGAAGGGGCCGGTCGTCAAGTCACCTCGTACGGTGGGTGGGTGGCGAAGTGACGTGAAATCGGCTTGGCGACTGAAGCCCGGTGTTGCTTTCATCGTTAACCGATGAGCAGCGGCGTGACCATGAAAACCATTGCGGAGGCGGCCGGCGTGACGCGGGCGACGGTTTCGCTTTGCCTGGCCAATCATCCCCGGATTCCGGCGGCGACGCGGGAGCGGATTCGGAAGCTGGCGGACAAACTTGGCTACCGGCCGAATCCCTATGTTTCGACGCTGATGCGCCTGCGCCGGCAGGGTCGCCCGCTAACGGAGAAGCCGGTGCTGGGCCTGGTCAATGCGCTGCGGACGTCCGACGGCTGGCGGGAGCATTCGGCGCCAACCATCCGGCAGCAGCGGGAGGGCGCGTGGGAGCGGGCAGGGCAGCGCGGGTACCGGCCGCAGGAATTCTGGCTGCATCGCGACGGGATGTCGAACGAGCGGTTTTCCGAAATGCTGCATGCCCGGGGCGTGCGCGGGTTGCTGATCAGTCCGCTGGCGGAGGGGGATTCGCCGCCGGCGCTGTGCTGGGAGCATTTTGCGACGGTGTGCCTGAGCGTGCCGCTGCCGGCGTTGCCGATCACGACGGTCTGCAACGATCACTATTTTTCCAGCCTGCAGGTTGTGCGGGAATGCCACCGCCGGGGCTACCGGCGTCCCGGCCTGGTCTTGCGGCGCCTGCACCAGATGCGATTCCAGGGCCGGTGGGAGGCGGGCTTCCTGGTGGCGGCGGAGATGCTGCCGGAGCTCCGGCGGGTGCCGCCGCTGTATGTGGAGGAATGGGAGGAGCCGGCGCCGCTGCTGCACTGGCTGGAGCGGGAGCGCCCCGACGTCATCATCACGCCCGCGGCAGACGTGGTGCTGCGGCCGCTGACCCGTGCGGGCTGGCGGGTGCCGGAGGACATCGGGCTGGCGTTGCTGGCGTGCCCCCGGCCCGGGGATGCCGCCAGCGGGGTGTATCAGAATGGCCGGCTGATTGGTGCGCTCGCGGTGGATACGTTGATTGCGCTGGTGGAGCGGCACGAATACGGCCTGCCGGCGCAGGCGACGACCCTGATGGTGGAAGGGTGCTGGAACGAAGGCCGGACGTTGCGGCCGGTGCCAGTCGGAGCGGGCGGAAGTTGAGGCGGGCGCGGCGGCGGAGCGGCCGGCCGGGCGCCCTCACCAGCAGAGGGCGTAGAGCAGGAGGGTGACGGCGATGACCACGAGGCCGGCCTTTTTCGCGACCGGGCAGCTTTCGAGGTTCAGCTTGGTGTTGGTGGCGAAAACGACCGGCTGCGGGAGCGGCCGGAGGACGGCGATGAGCCACATGACGGCGAGCACGGTGAAGAAACACACTCCCATCGCGTCGAGGAAGGCGAGGTTGGTGTATTCGTCGAGCGCCCAGTAGAGCACCGGGTTGAGGAGCAGGCCGACGACGCCGCAGAGCCCGGGGCCGCGCCGGTTGAGGATGCCGAAGACGAAGACGGCGAGGATGCCGGGCGAGGCGTATCCCTGGAACTGCTGGATGTATTTGAAGATGGATCCGAACTTGTCGAGGTTGGGGGCCAGCAGGCAGCCGATGAGGGCGAACACGCCGACGGCGATGCGCCCGGCGGTGACGAGTTCGCGCTGGGAGGCGGCGGCGCGGAAGTAACGCTGGTAGATGTCCATCGTGAAGATGGTGGAGGCGGCGTTGAGCACCGCGGCGAGCGAGCTCACGATGGCGCCGAGGAGCGCGGCAATGACAAAGCCCCGCAGGCCGACGCCCTCGGGGAGGAGGTTTTTCATCAGCAGGTTCAGCGCCGCGTCGTATTTGTAACCCTGGATGGCGTGGAGCGTGACCGCGCCGGTGGCGGCGAGTTTCTCGAGCCGGGCCGGGATGGTGGCGAACCGCTGCTCCTCGGTGAGGGCGGCGGGATTCAGGCCGGCGGTGTCGCCGCCCTTGGCGCGCAGCACCGCGAGGTTGTGGGCGTCGATGGCGGCGGACTTCTCCCGGTGCAGCCGGGCCCACTGGATGTTGGCGACGAAGGCGTGGCCCGAGTCGGGCCGGCCGAGGTGCTGCTCCAGGGCGGTCCATTCGGCGGCGTTCTTGCGGGCGTCGATTTCGGCGAGGTCGCGGCTGTAGAGGTTGAAAGCGATGATCCCGGGGACGACGATCACGAACGGGATGATCAGCTTCATGCCGGCGGCGAACACGATGCCGCGCTGACCCTGTTTGAGCGAAGAGGAGCCCAGCACGCGCTGGGTGATGTACTGATTGAGGCCCCAGTAGTAGAAATTCGGTATCCACAGACCGAGCACGAGGGCGGTCCAGGGGATGTTCTTGTCCCAGCTCGGGAGCTGCATGTGCAGCTTCTCGTGGTTCAGGGCGATGAGCTTGGCGATGCCGCCGGCGCCGTCCGCCACGGCGTGCGGATGGACGCTGCCGGCGGTGAGCTGCGCGACCGGGGTCATCCCGAGCTTGTCGAGGGCGAACCAGGTGATGAGGGCGCCGCCGATGATCAGGGCGATGCCCTGGATCAGATCCGCCCAGGCGGAGGCGTTGAGCCCGCCCGCCGCGATGTAGATTGCCGCCATCAACCCCATGGCCCAGCACCAGCCGGTCAGCCCGAGATCAAACGTGCCCTGGCCGGCGAAGAGCTCGCTCATGGTCAGGCCGCCGGCGTAGATCACGCCGGTGAGCGAGACGAAGATCAGCAGCGCCATGGTCATGAAGGCCATTATGGCGCGGGTGCCGTCGCCGTAGCGGTGCTGCAGGAACTGCGGCATGGTGAAGATGCCGGTGCGCAGGAAGTAGGGCAGGAACGCGAAGGCCACGACGACCAGGGTGATGGCCGCCATCCACTCGTAACTGGAAATGGCGAGACCGAGGTAGTCGGCCGCCGAGCCTGACATGCCCACGAACTGCTCGGACGAGATGTTGGCGGCGATCAGCGAGACGCCGATCAGCCACCACATGAGGCCGCGACCGGCGAGGAAATAGGCTTCGGAGTCCTTGCCCTCCCCTTTGGACTTGTAGAGCCCGAGGCTGATGACGGCGGCGATGAACAGGACCAGGACAACGAGGTCGACGGAGGACAGGGACATGGCGTGGAAGGGGGAGGCGGCGAGCAGGGGCGCCGGGCTGGAAGGCCGGAGCGCGAGAACGGGGGAGTCTTGCGGGGTGAGGACAGCCGGGGCCAGCAGAATCCGGAAGCGTGGTGGTCGACGAAGGGCAAATCTGCCGGTTCGCGGTCGCATTCCTGGAGGGCGCCGCTTGGTCGGCGCCGGAAAGAACGGATCGGGTGGCGCTGGCGGAAGGCGGCGGCGACGGAGCGCCGCCCTCCAGGATGGGTTTTCTTACGAGGCCACCGCCAACCGGCAGATGCATCCCTCTCCCGAGGCGAGCCACTCAATCCGACTGGCGAAAGCATGGCCCGCCTCGGAACAGGCGGGTTGAACAACCCGGCCCTGCGCCCCGGCGCGACGGCCCGGGCTACTCGAGCCGTTGCCGGGCCAGGGCGGCGGGATCCTCGCCGCCGCACAGGAGGCGGAGGCGGTAGCGGTAGGAGAACGGCGCCTGCCGGAGGCGGAACTCGCGGTGGGGGAGCGCGCCCCAGGAGTTGTCGCCGCCGAGCCCGCGCTGCTGCAGGTCGAGATTGAGCGTGATTGTCGGACGCTCGGGAAGGAGGTAGCGATAGTGGTGTTCGTGGTGGGTGGCGCAGAAGAGATCGTCGGTTGTGTGGTGGAGGGCGTTGGCGCTGAGCTCCGGGGCACCGACGGCGAGCAGGCCGCGGCCGCGGTCGTCGGTGAGGCTGAGCCAGCGCACGCCGACCTTGTTCCCGGTCTCCTGCGGCTTGATGTAGTCGAAATACTGGTCGCGCACGCGGCCCTGGTACTGCCCGACCCGGGCGTCCTGGCGATCCCAATACGTTTCGTGCGGGCCCTTGCCGAACCAGGCGAGGCGATCGAAACCGGCCCGGAGGGTGGTCTGCATGCCGAAGCGGGGCAGTTCGACGAGCGGTTTCGTTCCGGCGGAGAGCGAGGCCGCGACCAGAATGTCGCCGCTGCCGAGGACGGTCCATTCCAGGCGATAGGGGGCGGCGAAGTCGGCGATCTCGCCCGTGGCGGTGACCACCACGCGACCCGGGGCGGGCTGGGTGGCGACGACGGTGGCGGGGCGCCAGGAGGCATGGGCGTGGCGCCAGGCGGTGAGCACAAAGCGGTGCTTGGGGTCCGCGGGTCCGGCCATGCGGTTGCCACGGTCGTTGTCGACGGGGGCGCGCCAGAAGTGCGGGCCGAGCGGCTGCTCGAGCAGCTCGGTGGTACCGCTGGCGAGGGAGACCAGCAGGCCGCTGGCGCGGTCAAAGGCCGCGGTGAAGTCCGGGCCCCGGACGGTGATCCGGCCGCCGGAGTCGTCGAGCCGGAGGGCGGCGGGCGCGGCCGGGGGCGGAGCGGCGGGGGCGGACCACGGGAGTTTGAGCTGCTCCCAGGCGATTTCATGGCCGGCGGGAGCCCAGGGTGTCGGCTGCTTCAGGGTGAAGACAACCTCGAGGAAATACTCGGCGCCGGGGGCGGGGGTGACGGGGCGGACGGGAACGGCCAGTTTCTTCTTTTCGCGCGGAGCCAGCGTGAATCCGGCGAGGCGGCCCTGCTGGATCGTCCGGCCGTCCGCGGTGACGCGCCAGGCGGCCTCGAGCCAGGCCTCGGCGGGGAGGAAATCGAGCCAGTTCTGGAACTCGACCTCGGCGCGGGTGAGATCGCCGGCGCGCATTTGGATGGGCTGGTAAACCTTTTTCACCTCGGCGAGCGCGGGGTGTGGTGTGCGATCGGCGCTCACCAGGCCGTTGGCGCAAAAGTTGCCGTCGGAGGCGATGTCCGGGGGGCCGAAGGTGCCGCCGTAGGCGAAGAAGGTGCCGAGTTGCGGGTCGAGCGGGAGCGAGCGGGGGTTGTCGAGGCGCTCGATCCGGCGGGAGGCCGGCACGGGGGTGCGGAGGCCCTGGTCGACCCAGTCCCAGATGAAGCCGCCCTGGAGATGCGGCACGCCGTCGTAGATCGGGCGCCAGTAGGCCCACAGGCCGCCGTTGCTGTTGCCCATGGCGTGGGAGTATTCGCATTGGATGTACGGCTTGGTCCGGGGCTGGGAGGCGTAGGCGAGGGCCTCCTCCGGGGAGGCGTACATCGGACTGATCAGGTCAACCAGTTCACCCTGCGCATCCTGTTCGTAATGGATGGGGCGGGTGTCGTCGCGGGCCTTGAGCCAGGCGGCGGTGGCGCGGAAGTTGTCGCCCCAGCCGGCCTCGTTGCCGAGGGACCAGGCGACGATGCAGGCGTGGTTCTTGTCGCGCTCGAACATGCGGATGGTCCGGTCGAGATGGGCGGCCATCCACGACGGCGGATGGGCGAGCGATTCCGGGCCGTAGCCCATGCCGTGCGATTCGATGTTGGCCTCATCGATGACGTAGAGGCCGTACTCGTCGCAGAGGGCGTACCACTCGGGCACGTTCGGATAGTGGCAGGCGCGGACGGCGTTGATGTTGTTCTGTTTCATCAGGCGGATGTCCTCCACCATCCGCGCCGGCGTCACAACCTGGCCGAGATCGGGATCGTGTTCGTGGCGGTTGACGCCGCGGAACAGGGTGGGCCGGCCGTTGACGAGGAGGTGGCCCTGCCGGACCTCGACCGAGCGGAAGCCGACCCGCCAGGGGATGCACTCGAGTACGCGGCCGGACGCGACCTCGCGGACGGTGAGGAGCAGCGTGTGGAGGTGCGGAATCTCGGCGGACCACAGCGGCGGCGCGGTGACGGCGCGCTCGAAGGCGAGGCGGGCGGGGGAGCCCGGCGCGACGGTGGTCCGGCCGGCGGAATCGCGGAAGACCTCGCGGCCGTCCGGGCCGAGCAGGGCCGCCTCGAGGGCAACCTCGCGGGGGGCCGGGGCGGTGCTGGTGAACTCGGCGTCGAGCAGCAGGACGGCGTCGCGGTAGGCGGAGTCGAGCCGGGTGCGGACGCGGAAGTCGCGGAGGTGGACGGCGGGAGTGGACCAGAGGGTGACGTCACGGAAGATGCCACTGAGGCGCCAGAAGTCCTGGTCCTCGAGGTACGAGCCGTCGCACCAGCGGAAGACCTCCACGGCGAGGAGATTGTCGTCCTCTTTCAGGTACGGCGTGAGGCGGAAGGTGGCGGGGGTGCGACTGTCCTTGCTGAAGCCGAGGCGGCGGCCGTTGAGCCAGACGGTGAAGAACGAGTTGACGCCGTCGAAGGTGAGGTAGGTTTCGCGGCCCGCCCAGGCGGCGGGGACGCGGAAGCGGTGGCGGTAGGACGAGACGGCGTTGTAGGTGTCGTCAACGAAGGGCGGCTTCGTGGTCTTCCACGGATACTTGATGTTGGTGTAGATCGGGATGCCGTAGCCCTGGAGTTCGACGTTCGAGGGCACGGGGATGACCGGCCAGGCGGAGTCGTCGTGGCCGGGCTCCCAGAAGCCGGGCGTGCGGCCGGCCGGTGTGGGGGTCCAGCGGAATTTCCAGTCGCCATTGAGGGACTGGATGAAGGGCGAGCGGTCGCGGCGCAGGGTGCGGGCGGACGCCTCGTCAGGGAAGACGGTCATCGTCGCGAACGGGGCCACGGTGCCCTCGTGGAGGCGGGTTTCGTCCTGCCAAACGGGTCGCGGCGCGGACGTGTCGGTGGCGGCGTGGAGGCCGGCGGTGCCGAGGGCGAGGGCGCCGGCGGCGAGGAGGGCGGGGAGCATGGCCGATCGAGTGCGGGGCGAGGACATGGCGGAGGAGTCCGCCGACTATGCGGGTGGCGGCGGAGGCGCGCGAGCGATTCTTCAGGCGGCACAGGAAAAGCATGCTCCCTGGGTGAGCGTTTACGCTTCGTCGGAGGCGAGCCACCTGAGCTGATTCGGGCGCATTACCCGGTTGGCGGTGAGAAAGTCTGGACCGGGAGGGGCGGCGGCGAAGGGACTCGCCGTCCTACCTAGTGCGAAAGTCGGTCAAGGTAGGGCGCGGACTCCGCTCCGCGCCGCTTCGTGGCACCGCCAATCGGCAGATGCGCCCACCTGATTCGCGAAGCGGATTAGCCCGCTGCGGGAGGAGCGGGAGGAACGGGGCTGTTCCCCCCGCGAGGGAAACGATCGGGGCGGAAGGGCCGCCGGCGGCGGGTCGGCGCAGGCTCAGAAGGTGCCCTTGACTCCGAACGTCCAGAGCGAGCCGTAGCGCTCGCGGAAGCGGAGCTTGGCGACCTCGGGCGTGCCGGGGCCGGCGGTGATGCCTTCGTCGGGCACGTCGGCGAGGTTGCGCAGGTTGGCGAAGACGGCGAAGCGCTTCCAGAAGTAGTACTCGCCCAGGACATCGACCTTCGTGAAGCCGGTGGTGTAGTTGAAGGTCTCGGGCTCGATGCCGACACCGGTGACCCCGCCACGCACCTGGTCGGAGCGGTAGGACCAGTTCAGACGGATGTTGAACCTGGGCCGGGTGAGGCTGATGCCCCAGGCGCCGCTGCGGGGGATTTCGTTGAAGGTGAGGGCGCCGAGCCGGCCCCGGGGGGCCTTGGTCTTTTGCAGGCTGCCATTGGCGAAGACCTGCAGTCCGCGGGCCCAGGCGGGCAGGAAGTTGAGGGCCTGACGGTAGCTGACGTCGAGGCCTTCCATGCGCACGGTGCCGGGCAGGTTGTACTGGGTGGAGACTTCGAACGGGCCGTATTCGACCGGGTCGAGCCCGTAGAGCCCGAGGAACTCCGGGGTGGACGGGAAGACCGTGGTGCCGAAGAAATTCTTGAAGTCGCGCCGGAAGGCGCCGGCGGAGAGCTGGCCGACGCCTTCGAAATAGTATTCGAGCCGCACCTTGAGGGTGGAGGCGGTCCAGGGCTTGATCCCGGCGTTGTTCACCGTGATCCGGTTGCCGGGCCCCGGGGCATTCTCGGTATTGGGCAGGGTGATACCGCCGGCATACTGGTTGAAATTGGGGCGGCCGATCGAGTTCGACCAGGCGGCCCGGGCGATGAGGTTCTCGCGCAGGTGGTAGCTCACGTTGAGCGAGGGGAAGAGCCGGAAGTATTCCTTTTCGACGCGCGCCGCGCGGGGCAGCAGGGTGAGTCGGGCGATTTCCAGTTGGTTGGTGGTGATGGTCTGGGGGCGTCCCTGGGCATCGAGAATGGGCTGGCCGCTGGCGTCGCGCCGCACATTGAGGGTGGGGTCATTGAGCGGACCTTCGGCTTCGACGTTGGTCTGCTCGGCGCGCAGGCCGCCCACGAGGAGCAGGCGGCGCTGCAGCAGCGAGACATCGCCGCGCAGGTAGCCGGCGGAAACGCCTTCGACCATGTGTTTCGAGTTGTTGATCACCGCCCGGTAGGCGGCGTTCTGATCCAGGGTGAAGTCGCCGGGGTTGGCCTTGAAGTAGTCGAAGATCGCCTTGTAGTCGGGAAACTGGATGCGCGGGAAGCCGTAGGGGCCCTCCCGCTGGGAGGTGACGGGGTCGAGGAAGGGCGCGGCGCTGCCGATCGTGGTGTTGCCCCGGTAGGTGTAGGTGTAGGCGCCGGCGTTGATCTCGCGGGTGGACTGGAGAAAGCTGACTCCGCCGCGAACGGTGACCGGCACGCGCCCGAGGAAGTCGCGGCGGACGTTGGCGGCGGAGGTGAAGTTGACGTCGGTGCTGCGGCGCGGGTTGCTCGTCACCGTGTTGAGTTCGTAGTTGTCCAGTCGGTACGGGTCCACCGGGGTGCGCGTGGCATTGTCGATCACGGTGATCGTGCCGGGGCGGAGAAAGGTGTTGTCGGCAAAGGCGATGGTGACATTGCGGCGCCGGGTGGCGACGGAGAGGAGCTGGCCCTTGTCGGTGTCGCGGTAGGCGTTGATGCCGTAGCCGCGGCCAACGGCGGCGTCCATTTTCCAGACCGGACCATCGTGGCGCCAGGTGGCGGTGGGCAGGTAGGTGCGGTTTTCGCGGACGCGGCCGTTGCCGCTGGTGAGCACGACGGTGCCGGTGCCGGCGACGCCCTGGGTGAAGCTGGGGGAAAAGCTGCCGGCGACGATCTGGTTGGGGTTGAACTGCAGGGTGCGGGCGGCGGTCCAGCCGTCGAAGGAGGAGTACTGGAAGGAGAGGGCGACACGGTCGCGTGGGGAGAGGCGGAAGTCGAGGGTGGCGCCGAAGGAGTCGCGGGCGGTTTCCTTCGGGGAATCCTGCAGGGTAAAGGAGGAGAGGTACGGGCGATCGGGGGTGGTGTGAGGGAAGGCGGCGCCATTGGTGGGCTGGCTGACGCCCCGCCAGGCCATGGTGGTGCGGTCCTGGCTGGAGAATTGGGTCGAGGCGCCGGCCGAGATCGAGAAGCCGAACCGCTTGTTGACCGGAACCACCCAGCTCAGATCGAAACCCGGGTGGACGACGCGCATCGGGTCGCGGTACAGGGCGGGCACGCGGCCGAAGTCGCGGCGGTCGTCGCGCATCATGAAATAGATGCTGCCGTTGAAGACCGGGCGGACGCGTTCGAAGGAGCTCCGCGGAACCATGTTGACGGAGCCCGCGAGGGCGGAGCCGGGCGAGTCGGGCGTGGGCGAGTGCGACACCTCGATGCGCGAGACGTTGTTGAGGTTGAAGAACCCGACCTCGACGGCGCGGCTGGTGTTGTTGTTGCCCGGGGTGGGGAGATTGATGCCGGCGATCGTGATGGGGGTGTTGTCGGCGGGGGCGCCGTCGATGGAGATGGTGCGGCCGTCGCCGCCGCTCAGGTCGATCGTGACTCCGGGCATGTACTTGAGGAACTCGGCGACGTTGCCCTCGGCCACGGCGCCGAATTCGTCGGTCGAAACGACGTTGCGGATGTTGGATGCGAACCGCTGGTCGTTGATGGCGATCGCGGCCCCCTCCATCTCGCGGGACTCGCCGACCACGAATTCCTGCAGTTTGACGACGGCAGCCTCGGCGGCCGGATCCGCGGCCCGGCCGGCGGCAAGCGTGATATCCCGCGAGACCGTCTGGCCGGCGGAAACCACGAGGGTTTCAATCTGCGGAGCGAAGCCGGTATAGAAAATCCGCACCGGCACGGAGCCGGCGGGCACGTCGTTCAACCGGAACACGCCGTCGGCGTCGGTGAACGTGACGACGGAGGGGCTCTCGATGCTGACGCGGGCACCCTCGACGATGGCGCCGGTGCGTGGGTTGAAGATCCGGCCTTCGATCGTGCCGGTACCGGCGGCGGCGGCCTCGGCGCGCGGCGCCAGCAGGGCGGACAAGGTGGCGACGAAGGTCAGTCCGGCGGCGATCCGGCGAAGGCGGGAGCTGAACGCGGAGGGTGATGGCAGGGGGGGCATTGGCTTGGCAGGTGGACAGTGCTCCGGCCCGGAGCGGGCGCGGGAACAGGCTTGAGCAAGCGAACAACTCCGGCGGGGTGCAAGCCCCTGATCCGGGTGAGCAGCGGGCGTCCACGCGCTGGAGGGCGGCGGTGCCTCGCCGCCGCAAACGCCGCGCAGGACCGACCGAACGTCGCGTCGCCGCGATTGGCAGGTTCGATGCGACTTCAGCGATCAAGCAGCCGGCCCCGCCATTCCGTGCGGCCGAGGTCGCCGGGACGTGGCGGGCCGAAAAGCCGGTGGCGCAGGCGGGCGACCAACCGGTAGCCGGCGTCGCGCAGCGGTCGCGGCACGAGGCGCAGCACGGCGAACCAGCGCCACGGTCGGTCCAGCCCGGAGAGCGCGGCGAGGACGCCGTCGGTGCGGAGCTGATACGCGGCCGGGACGGGGGCGTCCCAGTCGGGCACGAAGATCAGGCTGTCGAAATCCGCGGTGGGCAGGCCGTGGGCGCGGAGCCAGGCCTGGGCGGCCGCCCCCTGCAACGGGGCCACGCGGAGGCGGCCCGCCCGATCGAGGCGGAGGAGCAGGTTGACCAGCCGCTGGCAAAGCCCGCATTCGCCGTCGAAGAGGAGAACCGGCCGGAGGGGGCCGGAGACCGCGGGGGTGGCGGGCATAGCGATGGTCCTGGCGCGGCGGGGTGGCGGTGGACGCGGGGTCTACTGGAGCGAGAGGAAGACGCGCGGACCGCGACTGGCCGTGGCGCCAGCGGAGGCCTTGGAGAGGAAAAACCGGTCGGCGGCGAGCTGGCCCTTGGCGATGAAATGATCACGCACGCGTTGCGCCCGCGCCGCGGCGAGCGCCTCGAGGTCGCCGGCATCGACGGTAATGGCTTCCGCGAGCCGGCCGATCATCTCGTCGATCGGCCGGGCGCTGGCGAGGGCCCGTTCCATGGCCTGGCGGTGTTCGGACTGGCGGCGCGCGTTTTCCTGTTCGACGGCGAGTGCCTCCTGTTTGGCGCGGCCGGTCATGGCCCGCATCATGCGCTGGAAGAGGCCGGCGGGAGGGGCCGGCGGACGTACGACTTCAGGCGGGGCCGGGAGCGGCGTGCCGAATTCGGTGCCCGGGGGGAATTGCCGGTCGTAGAGTTGTTTCAGCATGGCCGCCTCGTCTTCGGGGGTGAGGACGAGCTGCTCGGGGGGCGGGGTGTTGGGATCGGCGGCGTGTTTTGCCTGCCACACGGAGCGGCGGATGAGGTCGGCGAGTTTGACGCGCTTGAGGGCATGGGTGTCGGCGGCGGGGTCGAAGCCGCCCTCGAGGGCGAGGCTGAGTTCCGGGCGGTTGCTGAGGGCCTGGATCAGGGTGGCCAGCTTGGGCAGTTCGGAGGCCTGGAGAGTGCTGCTGCCGGGCGCGAACTCCTGATAGGCGAGTTCCTCGCCGCCGCCGCCGAACATCGAGCCCAGCAGCGTAAACGGCGAGACGGCCGCCTTGGTGAGCAGATTTCCCAGAACCCGACCGACCACGCGGCCGACCCTGAACTCCGGATCGTCGAGCCGGCCCTGGATCGGCAAATCGATGACGATGCGACCGTCGAGATCCTTGAGCAGTGCGACGCCCAGACGGACAGGGAGTTTGGTGGCGTCCGGGCTGGCGACCGGGGCGCCAAAGGTGAGCCGGTCGACGCGGACGACGTTGGCGGCGTCGAGGGCGGAGCCGTCGAGTTTGAGCTGCAGGTCGAGGCCGAGCTTGCCGCGCGCGAGTTCGAAGCCGGCAAACCGCCCGCTGTAGGGGCTGAAGGGCACGAGATCGACGTTGCGACCCTCGACCTTGAGGTCGACGAAGCGCGGCGTGCCGAGCGGGTCGAGGCGGCCGGTGATCTTGATCGGACCGGCGCCGTCCACGGTGCCGGCCAGTTCGACACTGGCGCGCGCGAGGTGGGCTGAGGACAAGCCGGTGAGGGAACCGCCGAACTGGCCGAGGCGGGTCTGCACCGGCGGACTGGCGGAACGGTCGGAGAAGGTGAACTCCCCGTCGCGGATCGCGAGCCGCGCGATTTCGATCCGCGGAGCTGGCGCGGCGGAGGGAGGCGCGGCGGGTGACGCCGGATCGCCGGCAGGAGTCGCGGTCGGGGCGCCGCCGGTTGGCGGGCGGACGAGCGTGGCGAGATTCAACGTCCCGTCCGGTTTCAAGGCCAGGTGGGCGTACGGGCCTGCGAGCTTCACCTCAGCGATTGCGAAGTGGCCGGGCGCGGTGGTGCTGACCTCGATCCCTTCGAGGTCGAGCGCAGTCAGGCCGGCGAGCTCTTCGTTGCGCGTCGAATCGACGAGGCTGAATTTCCCGGCGCGGAAGTTGCCCGTCAGCGTGGCCTCTGCTCCGGCCGGAGTGGCGGCGACGTCGACCTTCTGCCGGAGGGAGACGCTTCCCTGCGTGAGGCGAACGTTGAGGAATTGCTCAAGATAGGGGCCCAGGGGCATGACGTCGAGATCCGCCACCTCGGCTTGGAGCCGCGCCCGAGGTTGTGGCTGCAGCCCGATTTCGCCCGCGAGGCGAATGGTGCCGCGCGGCGCCCACGCGCAGGAGAACTCCACCGGCAGGGTGGCGTCGCCAGCCAACGAGACACCCGTGGCGCCGGCTTGGAGGGCAGTGAGGCTGATCCAGACGGGGCGCGGGGCCGCGAGGTCGACGAAGTCGAGCGCGCACTCGCGCAACTTGATCGCGGCAATCCGGACCTTCGGTGGCGGCGGGTTCGCGGAGGCGGCGCCGGGAGCAGCGGCGGTGGCCGGGACGGGCGGCGCGGAGCTGGCGCCCGGGGGCGGCGGGAGCAGGGCCAGGAGGTTGACGCGCCCGTCCTTTTCGCGGCGTGCTCGCAGGTATCCGCCCACCAGTGACACGGAGGCGACCTCGACCCGACGGGCGAGGGCGTCGGCGGCAATGCCGTCGATGTCCAGCAGGGGCACTTCGAAGACGGGCTCCAGGCTGGGGCGCTCGAGCAGGCGGAGCCCTCGCAACTGTACGGCGGCGTCGGTCAGCCGCAGGGTTCTGCCCGATTCGGCGAGGGCGATCTCGTAGCGCCCGCGCAGGCTCAGCCGGCCTTCGGCGATCTCGGCCTGGTGGTGTTCGCCGTGGTAGGGCTCGTACTTCGCGAGCGGCACGTGCTCGAGGCGGAACTCGCCGGTGGAGCGGAACGGGCTGGCCTGCAGCGTGCCGGACCAGGCGAGTTTTTCGCCCGCCTCGGTTTCGGCCTCGAACCGGTAAGGAGCATGCGCGTCGCCGCCGGTGTGCAGGCCAGCCAGCGTGAAGGACACGGGGCCGAGCGTGGTGGCGAAGGGCCGCGCGCGGGAACGATCGGTGAAGTCCACGCGCGCTCCGGCCAGCCGCAGGATGTCCACGCGTAGGGGACGCGGTGCCCCGCCGGCCCCCGGAGACGGCGGTTGGGTTTTGGGAGCGGGGGCGAACCGGGCCAGTAGATCGGAGAAGTTCAGGTCGCCCCCGGGGCGGACGGTGACTGCCACCTGCAGGCCCGTCAGATCGATGGCGCCGATTACCCAGGTCCCGCGCAACGAGGCGAGCGCGGAAAAATCCACGAACAGGCGTTCCCATGCCACGAACGTGCCGCCGCCGCCGGGCTCCTGGAGGCGGAAGTCCTCGATGGCCAGCGAGAGCGTGTAGGGGTTGAGGCGCACCTTGCCGACCTCGACGGGCCGACCGAGTTGGGCGGCGAGGCGATGCTCGAGTTGGGAACGGACGAGCGGTGGAAGGAGCAGAAAGCCAAGAACGGCGTGGAGCGCCGCGGCGGCGCCCAAGGCGAGGAGGATGCGGCGGACCCGGCGGCGGGGAGAGGGCTGGCGCATGGAGGCAACGTGAGTCCGGGAGGCGGGCGAGGCAATGCCGGGAGCGCGACCGCTTTTCCGTTGCACGGCGCTGCGGGCGGTCGCATGGGGGTGTGGTGAGCCGATGGAATCAACCACCCGGGTGTGAGCGCGGGGCCGGCGGGCGTCGTTGGTGGCGCGTCGCCGTCTGGGGCGCGCTGCTCGGCCTCGCCGGGGTGGGTCGGGCGGAACTGGCCTGGCAGGAACCGCGGATCCGGCTGGAGCCGCCGGCGGGCGCCAAAGAAGTCCGCGGCGAGTTTGTCTTTGTGAATCGGGGACCGGCGCCGGTCCGCCTCGTCGAGACGCGGACGAGCTGTGAATGCACGGTGCTGGCCCGGACCGATGCCGTGGTCTTTCCTGGCCAGACGGGGCGGGTGCCGGTGGTGGTGCACCTGGAGGGCCGGCGGGGGATGCAGACCATCGGGGTCGTCGTGACGACGAGCGAACCGGAGATCCGGCAGCATGAGCTGACGGTGGAGGTCGAGATCAAGGAGTTTGCCGCGCTGGCCCCGCGGATGGTGTATTGGAAGGTTGGCGACGACAGTGCGGCCAAGGTGCTGAGGCTCACGCTGGTCGACGGCTTCCGGCTGGTGGGGGCGGAGAGCAGCACGCCGCATTTTGCCGTGACGACGACCGCCCGTTCGGCCGACTTGGTGGAAGTGCGGGTGACTCCGGTGGACACCTGGGCGCGGCGCAGTGGCGAGATTCGCATCCGGGTCGCGCAGGACGGGCGGCCGCCAGTTCTGTTGGTGGCTCCCGCACGGGTGCTTTGAGGAAGAAAGTTCTTCCCCTGGCGGTAAAGGATGAGCTTGCGTGAGTTGGACGACCGATCTTAGATGCCACCCGTTTTCATCAACGAACGCTTCGCGCCCACTTCGCGGCCGGAGAAAAATCCCACCAAGCCTTTGCTGCCTTGTCCTCACTAGGAATCTTCTTTTCCCGTTTTGGACGGTCCCTTCGTCGCCTTGTGGTGGCGCCGGCCCTGTTTGTCTGGGTCGCGGCGGTGAACGCCCAGTCCTTGCAGTCCCTAAGCTTTGTCCAGGAGCCGGCCGCGTCTGGATTGTTTTCGGTGCTCGTGTCGGATGCCTTCGCTGGGACCGGGACGGCGAACGGCGACGATTGGTCGTTTGAAGGCGAGATTGGCGACCTGCTGACCGTCCGCATCGAAACTGCGGTGGCGGCTGCCCGCCCGCGGATCCGGCTGCTGAATGCCGGCGGCACCATCCTGGCGTCCTTTGACGACAACTCGTCAACGGGCGTTGGCGTGATCTACTCCTACCGGGTGACGACGCCCGGCACCTACCGGGTGCGCGTCTACTCCGATCATCAGGCGAGTGACTATTCGATGCGGATCGATCTCGCGCGGGGGCCGAGTCTTGAGGTCGAGTCCAACGACACCGTCGCCACGGCCAGTCTAATCGTGCCGAAGATGGGGGCGAGTGCGTTCACGTTTTCGACGGGAGGTCTGCTTTCCTCAACCGATACGTCCGGCGACTTCTTTGCGCTTGGTCAGGCGCCGGCGGGTTCGACGCTCTCGATTGACGTCAAGCGCCCCGCGGCCACGGCGGGCAATCCCAGCACCCTCACGCCGGCCGATCTCTCGCTGCGGCTCTTCGAACAGCCGGTGACCGATCGTGGATTGGACTTCAACGGTTCCAAGTACGTGACGGTGCCGCACAACTCGGTGTTCGACGCGATCGAGACGGCCAACGCGGTGACGATTGAGGCCTGGATTTTCATCCGCTCCTGGCCGCAGGGGTGGTTTTCCATTTTTGACAAGTATGAGGCGACGGGAGACTGGGGCTGGATCTTCGGCATCGAAAACTCCGGTCACGGCCTCTCCTTCTTTAACGGAACCAACTCCCGTGTGACTGCCAACGTGCTGCCGGCGCTGAACACCTGGCATCACGTGGCGGTGACCTATAACCACACCGCCAATACGGTCCGCTTCTATCTCAACGGCTTGCTCGTGGCGACGCGGGTGAGCCCGGGGGCACTCACCAACACCGAGGGCGAGCCCGCCTATGTCGGTTTCAGCCCGAGCGGCGGCGAAGATTATGCCGATGGCGCGATCAGCGACCTGAAGCTGTGGAACCGCGCGCTGACCACCGAGGAGATTCAGGCCAACTACGCGGCGGCCCATCCGTTCTCGCTCACCCAGGTCTGGAATCCGGCGCCGGACTTTCACACCGGCAGCGGCAATCCGAACGGCGTCTGGGAGTATGGTTGGATGGATACGGGGTTTACCACCTTTACAGCGTACACCAACAAGGTGGCCAACAGTTGGTTTGGCTGGAACACGGGCAATCAGACCCCCTCGGTCTGGCAGAACACCGGCAGCGGGTCGTCCTACGGAGCGCCGCCGGGCGGCATTCTCCTGCACCCGGGCGACGGCAACCAGCCGTCGGTGCTGCGCTGGAAGGCGCCGGCGGGCGTGCCCGGCTCGGTCAAGGTCAAGGGCGAGTTCCTCGCGGGCGACAGCGGTTCGATGCAGGTGGCAGTCAGGAAGGGCGGCACCGTATTATGGAGCGCCACGAATGCCGGAGCCTTCGATCTGGACGTGAGCGTGGTGGCGGGTGACACGCTCGATTTCGCGGTGTTCGGTGGCTACTCGTTTGGCACGACCCCGCTTCTGTTGACGATCACTGGCAACACGGGCCTGAGCGCAGGGACGACGAATCAGAACGGACTGGTCGGGCTCTGGACCTTCGACGAGGGCAGCGGGACGGTGGCGGCGGATACGTCGTCGTCGGGCAACAATGCGGTGTTGGGCGGAGGCGAATCCTCGCGCGTGCCGTCCTGGCGGGCGGGGATGGTGCGGACGAATGCGGCGGTGGCGGGCACGACTCTGGCGCGGACATTCACCAGCGATTCCAGCGCCTGGCTGCAACTGGTTGCTTCGACCAACCGTGGCCTTTCCGCCCGCTACCTGCTCACCGGCACGATGACCGACAGCGGGCCGTTGCAGGTGCTCGCGACCTCCCTGCCAGGTGCGGGAGGCACAACCACCGATTTCATCCAGGGCTTCAGCGTTACCTTCAACGACGAACTCGATCCGGTGTCGGCGAACAACCTGGCGAACTTTGAACTGAGAGGAGCGGGCAAGGATAACGTGTTCGGGGGCGGTGATGACATTGTGTACACGCTCGGTGCGCCGAATTACGTCAATGGCAGTTCGATGAGCTTTGCGCTGGTCAATGGCCCGCTGCAGCCGGGCAAGGTGCGCCTCACGATCGGCTTGGGTTTGCGGGACCGCTTCGGCAATCCGATGACGTCGACTTTTGTTCGCGAGTTTACCTCGGAGATCCTGAACGGCTATATTCCGGAAAACCAAAGCAACAACACGCTGGCGACGGCGACGTCGCTGGCGGCGAGCGGGGGGGCGGGGCCGG
>CAZDGC010000011.1:24331-99086 GCA_964504885.1 uncultured Opitutus sp.
ACGCGCGGATCCGGGCGAGCAGCGGGGCGGATATGTTCGCCCGCTACCACCTGGCGCTGACGCTGGCTGATGTGGACAAGCCGGAGGTGACGGCTTCGACCCTGCCGGCGGAGGGCAGTTCGGTGAGCAACTTCTTCGGGGACTTCAGCCTGACGTTCTCGGAGACGCTGCAGGCATCGACGGTGAACAACGGGGCGAACTACGATTTCCGGGCGGCGGGACCGGACGGCAACTTCGACACGGGCGACGACGTGCTTTACACGATCGCCACGGCGTCAACCTACAGCAGTGGATTGTCGGCGAGCTATCGGGTGCCGGACGGGCCGCCGCAGCCGGGGCTGTATCGATTCCAGGCGAAGCTGGGGCTGCTGGATCTTTACGGCAACGAGCTCGCGGCAGTGTACACGCGGACGTTCACGGTGGTCGGGGTGGACGGTTACGTGTACGAATCGCGCTCGAACAACACGCTGGCGACGGCGACGTCGCTGGCGGCGAGCGGGGGGGCGGGGCCGGGGTTTGGGTGGTCGTGGCTGGGTGGAGTGGAGTATCAGGCGGGTGGAAACAATCCGCAGGGGGTGGCGATGGCGGATATGGACGGGGATGGGAAGCAGGATCTGGTGGTGGCCGTCTACGGGAGCAATCTGGTGAGTGTACTGAAGGGCAACGGGGACGGGACCTTTGGAACGCCGACGACCTATGCGACGCCGGGCAATCCGTATCATGTGGCGGCGGGGGATCTGAACGGGGACGGAAGGCCGGACGTGGTGGTGACGCGGTACAACGGCGGCAACGTGCGGGTGTATTTGAACAAGAGTGACGGGAGCGGATTGGAGGCGGGAGTGGACTACGCGACGGGGTCGCAACCGTCGCGGTTGGTGCTGGCGGATCTGAACGGGGATGGGCGGTTGGACATCGCGGTGGCGAACCGGGGTTCGAACACGGTGAGCATCCTGTACGGCAACGAGCCCGGGGTGGGAGGGGGAGTGGGGACGTTTGCGGCGAAGGTGGATTTTGCCGTGAGCGGCGCTCCGTACTCGATCGCCGCGGGGCAGTTGAACGGGGATACGCTGGTGGATCTGGTGGTGGGTACGGCGAGTGACCGGACGGTGAAGGTGTTTTACCGGCAGGCGGCGGATGGTTCGTATGCGGCCGGGGAGAGTTTTGCATGGGGGCCGAGTTACGAGGTGTATGCGGTGGCGGTGGGGGATGTGAACGGAGACAGCCGTGCGGACATCGTGGCGGTGCAGGAGTATGGGACGACGGTGCGGCGGTGGCACCAGCAGGCCGGCGGGGGCTTCACGGAGGCAGCGGCGCTGAACTTTGGGGAGAACACGCATGCGTATTCGGTGGTGCTGCAGGATCTGAACGGGGACGGGCGGCCCGAGGTGATTGCCGGGGGGTATTATCACTTCAGCATGTTTGAGAACCTGGGGGGAGGGGCGTTTGCGTCGCCGGTGCAACCGAGCCAGAACAACAGCCACGCGTACTGGCTGGTGGTGGGGGATGTGAACGGGGATAGCCGGCCGGACGTGGTGGTGCCGTCGAACAACCGGACGACGGTGCGGGTGTTCCTGGGCCGGGGGCCGGAGACGCTGCCGGCGGAGGGGAGTGCATTCCTGGCCAAAGCGCGGGGGAATATCAGCACGGACAGCGATGTGGACGCGTTCAGCTTCAGTGCGCGGGCGGGGGATCGGGTCTTCCTGACGTCGGAGTCGTTCCCGCGGGGAGTGGGCAGCACGGGGCTGCTGTACCGCATTTACCGGCCGGAGGGCGGGGAGTACACGTACTTCTACGGCAACGCGAATCCGAGCAACGGCAACGACGGCACGGGGCAGACGCAGTTTGTGGCGCCGGTGAGCGGCGTGTATTATGTCCGTGCCGAGCAGTGGCATGGGTACCGCGGAGAGTATCGGATCGGGGTGGCGGTGGTGCCGGGGACGTTTGACCTGGAGTCGGAGACGAACAACCAGGCGAACCAGGCGGATGCGCTGAACTGGACGCAGACGGCGGGGTCGCGGACCGCGGCGGTGGGGGGCATCATCAACTTCGGAGATCCGGGTGACTGGCACACGCTGGCGTTCCTGGACGAGGGGACGCAGGTGACGCTGACGGCGAGCAAGCCGGCCTCGAGCGGGTTGAGTTGGATCCTCGACCTGATGAACAACTCCGGGGGAGTGGTGATCAGTGCGGCAGTGAACGAGCCGACGCTGCAGTACACCATCCCGGTGGGCAGTGCGGGGACGTACCACGCGCGGATCCGGGCGAGCAGCGGGGCGGATATGTTCGCCCGCTACCACCTGGCCTTGACGCTGGCGGACACGCGAACCCCCATGGTGGCCTCCACGTCACTTCCGAGCGAAGGAGCCACGATTTCCGCGTTGGTCGACCGCTTTTCGTTGACGTTCTCCAAGGAACTGGAACCGCCGACGGTCAACGATACCGTCAACTACGATCTGCGGACTGCCGGTACCGACGGAATCTTCGATACTCTTGACGATGTGATCGTGCCGCTGGCGATGACCTCCACCTATGCCTCGGGGCTCACTGCCAATCTTCGCACGGCCAATGGTGGACCGCTTCCCGCCGGTTCCTATCGCTTCCGGGCTCTGTCTGGCTTGAAGGACAAGTTCCTGAACGGGCTTTCGCCTGAGTTCACGCGGCTGTTCTCGGTGTCCCAGCTTCCGGGGTACGCCTTTGAGTCGGAGCCCAATGGCACCCGGGCGACCGGCACGGTGCTGACCCTCACCAGTTCGCAGCCCGACCTTTTCGGGGCGGGCGGACGGGGCTTCCTGCTCAATGGTAACGAACTCGATTTCTGGAACTTTGAACTGCAGGCCGGGGATCGCTTCTACATCCAGGGCGAAACTCCGGGCAGCACTTCAAGCTCCGGTTTGAATTATCAGATCCTGAATCCGGCGGGCACCTCCCTGGCCAATATCAATGCGGAATCCTCCGGCGCTTTCGCCTTCGGGGTTCTGACGGCTGCCGAGACTGGTACCTACTCCCTGCGGGTGGCGCAGTATTGGGGCTTTGCCGGCGAATATCGTTTCCGGGTGTATGTGTTGCGAGGGGGGCTGCAGGTTGAGGTGGAGGCCAACAACACCATTCCCACTGCCACGGCGATGACCCTGGCCGCTGAAGGCACGAGTGCCCGTGGGGCTATCCAAGGGTTGTCACGGGTGGCGGGGGATCTCGACTACATCAACCTCGGAACCATTCAGGCGGGCACCACGCTCTTCCTCAGTTGTCGGTTGCCGTCCTACAGCACCTTTGTGCCAGTCGTTTCTGTATACTATGCGACGGGCACTCCGGGGGAACTCGTGCCGGAGACGGGTGGCGGTCGTTCGGGCGATGGGGTTGCCCAGGTCGCGATTTCCGTCACCGGAGTCTATTACGCCTTGGTGCGCACCTCGGGAGCGACCAGCGGTCTCGACTCGGAATATGTGCTCGATGTGCTGGCGGTGCCGACCGAGGACATCTCTTTCCCAAATCTGCAGGTTACTAACCTGACGCCACCGGCAGCGACCGGATTGAAGAGCGGCGACAGGCCCACGCTCAGCTTCCGCGTAACAAATCTCGGCAACCTCGCGACGGCGGCGGTGACGTGGCTCGATCGGGTGGTCCTGTCGACGGATACCGTTTACGGCAACAGCGACGATCTGGAAGTGGGTGTCTTCAGCCACACCGGTCCCCTGGGGGCGTCGGCGGTCTACGATGTTGCTGCGGCGCAGATCTCGATCCCTGACGGCATCGCCGGGAGCTACTACGTGATCGTGAAGACGGATCACACCAATACCGTCAACGAGTTTGTACTTGAGGGGGACAACGAAACCGCGTCGGAAAGTCCCATCGCCATCACCCGGGCCGATTATCCCGACCTGGTGGTGGAGAACCTGGCGATTTCCGATCCGGACGGAAGCGGGCAGCGCACGGCGACTTGGACCCTGGCCAACCGCGGTCTCGGGGTTGCCACCGCCGATTTTTCGGAGCGCTTCGTCGTCCGAAACACCAGCACCTCCACGACGGTAGTGAGCACGCTGCTGCCGGTCGCCACTGAACTGGCCGCGGGGGCCACGGTGGCGCGACAGGCGACCTTTACCGCCACGGTGGCCGGTCAGTATCTGGTGGAAGTCACCGCTGACGCCCTATCGCAACGCTTCGAATACAACGAAGCCGGTGCGGTTGCCGCCGAAACCAACAATGTCACTACGGCGCCTTTCAGCATTATACAGCTCTATACCCTCGCAGTCGCAGCGGACCCGGTCGCCGGCGGTGCGGTTACGGGCGGCGGCATCTTCGCCGAGGGGTCGAGCCGGTCCGTGACCGCCACACCGACCCCGCCCTATGTGTTCATCGGCTGGTTTGAGGGTGCGGTCCTACGTTCGATCAACACGACTTATACATCGGTGTTGCGGTCCGACCGCACTTTGACGGCGCGTTTCGCGCTACCGACTTTTTCCGTCGCGACTCAGGTCACGCCGGCCGGGTCCGGGGTCGTCTCCGGTGGCGGTATTTACTCCCTCGGAGCGAATGTGAGTCTAACGGCCACGCCCGGACCTGGGTACCGGTTCGACGGCTGGTTTGAGGGGACTGATTCGCTGGGTACGGCCGTGCCGCTGACTTTCGTTGCATCGGCCAATCGTGCAATTCGCGCCCAGTTCGCCGAACTGAACCCAACCCATGTCGTGACGACCGCCACGCTGCCGGAAGGAATCGCGGTCGTCAGCGGAGCCGGAACTTACAACAACGGGGTTGCCGCCACCATCACCGCCCCGGCCACAGTCGTTGCGGGTGACACGGAGCACGTGTTTGTTCGTTTCCTGTTGAATGGCGCTCCGCTGGGCACGTCGCCGTCTTTCACCAAGACCTTCTCGACCCAGGACCCGGCAGCGCTTTCCTACGTGGCGGAGTATCGCTCCCAGGCGCTCAAGCCGTCCGTGGCGGAGGTGCGGACGAACTTGGGCAACCTGGTGGGACTGACCTCCAACTATCAGATCACCCTGCGCTTCGACCGCGGCATGAATCAGGCGGTGAAGCCAACCGTGGAATTGGTTAGCACCAACGCATCAAGTATTCCTGTCGTGTCGACGGCGGGAGCCTGGACTGCGGCTGATACATTCCTTGTTCCCCCCATCACCATTGGCGGCAGCCATGGCGGGGATTTTGCGGTCCGGGTGTCAGGCGCGCAGGACACCCACGGTCGCACCATGGATGCCAAAGAGGTTTACACCTTCACGGTCGATGTGACGCCTCCCGTGGCTCCGATCCTTGCTGCCGGACCGGTGACCGCCACCACTGCGGCGGTCGAGTGGTCGGCCTATACGCCGCCATCGGATCTGGCATCATTCCGGGTCTATCGGAGTGCGTCCACCTTCTCGTCCCTGGATGGCCTTTCGCCAATCGCCAGCCTTGGGCCGACGATTCGGAGTTATACCTTTACGGGGCTTGAGTTGGATACGGATTACTTTGTGACGGTGGTGCCGGTCGACACGGTGGGCAATGCGGTGACGGGGGTGTCTCCGCTGACAATCCGCATCGGCAGTACCGTGCCACCTGCAGTGGTGTTTAACGTCGAGGCCACCTCCACGAACGCCGCCCGCCTGGCCTGGACCTACGACCCCAGCGGTCTGCTCGGCTTTGCCGGATTCAAAGTCTATCGCAGCAGCTCCCCCTTTACCTCGCTTTCTGGGCTGACTCCCATCGCAGCGTTGCCGTCAACCGCGCGCCAGTTTGCCGAGAGTGGCCTCGATCGGGCGCAGACCCACCATTATGTGGTGGTCGGATACAACCGCCTCGACCAAAGCCTCACCAACGTCACGTCGAAGCCGTGGACCGATCCGCTGTCCGGAACGTTGCTCACGAACTTCACGGCCACCGATCCGCTGCTCATCATCACGCAGCCGCTGACGATTGGCGGCGGGGCGACCTTCTCTGTTCCGGCCGGCACTGTAATCGCGTTTGGCCCGGGCGCCAGCCTGACCGTGGAGTCCGGGCGTTTGATTGCCGAAGGTACGGTGTTTGCGCCGGTGATCTTCACGTCGCTCGCCGACGTCGAGAACGGTACGCGTTCCCGCGGAGCGTGGAATGGAATCACGCTGTCGGATCCGGACCGCGCCTCTACGCTGCGGAACGTTTGGGTCAAGTACGGCAAAGGCGTGACGATTACCGCGGGCTCCCATTCGGTGGATACACTGGGCGCAGCGTGGAACGATGTGGCAGGCCTGCGACTCGACGGGGCCGTTACCCTTGCGACCGAATCGGCCTATCTTTCCAACAACGCGGTCGGCGCCAGCGTTGAAGGGGGCGGTTCGCTGACTCTGACCGGTTCCGTGTTGCGCAATAACACGGTGAACGCCTCGATCATCGGTGGAGGCACCTGCAATGCGGCGGGCAACTGGTGGGGAACCGCCGATCCGGTGGCCATCGCCGCCACCCTGGTCGGTCCGGTTGCCGCAGGTTCGCCGCTCGCGGGTGAACCGATTCTGACCCGTGGGCTTCGCTCGGCGGACGGAACCTCGTCCACCGGTGTCGCGAACCTACCGGTGCACCTGGCCTCGTTGAACGCTGTGGGCTATCGGATCAGCGAGGACTCCAACTTCACAGGTACGTTGTTTGTCGATGTGCCTCGCGATTCTCTTTCCGTTGATCTTTTCAATACCAGATTCTGGACCGTAACGGTGCCACTCTCCGCCGGTGGTGGCCCCAAGACGCTCTACGCCCAGTTCCGCAGTGCCACCGGTGAAGTCAGTCCGTCGGTGGTCTTCTCGACCACTCTGGTCACGGAAGGCCCCGTCATCACCGCCTTTTCCCTTACCGAGGGGCAGGTCGTAAATCGACCGATCAACGTGACCACCACTGCGACCAGTGCCCTGCCGTTGACCAGCATCGCGCTTTTTGTCGACGACCTCGAGGTTGCGTCGGCGCCTGCCTCACCCGCCAGTTTTCGCTGGGACATCCGAACGCTTACCGCGGGCATTCACCGCGTACGACTGACGGCGACTGATTCCGCCGGCCGACTGGCCGCGCGGAGCCTGAATGTGACCGTCGCTCCCACGCCGCCTCCGCGGCCGGTTATTAACAGTCCGAGCAATGGCAGTCGATCGACGGTCAATGTGATCGCGGTGAGCGGCACCGCCGAGCCATTGGGCAATATCGAAATCGTCCGCAATGGCTCAGTGGCTGCCCGCGTGACGGCCAACGCCGCGGGAGCCTTCTCGGCCCCGAACGTGAATCTGGTCGAGGGGGCCAACGAACTGGTGGCCGCCGCCGTGGATACCGCGGGCAGCAGCGCATCCACCTCGGTCTTTGTCGATGTCGACTCCGGCCCGCCGGCACCGGTGACGCTCCTGCCGATCGTCTATAACAGCACGGATGGACTGTTCATCGATTGGGATCTGCCGACGTCGGGCGAGGTGCCGGTGGCATTCCGAGTGTACTGGCACACGGCGTCATTCAGCAGCGCCGCGGAGGCTACGGGCCAGTCGGCGCAGACCTTGCGGAGCGCAATCAACCTCAAGGACGTGCCCGATGGGCTGAAATACTTCGCGGTGGTCGGCTATGATGAGGCGGGGAATGCGAGCGCATTGTCGAACGTGCGCAGCTTCCAAGTGGATCTTACCCCGCCGGCCTTCTCCATCGCGTACAATCAGTCGATGCCAATCGGACCGGGCACGCTTGGGATCACGGTCACCGCCACTGAGGCGCTCAACGGACTGCCGGTCGTCCTGATGCGTCCGCAAGGCGGCAGTCTGGTGGCAATCTCCCTGACTGCGGCAGGCACCAATACCTACACGGCGAGTTTCCCGGTGACCACCCTGGTGGCTCGTACTGGGACGGCTTCGATCGGTGTCACTGGCACGGATTTGGCGGGCAATACGTTTACTGGGCCGCCCACAGGGCCCGCGCTCGTATTCGACCTGACGAAACCGACGGGGGTACTTACCACCAGCGTGCCCGGCCCAATCCAGACTTCGAGCGATGTGCCGCTGACGGTCAGCCTGATCCTGTCGGAACTGCCCAAGGTAGGTACCAGTCCGACCCTGTCGTTCTCCCCGCCGGTCGGTTCAGCGGTGCCGATTGCGCTTAGTGGCGGCGGCTTGAATTGGACCGGACACCTGACCGTCACGTCCTCGATGGAGAATGGATTTGGCACCTTCCTGCTCAATGCGGAGGACGCCGTCGGCAACCTCGGCACGGTTCTGACGGTGGGTGAAAAGCTCGAGTTATTTAACACCGCCACGCCGAGTCCCCCGGCGGTCCCGACCGAAGTCACCGTGGCCCCGTTCAAGGGTGGAGTGATTCGCGTGTCGTGGGCGGCTGCCGATCGCGCGCACAGTTACCGCCTTTACCGGGAAGCTGGAGCGAGCGCAGCCGTACCGACCACCTTGGTGCGGGACAACCTCACCACGCTGACGGTCGACGACCTGCCGCCTGCCGATGGTCCCTATCGTTACGCGGTAACCTCGTTCCGGCTGGGCGCCGAAAGCGCGCCGTCGGGCGTCCGGGCGACGACCTCTGATCGCACCCCTCCGCCGGCTCCGACCACCACCACCGCCACCCTGGGGCCGAGGGGCATTAACGTTAACTGGGTTCCCGGCGCAGGGGAGACCCCGGCCAAGTGGGTTATCTACCGCAACGATGTAGCCATCGCCACGCTCACCAATCCGGCGGCGACAAGCTTTGTCGATTCGCCGCCGCGCGGCGTGATGACCTACGCGGTGGCGGCGGCGGACACCCTCGGGAACGAAGCGAAGGGCCCAACCGCCAGCATCGAGCTCTTTGTCGGGGCCGTGAATACGCTGCGTGCCTTGGTCGACCCGGCGATCGGCACAGTGCTGACCTGGGCCTCGTCGGATGCGACGGCCGTGGGCTACAACGTGTACCGCAATGGCGTGAAACAAAACCCGTCGTTGCTGACAACGCTCACCTTTACTGATGCCTTCCCCTCCGGCGGTCAGCCGGTTTCGTACGACGTGGCCGCGGTGAATGCGTCGAGCCAGGAAAGCGCGCGTCGCAATCTGGTGGTCCAGCCGGTGGTGGCAGCCGTGCGACTGAACCCCGTGGGGACCGAAGACCGGATTTCGGCTGCACGTTACTTCGACAATTATGTGGTGGAATTCACCGTCGGGGTCTCGGCTTCCGCTCCGGTGTCTTTTGGCAACGGGGAGATTATTCGCGCGGTGGTGGGTGAGACGCCAGTTCAGGCCACCTTCCCGCTGCCGTCTTCGGTGCCAGCGGGCGAGACGCGTACCACCAGTGTCGTCATTGCGGCTCCCAACACACCCGGAGCGTCGCAAGGAGCATCGATCACCTTGGCCGCCGCTGCTGATGCGGGTGGCAGTGTGGTGCTTTATCGCCTCGTCCAGGATTTTGTGTCGGGCGGCCCCTCGGGTCTGATGCTGGCGGTGAGCGCGGACGCGCAGCCGCTGGCGGGCGGCTTGGCAGACTTCAACGTTCAGGTCTTCAATCGGGGTTATGCTCCCGCGGATCTGGTGCTCACTCGAGGTGGCGGTGCGCAGCCGGGCGATCTCGAAATGCTGATCATTTCGGAATCCGGCGTTCTGGTTTCAACGACCCAGTTCCAAGGACTGGTCGCAGGCTCGATCACCAACGAAGCCGGTGAAGCCTTCCTGCGGGTCCAACCGGGAGCCTCGGTGACCATTCCCTTCCGCGGCGTGATTGTGCCCGCGAGCCTAGGCAGCCAGTCGGCGACGTTCCGGGCGCGTTACAAAGCGATCTACCATGCGCTCGGCACTGCCCAGCAACGAACCGCCGGCCCGCTCGAAGGCAGCATGTCTTCGTCCTTGCGCGAGACTCCCTATTACGGGACGGCGGTCGTCGCCCAATCGTACTTTGCGGACAACCAGCCGGTCGTGATCACCGGTCAGGCCATCAACCGGAGCACCGGTCAGCCTCAGCCCAGCGTGCCGTTGCGACTCGGCATCCGGGTGCGTGGTGCCGTTATCTACCAGCAGGTGACCACGAGTGAGACCGGGGCGTATCAAACCTCCTACACGCCGACTCCAGGCCTGGCCGGTGACCTGACGATTTGGGCGGCGCATCCTGACGTGGTGGACCAATTGGATCAAGTACGGGTCAGTTACTTCCGGATGTTCACCCGGCCCGGGCGTGTCGAGGCCACGATGTCGAAGAACGACACACTCGACTTCGATGTCGCGATTCTCAACCCCGGCGATCGCGCGCTGTCCACCCCGGCGGTTACCTTCCGCGCGTACCGGTTGGAGGGTGGTTCCGAAGTGCCGGTGGGCAGCATCACCGGGGTTGCCCGGGTGGCCTTGCCGGCCAGTGTTCCGCCGCAGGGTGAGGTAAAGGCCCAGTTGCGACTCCAGGCGGCATTGGATGCGCCGGATGATGCCCTCTTCGAGTTCACCTTTACGTCCTCCGAGGGCGCCTCCACCCGGTTGAGTGGGACGATTTCCTTCCGTCCGGCGCTCGCAGTGTTGAGCACCGTTGCGCCGACAACAGGATACGCGGAGGCGGGTGTCGGTCGCGGACAGATTAAGAGCGTCGAGGTGACGGTGCAGAATCGTGGACTGCGTCCGCTGTCCGGTGTGTCCATGGTTCCGCCCGCCGCGATTCCATGGATGCAGGTCCAAGCCGGTTCATCACCTGATGCTTCGGGCAATATTCCGCTGCCCGACATCCCCGTCGGCGGAACGCGTAGCTTTACGGTGATTTTCGCGCCGCCCGCGTCCACTGCCGTGGGATTCTACAACGATTTCCTGCTCATCAAGGGTACCAACGCGGTGGGCGACTATCGGTTGAACCTCTTTTCCACCGTCACGTCCGAGGAAAAGGGCGCCGTCCGCTTCACGGTCACCAATACCTTCAGCAATCCGGTACCCAATACCTCCATCTGGATGCGCAACACCACGCTCGGAACGGAAATCGGGCCGGTACTCACCGACGCCAACGGCGAAGTGCTCGTCACTGGCCTGATGGACGGTGACTGGCAGTGGAAGACCCATGCGGCCGGACATACCGCCACCCAAGGAGTCGTGACCATCGTACCCGACCAGACGGTGGGCGTGGAGACGGAACTGATTCTTGGCATGGTGACGGTCAAGTTCTCCGTCGTGCCAGTGCCTTTTACCGACTACTACGAAATCAAGATCGAGCAGACCTTCCAGACCCGAACCCCGGTTCCCAACCTCATCCTTTCGCCTCCCCACCAGAGCCTTCAGGTCGAAGCCGGGTGGTCCGGTACCTTGCTCTACACGCTGCGCAATGAGGGACTCCGCAGCCTGTTTGATGTGAACTTCAACGGAGCAAGTTTGCCGACCATGCGGGCGACGCCGCTTGTGACCTTCATCCCGGAGCTGCGGGCACAGGAATCGGTTCAAGTGCCGGTCTTCTTCGAGTATTTCGGGGCGGCGGACGAGAGTGGTGGTCAGGGTGGTGGACTGGCTTCGACTCTGCGCGCGCTGTCAGACTCGGTCCTGCTCGGAAAAGCTGCGGATGACACCGTCATCGAGCCGAGACGGGCGGCGGCAGCGGCGGTTTCCGGCGCGGCGCCAGCGACGGCCGCAGGCATCATCGACACCGCCAAAGACATTTACGACTGCTACAAGGAGTTCAAGTACGGCACCATCACACTGAAGGCAGCCGCGTTCGTCGACTCGGTATCGGGTAAGACCTACAACGTCGGCGTCAATGCGACCATCGATGTGGACGAACTCCTTGCGCTGGTTTGCGATGGCGAATGCCCTGAAAGTTGGACCGGCGGCGGACTGCTCGGGACAATTGCGAACAAGGCTTGCAGCAAGCTGGTCGGGAAGATTGTCGAACAGGTCAGCAAGAAGACCAAGGTGATCGACATTGTCTGCAAGGCCGCCAATATCATTAAAGCCATCGCCTGTGCGGCCGCGCATATTCCGTCGTCCAGTGGCAGCATCTCCAGTGGCGGAGGTGGCGGTGGTGGCGGCGGTGGTATCGGTCCGGGTGGCGGTGGTGGCGGATGGGTTATCACCGGTGATGGTTGTTTCGCGGCGGGCACCCCGGTGACGCTGGCGGATGGCTCCACCAAACCCATCGAACTGCTGGCGCAGGGCGAACGGCTGCTGGCGGCGCGCTCTGGTGGAGTGGACTCGGTGGCGCAGGTGATGACCCTGCGGTCGGATCACCTGCGTGAGCTGCGTTTCCGGATTCGTGGCGACGAGAGCGCGGCCGAGCAGGAATTGCGGCTGACGCACGACCACCGGGTGTGGGTCGACGGGCGGGGTTGGGTATTCTCGGTGGATGTCAGACCCGGGGACTGGCTGCACGGTGTGGACGGGCGGATGCGCGAGGTCGTTGTGAACGAGCGTGTGCCCGGCCAGCATGAGGTGTACGGGCTTCACATGGACAGTGACCGGGTGCTCTATGCGGCGGGGATCCTCGCCGAGGACCAATGCTTCAAGCCGACCCCGGCGCTCCGGGCCAGCATGCAGAAGGGAGGTGCGCGATGAACCGGAGATTCCTCCTGAGCCGTTTCCTCCTGCCGCTGGGGTTGCTCCTGGCCGCCGCGGAGGCGGTCGCGCAGCAGCAGTTCCAGGGGGTTTGCGCTAATGTGAAGATCGAAATCCAGCAGGAACTCGCGCTGGAGCGTATTGGTTTCGAGGCCACGCTCGAAATCACCAACAACCTCGGTGGCGACCCCATCACGGATTTCAGCGCCCGCCTGACATTCACCGATCCTCAGGATCTGGTTGGTGGAGTGCCTCGCGATGTGAGCGATCGATTCTTCGTCCAGCGGCCGCGGCTCACCGATGTCAATGCCACCGACGGAACCGGGGTCATCGGCCCCACCAAGACCGGCATCGTGCGCTGGTTCATCATTCCCAAGGTGGGCGCCGGCGGCACGTTGCCACAGGGGAAAAAGTACGAGGTCGGGGTCAACATGAGCGGCAAGATGGCCGGCGTCGAAATCCCGAAGAGCATCTTTTTTGCGATTCCTGACACGATCACCGTCAAGCCGGAGCCGGAACTTGAGATCCGTTATTTCCAGCCCCGCGACGTGCAGGGCGACGACCCGTTCACGCCCGAGGTGGAAAGCCCGATTCCCTTCACTCTCGGGGTGCTGGTGAAAAACTCCGGTTACGGTCCGGCGCGCTCGGTGCGGATCAATTCGCAGCAGCCCAAGATCGTAGAGAATCGCGCCGGCCTCATCCTGATTGCGCGTTTGCTCGGCGCACGGGTCCAGGATTCGGCGCTGAACGAATCCAGCCTCACCGTGTCCCTGGGCGATATTCCCCCGGCCGAGACCCGCAAGGGTGCCTGGGACATGATCACCTCCCTGTCCGGCGAGTTTATCGAGTTCAAGGCTTCCTATACCCACCGGGACGAATTTGGCGGACTGGAGACCTCGCTGATCAAGACGCTGGAGGCTCACTTCATCGCTCGCGAGGTGATCAACGATGACCCCGGCCGTGATCGCATCCTCGATTTCCTTGCGGATACCGATCGCGACGCGGCGCAGTTGCCCGACACACTCTACGAAAGCCAGGGCCAGATCCTGCCCGTCAACCATGAAGCAAACGCCTCGGTCACCACTCCGCTTTCCGGTCGCACCTTTGTCGTCACTGTCAACCGTCAGTTCGAAGGATGGGGTTACGTGCGGTTGACCGACCCGGGACAAGCTAAACTCACCATCGAATCGGCGGTGCGCAGCGATGGCCGGAGCGTCAACCTCCGCAATATCTGGACCAACATTCGTTACCGGCCCACCGACAACGCCAAGCTCACCTACCTCAATCTCTTCGACAAGGTCGCCGCGCCGGGGCCGGTCACCTATACCATCACGTATGCGACCCCCCCGCCGGATACGCAACCACCCGTGACGCGACTCCGTTTCGCCGGCCAGGTCACGCAGAGTGGCTCGAATTATTACGTCACTCGTGACACCGAGTTGTTCTTTACCTCCGAAGACGCCAGTCCGGTCAGCATCGAGTACAAGCTGGATAGTGACGTCGATTTCCGACCTGCCATTCCCTTCAAGCTCACCACCCCGGGAACCACGCTGGTGCGCTTTCGTGCCACCGACAGCGCCGGCAACGTGGAGGCGACACAAACCGCGGCCGTCATCCTGGAAGGGCAGGGGCCGGCCTTTGGGTCGATTGACTACCGTTCGGACGCGCTCACCCTTTCCGGGGACACGCTCTCGTTCCGGTCTGCGCGGATTGAGATGAGTATTCCGGTCGCCGCTTCCAATGTCCCGGTGAATGCCGCCATCGACGTATTCCGTGGCATCCGGGTGTGGCCGACCGTGGCGGGAGTTCCGGTGTCTCCGACGCCGGCGACCGCGACCAGTCTTGCGGTCGGCGGGGCCAACGTCGATTTCTACAAGTTCCGGCGCAACGGCGGCACTTGGAGTGCGGAGCAGTCGGTTGCGGCCCCCCTGGCGCTGACTGAGTTGTCGGGCAGCGTGGCGATCGACATTCTCACCCGCTCCCAGCACGGCTCCTATCCGCCGGAGGCCGATGCGCTGTCGGTTTCGTGGACGGTCGATTCGGCCGCACCGCCCTTCATAATTTCAGGTCTGCCCCCATCACCGACGCGTCTGCCCGTGTCGTCTCTGACGGTGGCTGCGACTGGGGTTGAGCTCTTCCGTTGGACGCTGAACGATTCCTTCTTCCGGCCGGAGGCGGCTCCCGGCACCGCCTTCGACCTTCCGCTGCAGACCGCCGGGCTGCAGACCTTAAAACTCCTCGCCCGGCGCGGTGGGGTCTGGCAAGCCGAGGGATCACCGTCAACTCGCGTCTGGCGCTACGACCCGGCTTACGGGTCTGATTTCAGCTCTCTCACGCACGTGCTGGGCCGGACTTTCGACGGCGTTCAGGGAACGACCCTGTCCTTTGTGTGGGATGGACGGAGCACTTCCGGGGTGCTGCAGTTGCCGGGATGGTACACCGTGCGGGTTCGTCTCCTCGATTCGCTGGGGAACATGACATTTACCACCCGGTTAGTGCGGATAGACGAATTGGCCAGTAGTCCGACCGCGCTGACGACTCCCTCGGAAGGAGCGGAGCGACCCGACGCTCGTGGCCCTTGGCTCGTGTGGCAGGAACGCGGCACGGGAACACCCAACGTCCGCGCCCGCACCCTCGGGGGAGGTGGCGGCCCAGTGATCAGCGTGACGAACGAATCGATTGCCCAGGAGAATCCGCGCACCGACGGCCGGCATGCGGTCTGGCAGCGGCGCCGGGAGAACGGTAACTGGGACATCGCGCGGGTTGATCTGACCAACCCCACCGTAGTGATGGCAGTGACCGACACTCCTGCAAAGAACGAGATCAATCCGGTCATCGATTGGCCCTGGATTGTCTGGCAGAGCAAGGACGTCGCCACGCCGGGTGCTCCCTGGCAGCTCGAAGCGGCGAATCTCGAGACTTCGCAGCGTTTCACCGTCAGCGCTTCCGCCGCGGACCAGCTCGACCCGGCCTTGCGCGCCGGCCGCGTCGTCTGGCAGGACTTCAGAGATGTCGGCTTCGGTGAAATCTACTTCCAGGATTTGGAAACGGGCGAGCAGCGGCGGCTGACCAACAACGGGTTTGGGCAGTATGCGCCTGATATCGACGGCCATTGGGTCGTCTGGCAGGACAATCGCCACACTCAGGTCGAGATTTACGGACTGGATCTGCGCCGTTCCCTCGAGACGCGTTTGACCAACACTCCCGGCAATGAGGCGCGGCCCCGCCTGGTCGGTTCCTGGATGCTTTACACCGAGGATTCGGCCGGGGTGCTTACGGACAACTTTCAGTTGCTCGATCTTGGCACGGGTCGCTCCTTGCCGCTGACGCTTTCGGCAACCAAGAAGAGCTCCGGCTCGATCGCGTCGGGCGAAATCATCTGGCAGGAAGGGACCACGGGAGCGAGTGTGCTGAGAAAGGCCGCGGTACCGGCGCTGCAGCCGGTGTTCCGCAATTACAATGCCGTCGCTTTGACGGCGAATCTGGTCTCCCGATTTGGAACCGCCTACTCGCTGCTCTCCGCCTGGAATGCCGAGGCGGGCGTCGTGTCAGTGAGCCGGTTCCAGTCCTTCACACCTCTGACCACCGAAGTTGCGGTCATGAACGGAGGCGCGCCTTCCGGAACCAACTTCAACCTCACCGCCGGTCAGTTCGTGTGGGTTCGATTCAACGAGTCGCGCATCGTCGACCTCGGCGCAGCCTCGGGCGCTCCGCTCAATCTGCCGGCAGGTGTATCGGCGTTTACTCACACGCTCCTCCCGCAGGGCTATTCCGGACATGCCCTGGCGCGGTCCTTCGGACTCGCTAACGTCCGGGCCGTACGCATCCTCGATGCTGAGGCAGGTCAGTGGCACCTTCTGAGCGTAAGTTCCGGCGCCTTGGTCGGTCCCGACTTCCGCGTGCCGGGAGTGGCGGTCGTGATTGTCGACCTCGCGAATGCGGTGAACAACTGGACTCCGTGATGACCATGCGTGCGACGAATCCCTTGCCTACTGCCCGGCGTTCCTTCGCGCTGGTGTTGGGTCTGTCTGCCACCGCGCTATTCGCCATCGACCCGGAGTCGCTGCGAGCGCGGCTGGAGCGAAACGAAGCGCTACTCGTGGTCGATCTCAGGCCGGCATCCGCCTTCGTGGAGGGCCATGTGCCGGGCGCGGTCAACATTCCGCTCGGCCTGCTTCCCTTCAAGCCGCTGCCAGCCAGCATGGACGTCATCGTCTATGGAGACGGCTTGGGATTGATCGACGATGCTCGCGCCCTCGCTGCGATTCGGACCAAACCGGGTGTCCGGGGTGACGTTCTCACCGGCGGCTATGCCGCTTGGTTGGCGGTGACCCGTCTGACTACGGCTCCCGTGGGAGTGGAACGTGAACGGCTACCGGGAATCACCTACGATCAGTTGATGAAGGCCAGCAAGTCCGACATGGTTCTAGTCGATCTTCGCGGCGAAACTGCTGCACCGTTCGCAGCGGATGCCCCGGGTGCACCGCGGCGCGAACGTTTGCTGGAGAAGAGTACCTCTGCGGATTTGGTGGTCGAATTTGCGGCGAAACTCGGTGTGCCACTGATCTCCGGACCGAGTCGGACCTCTACCACCGCCGGGTCTTTGCGGTCGGAGCAGGCGTCCGGTGCCCCGGCTCGAGCGGCGGCGCCGGCAGTCTCCGAAGCTCCCGAAGGACGCCTGCTTGTGCTGGTTGCAGACAACGATCGCACCGCCAGTGAGGTGGCGAGGGAGCTGCGTTCCCGCGGCCACTATCGGTTCACCATTCTGATCGGCGGTACCGAGAGCATACGTCACGAAGGCCGGGTTGGCTCGGCGCGCATGGACAGCGACTTGGTCGTGCCGAGGAGTTCCTCCACCCGCTGAACCGAACTGCCCCATGCGCAAAGCAAGTCATCTCCTTTTCCTCCGTGCATGCGCGGTCAGCCTGGGGCTCGCGGCCGCAACTGCGAGCCGGGGGGCGGTGGAAATCAGTGACGTGCAGGTCACGAATGTTGGGACCAGTGTGGTCACAGTGATCTGGACGACGTCCGAAGTTTCCACCCCCGGTCTGCAGGTTTTTTCGGACGCCGCTGGCACGACCTCGGTCTCGGCAGGTCTCGCGATCGATTTCTATCCGTTTGCGGAGGGAGATCCGGCGGTGGTTAACGATGCCGCGGCTCGGGCGGCGCGCCGTGAGTTGGAGATCCTCGCGATTAACCGGCGTGTCGTGGTGGTCCGGGTCGGTGGGTTGGCGCCGGGAACCACTTATTACCTTCGACCGCGGACCTTTGATGTTTCGGGCGTCGACAATGGAACCGGACCTTTTCCGCTGCGCCAGGTGACCACGGCGACGTTTACGAGCATGGTGGCGGATGCGCGCCTGCTCCGCGTTAGATTTCCGGGACTCGCCGGTGCGGGCATGGTGGCCATGATCGAGGCACCCGGAGGGCTCACGCCGGTTGCGGCGGTGCTTGGCGATGGCGTGCCGGCGGATTCGGCGGTGATCCCGCTGGCTGGTTTTATCGATCCGGCGACGGGTACCAACGCGACTCCGGTTGGTGCGACTGCGTTGTCGATTCGTGTCATTGGAGTTGGTGCGCCCACGGGAGCATTCACCCAATCAGTTGATTTTGGGACCGCGTTCAGGGTGGCGGGGCTGGAGTTGGCCGAGTTGTCCACCACCACCCCGGCCCCGGTCTTCACGTCTCATCCTGACAACCGATCCGGCGCGGTGGGGAGTACGGTGACCTTCTCCGCTTCCGCCACGGGCACGCCTGACCCGGTCTTCCTCTGGCAGAGATTGCCCGCCGGCTCTGCCGTTTGGACCGACCTCACCAACGACGGCGTTTACAGCGGCGTCGGCACCTCCACCTTGACGGTGCAGGGTCTTACGTTGGCGATGTCGGGCGATCAGTTCCGTTGCCTCGCCACGAACGGAGTGCTGCCGAATGCGACCAGCAACCCCGCGATTCTAACCGTCACTCCGCTCGCCCCCGTTTTCGTCAGTACGCCTCCGACACCAGCCACTGCCGTGCAGGGTCTGACCTTCCTTTGGGGGCCGGTGACGATTACTGGTGCCCCCGCAGTTTTCAGTGCAACCGGGCTCCCTGCGGGGATAACGGTAGACTCGGCGAGTGGCAACCTGGGTGGCATCCCCAATGTTCCCGGGCCGTTGCCGAGTCGTTTCACGGTGGTGCTGCGGGCCGAGAATTCGGGCGGCTCCACGACGACGACAATTGAGATCGACGTGGTTCCGGCGCCGCCGCAGATTGCGAGCCCGGCGGCGGCAAGTGGGCAGGTGGGGAGCGATTTTTCGTACACGATTGTGGCGACCAATGCGCCGACGGCCTTCGGCGCGGCGGGCCTGCCGGCGGGGCTCACCCTCGACTCCGGAAGCGGAATCATCAGCGGCCGACCGCTCGAGGCGGGGGACTTTAACGTGACCGTTTCAGCCACCAACGCCGGTGGCGTGACCTCCGCCACGGTCGTATTGGCCATTTCGCCTGCACCTGCCGCGCCGGTTTACCTCGGAATCACCAATCCGAGTGGCACGCAGGGTGCAGCATTCTCGTTTGTTCCAACCTACTCGGGTGGGCCGACCTCGTTTGCGATCGTGGGTGGCTCACTCCCCTCCGGACTTTCCCTTGACGGTGCCACGGGACTGATTGACGGAACCCCGACGGAAGTAGGGGTGTTTTCGGTCACGCTTCGGGCGACCGGTGCGGGTGGTGCGGTGGACTCGGCTCTGCAACTTACGATCAACCCAGCCCCTTCAGCTCCGGTCATTACCAGTGCCAGTGCGGTCGCCACCACGGTGGGAGCCTCATTCTCCTTCACTTTGACCGCTTCCGGGGTGCCGACCGTTTACACGTTTGGGGCGGAGAATCTCCCGGGCTGGCTCAGCATCGACCCCGCCTCGGGGGTGTTGAGTGGGACGCCCGTGCTGGGAGTATTTCCAGTCACCGTTTTTGCCAGCAACGATCCGGGAGCCGGGCCGAGTCAGCGCGGTCCCTCATCGGTGCTGGTGATCACGGTCTCTCCCTCGCCGAGCGCCCCTGTCCTCACCAGCGCCGCAGTGGTTCAGGGCAGGGTGAACGAGAGCCTGAGCTACCAATTGACGGCGACGCCCTCGGCCTCCACCTACGCGGTGGTATCGGCATCTCCGCCCTCCTGGCTGCAACTAAACGCGTCCACCGGTCTGGTCACTGGTACTCCGGACGCTGCGGGTGAAGCGCGCGTTACTTTCGCTGGCGTCGACAGTCAGTTTGGCCAAGGAAACGGGCTGGAGGTTCGTTTTGAGATCGCACCGCCGTTGCTCGCTCCGGTGATCACCAGTGGAGGCACCGCGCAGGGGCAGGCCGGCCAGCCGTTCCAGTACGAAATCCTCGCGTCCAATGGCCCGTTGACTGGCTATGCGATCGCCGGGGTTCTGCCGGCGGGTCTGGCTTTCAACCCCAGCACCGGAGTAATCTCCGGGATTCCCAGCGCCGCGACCTTGGTGCCAGTCGAAATTATGCTCAGCGCCACCAACTCCAGTGGCATGAGCGATCCGAAGATTCTGGAGATTACCATCCTTCCGCCGCCGGCAACCCCGGTGATTATGAGCCCGCTCGAGGCGAACGGCACGGTCGGCGAATCCTTCAATTACCAGCTCCAGGCGAGCGAGAGTCCCACTGCCTATCTGGCCTCTCCTCTCCCGGGTGGTCTGACCGTTGACAGTTCCACCGGGGCCATCACTGGCACGCCGGTTCTAGCCGGGGTTTATTCGGTCTCAGTCCGAGCTTCCAACACGAGCGGTCTGGGGTCGGCGTCGACACTCACGATCACCCTCGTGCCGCGTTTGACCGCGCCTCGGATTGTCAGCCTGCCTGCCGCTAAAGGGCAGGCCGGAGAGTCATTCTCGTATGCCGTGGAGGCGGAGCCCGGCCCAATTATCAGCTATGCAATCAGTGGGCGACTTCCCTTAGGCCTGAGCTTCAATACCGCTACTGGTGCGTTGACGGGGCGCCCCGCCGAGTCCGGCCTCTTCCTGGTACAGGTGAGGGCAACAAACAGCGCGGGAACCAGTCTTCCGCAACCTCTTGTTTTGTTCATTCGCCCGGCAATGGGAGTTCCCCTCATCACCAGCCCTGGTGTCGCACTGGCGCGTGTGGGGAATCCCTTCAGCTATGTCATCACGGCCACCAACATGCCGACCGCCCGTCCCTTTGTTCCGCCGAACGCCTTGGAGGCGAGAAACCTTCCCCCTGGCTTGTCGGTCAATCCTGCGATGGGAACAATCGAAGGGCGTCCGTCCGTCGAAGGTGTCTTCCGGGTCGGGCTGGTGGGAACCAACGGATCGGGCTCCGGGGCCGTGCGCGAAATTACCCTGATGGTGCAGCCCTCGCCCGCGGCTCCTCGGGTGATGAGTCTGCCGACCCTGGCCGGGCAGGTTGGGCTGCCGTTGCGTTATCAGATCACTGCGGCAAATTCCCCCACCTCGTTCGAATTACGCGACGGCCCACCTTGGATGACCGTCAATTCCCGAACCGGCGAAGTAAGCGGGACTCCAACCACCCCCGGCAACTTCGTCCTTGAGGTGCTGGCGATCAACAGCAGCGGTCGCAGTGATCCCCTGTCGGTTCGAGTTTCAATTGCCCCAGCGCCGGGCACACCGGTGATCACCAGTAGTCGGAGCGCCTATGGTACGCTTGGGACCGCGTTTTCCTTCACCCTCAGCTCCGCCCCGGCCGCGACTGCTTTTGTCGTTACCGGCCTTCCAGCCGGTCTCACGCTCAATGCCGCCACCGGAGTGATTAGCGGGATTCCCCGGGCTTCCGGCAAGTTCGCTGTCAACGTGCGCGCGATTAACTCCGCCGGACATGGAGAACCGGTTACGCTGCTGCTGATCGTTTCGTCCCCCGTTCGTTTGGGAGGTGGATCATGAGTGCGCAGCTCCGGTCGAATCATGTGTCACGGCTCATGGCGAATTCCATGCTCATGATCGTACGCCGATCCCCCTGGCCTGCCCTGGCTCTCGGGCTTCTTACCTTGGTTTCCCGTGCCTATTCTCAGGTGGCAATACCGGCGGCGACCGTCGGTGCAGAATACAGCTACCAGGTTACGACGGTCCCTGCCGCGCCCGCCGGCACGGTCTATTCCGCGACTGGCCTGCCGTCCGGGCTTTCCATCAATGTCTCGAATGGCAGGGTGGGGGGGACGCCGACTGCCGCCGGAAACTACAGCGTGACCCTCTCGCTTCTCTCCGGAGGAGCCACGACCAATCTCGACGTCACGCTGCTCGTCAATCCGGCTGCCGGTACGCCAGCCATCACCAGCGCTTCCAGCGTGTCCGGGACCGCGGGAGCTCCCCTCGCCTACGCGGTCGTCGCCAGCGCCCCGCCGGGAGCACCGGTGACCAGCTATAATATTGCCGGACTCCCCCCGGGCCTGACGGCCAACACCGCCACGGGTGCGATTTCCGGTACTCCCACCGCGGTGGGCGTTTTCCCAGTGGCGGTGAGTGCCAATAACGCCAATGGCACCGGCGCTGTGGCCACGGTGACGATAACTATCAGCGCAGCGGCCGGGGCTCCCGTAATCACTGGCCCGGCGGTGGCCAACCTGGCAGTCAACATCCCGTTCACCTATTCCATCAGCGCCAGCAATTCTCCCACCCTGTTCGCCGCCGTCGGGCTTCCGGTCGGTCTCTCGTTGAATGCCGCTACCGGTGTCATCAGTGGCACGCCCACCGCTCCCGGCTCCGCGGTGGTTGCCCTGACCGCAACTAACGTCTCCGGAACCAGCGCGATTTTCAGTCTGACCATCAATGTCGGTGCGGTTCCGGTGATCTCGAGTGCGTCGGCCGCCAGCGTGGCCGTGGGCGGGGCGTTAAGCTTGACGCTGACCGCCTCCAACAGCCCCGTCAGCTTCACGGTTTCCGGACTGCCACCGGGAATCGTGGCGAACACGTCCACGGGAGCACTCACTGGATCTCCGACGACTGTTGGCGTCTATCCGGTCAGCGTCAGCGCGACCAACTCGGTGGGTACGGGTCCCGGTTCAACCCTCACCATCACGGTGGGTGACGTGCCCGCGATCACCAGTCCGGCCACGGCGGCTGCGACGGTCGGAGCTTACTTTGCCTATGCGGCCACCGCCAGCAATGGCGCGACGTCATTCGCGGTTGCGGGATTGCCGGCCGGACTTTCGGCCACGCCGCTCGGGGCCATCTCTGGAGTACCGGCCACCTCCGGGACGTTCACTATTTCGCTTTCTGCGGCCAATTCATTCGGCACCGGTCCCACCACCACGCTGGTGCTAATCGTCGCTGCGGCTCCGCCCCCCCCGTCCGGTGGTGGAGGTGGCGGCAGTGGCGGCGGAATGGCCCCGTCGATCAGCCGGCAGCCGGTGGCGCAGACCGTGCTCGAGGGTGGGACCGCCACCTTCTCCGTGACCGCCGCCGGCGCCGAGCCGCTAACCTTCCAATGGCGGAAGGACGGACGCGGCATCTCCGGTGCCACCACTGGCGTGCTCACGCTGACGAATGTCACCCCGGCCGACGCCGGGCTCTATTCGGTGTTGGTCTCGAATCCCAGCGCTTCCCTGGTCAGCGATTCCGTTGCCCTCACCGTGCAGCCGGTCGTCGTGACCTTGCCCCCGGTCATTGCCGCGCAGCCGGCTGATCAATCGGCGGCGCCCGGCGCAAGGATCACCTTTACCGTGGTCGCGACCAGCAGCGAACCCGCCGCCTATCAGTGGCGCAAAGACGGAGTGGCCATCGCCGGCGCGACCGCGGCCATACTGACCATTCCCGAGGTGCGATCAGAGTCGGTGGGGCGCTACGACGTTGTCGTGATCAATTCGGCCGGCTCCGTTACCTCGCGCGCGGCGACCCTGACGTTGCTCTCCTCGCGTCTGCTCAATGTGTCAGTGCGCAGCACCGCGGGCACGGGGGAGCGCACGCTGATCGTGGGCTTCCGCATCGAGGGGACCGACAGCAAACAGGTGCTGCTCCGGGGGGTTGGTCCGACCCTCGCCCAGCTCAACGTGCGCGGGGCGCTCGCCGATCCGCAGCTCCGGCTCTTCGATGGCGCCGGCCGGCCGACGCGAGACAATGACGATTGGGGTGGGGGAGAGGAGATCGCGGCGGCGTTTCTCCGGTCGGGAGCGTTTGCCCTGCCGCCTGACTCCAAGGACTCGGCCCTGCTGGTCTCGCTTCCGGCCGGACCGGGCACGGCACATATCACCTCCGTTTCCGGCACCGGCGTGGCGCTGATCGAGGCCTACGATGCGGACGCCCCGTCTGCCGCCTCTCGCTTTGTCAACGTCTCGGCCCGCACCGAGGTCGGAGTCGGGGAGGGCATCCTCATCGCCGGGTTTGTGATTGATGGCACGATTCCCAAGTCTGTGCTCATCCGTGGCGTCGGCCCGGGACTTATTCCTCTCGGCCTGCCCAGCTCCAGCATCCTGGTGGATCCGCAATTGCGGCTATTCGATGGGGCCGGGCGCATGCTGCAGGAGAACAACGATTGGGCGGGTGCGACCGAACTGGTGGCGGCCTTCGCTCGCGTCGGCGCCTTCAACCTGCCCGGACCTTCATCCCGGGATGCCGCGCTGCTTGTTACCCTGCCGCCCGGCAGTTACACCGCGCAAGTCAGCGGCGTGGGCGAAACTGCCGGTGTCGCCCTGATCGAGGTGTACGAGGTTCCCTAGTCGAGCTGTCATCCTCGTTTGTCCGTCCGCCGGCCGCTGCTGGGAAGTCCGATTCAGCGGGAACAAGTCCTCTGCGGTTTTGACGCGCCGGGTGGATCGGCGAGTGTCCCTGAGTTCATGCACGTCGCCACCCACATCCACATCAAGGGAGCGCGGGAGCACAATCTCAAGAATCTCGAGGTGCTCCTCCCCCGGGGGAAACTCATTGTGATCACCGGCCCCAGCGGCTCGGGGAAATCCTCGCTGGCCTTCGATACCCTGTATGCGGAAGGGTACCGCAAGTACATCGAGTCACTGAGCACCGCCGCCCGGGCCGTGCTCGACCAATTGAAGCGGCCCGACGTCGACTTCATTCATGGCCTGTCGCCCGTTTTGGCCATCGAACAGCGCTCGGCGGCCGGTGGCCCCCGCAGCACGATCGCAACCGCCACCGAAATCGCGGATTACGCACAACTCCTCTGGTCGCTGGTCGGAGAGCAGTTCTGCCCCAGAGACGGCGGTCGGGTGGTGCAACGTTCGCTCGATGACAACGTGGCCCGCATCCTCTCTGAATGTGCGGGGCAGAGGGTGATGCTGCTCGCCCCCTGCCTGCGGGCCAGGCCCAGCGTCTTGCGCGAGGAACTGCCGCGGTTGCGACAGCGCGGTTTTCAGCGCGTTCGGATTGCCGGTGAAGTTTGCAGTCTCGACGATCCCCGCCTGCCCCCCGCAGTCGCAGGCACGCGCGAACTGGCCGTCGACTTGATCGTCGATCGCCTGGTGGCGACAGCGGATCAACGCAGTCGCCTGGCGGACTCCCTGGAACTTGCCTTCCGCGAGGGACGTGACCGCGCTGTCGTGCTGGCACAGGAGACTCCGGAGGCCGCGTGGCGCGAAATCGCCCTCAGCCAGTCCCTGGCCTGCGAAGTGTGCGGTGAGATCTTCGCCCGACTGACCCCGCGTCATTTTTCCTTCAGCCACCGGGAAGGGGTCTGCCCCGTTTGCGAGGGGATTGGCCGGAAGCTGCGGTTTGTGCCGGAGCTTGTGGTACCCGACCCGGACAAATCTGTTCGTGAGGGTGCCCTCAAGCCGTGGCGGATCGGGGGAAAGAATCTCATCATCAAACACAATGCGCTTTTGAAGCAGTTGGCGGAGCAGTTGCCGTTTGATCCCGACGTGCCTTGGCGGCAACTGCCACCGGCAGTGCAGTCAACCCTGCTCCATGGCGCGGGCGAACGGCAGTTCGCCTTCAAACTGCGACGAATGCGCGAAGCCCGGACGATGCCATTTGCGGGTGTCATCTCTGATCTGGAGGAGAGCTTCCGGCACACGGACAGCGAGGGGTTTCGCGCCCGCCTCACGACGTTCATGGTCAGCGGGGAATGCCCGGAGTGTCGGGGCTCCCGACTCAATGCCCGCAGCGCCGCGGTGCGGGTTGAAGGCGCGACATTTCCCGAGTTTCTCGCCTTGGATGTGGCGGCGGCCCGGGCATTCGCGGCGAAACTCGTGGCGAGGCATGGCTCGAATCCTGCCCTCCGCGAGGTGGTGGGCGGGGTCGAGGAGCGCCTCGGCTTCCTGCTCGAGACGGGACTTGGCTACCTCACGCTCGATCGCGACTACGGCACGCTTTCGGGCGGGGAAGCCCAGCGGGTGCGGCTTGCCACCCAACTCGGCATGGGACTGGTCGGGGTCATTTATGTGCTCGATGAACCGAGCATCGGACTTCATCCGCATGACAACCAGAAGCTGCTCGACACCCTGATCGCGCTGCGAGATCGGGGAAACACGGTCATCGTGGTCGAGCACGACGAAGACACGATGAGGCTCGCCGATGAACTGATCGAACTGGGGCCGGAGGCGGGTACCGGGGGAGGGAAGCTTCTCTTTCAGGGAGCGCCGGCGGCGTGCCAGCGACTTTCGGCCACGATCTCCCGCACGGGACCCTACCTTGCGCGCACGCTTTCGGTCGGTCGCGAAGCCCTGCCGAAATCCCCGGATGGAGCGTGGCTCACCGTGCGCGAGGCGCGGGCAAACAACCTCTGCGGAATCGATGTCAGGTTTCCCGTCGGCCTTCTCACCTGCGTCACCGGTGTGAGTGGTTCCGGCAAGAGCACGCTCGTACTGGATATTCTCGCCGCCCAGGCGGCGCGCAAGTTGAACGGAGCCCGCGTTCTGCCGGGAACGCACCGCCACATCGAGAATCTCGATTGCTTCGAAAAGCTTGTGCAGGTCGATCAGGAGCCGATCGGACGCAGCCCGCGCTCCAATCCGGCCAGTTATGTGGATCTTCTGCCGCTCCTGCGTGATCTCTATGCGCAGGTGCCGCTGGCCAGGGTGCGTGGCTACAAAGCCAGCCGGTTTTCGTTCAATGTCCGTGGTGGGCGCTGCGAACGCTGCCAGGGTGACGGCATGATCCGGCTCGATATGCAATTCATGCCGGACGCTTATGCCCCCTGTCCGAGCTGCGGAGGCCGGCGCTTTAACCGCGAGACGCTCGAGGTTCTTTTCCACGGCAAGTCGATCGCCGACGTGCTTGACCTGACCGTACGGGAGGCGCTCTCACTCTTTCGACACATTCCGCGCGTGGTGGACAAACTCGCCACGCTCGACGCCGTCGGCCTGGGGTATCTGACGCTGGGCCAGTCGGCCACGACGCTCTCGGGTGGAGAAGCGCAGCGCATCAAGCTGTCCCTCGAACTCAGCCGCCGCCAGCAGGGGGCAACCCTTTATATCCTTGATGAACCTACCACTGGGCTGCACTGGACCGACATTCAGAAACTGATGGATTTACTTTTCCGCCTGCGCGACGCCGGCAACACCGTCATTATCATCGAGCACAATCTCGATGTCATCAATCTGGCGGACTGGATCGTCGATCTCGGGCCGGGCGGAGGCCGCGACGGCGGCGATCTGGTCTACGCCGGACCGCGCGATCCGATCGAGTCCTGTGCGGCCTCCCTGACGGGATCGGCCCTGCGTCGCTGGCGTGCGATTGCGCGTTCGAGTTGAGCGCATCCACGGCCCGGCAGGCGTGGGTTGATTTCACAAATCATGCACAGCGTCCGACAACCAACGCGGTGTCGGAGTTCTGGGACGGAGTAACCTCAACTCATGAACTCTCCTCTTCATATCGACGTCGCGCAGTATCCCCGGCGGGTGCGTTGGTTCATGGGGATTGCCTGGGCGGTTATTTTGGTGAAATGCGTGGTGGTCTGGTGGGCGATGGGACACTGGCAGATTCCGTTCCACCCGTTGTGGATCATCGGCCCGACGCTGATGTTTGCCGCCCTGGCCTCGGTGCTTTGGCTGACGCATCACGAAGACTGATCCTCGTGCCGCGCGCTGCTGGCCGAAAGGGTGTGACGGGGCGGGCGGGCGCAGGCAGGGCAGTCTGATCGCCGTCGCGCGAGGACCGCTCCCCCTTGGGGGCAGGGCTGCGAGGTTGCGGCCGACTTTCGAGTGGCCAGGGTGCCGTCAGTCGTGAGTGCATTCGGGCCGCGGGCTCACTCCCGTCGTTTTATGGTGCGTCCTCGCTTTTCCCGCCGCCGTTTTCTGCAAACCACCGCGCTCGCTTTCGCGGGAGCGCCCTGCATCGGCCGCAGTGCCGCGAGGCAGGGCTTCGAGATCGGTCTGGTGGCGGATGCCCAGTACGCCGACGTCGAAGCCAAGGGCACGCGCCACTACCGCCGCTCTCTCGCCAAGCTCGCCGCGGCGGTGGAGTTCCTCGATTCGCGCCCGCTGGCGTTCTGCGTGCATCTGGGCGACCTGATTGATCGCGAGTGGCGCAGCTTCGACGATATTCTGCGGCCGCTCGGCGCGAGCCGCCACCGCTGGCATCAGTTGTTGGGCAACCATGATTTTGACGTCCAGGATCGGCAAAAGCCCGAGGTTCCGGCGCGACTCGGGATGGCGTGGCGCCACGGGTCCTTCACCCATCAAGGATTTCGCTTCGTGATCCTGGATACCAACGCGGTGAGCACCTACGCGCATCCGGCCGGCAGTCCAGAACGCGCCGGGGCGGAGCTCGAACTGGCCCGGCTGGAGGCCGCCGGGGTGCGCCAGGCAAAACCGTGGAACGGCGGTCTGGGGCTGGCGCAATTGGAGTGGTTCGAGCGGGAATGTGCCGCCGCCCGGGCCGCGGCCCAGCGCGTGATCGTGTTCTCCCACCATCCGGTGTTTCCCGACAACGTCCACAATGCCTGGGATGCCGGTGCAGCCCTCGCCGCGGTGGATCGCCATCCCAACGTGGCTGCCTGGTTCAATGGCCACAATCACGCCGGAGCGTTTGGTCAACGCCTAGGGGTGCCGTACCTCACCCTCCAGGGCATGGTCGAGACCGCCGACACGACCGCGTTTGCGACGGTGCGCCTCCTTCCCGATCGCATCCTCCTCACCGGGCATGGCCGCGTGCCCAGCCGCGAGCTCGCGCTGCGGCCCGGCTGAAGGGCCGACCCAGAGGCGGGGGCGGTGCTTCGTGGTTGCCGCGCCAGACGCAGCGGGGGAAGAGGGCGTCGCCCCACCTGCGGCCGGCAAGGAAGGGCTGCGGCGATGCCTTCGGGATCAGCGATCGGTTTCGGAACCGTCCGGCGGACGACTGTCCGGGGGGGGCTATTTCACCGCCGCCCAGACGCGTTGCACATCGTCGTGATCCTCGAGTGCCTGCAGGAATTCGCCCACCTCGGCGCGCTGGGTGTCATCCAGCTCCGGATACATCTTGGCGATGTAGCCGAGTTCGGCGGTGATGACCGACCACCCGTGCTGCTTCAGCCAGGTGGCAGTCGCATGCACCCCGGTGCGTTCGGTGAGGAACCGCGCGGCGGCGTGGCCCTCGGGGATGTCGTCGTTCTGCGCCTGGCTGATCGGCTCGAATTCATTGGCGCCCGCCTCAATGGCGGCCGCTTCGAGATCGGAGCCGGAGTCGGTATGGTGGGCCTCGACGATCCCCACGTGGTCAAAGAGAAATTTGTTGCTGCCGGCGCCACCGAGCACGCCCCGCTTGAACAGGATCCGGATCTCGCCCGCGCTCCGGTTGTGGTTGTCGGTCATCACCTCGACGATGACGGGCACCTTGTGCGGCGCGTACCCCTCGTACACGACATGCTCGAGCGCGGCGCCATCGCCGCCCGTGCCAGCGCCCTTGTTGATGGCGCGCTGGATCACCTCGCGCGTGACACTGGCCTTCCGGGCCTTCTCGACGGCCGCGAACAGGCGGGCGTTGGCGTCGGGATCACCCCCGCCCAGCTTGGCGGCGACAGTGATTTCCTTGACGAGTTTCTGGACCGCCTGCCCCTTCTTCAGGTTGACGATTGCGCGTTTGGCATGAAGCCATTGACGTCCCATGCGCGGCAGATTGGTGGGGCAGGGTCCGGTCGCAATGGTGAAGTTCGGAGCCGCAGCGGTCAACCGGGGGCCGGGCACTGGCACTGAGCGGCCGAGAAGTCCTCAGCTATTGCAGTCGCCACTGTAGCAGAGCCAGCACAGCAGCAGGACGAGAATCGAGAAGATCGCGATTAGAAGCATCAAGACCGAGGCAGGGTCGGAAAAAGGGGAGAAAGCAGTTGAAGCGGGGAAATCGCAGGGTCTGCCCGGGCGGGTGGCCAGACAAAACTATGGGCAAATCTTGTCCGGACGCGGTGCATTTTTTGAACGTTTTTCCCCCGGCGGCGTTTCGCGCTTGCCGCATCGAGCACTCTCCCGGGCAATCCTCCCGTGGCCCGCGCGCTGACGACTGTCGTTCACCTCGATGCCGACGCCTTCTTCGTGTCGTGTGAACTGGCCCACCGGCCCGAACTGCGCGGCCGGAAGTGTGCCGTGGGAGGTCGTGAGCGCGGGATCATCTCCTCGGCCAGTTACGAGGCGCGGGCTTGCGGCATCTACACGCCGATGCCAACCCAGCGCGCACTCCGGGTGTGCCCGGATCTGGTGCTCCTCCCGCACACCGCCGGCCTCTACGGACGAGTCTCGCGGCGGATGTTTGATCTTTGCGAAACACTGACGCCGCTGGTCCAGCGCAACTCCATCGATGAAGGCTATCTGGACCTCGCTCCCTGCGGCCTGACGAACCGGGCGGAAATCGAATCCCGCGTGCGCGGCCTTCAGGATCGCCTGTGGGCGGAACTGCAAATCCCGGTTTCATTCGGACTGGCGAGCAACAAGTTGGTGGCGCAGATCGCCTCGAAACTGCGCAAGCCGCGCGGTTTCGTCGTCGTGCCTCCCGGGGAGGAGGCAGCGTTTCTCGCCCCGCTGCCGATTGGAAAGCTGCCCGGGATTGGGCCCAAGAGCGAAGCGGAGCTCGTTCGTCGGCACCGCCTCCATCGAATTGGGGATATCCTCGCTCGCAGTGAGGCGGAACTGGAATCAATCTTCGGTCGCGGCTGGCGTGAGATGCGCGCGGCCGCGCGCGGTGAGGACGATCGACCGGTGGAGTCGGAGCGGGATGACGCCAAGAGCTACTCCCAGCAGGAGACTTTCGGGCACGACCTTTCCGAGGCGGCCGAGATCGAACGGATCCTCAAGGGCATGATCGACGAACTGTTTCCCAGGATCCGTGAAGACGGCAAACGCGTTCGCACGATGACACTGAAAGTGCGTTACCCGGACTTCAGCGAGGTATCCCATGGCCATAGCCTGGCGGCGGCGACGGACCTGGAAGCGCCATTCTATGTACTGGTGACTCCGCTGTTGCGCGCGGCCTGGCGCAAGCGCCAGCCCCTGCGGCTGGTGAGCGTCCGCTTTTCCAACGTGGAAGAAAGCAGTGCCCAGCTCGAAATGTTCGCCGAAAGCGACGAGAAGCGACGCCGGCTCGCGCGCGTCCTCGACCGGCTGAATCGGACGGCGGGCCCGACGGCCGTGCGACACGGCCACCAGCTTGCCAAACCGCGCGCGGAGGCCTAATTCCCGCGTTTTTCAACCATGCCCATCTACGAGTATTACTGTCCGGAGAATCACACCATCTACCAGTTCTACGCGAAGACGCTGGCCCAGGGGCAGACGACTCCCCGCTGCCCCGACAATCCGAAATTCCGGATGCGGAAGCTGGTGTCGGCATTTGCCATCACCAGTGCCGGCGCGAAGGAGGAGGCGGCGGAAAAGCCGCCGGGGGCGGATCCCGGCTCCGGGGGTCCGGCGGAGGACGCGCGGATGGAAGCCGCCCTGGGGGCGATGGAACGGGAGTTTTCCAGTGTCGACGAAAACGACCCGAAGGCGATGGCGCGGATGATGCGCCGGATGTCCGAGCTCACCGGCGAAAAGATCGACGGCGAGATGGAGGAGGTCGTGCGCAAGCTCGAGGAAGGCGCCGACCCCGATTCGCTCGAGGAGCAGTTTGGGGGTGGCGACGAACCGGGGGCGGGCCTGGACGACCCCTACGGCGACGACATGGGGATGGGCATGGGGCCTGGCCCGGGCGGTCCTGCACCCGACCCCAAGGAACCGCGCCACCGCTTCCGGGTGCGACGGTCCTCCCCGCGGCGCGATCCGAAATTGTACGACTACGAGTGAGCCGCGACCTTCCGGGGTCCGATCCAAGGTTCGTTCTCGTTTCCGGCGTAGCGGTGTGTTTGGTGGAAACTCATGCCGTCGCCCGACCTGCTCATCCGCATCGCCGCCGCCCAGTCCGCCGTCCTCGCTCAGACCGCACTCCTGCATCGCGAGTTCGGGCGGGCCGAGAGCCGGTGGAAGCACGATGGCACGCGCGTGACCGCGGTCGATGTCGCCATCTCCGAAGGGATTGGTCGCGACCTCGCGGCGCGGTTTCCGGACGATCAATTCTTGAGCGAGGAGTTGCCGGAGGCGGTGTCGCCCGTCCCCGTGACCGCGCGTTTTGCCTGGGTGCTGGATCCCATCGACGGGACCAACAACTTCGCGCTCGGGATCGTGCACTGTGCAATTTCCCTCGCGCTCTGTGAACGCGGCGAGCCGGTGTATGGCGTGGTGTACGACCTCAGCCGCCGCGTCCTGATCCATGGCGGGCCGGGCTTCGGGGTCCAGGATGGCGCGCGGATCGCGCGGGTCAGCCCGTCTCCGTTTTCGCGCGAAACGCTGATCGGTTTCCACAGTCCGGCGGACCCGGCACGGGTGCCGCTGGCCACCGGCATTCTCACCCACTTCAAGATTCGCGGCCTCGGCTCAGCGACCCTGCATCTCGCTTACGTCGCGATCGGATTGCTCGACGGCTGTGTCGACTACAACGTGAAGATTTGGGATCTGGCCGCCGCCATCGCGCTGGTGCGCGGCGCCGGCGGCGAGGTTTCGTTTCTGAACGCCGATCCCCTGCCGCTCAGGGAGTTCGACGTGAAGATGAACAAGCTCACCTATGTCGGAGGCCGGCCCGAAATATGCGCGCGACTGCGGGCTCTGATGGAGGGCGGTGCGGCCTGACCGCCCTCGCGGAGCCGAAGCCGAAGGTGGTAGGGAAGGGGGAAATCTCCCACCCGCGGGGTGCCGTGCGCGCGTGGAGCACGGGCCTCAGCGGCGGGCGGCCACGAGCCGGCGGCGCAGGTCGCCGGCCACGGCCGGCTGGTCGCCCACCACGTTGCGGGTCTCCCCGGGGTCGACGTCGTGGTCGTAGAGCTCCTCCGCGCCGTCGCTCCAGCGGGTGAAACGCCAGCGTTCGGTGCGGATCGAGTCGCCCCGCTGCTGCGGACCGCGCGTCACCAGCGTGAAGGCTGCGGACTTGCCCGGGCGGGAGGGATCAAGAAGCAGCGGTCGCAGGCTTTGCCCGGCGAGACCAGCGGGCGGGCTGAGGCCGGCAAGATCGACGACGGTTGGGAAGAGGTCCACGAACTCGACCAGGCCGCGCGCCACCCCGGACTGGGCCGCGGGCGCTGCGATAATCAGTGGCGCCCGGCAACTGCGCTCAAATAGCGTGTTCTTGTTCCACCAATTGCGCTCCCCGAGGTGATACCCGTGGTCCCCGAGCAGGATCACGACCGTGCGCTCCCGGAGCCTCAGTCGATCGAGTGCGGCGAGCACTTTGCCGACCTGGGCATCCATGAACGTCGTGCAGGCGTGGTAGGCGCGCTGGAATTCGCGTCTCTCCCGGTCCGTAAACCTGCCGAAGACGGTTCCAAACGCCCCGAAACCCACGGCCAGCGGGGGCACGGGCGTCAGGTCCGGAGGATCGCGGTGGAGGCGAATCGCGTCCTCCGGGTACAGATCAAAGTAAGCCTTCGGCGCCACAAACGGGTCGTGCGGCTTCATGAAGCCCGCTCCGATGATCCACGGCCGGTCGCCGAGACTCTCGATGCGTTCGATTACGGCCCGGGCGATCTGCCCGTCGGGCTGATCCTCGTCGGAGCCGTCCATCATGCCCCAGTGGCACCACGCCAGGGCGCCCAGGGTGAGGTCGCGGCCGGCCAGTTTCCTGCGACCCGTTGCGGTCGCCTCGAATGCCTCGGCCGTGTCCCAGGACCGGGGCAGGTCCATCCACTGTGCCCGCTGTTCCGCGCTGCGACCGCCGCCGAGGTGGAAGATTTTTCCGAAAGCCGCCGCGTGCCACCCGTTCTCCTTGAGCAGTTGCGGGAGTGTGACGACGTCAGGTCGTCGTGAGCGCAGCAGCGTGGTGTTGTTGGTGACTCCGGTCTCGTCCGGACGGAGGCCGGTCAGGAACGAGGCGCGGCTGGGATTGCAGACGGGGTACTGGGCGTAGGCGCGATCGAACCGGACCCCGCGGGCCGCCAGCGCATCAAGGTGCGGGGTCCGGACCGCGGAATTACCGTAGCAGCCGAGGTGGTCGCGCAGGTCATCGACGACAATCAACAGCACGTTGAGCTTCGCCGGAGAAGGGGCGGCGGGAAGAGCGGCCGCCGCGGAAGCTGCGAGGATGAGTGCACGGACGGCGGCGAACGGGCGCGTGGAGCGCGACCAAGGGGGAATGAATCGTGGCATCAGGGGGGCAGGGACGGGCCACTCTGCACTGCTGCTCCACCGCGGCCAACCGATTCTCAAGGGGGAGGGATCCTGCCTCGAGTCCTGCCGGCGGCCGGTGGAAAGGTATTGAGCCGGATTGGCGCGACGCACCACAGTTTCGGCCCTCCGCCCCTGCGTCACTCCCATGGTTCCTCGCTTCACACTCTCCCCCGACGGTCCCGAAGTTTCCGCCCTGGCGTACGGCCTGTGGCGGCTCGCCAAGGATCCCGTCGGCACCGCACCGGCCCGCATCCGCCAGAAAATCGACGCCTGCCTCGAGGCCGGCCTCACGACCTTCGATCACGCCGACATTTATGGCCAGTACACGTGTGAGGGCCTGTTCGGCCGGGCGCTGGCCGAGGCGCCGGCCCTGCGGGATTGCATGGAGATCGTGACCAAGTGCGGCATCAACGCCGTGTGCGACCAGCGTCCGGGGGTGCGGGTGAACCACTACGACGCCACCGCGCCGGCGATCGAGCGCTGCGTGGAGCGTTCGCTGCGGGAGCTGCACACTGATCGCATCGACCTGCTGCTCATCCACCGCCCCGACTGGCTGACCAGCGCCGAAGAGACCGCCCGCGGCCTGCAACGGGTGATCGACGCCGGCAAAGTGCGCCATGTCGGCGTATCCAATTATAACCCACATCAGTTTGCACTGCTCACGCGCTGCCTCGGCCGGGTGCCGGCCACCAACCAGATCGAGATCAGCTTGCTGCGGATGGACGCGATCACCGACGGCACGCTGGATCAGTGCCAGGCGGGTGGCGTGCATCCGATGGCGTGGTCGCCGCTGGCCGGCGGCCGGCTGATCACCGGCGATCAACCGGAGGCGGTGCGGACCCGCGCCTGCCTCGCGAAGCTGGGCGCGCTGTACGGTGCCAGCGCCGAGCAGACGGCGCTCGCCTGGGTGGCCGCCCTGCCGTCGCGCCCGCAGGTCGTGATCGGCACCAACCAGCCGGAACGCATCCGCGAGGCGGCCGGCAGTGCGAAACTCACGCTGGAGCGCCAGCACTGGTACGAGTTGTGGAGCGCGGCCCAGGGCCGCTCCGTGCCGTAAGGGGCCGGGGCCTCCGACGCATGTCCTCCTTCTCCGCGCCCACGCCGCCTGCTCCCGTCCTGCGGACCGCTGACCGCCGAGCCGAGGTGGCCTGGTTTTCCGCCCTTTGCAGCGACGACTACGAATACCTCGGCGTGCCCGACGGCCGGTTGCGCAGCAACTACGAGCATTGCGGCGACCTGGTGCGCCGCGCGGACGCCCTCGGCTATCAGAACATCCTGCTGCCCTCCGGGTGGATTGCGGGCCAGGATGCGCTGACCTTCGCCGCGGCGATGGCGCCGCAGACGACCCAGATCAACCAGCTCGTCGCGCTGCGCATGGGTGAGGTGTGGCCGCCGATGCTCGCCCGGGCGATCGCCACGGTGGACCACCTCGCGCAGGGACGCCTGGTGCTGAACATCATCTCCTCCGATCTCCCCGGCCGGAAGGAGTCGAACGAGGATCGCTACGCGCGCAGCAGCGAGATCATCCAGATCCTCCAGAAACTGTGGACGACGGACGGCCCGCTGGAATGGAACGGGCGTTTCTACCAGTTCAGCCTGCCCGATTGCGACCCCGCCAAGCCCTACCAGCAGAGCGGCGGCCCCCTGCTTTATTTCGGTGGCATCTCGCCGCTGGCGCAGGAGCTCTGTGCGAAACACTGCGACGTCTTCCTGATGTGGCCGGAGACGGAGGCGCGGCTCTCCCAGACGATGCATCACCTCAGCGGCCTCGCAGCGAACCACGGCCGCACGATCGACTTCGGGCTGCGCATCCACGTGATTGTGCGCGAGACGGAGCAGGAGGCGCGGGCGGCGGCCGACCGGTTGATTTCAAAGCTGGATCGCAACCAGGGCCAGGCGATCAAGGCCCGTTCCCTCGACGCGCAAAGCGCCGGGGTGCGGCGCCAGGACGAGTTGCGCGCCCAGGCGGGGTCGGACCTGTACATCGAACCGCACGTGTGGTCCGGGATCGGCCTCGCGCGCAGCGGCTGCGGCAGCGCGCTGGTCGGCGATCCGGACCAAGTGCTGGCCAAGCTCAACCGCTACCTCGACCTGGGCATGCGGGCCTTCATCTTCAGCGGCTATCCGCACGCGGAGGAGTGCGATCTGTTTGCGCAACACGTCCTGCCCCGCCTGCCCACCTGCCGGCTCAACGAAGTGCAGGGCCGGCGTATCGCAAATCCCGCGACGCCCCTCACCACCGCGCCCCGGCGCTGACCTCCTTCATTCCCATGACTCCTTCACCCGTCCGTTTCGGCCTCGTGGGCTTTGGCGCCTGGGGGCAGCACCACGCCCAGTCGATTGCGTCGAACCCGCACGCTTGCCTCGCGGCGATCGTCGTGCCGTCCGAGGACTCACGGACCGCGGCGCAGCAGGCCCACCCCGGTGCGCGCCTCTACTCCGATCACCGTGCCATGCTGGCGGATGGCGGGATCGACCTTGTCGACGTCGTCACCCCGAGTCACACGCATCTGGCCGTCGCGACCGACGCCCTCAACGCGGGCTGTCACGTACTGATCGAGAAGCCGATGGCGCTGACAGTGGAGGACTGTCAGGCGATCGTGCGGCTGGCGCGCGAGCGCGGCCGGCAACTCGCGGTGGGGCACGAACTGCGCCTCTCGTCGCAGTGGGGCGAAATCAAGCGCGTGATCGAGCGCGGCACGATCGGCGAGCCGCAGTATGTGCTGGTCGAACTTTCGCGAAAACCCTACCGCCTTGGCGCGTCGGGCTGGCGGTACGACCCGGCGCGCGTGGGGAGTTGGGTGCTGGAGGAGCCAATTCACTTCTTTGACCTCGCCCGCTGGTACCTCGAGGCGGCGGGCGATCCGGTGGAACTGCACGCCTATGGCAACTCGCGCGACCCCCAGCGGCCGGGGCTGTACGACAACTTCAGCGCCATCTTCCGGTATTCGAACGGTTCCTACGCGGTCGTGTCGCAGACCCTCGCCGCCTTCGAGCACCACCAGACGGTGAAGATTGCCGGTCGCAAGGGCGCGATCTGGGCCGGCTGGAGCGGGGCGCTGGACCGCACGCTCGAGCCGACGTTTTTTCTCAAGGTGTTCGACGGCGAAAGACTCGAGGAGGTGAAGCTCGCGCGGCACAGCGGCGAGGTCTTCGAGCTGCGCGAGGAAATCGCGCGCTGCGTGCAGATGGTGCGCGGCGAAGCGCCGCCCGCCGCCACGGGCGAGGACGGCCTCTGGTCGACCGCGCTCTGTCTCATCGCCGAGGAGTCGATTCGCCTGGGACGGCCCCTGCCGGTGAGTGCGCGGGTGAAGGGTTGAGCCGCAGTGCCGGCGCGGACGTGCGGCGGGACGGACGTAGCGCCGGTGCATGGGCGCAACCGCCCGGAGGCGGCCTGTTCGGTGCCGTCGCCGCAGGACGCTAACTCCCGTCCACCGGACGCGTCTCTTCACGCATGAGTCCGATTCCCTGCTGGTTTCGTCTGGCGACCGCCCAGAGTCACCCCGCCGCGCTGCGGCGCCAATCGCGCGCCGGCGCGTTGCTCCTGACGTTGCTGCTCGCCAGTGTCGGAGCGCGGGAGGCGGCCGCGGGACTGCCGTACGTCGTCGTCGGCACGGGACAGGCGCGGACCTACGACCACGCGCGCGAGATCGCGGCGCCGCGGAAGGGACAGCCCTTCTTCGGTCAGGACGGCCAGGTGCCGGCGGTTGCTCCCGCCTATCGGAAGAACGGCGATGGCACGGTGAGCGATCTGAACACCGGCTTGACTTGGGTGCAGGCGCGCGGACCCCGGATGTCCTGGGATGAGGCCGTGGCAGGGGCAGCCGCGTGCCGGGTCGGCGGGCACCGCGACTGGCGGATGCCGACAATCAAGGAGCTGTATTCACTGATCGACTTCACGGGCGAGTGCCAGGGGGCCACGCCGGTGAAGCCGTTCCTCGACCCGCGGTATTTCGACTTTGTCTTCGGCGACACCGCCCGCGGCGAGCGGGGTATCGACTGCCAGGACTGGTCGGCGACGGAGTATGTCGGCACTACGATGAACGGGCAGGCCACGGTGTTCGGGGTGAACTTCGCCGACGGGCGAATCAAGGGCTATCCGAAACTCCGGCCTGCCCCGGGCGGAGGCGCGCGGGAGCCGAACCGGCTGTATGTGCGGTACGTCCGCGGCAATCCCGCCTACGGGCGGAACGACTTCGAGGACCGCGGCGACGGCACCGTGCGCGACCGAGCCACCGGCCTCACCTGGGCCCGGGCCGACAGCGGACGCGGCCTGGACTGGGAGGCGGCGCTTGCGTGGGTGCAGCAGCGCAATGTCGAGCGCTACCTCGGCCACGACGACTGGCGGCTGCCGCAGGCCAAGGAACTGCAAAGCATCGTGGACTACACGCGCTCGCCGGCGATCGATCCGATTTTTCAGCTCACCCGGTTGGAGGACGGCGAGTATCCGTTCTTCTGGTCCGGCACCACGCACCTCGATGGCCCGCCGGATCGGCGCGGTACGGCGGCGGTCTATCTCTGCTTCGGGCGGGCGCTGGGCTGGATGCGGCAGCCGCCGGGCCGGGGCGAGTACCGCCTGCTCGATGTTCATGGCGCGGGCGCGCAGCGCAGCGATCCGAAGCGGGGCGATCCCGCCGCGTTCCCGCATGGCCGCGGGCCGCAGGGCGATGTGGTCCGCATCAACCACTTCGTCCGACTCGTGCGCGGTGGTTCCGCTCCCTGAGCGATCCCGCAGCCCCGTTGACTGCTCCATGTGACCGCATTCGGGCCCGAACCTGGACCGTGCGCCCCTGGACCAATCTTGCGCGGGCGCGTCTGATCCCAAAGCTCCGTCATCATCGTGGATCTGAAGTGGGCACTGCGTGGCATCGGAATCGTGGCTGGCCTCGTCGGTGAGGCGTTGTGCCAGGTGGGAGATCACTCCGTGGCCGTGGCGCGGGATGCCGCCACGGGAGTCGACTGGGTGACCGTGACCCCGGAGGAGTTCCCAGGCGCGATCAACAATCCGTTGAAGGGCTTTCGCGCCTACAAGCCCGGCGGCTACGGACTTCTGGAGAGAAAATACATTCCCTGGAATGTGATCGAAGTCGGCGCCGACGACACCGTGGAGCGAATCATCGCCCACACGAACAAGATCACCCAAGTCGCGGGCCGGCGCTTCGAGGAACTGAACATCAAGCTGGTGCCCCGGGTTTACCTGGACTGGAACGGCACGCTGGGAACCCCGTCATCCCCCAAACAACACTGGCCCGCCGACCTGGCCGAATTCGACTACGACAGCCCGACCTTCCAGGCGCGGCTCGAGGCGCTCATCGCCAAGCTCGGGCAGGCGTGGGATCGCGACCCGCGCATCTTTGCGGTGCAGATGGGCCTGATTGGCTTCTGGGGCGAGCATCACAACCCGGCGCCCACGGCGGCGCAGCGCTGCCTGCTCGCGGAGGCGTTTCGCCGGGCTTTCCCGAACAAGCCGTTGCTGGTTCGACACACTGACCCCGAGTTCATGGCGGAGGGCTTTGGGATCTACTACGACACCTTTGCGACCCTGAGCCGCGAGCCACCGACGAAGGCGGAGACGCAGTTTCCGTGGATGGCCACGCACGTGTACCGCGAAATCTGGAAGACGGCGCCGATCGAAGGGGAAGTGGAGTACAACTGGCAGAAGCAGCGCCCGGAGTCGGAGCCCGAGAACACCTTCGGACGCACACCCGACGAGACGATGAAGCGGCCGGCCTACCGGCGCTTCATGATCGACAAGATCCGCCGCTACCACGCGAGCTACCTGGGCTGGATCAGCAACTACGACGCCAGCGACTCGGCGGTGCTGGAGGGCGCGGCGGAAATCCAGCAAGCGTTCGGCTACCGCTTCGTCATCGATTCGCTGCAGTATCCACTCACGGTGCGACCCGGCGGCAGCCTGGAAATCAGGCTGGCAGTGCGGAACACCGGCAGCGCGCCGTTTTACCTGGACTGGCCGGTGGCCGCGGCGCTCCTCGATCCGAAAACCAAAAGGCCGGTGTGGTCGGCGCCCGTGGGTGGTGTGGATATTCGCCGCTGGCTCCCGGGAGAGGAGTGGGACAGCGCGGCCTTTGCCTACCGCCGCCCGGCACAGCAGCATCATGACGCGGGGAGTGTCGCGTTGCCTCGCGACCTGAAGCCGGGGGACTACCTCATTGCCCTCGCGATTCTCGACCGACACGGCGGCATGGTGCCGAGTGTGCGCTTCGCGGCGAAGAACTACTTCCGCGGCGGCTGGCATCCGTTCGGTTTCATCGGCATCGGCCGGGCTCCCCGGGAGGCCGTGTTGCGGAACGTGGCGTTCGACAGCCCGGCGTTTGATCCCAGTCTCTCCTACCAGGTGCCGGCGGAGTTGCTGGCCGTCCAGCCGCCGCCGCTGCCCGCGGTGCAAGCCATCGCCCGCTGGGCCCCCGACCCCAAGCAAGAACTCATCAATCCTTGGCGCTACTGGACCCTGGAAACGCGATCCAAGGCCTTGGAGAAGCGGGTCAGTGCGGATGGTCCGGTCGCAAATGTCGCCGGCAACCGAGTGATCGCGGTGGCAGGGGACTACGGGCCCGGCTCGCTGCTCAAATACACGTTCTTCCCCGAGCCGAGACTCGAGCGCGGCCACTACCGGTTCGCGTGCCGGGTGCGCGGAACGGCCGGGCAGACCGTGCAATTCGAGGTGGCCGACGGCCGGCGCGCGATTGGCCAGGGGACGACGATTCCACTTTCATCGGAATGGCAGGAGCACTTCGTCGATTTCGAGATTGAGACCCTGACCAAGGATGTAACATGCCTGCGCCTCGTTCTGCCCAAGGACGCCACGGGCAGTTTCGACCTGACCGACACCCGCCTGCGCGCGGTGGATTAGCCCGGCTCCCGATTCCGCTCCTCTCGGGATAGGCCGGCCGGCCCTATCCCGGACCCCGCAGTCATCGGGCGGACAGGATGCGCACCGGACCGAGCAGGCCGGCGGGTTGCAGCGGGCTGTCCTTGGTGTAGTGGCGAGCCGTCGTGAAAGTGAAGCGGCCGCCGGGAGCACGTTGGCCTTGCTTGAACCACTCCGGCCACTCGAGCAGGGTTTCGCGATCCTTCCATTTCGAGTCGAGCGGCAGTTGTTCGTCGCCGATCAAGCGGTTGACCCAGGTGTTGGCCACTTCAATTTCCAGAGTATTCGGTCCGGAACGCAGGGCGTGGGTGACATCAACCTGATAGGGTGGCTTCCAGGCGATGCCACAGTCCTGCCCGTTGAGTTTTACGCGGGCGACCACCTCGACCTGGCCGAGATCGAGACGCCTGGGGGTGCGTTTTCCGACGGGGGCCGGATCAGCCAGCTCGAAGGTCTTCCGATAAGTGGCAGTGCCGGAATAATATCTCACCAGCGGGTCGGGGTGATCGGCCCAGGAGGCGAGTTGGTCGAGCTTGAGGGTTTCCTTGGCTCCCCATTCGGGAGCGAAGCTCAGGCTCCAGCTTCCGTCGATCTGCTGAAGCCGCTGCCATTCCGCGAAGGGGTTTTGTGACGAACTGCGGGAGCCCGGCGCGTTGCGAAAGACGACGAACCAGCTTTGCACGGGACCGAAACGCAGACTGACACGGGTGCGGCCGTCGACTGGTGAAGCATTCGGGAAGGCGTGGATTTCTCCGGTTTCCGGATCCCATAATTCGACGGTCTTTCCCGCGACGCGGAAGACACAGTCACGCTCGATCGCCTCAGGCCGGGTGTTGGCGACGAAATAGAGGTCGGTGCCGCCGACGCGGCGGTGGATCCATTTCAATCCGTCGCCCTCGAAATCGGGCTGGACCCGGTCCTGCGCGAAGACCTCGCTCCATCCGCCCGGCGGCAGCAGTGGCCAGGCGGCGGCGAGTTTCCTCACCTCTTCATCGGCTTCGGGATAGCCTTCAAGTCCCGGCGTACCGCCGATCGGGGCTTGCAGGAAAATGGCGGCGCCTTGTTTGCGCAGTTCCGCCACCTTGCGCGCAACCGGCAGCGTCAGCCGTCCCGAGCGGGGCAGCACGAGGTAGCGATAGCTCACGCCGGTCGGCAGATGGACGCGGCCGTCCTCGAAGGTCATCCGCCTCACGATCTCCTCCGAGCAGAAATCATGATCATGTCCCCGTGGCAGCTCGAACTGGATGTCATTGAAGTTGAGGGGAGCGCCTTCGTGATAGAGGCAGGCGACATCCACGACGCGCCGACCCTGTTGGAGGAGAAACTGGCAGCGGGCGACATAGTCGAACCACGGCTTGCTGAAATTCCACCAGGTCTGGTGGCGGTTGAAGTGCTGGCCCCAGCGGCTGTGCGTCAGTCCCGGTTTCATCCCCTCGTAGGCTTGGTGGGCGGAGAGATGGATGACGAAGTGGCTCACCCCCTCGCTGAATGCCTCGTCGCCCATGCCCTTGATCAGATATGGGTGATCGATCCACCCGCGGCAGCCGGTGAAGGCTTCGGCCCCGACGCGCGACTTGCCATAGGTGTTGGCCACCGAGGCGAGGCCTTTCATCGAGTGATACCAGTAGGAATGGAATTCGGGAAAACGGTTTTGGTAGGTGCGTTCCTTGAACTCCCGCTCGGTCCAGAATTCGCCGATCGGGAAGTCACTGCGTCCGCCGTAGTTCAAGCTGTTCACGCAGAGGCGGCCGTAAGGTTCGGTGGAAAATTTCACCCCGTAAGGCGCGATCCGCTCGCGCAAGCGGTCGATGTAGTTGGTGAGCGTCACTTCGCCGACGGTGCGGCGCAGATCCCACAGGAATCGTTCGGTGAGGTCGACGCTTGCGACGGCGTGGCCGGTCAGGACCGGCAGCCACGGCGTGATCTCGTAGCCGCGACGCCGGCGGAATTCTTCGGCGAATCCGGTGGTCCAATTCTGGCCGTGGGCTTCCCAACTGTCGATGTGGAGGTACTGCAGCGTGCGCCCGGCCTTGTCGCCTGCCGCGTCGAGGATGGGTTTGAGGCGGTGGTCGAAATGCGCATCGATGCCACGCGGATGGAGGCGGTCGCATTCCAGGCCCAACTCGCTCGAGGGCACCGGACGCGTCATCTTCAGGTTGGTCGCATGGCCGAGCCGGACCACCGTCCATTCGCCCGGTGGCGCGTCCCAGCGCAACTCGCCCTCGGCGTTCATCATGCTTGTGAGTTCGATGATCTGGCCGGGCGCCAAGGGATCGGGCTTCCCTTGTTCCGCCAAGGCCGGCGGATGGGTGGTCCAGCCGTGTCCATCGTAGGCTTCAAGCGCGTTACCCTTGTCGGCGGGGAAAAGGCGGGAGGCCTGCGCCTGCGACGACGGATACGCGAAGACACTCGCGTCGCGGAAGGAATCGGCCCGTTGCAGCGCAGCGGAAACCTCGGGCCGCATCCGTTCGTCGGGGTGCAGCCAGACCAACGAGGGCTTCGTTTCCACTTTCGGCTGCGGCAGTCTAACCGTCACCGGTCCGCCTCCCCGGACCTGGGTTTCCGACCACAGCAACTTCTGCATGGAGAGGTCGGGCGTGATGTGCGGCCCGCCGCTGCCGTAACCGAAATCCACGCTCAGCGTGAAGGCCAGCCCAAGACGGTCGGCCTCGGTGATGGCCCACTGCATGGTCTCGTACCACTCCTTGCTGCCGGCCTGGATCGGGCCGCGCGGTGCCCAGCGTGGTCCGCTGACCTCCATCCAGATCACGCCGCCAATGCCAGCGCGCTTCATGGCTTCGAGGTCCTTGGTGATGCCCTCGCGGCTGATGTTGCCGTTGATCCAGAACCAGAAGACCCAGGGCCTCGCCTCGGCGGGCGGAGACTTGAAGGCTGATTCCAAATCGGCCGCCGCCCGGGAGGGGAGCGGCAGGCAGCAGGCAAGAACGATGGCCGCAATGCTGGGGATGGATTTCATTCTGAATCGCGATCGTTGCGGAAGACTTCCGGCGCGAAGGGTGGGAGCGTCAACAGCAGGATCGTGAGCGTAATCGTCGTCGTGGATTGCATGCGGATTGTATCGATCGTTCCGCGAACCTCTTTGCGCGGCGCTGCTCGGGCGGAGCCGTACGACTTCTGCGCCCGGCGGTTGGCACTGCACTGCGCTCCGTTTTCGTGGCCGCCGCCGGTGGGCGATGCTCAGTACTCCAGCCGAGCGGAAAACTGAAAGGAAATCGGCTGCCCGAGTCGCCAGAGCGCCACCTCCCCATCCGGATTTGCCGCCGCGGGGATCAAATTGCCCTTGCCCGACGTGACGTCGCGAACGCGCAGCTCGAGTTGCAGATTCCTGGCCCGGAAAGTTCCCAACGCGAGATCGCAACGGAAGGAGCGCGGACGTATCGCCGCAGGCGATCGTCCGCCAACCGATGCGGGCGAGGCTGTCGCCTACGCCCGCGCTCCAAGAATCGTCGCGAAAAAGAGCGATCCGGAGGAATAGTGGCACACCCGATCGCAGAAATGCTTTCGCGCTGTAGGAGCGGGTTTACCCCGCGAAAACACGGTTGCGGATTCGTTCCGAGTCTTCGCGGCGTAAAGCCGCTCCTACATCTCTGCGATTCGGTGTGAAATTTTCGGGCCAGCGAGGAGCGGGGGGGGCCTCGCCCACACCTGCGGCTCCTCAATCCAGAAGCCGACATACAGCGCCTCATCGTCCCACCGGCAGGCCACGCGCGGGTCGAAGAAACCCGGCTCGCCTGTCACCAGGTCGACGAAGCGGGCCGAACGCGGCGCCTGCTGCCACGCCGACTTCGGGAGATCGTCGTCAACCGCCACCGGCCCGCTCGCGCGGTGGCAGGTGTAGAGGGCGAACGTCTGGTCCGGGTTGCCGTAGCGAGGGGAAGGCACGGGTGGAAATGCCCATCCCTCCCCCCGACGGAAAGGGGAAATGCCGCGCTTCGGCTGCGGCTTCTCGGCCTTGATCCCCGAAGCGACGCGCGCGGAACGTTCGTCGTCTGCGCGCACGACTAATGGCAGGTGTGAAAATCCGCCGCTCACCTCCGGGCCACGACTGGCTCAAGGAGGCGTGGACTAATGACATCAGGTATGGAAGAACCTGCCGTGTCCGCCCTGCGGCATTCACCATCCGCGACTTTCTTTCCAATGAAACCTGGCCTCCTACTTTTCCTCCTGGCACCACTCGCGGTCTTCGCCGCCACGCGCATCGAACTTTCCTGCGACCGCGGCATCCCCGCCCTCGCCTTTGCCGCCGCCGAGATCGAGCGCGCGGCCACGCTCGCCCCGGACGGTGCCTCGCTCACGATTGCGCTCGAGATCGCCGCCGCCTCCGGGGGCAATCCGCAGGCCTACCGCATCGAACGCCCCGGACCCGGCCGCGTGCGGGTGGTGGGGGAGGGGGCCACGGGCGCGATGTATGGCGGACTCGATGTGGCCGAGGCCCTGCGGCTCGGCACCACGGCCGGCCTGAAGGCGGGGCGCCGCTCCCCGCACGTCGCGCAGCGCGGCATCAAGTTCAATATCCCCCTTGATCTCCGCACGCCCAGCTACACCGACTGCTCGGATGCCGCGCAGGCCAACATCCCCGAGATGTGGGACCGCGAATTCTGGCGAACCTACCTCGATGAACTCGCGCGCCACCGCTACAACGTGCTCTCCCTCTGGTCGCTCCATCCGTTCCCCTCGCTGGTCAAGGTGCCTGAGTTCCCCGAGGTGGCGCTCGCCGACGTCTGGCGCACCCGCGCCAAACTCGACCACGACTTCTCCTTCGCCGGTACCGACATGGTGAAACCGGCCATGCTCGCGAACCATGAGGTGGTGAAGCGTCTCAGCATCGACGAGAAGATCGAATTCTGGCGCTGGGTGATGCGCCACGCGCAGGAGCGGGGAATCGCCGTGTATGTGTTCACGTGGAACACGTTCACCTTCGGCGCGGAGGGAAAGCACGGCATCACCAACGACCTCGAGAACCCGATCACGAAGGCCTACTTCCGCGCCAGCGTGCGCGAGATGATCAAAACCTATCCGCTGCTTGCCGGATTTGGCATCACCGCCGGCGAGGGCATGCCCCACAAGCTGGATTCCAAAGTGAAGGAAAAGTGGCTCTGGGACACCTACGGCGAGGGCGTGCGCGATGCCCTGAAGAGCGACCCACGGCGCGTCGTGCGTTTGATTCATCGCTTCCACTGGACCGCCCAGAGCGAGATCATCGACGCGTGGAAGGACTACCCCGGCTTCCCCGCGACGTTCGACTTCAGCTTCAAGTACTCCGTCGCGCACATGTACTCGATTCCGAACCCGCCCTTCATCCAGCCGCTGCTGGAGGGCATCGCGCCCGGCCTGCGCACGTGGCTGACCGTGCGCAACGACGACATCTACACCTTCCGCTGGGGCGACCCCGACTACGCGCGCGACTACGTCGCGAACATGCCGGCCGCCGACAAGTGCGCCGGGTTCTACATGGGACCGGACGGCTACAACTGGGGCCGCTCCTTCCTCGAGCGCCAGCCGCCCGCCGCCGGTCCGCGCCCGCTCGTGATCGAAAAGCAATGGTACAGCTTCCTGCTTTGGGGTCGCCTCGCTTACGATCCCACGCTGCCCAACGCCCACTTCGAACGCGTCCTCGCCGCGCGCTTTCCCGGCGTGCCCGCGGCCACGCTCTTCGCGGCTTCCAACTCCGCCTCAAAGGTCATTCCCACCATCACCAGCTTCTTCTGGGGCGACATCGACCTGAAGTGGTTTCCCGAGGCCTGCCTGAGCAGCCCGCGCAACAAGGGCTTCTACACCGTGCGACATTTCGTGGAGGGATCCACGATGCCCGGCTCCGGCAATCTCGACGTCCGCGAGTGGCGCAAGCGCCTGCTGGAGAAAAAGCCCATGCGGGACACCACCCCGCTGCAAATTTCCGACCGCCTGCGCGGTGCGGCCCTCGAGACCGAGCGCCTCGTGGCGGAACTCCGATCCCACGCCGGCCGCTCCGCCGAACTCGCCGCCACCCTCGACGACTTCGCCTGCTTCGCACAGCTCGGTCACTACTACGCCGAGAAGATCCGCGCGGCCTGCGCCCTGGCGCTCTACGACTCCGCGGAGGACCCCGCCGAGCAGGCCGCCGCCGTGCGGCATCTCGAAGCGGCGCTGCAGCACTGGCAGCGCTACGCCGCCGTGCGCGATGCGCGCTATGTGCCGGCGCTGTATAATCGCGTTGGGTACGTCGACGTCACCGCGCTCACGGCCAAAGTCGCGGCCGATCTCGAGATTGCCCGCCAGTGGCAACCCGGCTCCATCAGGTACAACGGCCCGCGCGCCGGCACCGAAAAAGGCTTCCGGCGTTGATCCGGTCATGCCATGCACGCCTTCACCGCGTCCCTCGCCCGCCATGGCCGCCGACCACCGCGCCCGTCGCGGCGGTCCCTTCTTCGCCGCTTTGCGTCCGTCCTCCTCCTGGCGTTCGCGTTTTCTCCGGCGCTGGCCACTCCGATCGACTACGGCCTCGCGAAACTCGCCGCCGCCGCGGGCGTTCCCGCGGCGGAGCTCCCCGTGCGCGTCGTCCGCCACGATGCCTCGCTCGGGCCCGACGGCTATGCCCTGGCGCAGGAAGGGAACCGGCTGCTCGTCTCCGGCGGCGATGAGCGCGGCGCGATGTACGGACTCCTCGAGGTGGCCGAACAACTCCGGCGCGGCACGCCTCTCGCCCGGATCAGGCCGCAAACCACGCGGGCGCGTTTCAGTTTCCGCACCATCAAGTTCAACCTGCCGTTTTCGGCCTACCGCACGAGCCCGACCCTCGAACAGCACTCCGACGTGTGTCGCGACCTGAAGTTCTGGGAGGCGTTTTTGGACATGATGGCGGCCAACCGCTTCAACACGCTCACGCTGTGGAGCCTGCACCCGTTTCAATTCTTCGTGGTGCCGAAATCATTCCCCGAAGCGCAGACGTACAGCGCGGCCGAGATGGCCGAGTGGCGGATTCTCTGGACCCGCCTGTTTGCCCTCGCGAAGGAGCGCGGCATCGAGACCTACCTGATCAACTGGAACACGTTCGTTTCCCCCGAACTCGCCCGCGCGCACCACCTCGGCGATTACCACTCCACCTTGCTGCACATCGGCGAGGGGTCGAAGGACAAGATCATCGAAGCCTACACCCGCGAATGCGTGCAACAGACCATCGACGAATACCCCGACCTCAGCGGCCTCGGCATCACCCTTGGCGAGCGCATGGGCGGACAGACGCCGGACGAACGCCGCCAGTGGCTGGATGACGCGTTTTTCGCCGGCATCGCCGCCGCCCAACGGCCCGTGAAGTTCATCTACCGCGCGCCGCTCTCGGCCGATACGCGCTCCGGCGGCACGACCAGCGAGGATAACGACCGCCGCACTCGCGCGCAGATCGAGGGGCTCCGCGCCAACCGCAACGTCACGCCGCCCATCTTCACCGAATTTAAGTACAACTGGTCCCACGGGCACTCGTCGCCAAACCTGTTCATTGTCCACGGCGGGAAGCTCTCCGATGCCTACTGGAATCCGCCGCCGGTGAACCACCGGGTGGTGTGGACGGTACGCAACGAGGATTTCTATGTGCTGCGCTGGGGCGCCCCCGACTTCATCCGCGAGTTCATCACGAACAACGGTGCGCCGCACGTCGACGGGGTCTTGGTGGGATCGGAGTGCTACATCCCGGCCAAGGACTACATCACCAATGAAGGTCGCCACAAGACCTGGACCTGGGCCTTCGAGCGCCAGTGGCTCTGATACGCCCTGTGGGGGCGCCTGCTGTACAATCCCCAGACGCCGGACAGCGCCTTCGAGGCGCTGCTCGCCGACCGCTTCGGTCCCGCCCACGCGCCCGACCTGCTCAGGGCCTGGACCCTCGCGAGTCGGGCGCAGTTGCGCTTCGCGGCGTTTCACCGGGGCACGTGGGATGGCTCGCTCTACACCGAAGGCTTCGCCTCGTGGACCGACAAACCGACCGACAACGCGTTTCGATTTTTCGACGTTGAGAACATCATCTCCCACCCGGTGCTCGACACGAGCTACGTCAACATCGCCGACTTCGTGAAGGCCGGCGGACAGGTCCCGGCCGGCAAGATCTCGCCCCTGCAGCTTGCGGCCGAGCTCGAGCGCGACATGGCGGAGGCCCGGCGCCTGGCCGCCGCGATCCGGCAGCGCGGCCACGTGGCGCCCACGCTCGCGGCGGAAATGGCCGACCTCGACGCTTGGAGCGCCCACGGCTTGTACTTCGCCGCCAAGCTGCGCGGCGGCTTGGCGCTCGCCACCTTCCGACGCAGCGGGGACGAGGCCGAACAGGCCGCGTCGGTCGCCCACCTCGAAAAAGCGGTCGCCCACTGGCGCGAGCTGATGGAGGCCGGCACGCGTTTCAATCGGCTGCGCGTGTCGCACAATGCCGGCGAGCTTTTTTCCTGGGCGCGCTTTCTCCCCGCGGTCGAGCGCGATGTCGACATCGCGCGGAAAAGAAGGCCTTGAGGCAGGTCACCCTCGCTGCGTCGGGTTCACCGCCGCTTTCTCCCATGAACAATCGACACCCAAGGCTCGGCCTTCACGTCTCGATCCTCGTGGCGTCGTTGCTCCCGCTCACCCCAGTCCGACCGGCCGGGAATCCCCTCGGATTGAAAGACGCCTTCCAGGACCACTTCCGCATCGGCACCGCCATCAACCGCTCCCAGGCCACGGGCCTCAGCGTGGGCCGGCGGACGCAGGAGCAGGTCGCGGCGGAGATCGCGCTGGTCAGGGCGCAGTTCAATCAGATCACGGCAGAGAACGACCTGAAGTGGGAGCGGATCCATCCGCGCGCAGGAGCGGACGGCTACGATTTCGGCCCGGCCGACGCCTTCGTGGAGTTTGGCGAAAGGCACGGGATGTACCTCGTCGGCCATACGCTGGTGTGGCACAACCAGACGCCCGATTGGGTGTTCGCGGGCACGATCCCTCCGCCGCCCTCCGCCAAGCCGTCAGCCAAGGTCGGGCCGGGCAACCTGCGCACCGTGTACGCGGGTCCCCGGGCCTCGCGCGAGGAACTGCTGGCCCGGATGCGCGATCATATCCGCACCGTCGTCGGCCGGTACCAGGGCAGGGTCAAGGTGTGGGATGTGGTGAACGAGGCCCTCGATGAGGGCAGGTCGGAAACCCTCCTGCGCCCTTCGCTCTGGCTGCAAATCATCGGGCCGGACTACGTCGCGAAGGCCTTTCAGTACGCCCATGAGGCGGATCCCGGCGCGATCCTTCGCTACAACGACTACGGGCTCGAGGATCCGGCGAAGATTCGGAAGCTCGCCGCGCTGATCAGGTCGCTGCAGGCGCAGAAGGTGCCGATTCACGCCCTTGGCACCCAGGCCCACCTCAATCTGTCCAACGCCACCTTCGAGCGACTCGACCGCTCTCTGACGGAACTCAAGACACTGGGCCTGCCCGTTCACGTCACCGAATTGGACATCAACGGCGCCCAAGGCGGGCAGCGCACCACCGGGGCCGAGGTTGCGGCCAACGCCGCCGCCACGCAGGGTGGCCTGATGGCGGATGCCGACCCGCGGCTGACCCAGGCCTACGCCGAGGTCTTTCGCGCGCTTCTGAAGCACGGTGACGCAGTCAAGATGATCACTTTCTGGGGTGTAAACGACGCCGTCTCGTGGCGGCGCGCCGGAGCCCCGCTGCTGTTCGATGGCGACAACCGCCCCAAGCCCGCCTTCGCGGCCGTGCTGCGCGAGGTGCAGCAGACGCCCGCGCGTGTGACCCGCGACCTCACTCCGCTGCACGATGCCGCGCGCGTCCTGGCGAACCCGCACAAGGGTTGGTATCATCATTTTCCGGACAACCATCCCAACAAGTATGTCATCGCCCGGGATGCCGACCTGTTGGAGTTCCCCGGCATGGATCACCTCTACATCCGGCTGGCGTGGTCATACCTCGAACCGCAGGAGGGCCGGTTCGATTGGGCGTTCATCGACCGCCTCATCGAAAAGTGGAAGGGGCACGGCCTCGGGATCGCCTTCCGCATCAGTTGCAAGGAAACCAGCACCGACCGCCTCGAGCAGCAATACGCGACCCCGCGCTGGGTGAAGGAGGCCGGGGCGCAAGGCGGTCACTATCGCATGGGCGAGAAAGTCGGGCCGGACGGCCCTTGGGAGCCGGTTTGGGACGATCCCGTCTTCCTGGAGAGGCTGGAACGGTTTCTCGCCGCGTTCGCGGCGCGGTACGACAGCCAGCCGTGGGTGCGCTACGTGGATATCGGCAGCATCGGCGACTGGGGCGAGGGCCATTGCTGGGCCGGCAGTCGCACGGTCCTGTCTCTCGCTGTCCGGAAACTCCACGTCGACCTTCATCTGCGGCAATTCAAGCGCACCCCGCTCGTCATCTCCGACGACTACGTCCACGCGCTGAAGGACCCCGCCGAGCGCGAGCTCCTGCACCGGCACATCCTGGCCCACGGCATCAGCTACCGCGACGACAGCATCATGGTGAACGGCTATTTCTCGAGCACGAGCGACCGCTTCACCGTGCGGAGCCCGGAGTTTTTTGCCGATGCCCACCCGCGCACTCCGACGGTGCTCGAACTCGAGCACTACGGCAAAGTGAAGCAACTCGGCAACTGGGAGGCCCGCCCGGGCTCCGCCGCCGCGCAGTTCGGCCGGGGCAGGACCGGGCCGGACTTCCTCCGCGGCGCGCTCGAACTCCTGCACGCGACCTACCTCGGCTACCACGGCGATGCGCGCGAGTGGCTGGACGACAATCCGGCGTTGACGCGTGAACTCCTGAACCGCTGCGGCTACTGGCTGTTTCCCGTGGCCCTTGAACTTCCGCGGGCGGCGCCCGCCGGGAGTGCCGCGCCGGTTCGGGTGACGCTCGACAACCGCGGCGTGGCGCCGCCCTATCAACCCTACGAGCTGCGGGTAAAACTGTCGGGGGACCGGACCTCGTGGACGAACCCCGTGGGTCGCGCCGACCGATCGTGGCTGCCGGGGGCGCCGATCGTCGTGCAGGCCGAGCTGGCCCTGCCGCCCGAGCTGAAGACGGGCCGCTGCGCGGTGAGCCTCGGTCTTTTCGATCGCTCCTCCGGCAGCGACCGCCCCGTGGAGTTTGGCCTGCAGGCGGGCCTCCGCGATCCCGCGGGTTATTACCGGGTGGCGGAGATCGAGATTGTGTCGGCGGTGCCGCCGGCGCGGTGACGCCGCGAAGGGGCGGCCCTACCGATCCCGCGGGAGGTAGCCCTCGTCGCGGCCCAGCCGATCGTACCAGGTGTATTTCAGCACGACGGACAGACCGAGGAAGACGGCCGTCCAGGCGGCGAAGCGTCCCCACTGTTTCAGGACGAGATAGATGGGTGCGGCGACCATGGCGATCTGCCAGACGATGCCGAGCAGCACGTTGCATCCGTCGCGGGCGGCGTCGCGGTTGGGGGCCAACGCGGGCGTCTCGGCACGGCACTTTTCCAGGATGGGCCGCCACCAGCCCCACGGGCGGACGGTGCGATAGAATTCCATGAGGACCTCGTCGGGCTCCGGCCGGGTGGCGAGGCAGGCGACGACGGACGCGAGCCCGCTGACGCCGAGCACGGCGAGGAACAGCCAGACGTCACGCAAACCCGGATACAGCGCCGGGATGGCGAGGGCGGCGAGCGTCCCGCCGGCCATGCCGGCCCAGAAGCCGTGGCCGTTGAAGCGCCACCAGTGCCACTTGAGGACGTTGGGCACGACAAAGGCCGGCACCAGGGCGCTGACGATCCAGCGCGTGACGGTGTGCACGTTGACCGTGCTGTAGCCGAACGCGATGCCGAGCAGGATCACGAGCAGCGACCAGAAATAGCCCCAGCGCACATAGTGGCGCGGTTCCTCATTGGGCCGGAAGTACCGCCGATAGACATCGTTGACGATGTAGGCCACGCCGGAGTTCACGGTGGAGACGAAGGTGCTCATGAAGGCGGCAAGGAGGCCGGCGAGGATGATACCCTTGGCTCCGATGGGCAGGTGCTGCGCCACCACCGCCGGGAGGATCTTCTCGAAATCGACCCGTGCGCCCATGCCGCGGAGTTCGGCGCTGTAATACACGAGGCCGAGCACGGCGATGCCCGCGATGAGCAGGAAGCGCGGCGCGATCGAGACGATGGCCATCATCATATTCTCCAGGGCGGCCTCGCGCGGGCTGCGGGTGGAGAGGACGTGCTGGATGGCGTAGTTCGGAGTCGGGCCCGCCATGCTGACGAGCACGCCCTTGAGGAACAGCATCAGCATGAAGAAGCCGAAGACCGCGTAACCATCCCCGGATGCCCCGTAGATGCGTTCCTGCAGGGCGGGCATGGTCTGCGACCAGTCGAGATTGAGTCGCCAGCCGAAGAACAGCTCGTCCCAGCCGGCCGGCACGAGTGCAGCAATCTGCGCGGGCGTGGTGCTGGCCATGGCGACCGCGGCAATGATCACGGCGGCGACGAGGATCAGGCCGAACTGGATCACGTCGTTGAGCACCACGGAGAACATGCCGCCGAAGATGCAGTACACTCCCGAGACGAGCATGATCACCAGCGCGTAGGTGTGGGGGCTCCAGCCGAGCTGGAAAAACGGCTCGGCGAACTTGCCGATGCCCTGGAACGCCATGGTCAGGAAGCCGACCACGCTCACCAGGGCGTAGATCACCACGCTGGCGTACGCCAGCTCGGCCCCGGTGCCGCGGCCGAAGCGCGTGCGCATCCACTCGGCCCCGGTGAGCACGTTGGAGCGCCGCACCCACTGGCCGAGGTAGACCATGCGGAAGATCACATTGAACAGCGGCCAGATCCAGAGCAGCCACAGCCCTTTCGCGCCGTAGATGCAGAGCATGGCCGTGAACCACATCGTGCCGGAGATATCGACGCCGCTCGAGCCGTGCGCCACCCCGATGACCCACCACGGCAGGCTCTTGCCGGCGAGGAAATAGCTCTCGGAGTCGCGGGCGGCCTTCCGCGCCACCCACCAGCCGACGGCGATCATGAGGAGCAGGTAGAGGACAACGATGACGAGATCGACGGGATGCATGCGATAAGAGGTTGGGTCGGTCAGGCGAGCCGGTGGCGTTCCAGGTGCTGCAGCACGGCGCTCAGGCTGGCGCGTGCCAGGCCGATGCAGGTGTCGCAGGCGCCGTAGTAGAGCATCAGTTCGTCGCCGCGCGCGACGCACGCCGTGGGGAAGACGACATTGGGGATGTAGAGCCCGGTGCGTTCGTAATAGGCCTCCGGCCAGAAGAGCGGCTCGGGACTGCGCGCGAGAATCCGTTGCGGGTCGTCGCGATCGAGGAGCATCGCACCCATCCGGTAGGTGACGGCGCGCACCGCGGGATCGGTCGTCTCCACCCCGTGGTAAAACACCAGCCAGCCCTCTTCCGTGAGGATGGGCGGACAGGAACCGCCGATGCGGTTGTTCTCCCACGGATACTCGGCCCGGGCGAGCAGCACCGGCTCCGTCCAGCGAGCGAGGTCGTCGGAGTAACTGATCCACACGCAGGAGCGCGCCGCCTCCAACGGCCGGCGCAACACGGCGTAGCGTCCGCGGATCTTCTCCGGGAAAAGGATCACGTTCCGGTCATCGAGTTCCGGCGGCGTGATCCAGGAGTGGAACTGCCACGTGCGACCGTCGTCGGAAACCGCGAGGCCGGAGCGGGTGAGGTTGTCGGCGCGGCCGCCGGCGACATTGGCGGAGCCGTGTGAACCGGCGGGCGGGGCCGGCGGCAGGTGGGGAAAGTCCGTCTCGTGGGAATCCGGCACGCCGACCCCGGTGGGGTGGGACGACCAGGCGTACGGCCGATAGGCGAACGTGAGCCACCAGCGGCCCTCCAGCCGGGTGACGCGCGGATCCTGCACGCTGCCGATCGCGCTGCCGCACATCGCGGGCGTGAACACGGGTTCGGGGGCGGCGAGTTCCCACCGGATGCCATCGTCGCTGCGCTGGAGGCCGAGCTGGCAGATGAAGGGGCGTAGCGATCCCGCGGCACGTTCCAGCATCCAGAACTGCCGGCCGTCGTGGAACACGGCCGGGTTGAACGTGACGGCCCGCCGCCACGCCGGCCCTCCGGGCACGACGATGGGGTTGGCGGGCTCGCGGGTGAAGAGGGTCGGCATGGCGGGAAGACGCACGTTGAATCACTCAACGAGTGCGGGTGGCAAATCCGCCGTGCGGAGCCGGGGAAGGGAAATTGGCATCACTCACTGACCTTAATGACGCGGCCGGTGAGGATTTCCGTGAGCTCAGGTTGTCCGGGGCAGCGTGGCGAAAGTATTCCCGCACCCGCGACGACGTGCCGGCTCAGGGTTGGCCGCGGAGCGCGGCGGCGACGGTGCGGAAGTTCTCCAGCCCGGCCTCGATGTTTTCGATGATTTCCTCGGCGAGATCGGCGGGCTCCGGGAGATGATCGAGATCGGCGAGGCTGTCGTCCTTGAGCCAGAAGAGGTCGAGGCTGGTCTTGTCGCGCGCCGCGAGTTCGGCGTGGGTGAATTTCCGCCAGCGGCCGCCCGGGTTTTTCTCTGCATGCCAGGTTTCCTTCCGCTGGTGCCGGTTCGCCGGGTGGTAGCAGGCGAGGAAGTCGGCGAGGTCTTCGAAACGCAGCGGCTTCCGCCTCAGCGTGTGGTGGATGTTGGTGCGGTAGTCGTAGTACCAGACCTCGCGCGTCGCGGTCTCCTTGCTCGCGGGGCGATTGTCAAAAAAGAGCACGTTGGCCTTCACGCCCTGGGCGTAAAAGATGCCGGTGGGCAGGCGGAGAATCGTGTGCAGCTCCGTCGTCTCCATGAGCTTCCTGCGCACGGTCTCGCCGGCGCCGCCCTCGAAGAGGACGTTGTCGGGCAGCACGACGGCGGCGCGACCGGTGGTCTTGAGCAGGGAGCGGATGTGCTGGAGGAAGTTGAGCTGTTTGTTGGAGGTGGTGGCCCAAAAGTCCTGCCGGTTGTAAACCAGGTCCTCCTTCTCCTGCTCGCCCTCCTCGTTGGTGAAGGTCATCGAGCTCTTCTTGCCGAAGGGCGGATTGGCGAGGACGTAGTCGAAGGTCTGCGACGGCGTGGCGACCAGGGCGTCGGTCGAGGCGATGAGGCTGTCGCCGTCGATCTCGCCGATGTTGTGGAGGAAGAGATTCATCAGACACAGGCGGCGCGTGCCGGCGACGATCTCGTTGCCGTGGAAGGTCCCGTTCTTGAGGAAACGCTTCTGCGCGGGCGTGAGCGCGCGGTGCTTCACGAGGTAATCGTAGGCGGCGAGGAAGAAGCCGCCGGTGCCGCACGCGGGATCGGCGATGGTCTTGCCCGGCTCGGGCGCGACGCAGGCGACCATGGCCTTGATGAGCGCGCGGGGCGTGAAGTACTGGCCGGCGCCGGACTTGGTGTCCTCGGCGTTCTTTTCGAGGATGCCCTCGTAGATGTCGCCCTTGGTGTCGGCGTCGAGGGTGGTCCAGGTGACGTCGTCGACCATCTCGATCAGGCGGGCGAGCTTGGCGGGATCCTGGATCTTGTTTTGCGCCTTGGTGAAGATCTGCCCGAGCATCCCCTTCTGGTGGCCGAGTTCGCGCAGCGCCTCGACGTAGTGCACCTCCAGCTCTGCGCCCTTGAGCGGGCGCATGACCGGCCACGCGAACCGCGCGGGCACGCCGACCTTCCGGTGGTGCGGCGGCCTCGAATACTCGTCCGCCATCTTGAGGAAGATGAGGTAGGTGAGCTGCTCCAGGTAGTCGCCGTAGCCCACGCCGTCGTCGCGCAGTGTGTGGCAAAAGGACCAGACCTTGGAGATGATGCTGTCGGTGGTCATGGGACGATTCTCAGAGTGCTGCCAACCCTGCGCAGAAACATCGGAAACTCGTGGAAGTATTCCGGGCGGGTCGCATATGAGCAGCCATGGTTCGCGCCACCTCGATCTTGGGGAGTCCGCCGCCGTAGTAGCCGGCTCGTTGGAGCTCGCGTTCGAGGGCTTCCCAGGTACCGCCGGCGATGGCATCGGGGTTGCGATAGGCAGCGCGGCTCCCGAGGTGCGGCGACACTCCGGGATATGCCGAAGCCAGGGCCGCTACGTCGCCGAAAAACCAAGCCTCCAACTCCTCGATGGAGATGCGGTTCAAGATCGAGAACGAGCCACCTGGGGCCGGACGTGACTTGGTGGCGAACCCGGCCGCGTGGGCGGCGGCTTCCATCCGTGCTTTCAGGGTGCGACAGTCTTCGCGGTCTTCATCCAGCAGCACGACGATCCGCCAATCGGAAGGCATCCAGCGACGGTAGCCCCGAAGGCGTGATTCCAGTTTGTCGAGCAGGTCGGTTTTTCCCTGAAAGACGATCAGGTTCCAGGTGATGCGAGCCGGGAGCAGTTGCGGCACGATTCCTTCGAGGAAGGAGGCGGCGGACGGCTCTTCGAGCAGGAACTCGACGTGCATGAGTCAGCGCGTGCGATGGGGTTGGACGAGGCCTGGTTTCTCCGCCCCCGAGTTGATCAGCGGGTCGCCGACCTCGAAGTGACCCTCCATCCAGAGATGACCAAGCTGGGCGCCATGCTGGATGAAGTCGCGGATGCCCCGCATTTCCGACGCACGTCGGACCTGCGCGAAGCCCGACGCGGCACGATACACCACCCACGTTTCTTCGGGCCGGAGCGAATTCACGAAGAACGGCGAATGGGTCGTGACCATGAGCTGCGATGCCGCGGCGGCGCTGCGACACTCTTCCGCCAGCTCGGGCAGCAAGCGCGGGTGAAGCTGGTTCTCGGGCTCCTCGATGCCGATGAGCTGCGGCGGCTCGGGGTCGTGCAGCAGCGTCAGGTAAGCAAGCATCTTCAGGGTACCGTCGGAGGCAAATTTCGCCATGACCGGCTTTTCGAACGGCGCGTCCTTCACCTGGAGCAGCAGACGTCCGTCCGGCATCACCTCCGCCTCGACCTTCTCCAGCCGCGGCACGCGCTGGGTGAGTTTCTTGAGGACCAGTCCAAGCCGATCCACATGTTGCTCCTTCAGATACTGAATGACGTTGGGAAGATTGTCGCCGGTGGTGCTCAACCGCTCCTGGGGGCCGGCCTCCGGCACGCCGCGGGTGTTATCGGCCGAGAGGTAGGAAAGGTACCAACTGCTGATGAAACGCCGCAGAGCACCGACGCGCGGGTGCTTGGCGAATTGCCCGAGGGTGTTCACCGCGAGCAGCTCGCGCGAATCGAGGCTCTCGCTCTGGCGGGTATCTTTCTCGTCCGGCATGTCGCCGGTTACGACTTGGCCCTCGCCGGCGGAGAAATCGAGGAAGTTGAATGGACGCCCATGGCCGCTTCGCTTCCAGCGCAGAAATTCCCGGGCGACGAACGGCCCTTTGGCGTCTTCATCAATGGCGAGATGATAGGTGATGACCGGCACCCTGGATTTTTCGCGGTACTTGAGTTCGAAGACCACCGGGCCCGATTCGCCGCGTGAGCGCAGTTCCTTGAACCGTCCGCGCTTGTCCCACGCCTTACGCAATCCGGAGCTGAAGCTCTCGGAGAGAAACGCGAACACATCGAAGATCGTGGACTTCCCGCTGCCATTGGGACCGACGAAGACGGTCAACGGCGTAAGACTTCTCAGCTCGATATCGCGCAGCGCACGGTAGTTTTTTACGCGGAGATACTCGATGCGCGGTTGGTCAAGTGTGCGGGCAGGCATGGCGGGAGAATGAGGGAAACGATCGGGGCTGTCGTTAGCGAATTGAGGGCTCTCGTCCATGCGCGCCAGCAGCGCGGCGCGTCGTCGGTGGGGTTGCGCGCCGGCGGGCGAGGAGGGCGGAGGCGGGTTCGTCGGACGGGGTCTGGGGGACGAGGCGGCCAGTAAAGGCTTTTTTCAGGAGCGCCTGCCGCAGGGCCTCGCTCCGCCGCAGCGCGGCGTCGAGTTCCCGCGTGCTCCGCTCGGTGGCAAGTCTTGTTCGGCTCACGGATAGTGAATGGGCCTTGGGGACTCGAGGTGGTCGAGCGTGGGCCATTGAAAATCCATCTGGATGAGGTGCGCCTCCCGCAGGCGCTTCAGGACTGGGCCGGCTTGTTTGCGCATTACGCCGTGCCGAAAACACAGTTCCATGACGTCCACTTCGTGTCGCAGTCGTCTCTGCCGGAGCGCGGCCTCCAACTCCTCTTCGAATGCGTTAATCTTCAGCGGCCGGGTCACGGAGCCGAGGTCCAGCATCGGCTCGGAAGGGTCGAGCGCGTCGCGGTTGATGTCGAAGTTCGCGTTGCCGTTGAGCCCGTCCTTGCTCCACGCGACGGTGAGAAACTTATCCATGCCCAGCGGGTGGGCGGAACCAAAGACGATGCCGTAGATGTTCGAGACCTTCTTGATCGAGAACGGCGCGAGGTAATAGCGCTTCCCGGGCTGGAGCATCGCCCGATAGTAGTGCAGCACCGCGTGGTGCACCTGGTTGAAATCGTCAGCAGGTCGAATTTTCTGTCGGATGTTTGGGTGCTCGCGAAAGCGCTGGAGCGTGGTGGACGAAATAAAGAACAGGAAGTCCGTCCGCGGGAAGGAGGTCAGTCTCTGAAAAACGGCCGGAGTGACTTCCGACACCCCGAATTGGTCGATCAGTAGGAGCTTTGCCTGGTCACGTGCTTCGAGGATCGGCGCCGCCGCGGTTAACGCATCGATGAAACTGGCGCGAGCGATGTGGGCGGTTACCCCGGGAATGCGCCATGACTCTGATGCGACCAATGACTTGAGCGTCCTAATCTTCCAGAGGGTGGCGTCGGAAAAGTGCACTTCAACCGGAGTCCTTCCCCACGCATGGAGGTTTGGTATGGCAGAATACTCCCGCAGCACGGTCAACGTCCGTAGCGGGCTGCCTGGGGTCCCTTCGGAGTCAGTGCCTGGGCCCGCGAAGAAGTCGAAGAGATGTACGCCCCGGATGTAGTCGACCTCACGCGAAAGAAACACCGGCAGCCATTCTCGAGTGTATAGTTGGAATATCTCCAACTTAGTCAAAGTGCCTTCATCGAATGGCTTTTCGTGGAAATCCTCGGAGGACATGACGGTCAGGCAAGGGCCACTCTCTCCAGCATCGATGCGCGCTCACTCGCGGAAACCACCGGGTTTGGGACAATCCCGGGGAGCTCATCGTGAAACCGGCCATCGAGTTCGCGGCCGGTCTCGGCTTTGCGGACGCCACCCCATTGCTTGAAAAAGAACGGTACCCTTGCGGCGCGACATTGCTCGCGGATGGCGCGCACCCACTGCTCCCTGAGCGGTCGCGCACCGGCGCCGCTCTCGCCACCGACGATGACCCAATGAATGCCCTCCAGGTCGAGGTGACCGAGATCCTCGAGCAACGGCTCCACCGAGAGGAACGCGACCGCCGGTCGGACACGGCGCAGCCGCTCGATCCGAGGCAGGCCGTGCTGCCGGTTTTCGACGCTCACCCCCCACCAGATGTGGGAGGCCGCGGCCGCGGTCTTGAGCTTGGTGCGGAGAAGCCGGCTCATGCGGTCGGCGCGCTTGGTCAGGACCTGGTAGGTGTGCCAGTTGGCGGCGAGCATGACGCGACCGACCTTTTCGATGTAATCGTCGGGCACTTCTTCGTGGAACAGGTCGCTCATCGAGTTCACGAAGATGCGGCGGGGTGTGCTCCAGCGGATGGGATCGCCGAGTTTCTCCGGCACGAGCCGCAGGTCGAAACCGAACTCAAAAGGGTGGCCCTTTACCCCTCGGAATCGCTCGGCGAGCGTTTCGGCATAACAGTGTTTGCACCCCGGGCTGACCTTGGTGCAGCCGCGCACGGGATTCCAGGTGGAGTCGGTCCATTCGATTTTGGAATTGGCGCTCATGCAGGGAGAATACGTGGAGGGTGGGACATTGGTGGGGTCAGGTACCCAAGAAAATTCAGTCTCCTCTGGGGAGGGTAGCGCGCCGACGGGGCGGCTCGTGGGTGCGCTCCGCGCGGAGGCGGGCGAGGAGTTGAGTCGCGGGTTCGTCGGACGGGTCCTGGGGGACGAGGCGGCCGGTGAAGGCCTTTTTGAGGATCGCCTGCCGCAAGGCCGCGCTCCGCTGCAGCGCGGCGTCGATCTCCCGCTCGTTCCGCGCGACCACCTCGAACTGCGCGTCCAGCAGGCGCACGATCTCCTGTTGCTCGGGGAGGGAGCAGAGGACTACCGGCAACGGCCAGAAGTCTTTTCCGTAAACTGCCGCCACGCTCGTTGTAGCCTTCTTCACTTTCTCCATGCGCTGCCGGAATGGCTGCGCGCAGAGTTGGAGACCTACAAAAAAAGGATCGAGGCAATCGGGCAGCCGAAGCCGCATGAGGTTGTTGTTGTAGACTGTGGGCGTCTCGGGATCGCGCCGGACAATCCCAACCTTGCCCACCAATTCGACGCTGTTGCGCGTGTTGAAAAGGATGTCGCCTTTCCGGAGTGAGAAGCGGACGACCTCATCAGGAGTGCACTCGACGAAAACGTCGGCGTCGAGGTCTGTGTTCCCCTGCATGTCGACACGATCCATCTTGATGTATCTGAAGCCCGCGGGCCCCGCGTGTTGCACGTCGGCCGAGCGGACCAAACCGATTAGTGCGTCGGTTTGACAGTTACCGATTTGCTCCACGGCCCAACCCTGGGGAACTTCTAGCCCTTCGAATTCCTTAGAAGCGGTGCTCGCGGGCTCGCTTGGCTTGGCCGGTCGTTTTCCCTTTTGCCCGGAGGACTCCCATGCTTTCACCGCAGCTTCCCAATCTTTGACCTGTTCCTCGTAGTAGGCTTGGCGGGCGGATTGGATGCGGGCGAGGAGTTGGGCGGGGGATTCGAGTTTGGCGGGGTTTTGGGTGCGCCACTTTTTGGTCAGCTTGCCCGCGAAGGCTTGTTGGAGGAGCGACTGGCGATAGACGCCGAGTTGCCGCCGCGCCACCCGCAGACTCTCCTCCCCGGCCTCCAACTCGCTGAACAACTCCTCGATCTTCGCCACGATCCGCTTCTGCTCGGCCAGCGGCGGCAGGGGGATGGTGAGGGTGCGAAAACGATCATGGGTGAGGTTCAGGCCGGAGTCGCTGATCCCGGTCTTCATCTCATCGATCTTTTTTCGCGCGCCCGACTCGCGGAGAAACAGCTCGAGATAGTGCCGATCGATCACGCCAGGATCGGCGCGGAGCTGATACATCTTCCCTGAAATCAGGAGTCGTGGCCGCGTCGCACGAACCAAGCATGTCACGCCGCAGCGCGAGCGTGGACCGGCACACGTGATGAGAATGTCGCCGGCTTGGACTTCAAGGTGAGGACGTGGCTCAAGTTGCCTCGGCAGCTTCTTGTTTTCCGCCTCAACGAAACTGCCGTCCTGAATTGCGCTCGTCCTCAGCACAGCCCACTCGTCGTGAGACTGCGCCGGATGGTCTTCGCATTGTGGGCTCCAGCCCTGGCGAATTCTCTTCCCGTTCGGATAAGGGAGCAGGCAGTCTTCGATTTCGATCTGCGCCCAACCGGGCGGGAGAACTTCGTCACTCACGCCGTCAGCTCCTGGTTGGCTTCCTCGATGAGGGCGTCCAGGCGCTCGCCGAAGAGTTCATACATTTTCCCGAGGCCGCCTTGGGCGTCGAAGGGGGCGTAGTCGAGGTCCTCGCGTTCGAGGCGGCAGGCGGTCGTCACGTGGTCGCGGATGAGTTGGAGAAAGGCGGTCTGCTCGGCGTTGAAGGGTTTTCCCGCGTTCTTACGGAGGATCCAGTCGCGGAAGTTGCGGCGCACGGTGTCGGCGAAGGGTGTGAGTTTCCGGTCGAGGCCGCAGGCGCGGCGGAGGAGGGCGACGAGGGCCGTCAACTCGGTGAGCGGGCGGGCGTTGTCCGGCACGGCGTCGAGGCGCGCGTAGGCGTCCCACACCCGGAGGGGTGCGAGGCGCGGGGCGTGCGCGCGGAGGGTGTCGAGTACGGCCTGGAGCTGCGCGAGAGTGACCTCCTGCCGGCGTTGCGGCTGCGAGTAGTAGATCGTGAGGGCATCGAGCTGGTCGCGGTGCTCGCGGCAGAAGGTTTCGAAGTCGGAGACGAAGGCGGTGGCGCGGGTCCGGGCATCGGCGTCCCATTCGGCGCGAAGGACGCGGTCCCGCGTGTCGTGGTCGATCGTCTGCAGGTTCCCGGTGCAGAAGGCGACGATCTGGGAGACGACGGCGCCGGTGAGCGGGGCGCGGGCGGCGGCGACGAGCTGCTGCTGGGCCTTTTCGCGGGCGGCGTCGCCCGGGTCGGCGTCGGGCGGGACGGCGGCGAGTTCGCGGGCCTTTTGCTCGATGGCCTCTCCGTCGATGGCGTGGAAGAGGGCTTTCACGATCTGGCCGACGGTGGTGCCGCCCATCTTTTCGGCGAGGGTGTGCTGTTGCAGCGGGGTGAGCTGGCGCTCGATCCGGGCGAGGCGGCCGGCGAGGGAGGAGACGGTGTCGGCGTCGGCCGCGCCCAGCACAACCTCCATGGCGAGATCCTTGAACGGCACGGTGGGGCGCGTGATGGGCGGGCGGCTGGCGGTCTTGAGGGACTTGGTGACCCCGATGGCGTCGACGATGACGTAGTGGGTCTTGGCGGACCGGGCGGCGGCGGAGACCTTGCGCAGGCCGTCGAGGTCGAGCGTGCGCGTGCCGCGGCCCTTCATCTGCTCGAAGTAGCCCTTGGACTTCACGTCGCGCAGGAAGAGCAGGCACTCGAGCGGCTTCACGTCGGTGCCGGTGGCGATCATGTCGACGGTGACGGCGATGCGCGGATGGTACTCGTTGCGGAACTGGGCGAGGACGGACTTGGGGTCCTCGTCGGTCTTGTAGGTGACCTTTTTGCAAAAGGCGTTCCCCTCGGCGAACTCCTCGCGGACGATCTGGATGATGTCGTCGGCGTGGGAATCGGTCTTGGCGAAGACGAGGGTCTTGGGCACCTCGAAACGGCCGGCGGCGTCGGTGCGGTCGGGAAAGATTTCGGGCAGCTTGTCGCGGAAGGTGCGGATGACGGTGCGGAGCTGCGACGGGTTGACGATGTCGCGGTCGAGTTTCCGGGCGGAGTAGGCCTCGTCCTCGTCCTGTTGCTGCCAGCGTTTGGCGCGGGTGAGCTTCTCGCGTTTTTCGACGAGGCCCCGGAGAACGGTGCCGCCGCTCTTTGTGACCTCGGTCTCGATCACGTAGATTTCGCCCTGGACGTTGACCCCGTCTGCCACGGCGTCCTCGTGGGTGTATTCGGAAACAACGTTCTGGTGGAAGAAGGCGTAGGTGCGGGCGTCGGGCGTGGCGGTGAGGCCCACGTGGAAGACGTCGAAGTACTCCACGACCTGCCGCCAGAGGTTGTAGATCGACTGGTGGCATTCATCGATGACCATGAAGTCGAAGAACTCGGGCGGGACGCGGTCGTTGTAGACCACGGGGAAGGGCAGGCGGCGGCGGTCGGTGCGCTCGGCGGGGTTTTCGTCCTCGGCCGACTCGTCGAGGTCCTGGCCCTGGAGGATCGAGTACATCCGCTGGATGGTGCAGATGCAGACCTGGGCGTCGGCCGGCACGTGGCGCGACGTGAGGCGGGCGACGGTGTAGAGTTCGGTGAACTTGCGGTTGTCGTCGGAGGGCGTGTAGGCGAGGAACTCCTGCTCGGCCTGTTCGCCGAGGTTGCGGGTGTTGACGAGGAACAGCACGCGCCGGGCGCGGGCGTGTTTGAGCAGCCGGTAGATGGCGGTGATGGCGGTGAAGGTTTTGCCCGAGCCGGTGGCCATCTGGATGAGGGCGCGCGGACGGGCGTCGCGGAAGGAGGTTTCCAGATTCGTGATGGCGTCGACCTGGCAGGCGCGGAGGCCGGTGGGGTCGAGTGGGGGAAGGTCGTGGAGCCGGGCGCGGAGCGGGCGGCTCGGCTCGCTGGGCGCGGGCGCAGCGAGCGAAGCGCGGAGGGTCTCGGGCCGATGGAACGCGAACACCTCGCGCGAGCGGGGCTTGGGGTCGCGTTGGTCGGTGAAGCGGGTGAGGACGCCGGTGGCCTCGTAGAGGAAGGGGAGCGGGACGCCGGTGGATTGCACCCACTTCAACCTGGCGGCGGAGTATTCGGCGGTCTGATCCTCGACGGCGGTGATGTTTTGGCCGAGCGTTTCCTTCTTGGCCTCGATCACGCCGACGGGTTGGCCGTCGACGAACAGGACGTAGTCGGCGGGGCCGGTGTCGGTGGAGTATTCGCGCACGGCCTGGCCGGCGCCGGCGTGGAAGTCGATCGCGTCCTTGGACTGGACGGCCCAGCCGGCGGCCTGGAGTTGCGCGTCGATGGCGTCACGGGCGACTTGCTCGGGGTTCTGGTTGGGCGGCATGGCGTCGACGGCGGCAGCAACAGGTTTGCCGGCGCGAAAAGGAGTTAAAGCCCGAAGATGACAGATTCTCCGCCGGCGCCATGCAGTTGGAAACCGCGAATGGGCGCGAATCGATACGAAGAACCGCCTGGCCCGCCAGATCCCCGTCCAGTGAGCAGCGACGAAGAGTCGAGGTGAACAGCGTAACCGCTGAAATTCGCGTCGCTTGGCGTTCATTCGCGGTTGCTTCGGCATGGATCCGGCCTGGCCGGCGGCGGATTCGCCGATTAGCGCGCGTTTCCCTCGTGGCGCTGGCGGGAGTTTTCCACCGCTGGCCGCACTGCTGCCGCCACTCACCGCTGCCGATCGGCCGGAGAAGCCCGGGTTTTACATGGAGCGGGAGATCCGACACACCCGGGCGCGTCCATGACTCCCAATCCTTTCCTCGGGGTGTTCTTCCACTGGCTCGGCGGACTCGCGTCCGGCAGCTTCTATGTCCCGTACAAGGGCGTGAAGAAATGGTCCTGGGAGACCTACTGGCTGGTGGGCGGCGTGTTCTCCTGGATCATCTGCCCCTCGCTGCTGGCGAGCATCCTGACGAAGGATCTCCTGGGCGTGCTGCAGCAGCAGTCGGCCACGACGCTGTGGTGGACGTATTTCTTCGGCGCGATGTGGGGCTTTGGCGGGCTGACGTTCGGCCTGACGATGCGCTACCTCGGGATGTCGCTCGGCATGGGTGTGGCGCTGGGCTATTGCGCGGCGTTCGGCACGCTGTTGCCGCCGATCTTCAAGTCCTTCGTTCCGTCCGTGCCGGTGGCCGAGACGCTGGGTGAGATTGCGGCGACCACGCCGGGCCAGATCACTCTCGGCGGCGTGGCGGTGTGTCTCCTCGGCATCGGGATCGCGGCGCTGGCCGGCCTGACGAAGGAGCGCGAGATGCCGGAGGCGGAGAAGAAGAAGGCGATCGCGGAGTTCAGCTTCAAGAAGGGCCTGATCGTGGCGACGTTCTCGGGCGTGATGAGCGCCTGCTTCGCGTTCGCGCTCACCGCCGGCAACCCGATTGGCGAGGCCTCGGCGAAGGCGGGCACCGACGTCATCTGGACCGGCCTGCCCAAGCTCGTGGTGGTGCTGCTCGGCGGCTTCACGACGAACTTCATCTGGTGCGCGATCCTGAACCTCCGCAATCGCACCGGTTACCAGTACCTCGCGACGCACGTGCGGCCGGAGCACGCCGGGCTGACCGCCAGCGGGGGCGAGGGCGGCGGCGACGCGCCCGCGGCCGCGCCGGCCCGGGTCAGCGAGGCGGACCTCAAGGTCCCGCGGCTCGGAAACTACTTCTTCTCGGCCCTCGCCGGCACGACCTGGTACTTCCAGTTCTTCTTCTACACGATGGGCGAAACGCAGATGGGCAAATTCGGCTTCGCCTCGTGGACACTGCACATGGCGAGCATCATCATCTTTTCCACCATGTGGGGCTGGATCTTCCACGAGTGGAAGGGCTCCAGCAAGAAGGCGCACGGGCTCATCGCCGCCGGCATCGCGAGCCTGATTCTCTCCACGATCATCATCGGCTTTGGCACCTACCTGAAGGGGGGCGGCTGAGCGGGCGTCGAAAACGTTCCCCGGCTGGTGAATTCGGAGGGCGTGGCGCCGTCGGCGCCGCGACTGCAGCAGACGGCGGCGACGGAGCGCCGCCCTCCGACTGGAGACCTGGTTCGACGCGCTCTGCCGTCGGGGCCGCCCGCGGAACACCCGGCAGGCACGGAAGCCGGAGCGGAGCGGGGGCGGGCGGAGCCGCGACTACGCCGGGCCGCGCACGGTCTCGATCATCGCGAGGATGTTCGCGAGCGGGGTGCCAGGCTGGACGTTGTGGCACGAGCAACAGATGAAGCCGCGGCCGCCCGCACCGAGGGTGTCGAGGCAGAGGCGCGTTTCCCGCCGGACCTCCTCGACCGTGCCCCGCGGGAGCACGCGCTGGTTGTCGACGCCGCCGTGGAAGATCACGCGGTCGCCAAACTCGCGCTTCAGCTCCGCGAGATCCATGCCCGGGCAGGCGTGCTGGATGGGGTTCAGCACGTCGACGCCGCAGTCGAGGATCGGCCGCAGCAGGCGGCGCGCGGCGCCGTCGGTGTGATAAAACGTCCGCAGGCCGTGGGCGTGCACGAGATCGCACCAGCGGCGCAGCCGCGGCTGCAGGTGGCGCTCCCACAACGCGGGCGAAAGCAGCAGTGACTCCTGCCCGGCGATGTCGTCGCTGATGAACACGAGGTCGAGCCACGCGCCGGCGCGGGCAAACAGGCGCCGCATCATCTCCGTCTGGATGGACTCGATCCGGTCGAGAATCGCGTCGACCAGATGCGGGGCTTCGATCAGGTCGATCAGCGCCTGTTCCAGGCCGCGCAACTGGCAGTAGATCTCAAAGAGCGAAACCCAGGGGCCAATCACCGCGAAGTCGCGCGACGCCCGCTGCGCCAGGGCGGTGGCGCCGTCGTAGTCGAAGCGGTCGGGTCTTGGCCACCAGGGATAGGCGTCGAGGGCGGCCGGCGTCTCGCAACCGGCGAGCGGCGCCGCGCCAAACTCGGCGTACCGGGCCTCGCCGGCCTGGATGTGGCGCAGCGGCACGCCCCACATCGTGCGGCCTCCCGCGCTCTCCGCGCCGGCGCCGGACTGCGCGCCCGCGGCTTCGCCGTCCTCGGTGCGGTAGTCGATGAAGTCCCAGACGATCTTGTCGAGGCCGAGGGCCCGCCACATCGCCAGGTCGTCGGCGGCGCCGCAGTGGCGCCGGAGCATCGCGGCGACCTCCGGCGTGTGCCAGAGGTCGACCGGCGTGCGATCGGTCGGCTGGCGGGCGAGGGTGGCGAGCACGCGTTGTTTGGGTGTCATGGCGTGGCCGATACCTGATCCGGAATCGTCATCCCCGGCAAGCTGATCGCCGGCGCCGGAATCGACATCCTGCCCCGCGGCCGGGACCGGAACCGGCGTCAGGGCGCGGCCTCACCGGATCCAGGTTGCACCACGATCGCCCGCGCCGGGGTGACCGGGCAGGCGGCCTCACAGGCGCCGCAGCCGTTGCAGCGGTCGGGGTCCACGACCGGGCGGGACGAAAAGCCGTCGGGACCGGCGGCGATCGCGAGCGCCTCGTAAGGGCAGGCCTGGACGCACGCGTTGCACTCGCGGCCCTGCGCCATCAGGCAGGTGTCGAGGTCGACCTGGGCCCGCCCGATGATCGCGCGGCGTTTTTCCGCGAGCGAAAGCCGCGCGATCGCGCCGCTCGGACACACCTGGTGGCAGCGGTGGCAGTCCTCGCGGCAATAACCTGCCGCAAACATCAGCCGCGGGGAGAAGAGGGCGGTGAAGCCGCTCGTCAGATCCGGCTGGATGATCCGCGTCGGGCACGCCTGCGCACAGTTGCCACAGCGCACGCAGACACCGGTGAACTCCGCCTCCGGGAGGGCGCCCGGCGGGCGGAGCGGCGGCGGCTGCGCGCGGACGGATCGGGCCGCCCAGGCGCCCGCGGCTCCGCCGCAGATCGCGAGAAACGCGCGGCGCGGCTGCGGGCCGCCCGCAAAGCCGCCGAAGGCGGCGCCGGGACGATTGCACCCCAGGATGCGGCGAAATCCCCGCCGGCCGAGCCGCACGAGATCCTGCGTGGCGCCGAGCGGGCAGAGGCGGCGGCACCAGAGTTGTGGCCAGGCAAGTTCGAGGAGCAGGAGGAGGGGCAGCCCGGCGCCAGCGGCAAGACTCGCGACGGTGAGCGGCAGGCGCCAGGCGTTGAGCGCGCCGTTGAAGATCGCCAGGGGGTCCAACCAGAGAAACAACGGGTAGCCGGCGGCGGCTCCGGCATAGGTCGCAAGCGCGAGCGCCGTCCCGACGGCGGGGAAGCGGCGCCAGGTGCGAGGCCGGTCGCCGCGCCCGCGGGCGACGATCGCCTGCAGCAGGCCGACCGGACAGAGATGGGTGCAGAGCACCCGCGGCAGGATCCACATCAGCGTGATGACCGGCAGCGCCAGCAGGACCAACAGGCCGGCGGTGCGTGCCGCCGTGGCCCCGCCCAGCACGACAAAGGGACTGAGCGCCGGCAGCACCAAAACAGTCTCCGCCCAACTCTCCGGGCGCCACGGCCACGCCAGTGCGACCGCGACCGCCAGCGCCGCGCCGCGCAGGAACCCCCGGCCGCGACGGGAAAGGGCGAGGCGCCGCCGGACCGGGAGCATCGGTGCGCCCTCCGTTCAGCCCAGATACGCGCCCTGCCGGCGGAGCAACGCCTGGAGCTTGGGAATGTCGACGTCGCGCGGGCGGCACTTCGCCTGCACCGCGAGGGCGGCGGCGGCGCCGGCGGCGTGGCCGGTGATCAGGCAGGTGGCAATGAGCCGCATGTCCTCGACCAGCTTGGTGTCGACGCAGATGCAGCGGCCGGCGGCGATCAGGTTGTCGACCTTCTTCGGCACCAGCGCGCCGTAGGGAATCGGCCAGCCGGGGTTCTTCCCGCCGGCGCCATAGGTGCCGCCGACGCCGATCGTGTCGGGAAATTTCTTATGCGCCCGTGCCTCGGCGTTCGTGAGCTGCTGCGTGGCCGCGAGCAGACGGGTGATTCGGACGCCGAGCTGCGGGGCGGTCTGGAGCCAGAAGACGTTTTCGCCGCCCGGGGTGCGCTGCAGTTGCTGCACGCGTTTCCAGATGGTGCGGCGATGCTCCATCTCGAGCCGGCTCAACTCGCCGATGTCGAGACCGTCGGTGCTCGGACCGCGGAGGTTGACCCACTTCACGCTCGGCAGCGGTTCGACGGCACCGACGCTCTTGAATCCGGCGGCCTTGAGGCCGGCGAGGTCGACGCGGTCGGCGTTGCCCACGCGGTGCACGAGACCGACGGCGTGAAGCCGCTGCTCGAATTCCGCGCCGGCGGCGGCAAAGACGTCGCCGTCGCCGGAGGCGTCGACCACGACCTTCGCCAGCACGGCCTGGCGGCCGGCCTTGCTTTCGAGGACAACGCCGCGCACGGCGGGGCCGTCCATGACGACGTCGGCCACCCAGCAGTGGAAGAGCATCTTTACGCCGGCCTCGGTCACCATCTCGTCCATCACGAGTTTGGTGAGCTCGGGGTCGGTGGTGGGATCGCGTTTGCCTTCGTTATAGTTCGTAGCGCCGTGGCGGAGTTTCGCGATGCGGCCGAGGAGTTCGTCGCCCACACCGCGCACGACCTTGGTGAGAACGCCGTTCTCCGTGGCGTGGGTGGGATAGACAAGCAGCACCAACCCGCCCGTCCAGAGTCCGCCGAGGTAGCCGTAGCGCTCGACCAGCACGGTCCGGGCCCCGGCGCGCGCGGCCGAGACCGCGGCGGCGAAGCCGGCGGGACCCCCGCCGACGACGAGCACGTCGGCCTCGTGCACGACCTCGAGGGGCCGCGCCGGTTGCACCACCCTGCCGTCGACCAGAGTGGCCGGGTAGCGGGTGCGCGGGGTCGGGGGCACGATCTTGTTTTCCGGCACGACGCCGGCCTTCGTTTTCTTCGGCGCCTCGTCGGCCACGATCCGCGTGGCGAACGGGGCGCCGAAACCGGCGGCGGTCAGCAGACGCAGCAACTGGCGGCGAGAAATCGGGAGTGGTGTGGGGCGGGACGGGCGGGGCGGCATCGGGGGGAGGGGACCCCGCGAGTCTGTGGGGAGGGACCGCGAAGGAGGATGCCGAAAACCGCGCGGATTTTGGCGGACATGCCGCGCCGGCTGGCCGAGCGGCGCGCCGATCGCCGGTGCGCCGTTGGGGCGCAGGGTGAGGTGGCCGACCGGGCTTTGCACGTACTTCCGACGCATCGCCTCGCTGCCCATCTCCTGCATCGAATCGTAGTGCGGCAGCACGTAGTGACCCGTGCCGGCCGGCTCCGGGCTTGTGCGGGCCGGCGGTGGCGGCACGCTGGCGGCTGCCCAAGCCCCGACTCGCGATGCCGCCCCGACACCTTCTCGCCTCTTTTGCCCTGCTGGCCGCACTGTGCTCCGCGCCCGCGGCCCCGGCCCCCGCGCCCGCGGCCGCAGCCCCGCGCCCGAACGTGATCCTCCTCCTGCTCGACGACGCGGGTTGGGCCGACACCGGAGCGTTCGGCGGGCGGATGCTCACGCCCCACCTCGATCGCCTCGCCGCCGAGGGGTTGCGTTTCACCGACTGCCACTCCGCGGCGCCCAACTGTTCGCCGTCGCGCGCCGGCCTGCTCACCGGGCGCAACCCGACGCGCGTCGGAATTTACAGCTACCTGCCGGAAAACCATGTGATGCACCTGCGGGACGGGGAGATCACGGTGGCCGAGCTGGCTCGCGGCGCGGGTTACCGCACCGGGCACTTCGGCAAATGGCACCTTTCGGATCTGGACAACCCGGCCCAGCCGGGCCCCCGGCAGCAGGGCTTCGAGCACTCCCTGGCGACCGGCAACAATGCGGCGCCGAGCCATCGCGATCCCGTCAACTTCGTGCGCAACGGGCGGCCGGTGGGGCGGATCGAGGGTTACTCGTGCCAGATCGTGGTCGACGAGGCGCTCGCCTGGATCGAACGCAGCGGCGGCGGGCGCACGGCGCCATTCCTCGCCTGCGTCTGGTTTCACGAGCCGCACCTCCCGATTGCCTCACCGCCCGAGCTGGTCGCGGCCGCGCGTCAGCGCCTGCCCGGAATTTCGGAGCGCGAGGCCACGTACCTCGCCAACCTGGAGAATGTCGATCGCGCGGTGGGACGCCTGCTCGCACACCTCGAGCGGCAGGGTCTCGCCCGCAACACGGTGATCTGGTTCACGTCTGACAACGGTCCGCTCGACGCGGCGTCGCGCGGCGGGCTGCGCGGCCTGAAGTCACACGTCTGGGAGGGGGGCCATCGCGTGCCGGGCATCGTGCGCTGGCCCGCGCGAATCGCGGCCGGAAGCGTGAGTCGCGTGCCGGTCAGCGGTCTCGATTTTCTGCCGACCTTCTGCGCACTCGCCGGGGTGCCCCTGCCGCGCGATCGCAAGATCGACGGCGTCAGCCTCCTGCCGCTCTGGGAGGGCCGCGAGGGGGAATTCCACCGGACCACGCCGCTGCTCTGGTATTTCTACCGGCTCAATCCCTCGATCGCGATGCGCGAGGGCGACTGGGCGCTGGTGGCGCAGACGGATGACGCGATGCGCCCCAAGGCCCACCAACTCCTCCGCGAGGATGTGACCCGTCTGCGCGCCTCGCGGCCGGAGCGGTTCGCCTTGTACAATCTGGCAAACGATCTCGCGCAGGCGAACGACGTGGCCGCGGCGCACCCGGAGCAGTTCGAGCGGATGAAGCGGCGGATGATCGAGCTGCATCGCGAAGTCGTGGCCGAGGGAGTCGAATGGGACATCCCGGCGGACTATCTTTCGAAGGCCCAGCGGCGGGTCTGGAATTCGCCCTAAGCGCCCGGAGCCAGTGCCAGTCGTAGTGCGGTCCCGGGCGGGTGGGTGGATCCGCGGCGGCGGGTGGGCTCACCGGCTGAGCGACTGCCGGCTGGTTTCCGGGGCGAACCAGATGACGAAGACGCCGAGGCCGTAGATGAGGGCGGCAGCGGTGCCGACCGCGGGATAACTGCCGCCGAGGGCGGTGAAGACCAGGCCGGCGGCGAGGACGCCGGCGGCGGTGGCGAAGCGGCCGACGTTGTAGGAGATCCCGCTGCCGGTGGCGCGGACATGAGTCGGAAAGAGTTCGGGCAGGTATAGGGGCAGCCAGCCGAAGAAGAGGGTGGCGACAAATCCCTGTGCGAAGACGATGGGCAGGAACGAGGCCTGCAGCGGAGCGGTGAGCTGGAACATCGCGATCGTGAGCGACACCGAACCGAGGCTGATGAGGAAATACGAGAGTCGGCGCCCGACGAGGCGGGCGACTTGGGCGCCGGCGAGACTGCCGAGGATCGCGCCGCAGGCCCACCAGCCCTGGGTCATGGCTTTGTAGTCGGCCTGCACAGCGCCGCCGATCTTGTCGGCCCAGGGAATCATCCACTTGCTCGCGGCCCAGGCGCCGACGAGCGGGATCGAGCCGAGCATGATCCCCACCAAGGTGATGCGCAGCAGGGGTGGGCGGACGAGTTCGCGCAGGGGGGCGGCTGGTTTCTTGGGCGCGCCGCCGGCGGCGGCCGCGCCGCGGGAGGCGAGCCAGGCACGCGATTCCGGGAGCAGGAAGATCACGGCCAAGCCGAGGGCTGCGGGCAGGCCCGCGAGCTTGAAGAGCCAGCGCCAGGAGTCGGCGGTGACGGCCCAGACCTGGGCGATCTGCGAGAGCAGCAGGATGCCGGAGTTGATCGCGGCGCCCATGAGACCGGCGACGGTGGGGCGGGCCTGGTCGGGCCAGGTTTCGGCGACCAGGGCCACGGCATTGGGCCAGACGCCGCCGACGCCGAGGCCGACAAAAAAGCGGAGCAACAGCATCTGCTCCTGCGTCTGCACCCACGCGCCGAGGCCGGCGAAGAGCGAATAGAAAAGGATGCTCACGCCCATGGCGCGGGCGCGGCCGATGCGGTCGCCGAGGCTGCCGAGCACGATTCCGCCGAGGGCGGCGCCCAGCATGAGCGATGCGGTGAAGCGGGCGAACCAGTCGCCGCCGAGCGTCGGGGTGTAGGCCGGACCGAGCAGATCCCTTGATACGGACAGCGAGGCCAGCGGCATGAGGCCGAGCTCGAAGCCGTCGAAGAGCAGGGCGCCAAAGGCGGCCGCGAGCACGGCATAGCGGCCGGCGCGGGAAAGGGGAGGGGGGGGCGCATTCATGCAGACCGGGGGCGGTGCTCCGAAGCTGGCGTCGCCTGGAGCGGTGCTGGCACGGGCGGGAGCGAGCGGATGATGAGGCGGCCGCATCCATTCGTGGCGGTCGGAATCGAGGAGGGGAGGGCGGACATGAGGCGCGGCGGGGGTGAATTGGCCACCGGGGTGTTCACGCGGGCGGGCCGCCACCGTTCCGCACTTGGAGCACCTGGATGATGGCGCTGTTGTCGAGGGCGCCGAGGCCGGCGGCTTCGGCGGATTCGAGCACCGCCTGGTGCGCCTCGCTGAGCGGCATGGGCAGGCCGGCGCCGTGGCCCTGGGCGAGGATCAGGCGGACATCCTTGAGGTGCTGGGACAGCCGGGCCTCGGGGGTGAAGTCGGCCTGCAGCATCTTCTCGCCCTTGGTGTCCATGATACGTGAATACGCCGGTCCGGCGCGCATGATGGCGAGGGCCTGGGCGGGATCGAGCCCGAGGCCGCGGGCGAGGGCGAGCCCCTCGGCGAGGGCGGCGCGGTTGAGGCCGAGCACCACGTTGGTGACGAGCTTCATCCGGGCGCCGGTGCCGGGGCCGCCGGTGTGAAACGTGGTCGCGGCCAGGGCGCCGAAGAGGTCGGCGCAGGCGGCGCAGGCCGGAGCGTCGCCGCCGACCATGAGCACGGCCTTGCCTTCGCGCAGGTGGGTGCTGCTGCCGGACACGGTGGCGTCGAGGTAATGGACGCCGCGCCCGGAGAGTTCGCGGGCGAATTGTTCGGAGGAGACCGGATCCCCGGTCGTCGTGTCGATCACGATGCCACCCGGGGCCAGTTGCGCGTCCGGGGCGCGCAGCACCGCGGCGACTTCCAGGTGGGTGGGCAGGCTGAGCAGGACGCGGTGGCAGCGGCGGAAGACCTCGGACGCCG
>CAZDGC010000012.1:0-61280 GCA_964504885.1 uncultured Opitutus sp.
GGGCGCGTCAAGACCAGGTCCGACGCCGCCCGCCCCGGACCTGCCAGCATCGACCCCAACGCCACCCAGACGCCGACCGCGTGCCTCGTTTTCACGCCTGTCGGGGTACGCGGGAGGGTCGCGTCCGCAAGCCTGTTCGCCATTTTCCGCTCCGGCCGCCGGTCCGCATTGAAACTTCCGCCAACCTGCCCGATGGTTTCCTCATGCGTTTCCTGAAGGTCGCGTTCGCCGGGGTCATCACCCTGCTCGCCATGCTGGCGAGCCTCGTGGTCGCGGTCGTGGTCGCGCTGGTCGGACTGCTCGCCTACGTCTTCATCCGCCTGCGGGGAAAGCCCGCCCGGCCTCCCTTCGGCGGCTCCCGCCCTCCCCCGCCCCGCCGCCCCGCCGATGATGTCATCGACGTCACGGTCACGGAAGTCAGCTCCAAGTCGCTCGACCGGTGACGCCCCGGGCGCCCCGGCCGGCGGGCCGGACGGGCCGCCCCGCGCCCGACTGACCTGGCCGGTCGGCCGCGGTTGAGTGCCGCCACCTGCCCCACGAAACCCGCCCACGCCGCTGCGCCCGCGCCACGGCACCGTGATCGAAGTGCCCCGCGCACTCCTCGACCGCCTGCGGCCGGAGCGCCCCGGACCGCCGGCGAAACCGTAACTCCCGCCCGTCAGGCGCGTCTCGCGCCGGGATGCCACTCCGGCTCCCCGTCCGATGAGCACCGCCCCGCGGCTCCTGCCTCTTCTCTTCCTGCTCTTCCTGGGCAGCGGCGCCGCCGCTCTGATCTACGAGGTCGTCTGGCTCCAGTTGCTGCAACTCGTGATCGGCTCCTCGGCGGTTTCACTGGCCGTGCTGCTGGGGACGTTCATGGGAGGGATGTGCCTGGGCAGCCTCCTGCTGCCGCGCCTGGTCCCGGCCACGTGGCATCCGCTCCGGATCTACGCCGCCCTGGAAATCGGCATCGCCGTCACGGGCGGGCTCGTCCTGGTGACACTGCCGGTGGTGGGGAACGCCTACCTGGCGTTGGTCGGGCACGGCCTGCCGGGGGTGCTGCTGCGCGCCCTGGTGTGCCTGCTTTGCCTGCTTCCTCCCACTCTGTTGATGGGCGCCACCCTGCCGGCCATCGCCCGCGGGATCGAAGCCACCCCGCGCGGCATGTCGTGGCTCGGCTTCTTCTACGGCGGCAACACCGCGGGCGCGGTCGTCGGCTGCCTCCTCGCCGGCTTCTACTTGCTGCGCATCCACGACACCACGATCGCCACTCTGGCCGCGGCCGCCCTCAACCTCGTCGTCGCCGCCCTCGCGCTGCTCCTCGCCCGGGCGGCGCCGGCCCCCACCGCCCCACCCGCCGACGGCGCCGCGTCCGCTGCTCCGTTGCCTCCGCGACCCACGACGGCCCGCCCACCACCCGCCGGCCGCGGATCCGACGGGCGGGTGTTTCTCGCGATCGGTTGCTCCGGGTTTTGCGCCCTGGCCGCGGAGGTGGTCTGGACCCGCGTGCTCTCGCTCCTGCTGGGCGCGACGGTCTACACCTTTGCGATCATCCTCGCGGTGTTTCTCGCCGGCCTCGGCCTCGGCAGCAGCCTCGGCGCGGCGATCGCACGCCGCCAGCTCCGGCCGCACGCGTGGTTTGCCGGCTGCCAGCTCCTGCTCGTGGGCGCCATCGCCTGGGCGGCGCATGCGACCGCCGGCCCACTGCTCCAGTGGCCGCTCGACCCGGCGTCGGCGACGACACCGTTGGCGAAGTTCCAACTCGATCTGTTTCGCTGCGGCTGGGCCATCCTGCCGGCCAGCATCCTCTGGGGCGCGAGCTTTCCCCTCGCGCTCGCCTGCCTGGCACGCCCCGGGGCCGACACCTCCCGGCTGGTCGGCCGCGCCTACGCCGCCAACACCCTCGGCGCGATCCTGGGCGCCGTCCTCGCCAGCCTCGTGCTGATCCCCGCGCTCGGCTCACAGCGAACCCAGCAGGCACTGGTGGGGATCGCCGTGTTGGTCGGCCTCCTCATCCTCCGGCCGCGACACCCGCGGGATCTCGCCCTCGCCGGCGGCCTCGCCACCGCCGCCCTCCTCGTCGCCCTCACCCTCCCGCGACTGCCCTGGCAGCTCGTCGCCTACGGCCGGCATGTGGCCGTCTCCGACTACGGCGCCTCGCCGGTTTTCCTGGGCGAAGGGATGAATTCCTCGGTCGCCGTCTCCGAGGGCATCGACGGGGCGCGGTTCTTTCACGTCAGCGGCAAGACCGAAGCCTCGAGCCTTCCCCAGGACATGCGCCTGCAGCGCCTGCTCGGCCACCTCCCGGCCCTGCTGCACCCCGAACCGCGCTCGGTGCTGATCGTCGGCTGCGGCGCGGGCGTGACTGCGGGGACCTTTGTGCTCCACCCCTCGGTCCAGCGCATCGTAATCTGCGACATCGAGCCGCTGATCCCCCGCGTCGTGGCCACCCATTTCCGGTCCGAGAATCACGACGTGCTGCGCGACCCCCGCGTGGAAATCGTCCACGACGACGCCCGCCATTACCTTGCCACCACGCGCGAGCAGTTCGACGTGATCACCTCGGATCCGATCCATCCCTGGGTGAAGGGGTCGGCGGTGCTGTATTCACAAGAGTACTTCGCCCTTTGCCGCGCCCGGCTGCGGCCGGGCGGGCGGGTGTCGCAGTGGGTGCCGCTCTACGAATCGGACCGCGCCGTGGTGCAAAGCGAGCTCGCCACCTTCTTCTCCGTGTTTCCGCACGGCACCCTCTGGTCCAACGACGACGAAGGCCACGGCTACGACACCGTGCTGCTTGGCCAGGCGGATCCCCTGACGATTGACCTCGAGGCGCTGGAGACCCGCCTGGAGCGCCCCGACCACGTGCGCGCCCGGGCCGCACTGACGGAGATTGGCCTGGGCTCCGCCGTCGAACTCCTGTCCACCTACGCCGGGCGCCGCGCCGAACTGCAGACCTGGCTGGCCCCGGCGGAAATCAATCGCGATCGCAGCCTCCGCCTGCAGTACCTCGCCGGTCTCCAGCTCGACTCCCAGTCGGGCGCCGCAGCCCTGCACGAGATCCTGGAGCGTCGGGTCTTCCCCGCGGAACTGTTTCACGCCTCCGCCGCCCGCCGCCGCGAACTCGAGCAGGCATTCGCCCGCCTGCGGTAGCCCGGCTCTCCTGCCCGGTTTGGTCGCCGGTGTCGGCCGGGGAACCCACCAACCGGCGGCCCCGGCGCCGCGCGTCTCGACAACGCCACGCCCGGCGGCATCTTTGCAAGTCACCATGTCCCAGTCCCCCGCTTCCGTTCTGCGCCCCCGCCGCGACTGCCGCGCCCGCCTGCGGCATCGCGGCTTCACCCTGCTCGAAATCCTGGTTGTGCTGGCCATCATCGGCCTGCTCGCCGGCCTGGCGATCACCAATGTCGACAAGATCTTCGGCGGCGCCCAGGTGAGCACCGTAAAGATCTTCGTGACCGAGAGCATGAAGACTTCGCTCACCTCGTACCGCATCCACCTGGGCGACTTCCCCTCGACCAGCGAGGGACTGCAGGCCCTGGTCACCCGGCCCTCCGCCAAGGGCGACCGCTGGTTCGGCCCGTACATCGAGGGCGGCAAGATCCCCGTCGATCCCTGGGGTGAACCCTACCAGTACGCCTACCCGGGCACCCGCAACAAGGGCGGCTACGATCTCTGGTCCAAGGGTCCCGACAAACAGAGCGGCACCGCCGACGACATCGGCAACTGGGACTCCGGGACAGGGGGCGACAAGTAATCCCGCGGCATGCAGCCGCCCACCCCCACCCGACCGCCGGCTCCGGCCGCAAGAACCGTGCGGCTTTCGCGCCGACTCATCGGACCAGGCAGGGCGCGGACGCCGCTCCGCGCCGCCCACGAGGTTCCGGTTTTCGCACGCCCCACGGCGGCCAGCGGAGTGGCCGCCCGACCTGCGCGCCTGAACTCCGGCGACGGTTTCCTCTCCCGCCGCGGCTTCACCCTGCTCGAAATCCTCCTGTGCCTCGCGCTCATCGCCCTGCTCGGCGGTGTGCTCATCGGCGGCTCCTCCCACCTGTTGTCCGATCAGCCCGCGACGCCGCACGGCCTCTTCTGGAAGGCGGTCCAGGAAGCGCGCAAGACCGCCCTGCAGTCGCAGCGTGAGGTGCGGATGAAATTCGATCGCGACAAGAAGCAGTTCCTGCTCATCGACGGTCTCGCCCCGACCACGCTGGCCGAGGACGGCTGCACCCGCCTCGAAACGCCCCTCAAAGTCTTTCCCCTGGCGACCGAAACCGCCGGAGACCTCACCGTCGATTTCCTCGCCGCCTCCGCCAAGGGGGGCAACGCCATCCTCGTCGGCGGAGTGCTGCTCGAGTCGCGCACGGTCCCCTTCGTGAGCTTTTACCCGGACGGCACGTGCACCGCGTTCCGCGCCCAGTTCGCGCGCGAAGGCGGCAGCACCATTCTGGCGATCGATCCGTGGACCTGCGCGCCAGTGCTCAACGCGGCCGACTCCCATGCGTCGTCCGGGAACTGAGAGTTCGGGAACGTGGTCCCGCTTTTGCCGTCACGGGCGCAGGCGCACGGCCGGCCCGCCTGAGCGTGGCCCGCTTGGTCACACGCGGGCGCGGCACGCCGCCTTCACCCTGCTCGAAGTGCTGGTCGCGATGACGATTTTTGCGATGGCCGCCGTGATGCTGGCATCGGCCTATCTCAATGTCCTCAATGCCTACGAGGCCGTCTCGCGCGGAGTCGTGATCAACGAGGACTTCGCCTTCGCGCGCCAGCTCGTGCTCAACGAGCCCGACCCGAAGAAACTCGAGGAAGGCGGCGAGTTCGAAACCGCCGGCGGACGGCGCGCCCGGTGGAGCGCGGAAATCGAGTCGACCACCGTCGCCGACGTCTACCGGGTGAAGTTCACCTGCACCCTCGACGACCCCGCGCGCCCCGCGCCGGAGGAGCAGCGGCAGAGCTTCCTCGTGCTGCGGCCGAGCTGGCTGACGGATCCGGGCGAGCGCGGCAAACTCAAGGAGGAGGCGAAAACGCGCATCCTCGAACTCCAGGGCAAGCTGCAGCAGGGGCAGGGCGCGCCCGCACCGCGACCATGAGAAGCACTGCCCCCTGCCCGGCCTCGGCGAGGCCGGCCACAGCCGAATCTTCGGCCCTTCCCCGCCCGGGAGCCGGGGTCGCCGCCCCCGGTCCGCACCCTTCAACTCACGTCCTCCGCCCCCGCCGCGGCTTCACCCTCCTCGAGATCCTCCTCGCCCTCGCGCTGGTCGGCCTGCTGCTCGTGGCGATGAACACCTTCATCTACTCGATGGGCGAACTCTGGGGCCAGCGCACGGACATCCGCCTCTTCGAGCAGCACGTGCGCGCCGTCACCCGCTTCCTCGAAAACGAGCTCCGCGCGTCCGCCCTGCCCCCGGCCGCCCGCGCCGGCAGCACCCCGATCGGCCTGCAGGAAGTGCGTCCGCAATCCGGCCTGATGGAGAAGATGCTCACCTTCGAGCTCCCCGCCGGCAGCCGGCTGTTCCAGTGGCCCGAGCGGCCCCTGCCCGAGGTCGTGTGCTCGTTCCAGGTGCGGCCGAACGAGGGCCTCGTCCTCCTCTGGCACTCCCGCCTCGAGAAAAACTTCGAAACCGATCCGCCCCGCGAGACCGTCGTCACCCCGCTCGTCACCACGCTCGCCTACGACTACTACGATGCCGACTCGCGGCGCTGGACCACCGAAACCCAGGTGAAGCTCGATCCCCAGGGCCAACCGCTCACGCCCCAGCGCCTCCGTCTCCGCTTCGCCTACCAGAAACTCACTCGCGAGAGCGTGATCACGCTTCCCGTCCCCGGCCCCGCCCTCCCCGTCTTCTGATGCGCCGCGCCCGCACCGACTCCCCCGCCGTGGCCCGGCTCGCCAGAGCCGGGAGCCGGTCTCCCTCGTCCGCTCCGTCCTCCCGGCCGTCCCGCGTCGGGCCACCCAAACACGCCGCGCGCCCCCGCCGCGGCTCCGTCCTCGTGATCGTGATGATCACGCTCCTCTTCGCCACCTTTGCCCTCCTGGCTTTCATGGAAAAGGCGGCCGTCGACCTCCTGGTCGATCAACGCGACGCCCTCACCCGCCGGCTGCGCACCGAGGCCTATTCGGCGCTGGAGCTGACACTCGGCGTCCTGGTCGATTTCCGCGAGGTGGGCAACGGCCTGCGCAGCCCGGCGGAGGGCTGGAACGATCCGCTCGCCTTCGCCAGCTACACCCCCTCCGACGGCCGCACGGTCGAAATCACCTTCGAGGACGAGAGCGGCAAGCTCTCCCTGCCCCGCGCCACCGCCCCCGTGCTGGCCGGCCTCTTCCTCCAGTGGGGCGTGCCCAAGGCCGACGCCGAGGCGCTCGCCGACGTCCTGCTCGGCTGGATGAAGCGCGACCACGTCTACACCTCGCCGCTGCAACCGAATTATGAATACGGCGCCATCCCCTACGAGGCGCCCGGGCGCCCGCTGCGCTCCTACCACGAACTCGCCGCGATCGAGAAGGCGCGCGACTTCTTCTACGATGCCGACGGCCGGCCGAACGACTTCTGGCGCCGCTTCGTGGAGAACGTGTCGCTCTTCGACTTCCCCAAGCCCAACCTCAACGGCGCCCGCCCCGACGTCCTCGCCGCCCTCGGGCAGTACGATCCCACCCAGACGCGCAACGTCACCGATTACCTGCAGGGCACGGGCAGCTACCAGTTCAGCGGCCCGGGATTCTTCCAGAATGTCGCCGACGTCGGGCGCATCGCGGGACCCACGGGCGACGCGGGCGGTTTCGCCACCACCATCAGCGCGTTGCGCATCACGGTGACGGTGAAGGAGGGCCGCAACGACTACCGCGTCTCCACCGTCGTCGCCCCGCCGGGCGGCGCCACCACCGTGCAGGCCACCGCCACCAAAAAGGAAACGACCACGGGCAGCGCGCAGACGACCGCGCCCCGGCCCGGCCAGCCAGGTGCCGCCGCGACACCCACTCCCCCGACGCGGGCAGGATCCTCGCCTCCGGGCACCGGGGCCGCCGCGGCGACCGCGCTCAAGTATCCCTTTACGCTGCTCGAAATCCGTGAGAACGAGGAGGCCGCCGGCGGCGGAGCGGCGCCCACGTCATGAGCCGCGCCGCTCATCCCGGGAGCGCGGACGTGGGCACAGCCTCATCCGCGGACTGGCGGATGATCGCCGGTGGCGATCCATCCGCGCCCCGGCTCCCGCCGGCGTCATTCTCCGCTCTTGTTCTCCGGCGCCGGCTCGTGCGTAGTCTGTCCTTCCTGTCACCGCCATGCCCTCACCGTTGAACTTCCTGCGCGCCGGCCCGCCGCCCCCCCGGGTGGCGCTGCTGCCCGATGCGGCGTTCTTCACGCGGGCGATTCCGGTCAGCGCGGACGCCACGGCGGCGCAGGCGGCAGAGCAGATCGAACTCGGCCTCGAGGCGGTGTCGCCGTTTCCGCTCGTCCAACTCTATTACGGCTGGTGCTGGCAGCCCGGCGCGGCCCACGCCCTCGTCTTCGCCGCCTACCGCCGGCGTTTCACCACCGAGCAGACTGAAGCCTGGACCGGCGCCGAAGCGGTGATGCCCGCCTTTGCCGCCGCCCTCGGCGCCGCGGTCGAACCCGGCACCACGCTGCTGCTGGACGGCGCCGAGTCCCTCACCGCCATACACTGGGGCGCCGGCCCGATCCCGACCCGCGTGCTCACCCGGATCCTGCCCCCCGGCAGTGCGGACGCACCGCGCGACGAGGTGCGCGGCAGCCTGGTGGCCGAGATCGGCGGTTCAAAAAAGGTCGTCACCCTCACGGAACCGCTCGCCCCCGAGCCCCTGCGCAACGACCGCGAACTCGTCTTCCGCGCCGGCGACTTCGTCTCCCGCCTGTCCGCCGCCGCAGCCACCGCGGCCGACGTGCGCGACAAAGCCGAACTCGCCGCCCTGCGGGCCGCCCGCCGGCGCGACGTCCTGCTCTGGCGGGGCGCCCTCGGGCTCGCCGCCTCCCTGCTCGTGCTCGGCGCCGGCGAACTCGCCCTCGTCGGCGGCCGCATGTGGCAGCAGGTGCGAGAGCGGCAGTTCGCCGCCCAGAAGCCGCTGGTCGACAAGATCGCCAGCATCCACGAACTCACGAACAAGATCGAGGAGCTCGCCACCAAGCGCCTGATGCCGCTGGAAATGATGACCCAGCTCACCGGCGTCGACCTCGAGCGCAAACCGCCGGAGATCCAGTTCACCCGCATCCAGGCCGATCAGGCCCGCGGCCTGTTTACCCTCTTCGTCGAAGGTCGCACCAACAACCCTGCGCAGGTCGGCGCCTACGAAGCCAACCTCCGCAAGCTCCCCGCGATCGCCCGCGTCGAGGCTCCCATCTCGCAGGTCCGCGGCGATCAGGCGCAGTTCACCCTGACCGCCGTGTTCAAGCCCGAGGCCCTGCTCAACCCGGAGGCACCCAAGCCGGCGGAGCCGTGATGCGCGCCCTGCGTCATTTCTTTTTGACCCGCGCCCTGCGCGAGAAGCTGCTCCTCGTGGCCTTCATCGCCATCGGCGCGCTCTGGTGGCTCTCCGCCATCGGCACCCGGGCCGGCAACTTCTGGCGCGAACAGCACCGCACCTCCCTGCGATTGAAGGAGCAGGAACAGTGGATCAAGAACCGCACCCGGATCGAGGAAACCGCGCAAAAGACCGCCCAGCGCCTCGATCCCACGAAGACCCTGAACGGCAACCAGCTCGTCACCACCGTCGCCCAGCTCGCCTCCGACGCCGGCCTGAAGAACACCGTCAGCGGCACGCCGACCACCGAGCGCAGCGGGCAGTTCGCCGTCCACACCGCCGAATACAACATCAACCAGGCGGAGTGGGAGCCGCTCAAGGCCTTCTACGAAGCCTTGCAGCAACGCACGCCCTACATCGCCGTCGAACGCTTCATGCTCAGCTCCGCACCCAACGCCCCCGCCCGGCTCACCCTGAGCCTCAAGGTGGTGTCGGTGGAAATCGTGCCGTAACGTCACCGCGGCGTCCGGTCGCGGACGAGGCGTCTCGCCTCGGGGAGGGCAGGCAACTGGGCTGCGCCTCACTTCACCGCTTCGACGTAGTCACAAAGCGTGCGCAGGTTCTGGATGAACGCACTCGTCGTGATCTGCTGCCCCGGCGAACGCCGCCCGCCCGACCCCAGCCAGCGTCCCTGCGCATCGAGCGACGCGAGGATCTCCTTCACCCGCGGCTCGAGGCTGCGCGCCCGCGCCGCCCGGCCCGCCGGAGTCTGCGCCTTCGCCTCCGCCGCCCGCCGTTTCGCCAGGACGCCGTCGCGTCCCGCCGTCTTCACCTCCTCATAATACCGCCGCACTGCCGGCACTCCGTAGTCGCCCTTCCAGGAATACCCCGTCTGCCGCTCCGGACTGATGTCCTCGAGCCGGTACTTGATCTTCCCGTCGCGGTCCCCGTAAACCGGCCGGTTGGTCTGCAGCTCGTACATGCGCGCCCACACTCCCGGCGCGATCTCCGAGCGCTGGAACCAGGCGAGCGCCCGCGGCAGGGGAGCCAGGTACTTGTCCGCGCCCGTCTCGAGATGAAGATCCACCAGCAGGCGCATCACACCCACGCTCTCGCTCGTGCACACGCTCGGCGGCTCGAAGGCCCGCGCCCAGGCCGGCTCGAGCTGCGGATTGTACTGCTGCGCCCACACCGGCTGCGGCTCCGGCAGTTGCGCCAGCAGCAGGAAATCCGCCCCGCGCAGCGCCGCCGCGCGGAACTCCGGCCGCCCCATCCGCTTCGCCGCGTCGAGCAGCGTCATCACGCAGTCGCGGTGCGTGTTGTCGTTGAGCGTGTAGTGCCCCATGTAGTTTTCCTTCGGATACTCCCGGGGGTACGAGGCGGGGAACCGCGCCGGCTGCACCGGATGCGCCGCCGGGTCGGGCGGCACGCCCGTCCAGCGCTGCGGCCAGCCGCCGTTGGGCCGCTGCGCCTCCAGCAGCTTGCGCAATCCGTAGTCGCGTGCCTCCCGGATCCTCCGATCCCGGGGTTCGTCCGCCCCCCGGCTGGTCTCGACCACCGCCACGAGCAGCCGCAGCGCACTCTGGGTGTTGTTGTCGTCGAAGGTGCTGATGTTCCTCCGTTTCGCCGCCTCCGCCGCCGGCACCCGGCCGACGTCGCTGCGCCGGTACCAACGCCCGCTCTGCGCCGGATCAAAGTCGATCACGTAATCCCAACCGCCCGACTCAAGCTGCCCGATCGCCAGCGCGTCCGCCGCCGCCTTGGCGGCGTCGAGGTACAACGCCTCGCCCGTCGCCTCCCACGCCCGCAGGAACGCCAGGCCCATCGCCGGCGTGCCCGGCGGCTGCACCCAGATCTGCGTCGGCGTGGCGATGCCCTCGCCCGCCCGCTCCTTGAGATCGAGCGAATAGCGCCAGAGATAGCCGCCCTCGGTCGCAATCGACCGCATAAACGCCGTCGCCCGCGCCATCGCCGCCCGGGCCTGGGCCGGAAGCGGTTCCTCCGCGGCGCGGACCAGTCCGCCCGCCAGGGCGGCGGCTGCCAAAACACACACGGCACGTTTCGGGAAGAGGGAGAGATTCATGGGGCGGCGGGGAGGAGGCGGGCAGGATGGAGGCACGGAAGCCCGTTGGCGAGCAGCAGGACGCACCGGAAGGCACGGAGGTCGCAACTTCGATCCTGCGCGACCGGATCGTCCCCCTCCGGCAATGCGTCCCCCGCGAGGGGGCTCGCCGATCCCGGCTTGCGTCGCCCCGGTTCAGGCATTCGCTTCCCGCGTCCGTCCCGCCCCGCGCCACCCACGCTCGCCCGCCGCCCCGGCCGGGCTCCCCGCGCCCGCCCGACGGCCCCTTTTCCCACCCACACCCATGAAACGCCTCCTCCTCCTCGCCGCTGTCACCATGGCCGCATTGCCTGCCTCCGCCCAGGACTGGGCGAAGGCCCGCCTCGAAAAATCCCCCCGCCACCTTGAGTGGGTCACCGTCAAGCACGGCAACCGCGAGGTACGCTGCTTCCTCGGCTTCCCCGAGGTTCGCCACAAAGCCCCGGCCGTCGTCCTGATCCACGAGATCTTCGGCCTCACCGACTGGGTGCGCGGCATGGTCGACCAGTTCGCCGAGGCTGGCTATATCGCCATCGCCCCCGACTTCCTCTCTGGCGCCGGCCCCAATGGCGGCGGCACCGAATCGCTCGGCAGCGGCGACGGGGTTCGCGGCAAGATCCAGGGGCTCGCCCAGACGCAAATCGACGCCGACCTCGACGCCGCTGTCGCCTACGTGAAGAAGCTCGACGCCTGCAACGGCAAGGTCGTCGTCGGCGGCTTCTGCTGGGGCGGCGCCAAGACCTTCCTTTACGCGGTGCACAATCCCTCCATCCAGGCCGGCCTCATCTTCTACGGTTCGGCGGTCCCGGCGGCCGAGATGGCGAAAATCAAGGCGCCCCTCTTCGGCTTCTACGGCAGCAACGACGCCCGCATCAACGCCGGGCTCCCCGCCGCCATCGAAGGCATGAAGGCCGCCGGCAAGTTCTTCGAGCCGATCACCTACGAGGGCGCCGGCCATGGTTTCATGCGCGCCGGCGAGGATCCCGCCGGCAGCGACGCCAACAAACAGGCCCGCGCCGAAGCCTGGAAGCGGATCCGGGCGATTCTGGCGAAACTCTGAGCGGTGCGGTGAACGTCGCCTCTCGTCCGCTCCCTGGCGCCCTCCGGGCGCGCTACGGCGTCGCCGAGCGGGGAAGGCAACCCGCACCATCCGCCCCGGCGGCCGGAGTGATCGTCAGCGAGGTGCTGCGCTCTCGGCGGCATCGCCTCGGCGCCGGGCGAAAACTCGCCCTCGCCGGGGAGGAACCGCAGATCCGAATCGTATCCTAACCATAACTACTCAAAGCTCAGGTTCCACCGGCCGTGAGCCGCACGGCCGGTGGCCGCCCGTCCGTCTCGGCCTGCGCGCGGCCGGGAAAAGCCGCGAATCACCCCAGGCGTGAAATGCTGAGTCCGACGGGCGGCTAGAACGACCCCTTGAAGCCGGCGGTCCAGAGCGAGGCGTAGTCGTCGCGCTGGCGGAAGCGTGCGTACTTGGGCGTGCTCGGCCCGTAGATCTTGGTGTCCTCGGTGGCGCCGCCGACGTTGCGCAGGGCGAAGAAGAAGGTGAAGCCGCGGCGGAGGTGGTATTCGCCGGTGACGTCGATATAGAGGCGCTTCGGGCGGTAGTTGTAGGTGCCGGGCTCGATGCTGTTGGTGGCGGTGCTGGCGACGAGGCCCCGGCGCTGGATGCCGCGGTAGTTCTCGTTGATGCGGAGATTGAACTTCGGCCGGGTGAGGCTGAGGCCCCAGTTGGCCGTGAACGGGTTCATGTTCTGCAGATTGTCCGTCTTGCGCGCGCGCTGGGAGCTGATGTTGGCGAAGAACTGGAAGCCCCGCGCCCACCGCGGCAGGAAGGTGAGTGACTGCTTGTAATCGATTTCGAAGCCGTGCTGCCGGATGCGCTCGGTCTCGTTGAACTGCGTGACGGTGAGGATCGTTCCGTATTCCTCCGCGTCGAGGCCGTAGGTTTCGAGGAAAGACGGGCTGACGTAGTCGGTGACGTTCCGGAAGAAGTTGGTGTAATCGCGGATGAAGCCGCCGACCGAGAAGCTGCCCACGGTGCCGAAATAGTACTCCACCCGCGCCATGTAGGTCCGGGCCTGCCAGGCTTTGATCGAGGCGTTGTTCACCGTGATGCGGGAATTCGGGGAAATGAGCTCGATGTCGGGCAGGGTCACGCCGCCGGCATACTGGTTGAAGTCCGGCCGGCCGACGGACTCCGAAAAGGCGAGCCGGCCGATGAGGCCGTCGGCGAGGCTGTAGCTGGCGTTCAGACTGGGAAAGAGGCGCAGGTACTCCTTGTCGGCCTTCATGCCGCGCTCAATCAGCGTGAGTTGCGAGTAGGGCAGGCCGGCGTTGGTGGGCACGCTCAGGAGCGGGGCGCCGGTCGGGCCGCGCAGGACGTTGCCGCTGGCGTCGCGCTGATAGGCCAGCGTGGGATCGTTGCGCGGACCCTCGGCCTTGACGTTGGTTTGCTCGACGCGCAGGCCGCCCGTGAGGCGCAGGCGGTTCCGCAGCAGGCTCAGGTCGCCGCGGAGGAAGACGGCGCTGATCGTCTCCTCGGCGCGCTTGGAGAAGTTGGTGACGGCAATGTAGTCGTTGTTCGCATTGCGGGTCCAGTGCGCGGGATTGCGCAGGTAGTCGGCCCACAGTTTGCCGTTGTCGACCTGCTGCTGCTTGGGCAGCCCGAAATCGGGGATGCGCTCGGAGTAGTTGACATCGAGGAACGGCAGCGGGCTGTCGTCATTGACCAGGCCGGCCTGGGTGAAGGGCGTGGTGCTGGCGCGGCCGTCGGGGCCGACGTAGGTGTAGGTCTCGAGGTTGCCGCCGGGACCGCGCAGGTCGCGGACCTTGTTGCGGAGGTCGAGGCCGGCCTTGAGGGTGAGCACCGACTCGCCGAGGCGGAAGTCGCGGCGGAGGTTGGCGTAGGCCTGGCGAACCGTGTCGTAGGTGCGCTGGCGGTTGCTGTTGGCGGAGACGATTCCGTAGCTATCAAGGCGCGACGGATCGACGGGCCGCCCCTGGGGATCGAGCACGGTGATGCGACCGGGGCGAAGGTAAAAGATGTCGTCGAAGAGGATTTGGACGTGGGTCCGGCGAATGGTCATGCCGTTGAAGAAGCCCTTGTCGATGTCCTGGTAGTGGATGCGCGAGTTGCCGTAGCTCACGCCCGCGTCGGCCTTCCAGACCGGCCCCTCGTGCAGCCAGCGGAGGGAAGGGTTGATGGTACGGCCTGGTCGGATACGCCCGTTGTTGGCGATTTGGACCTGACCGGCGTTGATGGCGGTGCCGGTGGTGGGAAAGAGGCTGAACTGGCCCCAGGCATGCGTGGGGCTCCAGTTGCCGGGCATCATGCGATTGATGGTGAAGGTCTGGGTGCGCGTCGCGAAATGCTCGCGCAGCATGCCGTAGGTGAAGCCGAAGGTGAGGCGATCGTGGCGGGCGGGCTTCCAGTCCATCGTGGTGGCGAAGGACTCGCGTGAGGTGTTCTTGCCGCTGTCGCGCCAGGAAAACGTGCCCAGGTAGGGATTGTCGGGGGTGGTGGCGGGATGACCGTTGGTGGCCGCGGCACCGACGGTGGTGCCGACGCCGGCTCCGCGCCACTGCATGGCGACGTTGGCCTGGGGGGTGTACTGCAGCGAGTAGCCGCCCGAAACCGTGAAGCCGAAAGTCTTCGAGACCGGCACGATCGCCGAGACGTCGAACCCGGGGTGGATCTTGTAGCTCATCTGGCCCCAGCCCGGGCCGGGGGTGCGGCGGCCGAAGGCCCGCTCGGCGTCCTTCATCAACCAGGCCACGCTGTAGGTGTAGATCGGCTTGTTGCGCTCGAAGGCGCTGCGCGGCACGAAATTCACCGAGCCGGCGAGGGCCGAGCCCGGCGTGTCGGGCGTGGGCGACCGGTTGATTTCGATGCGCGAGACGTTGTTGATCGAAACCTGGTCCAGTTCGACGGCCCGCCGGGTGCCCGCCCCGGCGGCACTCGCCATCTCGAAACCGCCGAGCGAAATCGGCACGTTGTCCTCCGGCACGCCGTTGATCGAGAAGCGCCGGGCGTCGCCGCCAGTGTAGTCGCTGGTGATGCCCGGCAGGAACTTCATGAATTCGCCGATGCTGCCGTCGGCGATGGTCCCGAATTCGTCGGCGGCAACGACATTGACGATATTGGTGGCGAAGCGCTGCTCGTTGATGGCGAGCGCGGCGCCGTCCATCTCCTTCGAAGTCGAGACCACGAACGAATCGAGTTTCACAACGTCACCGGGCGCCGCCGCCCCCGGAGCGCCGCCGGTGAAGGTGATGTCGCGCTGCACCGTCTGCCCCGCGCCGACCACCACTGTTTCCGTGTGCGTGCCCAGGCCGGTAAAGAAGACCCGCACCTTCACCGTGCCGGCCGGCACTCCGGCGAGCCGGTAGGTGCCGATGCCATCGGTGAACGCCTGCAGGGCCGTGCCCTCGACGGTGAGGCGGGCGTTCTCGAGGTATTCGCCGCGGCGGGGATCGAAGACGCGGCCTTCAATCGTCCCAGTGGCGGCAACCTGGGCGCGGGCGGTGACTGAGGCACCCGCGGCCAGAAGGGCAGTCAGCCCGAGCAGCCGGGCGGCGGTGACAACAAGACGGTGGATCACAGGGCAGTTCATCGCAGGGGTTGGTGTTGGACGCGCCGTGAATAGGCATCCGGCGCACGGAGGAAAAATCGTAGGCGCGCGACCTCCTCCGACAACGCAAATGTTGCCGCGCCGTCACGGGTCACGGGTTAAGGCCGTGCTTCTCCAAGATGATCACGGCGAAGGCGCCACCGACCAGCCGGCAGAGCGACGGTCGCCGTCAGCGCCGTCGGCAGCGCCGTGGTCCGTCGGGCTCCGCGGCGCGGCCGGGAACCGGCAGGGAAGGCGGGCCGTCCGGCACAACCGGCGCCGGCCCGGACCGCGCCGGCGGTTCGATTGCGCTCCACGCCTCATGCAGGCGGCGGATCAACGTCGCGGGCAATCCCAGCACTCCGTAGCAGAACCGACGTTTCGACTTCATGCGCCCACTCTAGTCTGAACCGGAACGTGTGGCCGGCCTCCGTTCCCCCCAAAATTGGGGTGTTCGCGCCCTTGGCGCGGCCGCACGCCACCCGCCAGCGTCGCTCCATCCGGCACTCCCGCCGGCCCAATCCTCCATTCATCGTCACCATGAAAACCAGCGCATCCCGTTTCCATCCGGCCGCTCCGGCCTCCCCTGCCCGCACCGGCGGGTCCGGCGCCCCCGGTCCGATCAAGACCCTCCGCCTTGGCCGACTCAAGGCCGCGGTCTGGGAGAACGCCTCCGACCAGCGCACCTTCTACAACGTCACGTTCGCGCGCTCGTATCTCGACGAGCAGAAACAGTGGCACGACTCCGACAGCTTCGGCCGCGACGATCTCCTCGGCTTGAGCAAGCTCGCCGACCAGGCTCACACCTTCATCTGTGAACGGATGAGCAGCCAGCGCACGGAGGAGTGAGGGCGCCCTCCGCCGGCAGGCGGGACGCCGCGGTCAACGATCACCCGGGTGCCACCCTCGCCCGACCTCCGCGGCGGCCTAGCGAATCCTGCGGCAGCCGCCAGCCGCTCACAGCCGCTGCCGGGCGCCGAGACCGCGGGCGAGATCAGCCGCAAAAAACGGGCCGCGGTAGATCATCCCGGTGTAAACCTGCACCAGCGTCGCCCCCTCATCGAGCTTCTCGGCCGCGGAATCGACGGACGTGATTCCGCCCACCCCGATGATCGGCAGCCGTCCGTGCGTCGCCCGCGCGATATACCGCACCACCTCCGTCGCACGCCGGCGCAGCGGCGCCCCGCTCAGCCCGCCCGCCTCCGCCACCGCGGCGAACGGACCCGGCCGGGCGAGTGTCGTATTGGTTGCAATGATACCATCGAGCCCGTACTCCGCAATCACCGCAAGCACCGCGTCGATTTGCGCCCACGTCAGATCCGGCGCGATCTTGAGCAGCACCGGCACGCGCCGTCCGGCGGCCCGCGCCGCATATTCGCGGTTCGCGGCAGCCACCCCCTGCAGCAGTTCGCGCAAACGCGACTCGTCCTGCAGTTGCCGCAGGTTCGGCGTGTTCGGGCTGGAGACGTTCAACGCCACGTAATCGGCGTATTCCGCCAGCCGGGCGAAGCTGCGCAGGTAGTCCGCCGTGGCCTCCTCGATCGGCGTCGCCTTTGACTTGCCAAGGTTGATGCCAAGCGGAATCCGCCGCGCCGCGCCGCGCGGCTGCCCGGCGAGCCGCGCCGCCATCGCCTCGGCTCCCTCGTTGTTGAACCCCATGCGGTTGATCACCGCCTCGTGCTCCGGGTAGCGAAAGACCCGTGGTTTCGGATTCCCCGGCTGCGCGAGCGCCGTCACCGTGCCAATCTCGACATGGCCGAATCCCAGCGCCGCCCCCGCCGGCCAGGCGCGGGCGTCCTTGTCGAAGCCGGCGGCCAGCCCGACGCAGTTCGGAAACCTCAGCCCAAATGCCTCCACCGGGCGCGCCAGCGCCGGGCGACGGCGCGTCCAGGCCTCCAGCATCCGGCACACCGGACCGAGCCGGGCCAGCCACGCCATCGCCTCCACCCCCAGCTCGTGCGCCCGCTCGGAATCCCGCCGGAAGAACCACGGCCGCACCATCGTCTCATAATAGCTCCCCATGCCATCGGAGGCTGAAATCCAGGCTCCCGGATGGCAAGGCTCCGCCGTATCCGAACCCGCGCTTTTCGAGCTGTTTCCGGACTCCACCAGCCTCGGGCCGTACCCGTGCCGGCGGGTGTCTTTTGTGCTTGTTTTTTGAAACTCCCCTCGCACGCTGCGCGAAAATTTCTCCCGACACTCCATGGCCAAAGCAATTTCCGCTCTCGACTGGGTCGCAGTTCGTCTCGGCGAAGACCACAACTGGTGGGTCGCTGAAACCAGCGACCCCGTGCGGTGGGACGTGGATGGGCTCAGCATCGTCGACCCGCGCCAGGTGCAGCATTTGATCGAGTTGGTCGATCCGCTGCGCGACTACGGCTTCGACCAGGATGTCTTCGAAGCCGCCTTCATCCCCTTCCGCATCGACAAGGATCTCGGCAACGGAAAGGTTCGCCTGCGGCGGATGAAGGAGTCGCTGTTCGAGTCCGACGAGAAGCTCTTCGCGCTCCCCGATGTCCTCGACGAGGAGAACGGCCCCTACGCCGACCTGCTGGACCACCTGACCCGCTGCCGGGTGAAGATGCTGAACGACCTGTTCAAGTTCGAGGCCAAGCTCTCGGTTGACGAGGTGGAGGACGAGATTCGCGAGGATCAAAACAGCAATTTCATCCAGGGGCGGGCCGTGCACAGCTTCGAAGAGCTCACGGCGATTCTCGACTACATGCCCGCCGGCTACGATCCCGACGAGGAGGCGCCGGTAAAGGGTGTCGAAGACGAGGCCGACGAGGAGGATCTCCCGGAACTTGACGAGGAGGAGGAGGAAAAACTCAAGAACGACGAGTCCCTCAAGTGGGACGAGGACGACGAGGACAAGGAAGACGGGGAAGACGACTCCGACAAGGACGAGGACGAGTCCTCCGACGAAGAGGGCGAGGACGAAAAGCCCCGGCCCAAGGCCCGCGGCAAACGCTGAGTCGGCACGCGGCCCGGGAGCCTGCCGATCGCGGTTCCCGGCGCCAGCGGTCGCAGGCAACGGAAATCGCCACCGGTCCCTGACCGAGGGCCAAGCCCGGTCCGCCCGGTACCGCGCCCCCGCCACCGTCCCAGCTCACCCGTTGCCCCGAACTCGGCCGGCGGGGTCTCCGACGTTTCAGGGCGGGGGTGGAGTCGGGAGTCCGTGCGCGTGGCAGAAATCCGCGAGGTCCTCCGGCCACGGGGCCGTGAACCGCCCGGACAGCCCCGCCGGGGCCAGATCGATCGCGGCGCAATGCAGCGCCTGACGGGGGAGGAACAACCGCGCTGCCAGCGCCGGCGTCCAGCCCTCCGCGATGAAGTCGAGGTAGAGCCGGGCGTCCGGCCCATAGATCTTGTCGCCGACCAGGGAATGCCCGAGCCACTGCGCGTGGGCGCGGATCTGGTGCTTGCGCCCGGTTTCCGGGACGACCCGGACCAGCGTGTATTCACCCGTTCGAGACACCGCGAGCGGCTCGAACCGGGTGCGGGCGGGCCGGCCCCCGCCTTCGCCGACGACGGCAGTCTTCGTGAAAACCGGACTCGCGCAATCGTCACCCAACGGTCGATCCACCACGACCGGCGCAGCGAGGTGGCCCGTCAGAAGCGCGAGGTAGATCTTGCCGACCCGCCGTTCCCCCATCGCGGTTTGCAGGCGCGAGGCCATTTTCGAATCCTTGGCCAGGACAACGATTCCGCTGGTTTCGCGATCCAGTCGGAACACGAGGTGCACGGTGGGCAGCCCGGTGTGCTCTCGCAGGGCACCCACCAGGCTCGACCAGGGGCCGGCCTTGGAGGGATGGCAGACGACGTCGCCCGGCTTGTTGACCACCACCAGGCGATCATCCTCGTGCACGATCCAGGATCGCAACTCCGCCGATTGGATTTGCCGCACCCGCACCGGATTCTGCGGACGCCGCGGCCAGGCACAGGCCCGCCGCGACTGCACCAGGTCGACCGGAGTCTCGTGCGCGCTCATCCAGCCCCTTCGCCCGCTCCGCGGGCGGCGAAAATCCGGCCGGCCAGCCGCGCCGACAGCGACTTTGGCAGCCGTGCAGACACCAGCGCGATGACGCGGTTGAGAAAACCCGGCACCACCTGCCCGCGACCGGCGGCGAGCGCCCGCAGGGCGCACGCCGCCACCGCCTCGGGCGACATTCCGTGCCCCGCGGTTATCCGGCCCTCCGGCATACCCGCCTGGGTGAAAAATTCCGTCCGGGTCGTCCCCGGGCAGAGGGCCAGCACCGCCACGCCCGCGGAGCGCAACTCCTCGCGGAGAGCAAGCGACCAGTGCAGCAGGAAAGCCTTGGAAGCTCCGTAGGTCGCAGCGTAGGGAGTGGGTTGGTATGCGACCGTGGAGGAGACGTTGATGATCGACCCACCGCGCTCGCGCAGCATCGGCAGCAGCACTCCCGTGAGGGCGACGACCGCGCGGACGTTGAGATCCACCAAGGCCAACTCCCGGGCGAGATCGCCCCCTGGGAAGGGACCGAAGGCACCGATGCCGCTGTTGTTAATCAGCAAGATACGGCCGTTCGGAACGCGTCGGGTCAGAAACAACACGACGTCCCGCCCAACCGCCTCCACCTCTGCGGGGCGCGACAGGTCGCAAGGGAAATGATGCAACACTACGCCTCCGCCCTGCGTATTTTTTCCCTCGGGATTGCGGCGGGATAGGTTGCAAATCACCGGTTCCCGCCCCAGCTTTCGAACGAGCTGAATGAACGATTTTCCAATGCCGGAAGATCCCCCCGTCACCACAACGGCCGCGAAGGAATCGATCGTTTCACCGGGCGAAGGCACGTGGAAGACGGTGCGAAGTTTGCTCTCCATTTACGCGGTCGTGGGCTGCGTCCCGCCGCCGTTTCAAACGAACCCATAAGCAGTAACATGAACAGCCAAAACCACCACGAACTAATCGTCTCCGGCATCCATCTCGACCTGACCCCGTCCCTCAAGACGTACGTGCGCGAGAAAGCCGAGCGGTTGTTTCGCCACGAGGAGCGGATCATTCGCCTCCGTGTGGAGCTGGAATGCGACCGTAGCCCCGCGGTCGGCATGCAATTCACGGCCAAGGGCCACATCGAAATCCATGGCCCCGATATGAATGCCTCCGTGCAGGCCGAGGAATGCCACAAGGCGATTTCGATGCTGATGGACAAGCTGGACCGCATGCTGCAGCGACGACACCAAATGCACCGCGTGAAGCGCAACCACCCGCACCCGGTGGAGCTCGACGCCGAGATTCCCAAGGCCGCGATCTAGCAACGCTCCACCCACCTCAGACCCGCCTTCAACGGCGGGTCTTTTTTTGCGCCGGACGCGCGGCCCGCGGCCCCTCGGGAGAACTTCACTCGTTGAATTCGTCGCGCTGCTTCGCCTTCTCGTCCTCCGCGCGCAACCGGGCGGCGGCAGCCGGATCGAGGGCGGCTTCGCGTTCCCGCAGGCGGCGATCACGGGCCCTTAGATCCTCCTCGCGCTGCTCCAGTTCGATTTCCTTTTCCTGCTGCGCCTGCACCTTCTCGAAGAGCTTGGTTTCCGACTCGTCGAGGAACTGCTCGCGTTCACGCAAGGTCTGTCTCGCTTCGTTCAGGCTCGCCTCCTGCCGCTCCAGTTCCGCCCGCAGTTGCTCGAGGGCGGCCTTCTCCTCCGCCGAGAGTCCGGCTTGGGCCGGGGCGTGGTGCCGCGTCGCCTGGGCGAGCTTTTCCCGGGCGAGGAGAAGCGCCTCCTGCTCCGCGAGATCGCGTTCGCGTTCGTTCTGGCGGAGCTCGTTCTCAACCAGCAACCGTTCCCGTTCCGAGAGAGAGAACTCGAGTTGCCGCAGGGATTTTTCCACCTCCGCCAGGCGGGCCGATTCGTGGGCGGCGCCGCCGCCGAAGGGCGCGCGCGTCGCGGAAACGATGGCTCGAATCGATTCGCGAGCGGCCGCCGAGGCCTCGGACACGGCCACCGGACTGGTGCGCGGTCGGCGCAGGGAAAGGACGGGGAGAGTGGAGCTGCGCGGCGGGGGAAAGCGAATGGGACCCGGTTCGGACATGGTCGATTACCTCCCGAACAACCGGCTGAAGAACCCGCCCTTTTTCTTTTCCGGGACCTTCGGCGTCACCCGCAAATGCGGCCGCAGCAGATCCGCGGCGCGTTGCTCAGTCCCCGGATCACCGAGGTGCGCAAAGTGACGCGCCAGGCTTCCACCGGCCGAAAGGTCCGCTTCGATCGCCGCCAGTTCATCCCGGAACCAGGCGGTGGCGAGTTCGGCCCGGGTGGCGCTGTCGGACCCGCGAGCCGCCTGCGCCATCGCCTCGACCAGATGAAGACCCTTGTGCCCCACCCGGAACGGCAGCACCTCGGCCAGTGCCTTCTCGTCAACGTGGGACAGGGCGTTGAGCAGCTTGCGGAAGTCGCCGCCGACGATCACGTTTTGCGCCATGTTCTGTGCAAAACCGGCGAACTCGCCGAGGGTGGAAAGTTTCTCCAATTTGCAGAACTCGGCCGTGCCCGCATCGAGCAGGGTGAGGGCGATGGGAAAGTTTTCCGGGATGCCCAGTTTCACCAGATTCTTGAAAAGCGGATTGTCGCGCTGCGACGAGGTCTGGGTCTGCTCCACCATTTCGCCGAACGGACTGTCGAACGCGAGAGTCTCGCGCAGGATCTCGATCAACTGATCGAGGCGCTCGGGTTTCTGCCCCTTGAGCTGCAGCAGATCGACGGCCTCCTGGAAGGAAAGGTCGATGTAGCGGGCGGGCGTCTCCTCCTTTCCCTTGATCGGCCACTCGGGTCCGTCGATGTTCTGGGCCAGGCTGTTCAGCGACGTGTCGACCATGATCGAGGACGCGAACGCGCCACGCACTTCATCCCAGTCTTTGGCGGTGGATTTCATCAGCTTGGAGAGTAAAGTTGATTCCGGCCCGGACGGCGGTGGGAGGCATCACCCGCAGCGAGGTGCGGACGACCCCGCTCAAGACGCAACATGCTGCAGCAGTTCGCTGGCGAGCTTGCGGTAGTCGGTGATGACATTGTCGCCGGTCGGCCCCGCATCCGTGGCCTCGGCGCTGACCAGAGCCACCGGCAGGCCCAGCGCGACGGCTCGGCGGACGACCATGGCGTCGCGGATCTGGGTGCTGAAAATCTTGGCGATGGGGGCCGCCCGCTTGGCGGCCTTGAATTGATTCAAGCGGAGCTGCATCCGCATCTTCGGCACCTCGATATCGACGCCCGTCTTGATCGAGTTGAATATAATCCCGTGCACTTGGGCGGGGGAGCCCATCGCCGCCCGTCGGAAACTCGCCGACAATTGATGGAAGCGCTGCAGCTTCTCCACCAGGAGGGTGAAGCCGATCAGGCTCAGGGCATCGGGATTGGCCGGAACGTAAATCTCGTTGGAGGAAAACACCCCGCATTGTGAAGCCCGCAGGATGTTCGGCGGACAGTCGAAGAGGATGAAGTCGTAATTCGCCTCGATGGCCGCCAGTTGATCGTAAAACACCAGGTAGGGCGGACGCTTGGGATCGCCGTTGTACTCGTTCTCCAAGTCCACCAGGTTGAAGGTGGTCGGCACCAAATCGAGCCCAGGGAGCAGCTTTTCTCCGTTCTTGCCCTCCACGACATCCTTGATCACGAGGTCCTTCACCTGCACGCGGCCCGGCTCGAAGACCGAGTAGACGGCGCCCTCACCGTTCTGATTGATCTTGTTCCAGCGATCCAGTTTGAGGAGCCAGATGCTGGCGTTCGACTGAGTGTCGAAGTCGAACAGGAGGACGCGTTTGCCCAGCTTGGCCAAGGCGGCAGCGGTGTTGACGATCAGGGAAGTCTTACCCACGCCGCCCTTGTAGTTGATGAAGCTGATTTTTCGCGCCATGCAGGATGTCGGTTGACAAGCCGAATTGGGACGGCGTGAAGATGCGCCGCGACCCCGGGCGGCGCCAGTCAAAAACAAGAAACCTGCATCCTAGCTCCACTCACCGTGACGAAATCTGCGTTGCGCACCGCGATTCTGGCGGAACTCCAGGGCGAACTCGAACGCCAGATGAAAGCCGCCGCCATGGCGCATGAGGAGGCGATCAGCGAGGAGAGCCAGCCGGAGAACAAGTGGGACACCCACAGTCAGGAGGCTGCCTATCTCGCCGAGGGACAATCGCGGCTGGTGATCGAAGTCCGTCAGAGCATCGAGGTCTATCAGTCCCTGCCCTTGCCGGCGGCGAATCCGGCGGAGCCCGTCGCCGTTGGGGCGATCGTGGGACTCGACGGGCCGCAGGGCCGGACTTGGTATTTCCTGGGCCCGCGCTCCGGTGGGCTGCGCGTGCGGTTCGACGAACGCGAAATCCTGGTGGTGACACCGCAGTCGCCACTCGGCCGGCAACTGCTTGGCCAGCGGATCGGCGCCTCCGTCTCGCTGCCAGGCCGCGCCGGCACCCGCCCGCTCGTACAGCGGATTGCTGCCGTCGAGTAACCTTGAACGCCTGCGCCACCGCCTGCCTGGAGTCGGGGATGCGTGCGAACCGGCCGTCCGGACCTGGAGCCGCCGGTTTCCGCCGCACGCTGGTTCTCGGACTCCTGACGCTGCTCGCGCCGCTGGCGGACGCCACCCCCGCTGGCGCTCCGCCGGATCTGCTCGCCACCGCCCTGGCCCGGTTTCGCTCCGAAGTGCCGCGTGGCTGGTCGTACCTGCAGACGACGACCGCCGAAGGCCAATCGCTCGTCGAACGCTGTGACGCCGCGCGGCCGGAGTTCGATCGGTGGTCCCTGGTGCGCAAGAATGGCCGCGAACCCACGGCGGAGGAACGACGCGACTACCTCGAGGCGCGCTCGCGGCGCTCGCGCGCCGGCACCGCCCCGCGGCTGGCGGAACAAATCGACCCCGCCGGCGCCGAGCGCGCCCACGAGGACGCCGACCGGACGACCTTTGTCTGCCGGCTCCAGCGCGGTGACCGCAGCGATCGCACCGCCGCGTTTCTGCGCGCGCGTCTCACCGTCCATCGCGCCACCGCCACGATTGAGACGCTGGAACTGAAGAACACCGGACCTTTCAGCCCCACGTTTGGGGTGACGATCGAGGAGATGACCACGAGACTCACCTTCAGCGTGCCGGTCGGCGACACGCCGAGCCTCCCGCTCGGCGTCGAGAGCCGTGTACGCGGCACCGCCTTCTGGTTCAAATCGCTCGATGCCGACATGACCATCCGCTTCAGCGACTATGCGCGGGTGGGCACCCGACGGTGAGGTGAGCGGACTTCCCTCCGCGTCCCCGCCAGCCGCCGCCCGCAGACCAAAAAAAATTGGCCGGCAGGATCGCAAGATCCTGCCGGCCCACTCTGATCGGCGGCGGGACGGTCGCCTCAAACCGCCGTTCTCCAGGAGAGACAACGGCCGGGCCCGTCGCGCGCGCCAAGCTGCTTACTGGTTACTTCTTCTTCTTGGCCGCCTTCTTCTTGGCTGGCGCTTTCTTGGACTTAGCCATTGTTCTCCTTTGGTTGGGTGTTGTGCTGACACTATGAAGTGCAAACGCGACGCCATCACGGTGAGCCGTTCGATCCGCCGCTAGCCACACTTCATCGGGCTTCAAGTTGTCGCGGCAAATCATCGGCGTCGATGAGTTTTTTCTTGCGGCGGTGAAAATTTTCGCGCGCGACGCGACACATCGCGTGCGCGCTTCGCCCTCGATCGCGCGTGATCAAGGCGAACTCGCGGCGGATCGGCGCAGCACGCGCACGCGGTGCGACTCACTGTCGCCGACGTAAACCGCGCCGTCGGTGTCGACGAAGATACCGTGCAGCCGCGCGAGCGCGCTCGCGCGCGCGTCGCCATCGGGGCCACCGCCCTTCGCACCGGTGCCCGCAATCCACTCAAGGGTGCCGCGTCGCACGTCGATCAGCCGAACCGTGTGACTCTCGGTGTCGGCGAGCCAGACATTGCCCTCGCGATCGAGGGCGATGCCCTTCGGTCCGCTGAGCGTGGCGTCGCGCGCGGGCCCGCCGTGGCCGGTGAAACCGGCCCTGCCGGTGCCGGCGACGTGGTGGATTACCCCCGTGGCGCGATCGAAGCGGAAGACCTGGTTGCCCTCGCGGGTCGCGAGCCAGAGATTGCCGGCGGCGTCAAAGTCGAGCGAACGCGGTCCGCGCAGCGGCGTGCCGCCGATGGGCGCACCATCGGGCGTGGCGCCCGGTTTCCCCGTGCCGGCGTAAGTGGAGATCGCGCCGGTGTCGCGGGCGACGCGGCGGATCACGTGATTGCCCAGGTCGCAGATGTAGAGATCCCCTTCGGGGCTGAACTGGATGCTGTGCGGCGAACTGAGCCGCGCCGCGGCCGCGGGTCCGCCATCCCCCGTGTACCCACGCTCGCCGGTGCCGGCGTACGTCGTGATGACGCCCGTCCGCGCGTCGAGACGGCGGATGGCGTGGTTACCCATGTCGGCCACGTAGCAGTTTCCTGCCGCATCGAAACGAATCTCGTGCGGCCGGTTGAAGGTGGCCTGCCGCGCCGGTCCGCCATCCCCGCGATACCCGCGCTCACCGGTGCCGGCCACCGTCTCGATGAGGCCGTCGCGCCGGATGCGCCGGAGACGCTGGCCGCCGTATTCACAAAACCACAGGGCGCCGTCCGGCCCCCGCACCACGCCGAAAGGGTTGTCAATCCTCGCGGCGAGCGCCGGCCCGCCATCGCCACTGAAACCAGCCTCCCCGGTGCCTGCCACCGTGGTGATGCGCCAGCCCGACTCCGCGCCGGACGCCACCAATCCGGCCGCCAAGGCGAAGACGCCCCCACCGATCCCCGCCCGCCGCCACGCCCCGCCGATCATGGCACCTCCACCATCGCCTTGATCACGCCCGTCTCCGGCCGGGTCCAGTCCCCAAAGGCCGCCGCCATCGTGTCGAACGTGGCGTGATGCGTGATCCAGGGCCGCGTGTCGATCCGGCCCTCCTCGATCAAGCCGATGATGCGGCGAAAGTCGCCCGGCAGGGCGTTGCGGCTCGCCCGCAGGTCGAGTTCCCGCCGGTGCAGCACCGGGGCATGCGGGAAGGAAACCTCGGACTGGGTGATACCGACATACACAAGCCGGCCCTTGAAGGCGCAGTACTCCAGCGCCCGCCCCATCGAACGGTGGCTTCCGGTGGCGTCGATCACGACATCCGCCAGTTGCCCGCGCGTCAGCTCCGTGAGCGCCGCCAGTTCCCCGCCCTCACCGCTGACGGTGATGGTGTCGGGCACGTGCAGGGCGTCGCGCACAAACGCCAGGCGCTGCGGATTGACGTCCATCACAATCGTGCGCGCCCCCGAGAGCCGGGCGAACTCGATCGCGCTCAGGCCGATCGGGCCCGCCCCGATCACCAGCACGTGCTCGTCCGGCCGCGGCGCCCCGCGGTCGACGGCATGGCAGCCAATCGCCAGCGTCTCCACCAGGGCGAGTTGCTCGTATCCGAGCTTCCCAGACGGGTGCAGCTTGCGGGCGGGCAGCACGATCCGCTCGCAGAGGCCGCCGTCGCACATGACGCCGAGGGTCCGGTTGGTTTCGCAGCAGTTCGTGTGGCCCCGGCGGCAGGTGTAGCAGTGTCCGCAGTTCAGATACGGTTCGACCGCGCAGCGGTCACCGGGCCGGACCTGATCCACGCCCGCTCCCACCGCCAGCACCTCCACCCCGAGTTCGTGCCCCGGGATCCGCGGGTAGCTGAAAAACGGCATCTTGCCGAGGTAGCCGCCGAGATCAGTGCCGCAGATGCCGACCCGATGCACGCGGAGCAGCGCCTCGCCGGGGCCCGGCGGGGGCGGTTCGGCGATCTCGACGGGGAGAAAGGCGCCCGGACGGGCGAGCTGGAGGGCTTTCATGGCGGGGAGGGCGTCACGCGGTGCGACAGCCGAGCGTCAGGAGCACATTGGCCCACAGGGCTTGATCGGCGGTCTGGACGGTCAGGACATGATCAGGCGATTCGACCGCCCGGTAGAAGTCCCATTTCGAGATCGGTGTGATCGGCGCGGCCACACCAGCCTGCTCCGCAAGCTCCCGGTACTCCGCCCACGCCGGGGGCTCGCCGGCGGCGGCATAGGGGTCGTCGGGTGGAATGCCCATGGTGTTGAGCTCGTCGACCGGCACCGCACTCAGCACGGCCCGCAGCACCTGCGCCACGGTGACGAGGCCGGGCGCGAGATTGAGGCAGACCACTTGCGCATGCGGACCCTTCTTCGTGGACGCCGGATAGTTGCCGTCGGCGATCAGGACTTTGGCATGATGGCCCGCCCGGGCCAGCACCGCGAGGATTTGCGGGTGAAGGAGTGTGGACTTGAGCATGGTGAATCAGGAGGCGCGACCGCCGGCCAGCAACCGGAAGGCCACCATGGTCTGTGCCGCCGCGGTCTCCGCATCCGGCAGGGCGAACACTTCGGCCGAAAGGTAGCCGGCATAACCGGCTTCGCGCAGCGCGGCGAAGATCGGTTCGAAATCCGTGTGCCCGAGCCCCGCCGCCCGTCGGTTGGAATCCGCCAAGTGCACATGACCGAGCTGCGCCCCCGCCCTCCGCAGCGCCTCCGCCAGGTCGGTCTCCTCGATGTTCATGTGAAAGAGGTCGCACAGCAACCTTACGCCGCGCGTGCGCAGGCGCCGGAGCAGGGCCAGCGCCTCGTCCGTGGTGTTGCACAGGTTGGTTTCGTAGCGATTGAGAAACTCGTACAGCAGCGGAAACCCGCGGGCCTCCGCGCGCCCACCCAGCTCCTCCAGCGCCTCCGCGAGCCAGTCGAGCGCCTGCGCGCGGGACACTGCGCCCTCGGCCCGCCCCTGCATCGAACCGAGGATGGCCGGCGCCCGGAGCTCCGCCGCCCGATCGATCAGGGCGGCCACAAACGCGCGCGCCCGGCGCCGCACCTCAGTATCCGGATCGGTGAGACGAAGGCCGTGTCGCACCCAGCCCGCCCCGGTGCCGACGGCCGCGACGCCCAGCCCGTGCCGCGCCACGAGTCCCGCCACCGCCGCGACGTCCACGTCCTCCGCCGAGCCCGGAAAGATTTCCACTGCGTCGAACCCATGGTCCGCCGCCCGCCGGAAGCCGTCGGCAAGACCTTCTGAAAAGACAAACGGACCCTGGCGGGTCTCGGGGACGAGGGTGACCGTGATGGCGGACTTCATGCGCGGTGCTCCTTTGAGCTGGCCGGAGCCAGGCCCGGGCGCAACGCCGATTATTCCCGTGTTTTCGGTGCGGCCGCCGCCGGCGGCAGTCGGCGGAGCGAGGCGCCGGAAAACTCCGCGAAGTCGTCGCCGATCTGGTTGAGCACACGAAGGGCCAAACCCACATACCGTGCCGTGGAGGGCGCCCGGCGCACGACGCACAGCGTGGTCTCCTGCACGGCGTCGCCCGGCGGCAGCCGATCGATTTCCCCCACCCCGAGGTGCTGGCCCCGCTCATCCAGGAACGAGACAATCAGGAAGGTCGCGGTGCCCGGGCTCGTGCGCGCCCGCACCTGCACCGTGGCAGCATAGAGCGCGCCGGGGTCCGCCTCCGCCCACTGACTCAGGCCGTCGGTGCGACAACCACGAAAGCGAAGCCGGGGCCGGGTGGGGTCCGCCGCGTCCAGCTCGACGGTGCGCCCTTCCCACGGCTCGCCGGCGCCGGTCCAGGCTCCGTCAGCGGTTGTCCAATCGCTCGCCGCGAAGTGCCGTGGCCGGCCAACCCCGAGTCCGGCCCAGGCCGCATCCACCAGGGTCTCCGTGCCCACCTTCAACACGCGGACGATTTCGTCGGGAGCCGCGCCGAGGTGGACCCGCGCCAGCAGCGGCTCCTCCTCCAGTCGCGCCCGGCCGGCCGCGGTCCGCACCAGCGCGCTGGCGGCCCGTCCGTCCGGGCGGTTGCGCAAGTACACCTCCAGATTCTGCGGCGCGAGGGCCAGCGGCTGTCGCGCCCGCACCTCCCCAAACTGCCGCACCCAGAAGTCCCGCGCGGCCGCGTGTTGTTTCCAGGCGTCCAGCACCGCCTCCGGACGCGCGCCGCCCTGCGTCAACCGCCCGAGCGCTTCGCGGGAGCGGCTGAATTCCCAGAACGCCTCCGTGACGGAAAACGCGTCCGCCACGAGCTTCACCCGCGCGCGCACACGGTCCGTGACGGCGGCGGCCCCCGCACGTGCCAGTGCGTCGCGCAGTTCGGCGCGGCGCGGCGCAGGGTAAATCCAGGCCTGATCGTCATCCCGGAAGAAGCGCAGCCACAACGGGGGGCCGGGCTGGTCGCGCCAGGTGCGCTCGGCCACTGCGAAGAAGGCCCGCATGGGCTCCGCGGCCTCCCGCCAGAACTCCCGGTAATATAGATCCAGCAGCGCCCCGGGATCGCGGTCCGGCGCCCAGAGCAGTTTCGCCGCCAGCCAGGCCTTGGGACCGTCGAGTCCCCAGTTGGGAAACGTCTCGGCGTAGAACGCCCGCACCCCGGCGCGGTGATGAAACGGGATCGTCTCCCGCACCGTGTACAACGTCGGCCGCGGTGCGAAGTGCGGCGCGCCGTAGAAATAGTCGTACACGCCGACGTACTTCGCCCCCGATCGGCACCACCGTTCAATTAGGGAGCGGTCCTTCACCGCGAACTCCGGGTGCGACCACTGGCTGCGGTCCGCGGTGAGAAACGGCACCACGTTGGGCTCGATGGCGAAGCCCGGCGTGTTCTCGCACCAGTAATAGGCATAGGCCGGCAGCCAGCGATCCGGATGCCGCGCAGCCACCCGTCGCGCCACGTCGTTGGTAAAGCGGAAGACCAGCGGCGAGTAGTCGGGGCGGTGCCGGAAGAAGCGCGGCGGCGCGACTGCCGCCAGCGTCGCCTCCGACTCGTCGAACAGGGTGCTGTCGTTGAGGCTGAGCGAAAACGATAACCGTCCCGGATCGCGCGCGAAGGCCCGACTCGCCACCTCCGCCGCGTGCCGCACCGCCGCGGGGTTCGCCAGATTGGGCTGCCAGTTGTGGCTGCGGGGCGGCGGCACGTAACGCCGCCCGTTCCACCACGGCGCCAGCTCCGAATCGCGGGCGAAGTCCTCCGCGCGAAACACGTCGGACAACGCGTGCCCGTGCTCGAAACGCGCCTCCAGGCCGTTGCGCCCGTACCAGGCCCGCTGCTCCTCCCCTCCCCCGAGACCGAGGTCGCGATGCACGAAGGCCGGCCAGTCCCGCGCGAGGCCCGCCGGCAGGGTGAGCTCCGCCCGCGGCGGCACGTGTTCGCCCAGCGCTCCCGGCAGGAACCACTGGGCGCCCAGTTCCCGCTCGAGCAGCCAGCCGGCCGCCGCCTCGATCGCTTCGCGGCGCTCCGCCAGCAGGTACAGTGCCCCGCCGCGCACCACCCGGCCGACGCCGTTGTCCTCCGGTGCGGGCCGTTCGCGCGGCAGTCGCTCCCGGCCGCGACGGGTGGCGCCGACCCACAGGGCGCGCCGCGGCGCCCCGGCCCGCTCCTCCACGATCGGAAAGTCCCCGGCCGGCCGCCCCGCCGCCCGCGCCAGGGTCGCCTGCAGCGTCTCCGCCGCCCGCCGCTCCGCCGCCGTCGCGCCGAGCGGAACGACGATCGGACAGCCCCGCTCCCGCGGGGAAAAGACCACCAGGCCAAGGTCCGACTCGCGCCGATCGCGGCGCGCCCGCTCGAATCCGGCGCCGGCCACGGCAGTCAGCAACAGCAGCCAGGCGGCGAGGCGAAGTCCCATGCGCGCGTCGGCGTCCTCAGCCTTCCGCCCGCGCCCGCGCGTCGGCTTCGATCAGTTGGTTCAGACGATCGAGCGTGCCACGCACGCGGGCCTTGACCTCCGGCAGCTCCGCCGCGCTGGCGACCGGCTCGTGGGCGAAGAGGTAGAATTTCATCTTCGGCTCGGTGCCGCTCCCGCGCGCTGCGAAGGAATATCCGTTGGCGAGGCTGACCAGGTAAAGATCCTGGGACGGGATCAATTCGCCGTCGGCATCGCGCACCGGCTCGCGACCGAAGTCCTGGAACCGCACCACCGCGACGTCGCCAAAGGCCCGCGGCGGGCTCGCGCGGTAGGTGTCGAGGATGCGCTTGATCTTCGCGTTGCCGCTCGCGCCCTCGTAGTAGAGGTTGATCACGCCCTCGAGGTAGAAACCGTACCGGAGATAGACCTCGTCGAGATACTCCGGCACGGTCAGACCGCGGCCCTTCACCCAGGCGCAGAGTTCGGCGAACATGAGGCAGGCGGCGTTGCCGTCTTTGTCGCGGAGGAAGTCGTTGGGCAGGTAACCATAGCTCTCCTCGGAGCCGAAGACGTAGAACGTGCTGTGCTGCTGGAGCAGCTCCGCCCGGCGTGCCAGGGGGAGGGTGTCGTAGTCGAAGCCGGGGCCCTGGGCGGCGCGCAGGCGCTCCTCGTAGGCCCGCAGGCGGGCGGCGATCCACTTGAAGCCGGTGAGGGTGTTGATGACCTTGACCCCGTGGCCGCGGCCGATCGCGTCCTGCAGTTGGGTGGTCACGAAGGTCTTGATGATCGCCGCCCGGTCGGTGCCGGCGGCGGGAATCCAGCCGAGTTCCTTGTACTTGCTAATTCGATACTCGGCCAGGAGCGACCCGATCTGGTTGCCGGTGAGCAGTTCGAGCCGCCCGGCGCGGTTGCGCACGGCGCAGCCCATGCGGTCGGCGTCCGGGTCGGTCGCGACGACGACGTCCGCGCCCTCGCGCTCCGCCAGCGCCACGGCACGCGCCAGCGCCGCGGCGTTCTCCGGGTTGGGCGACTTCACGGTCGGAAAACGCGCATCGCCCGCGAGCTGCTCGGGCACGGGCTGCACGTCGCAGCCAGCCGCTTCCAGCAGCGGCACCGAATGCACCGCGCCGGTGCCGTGGATGTTGGTGAAGACCACCTTCAGTTTCGTGCGCTGAAACACGGCCGGATCGAGCACGGCGCGGGCGGCGACGGCCCGGTAGTCCGCATCGGCTTCGCGACCGAGCGTGGTGACGCCGGCGAGTTGCGGGGTGAGAAAACGGCCAAGTTCGGCGAGCGGCACGGCGTTCACCTCGGCGACGATGCCCTGGTCGTGCGGCGGCACCACCTGGCCGCCGTCGTCGAAATAGGCTTTGAAACCGTTGTCGTGCGGTGGATTGTGGCTGGCCGTGATGACGACGCCCGCGTGAGCCCGGAGCCGGCGCACGGAGAAGCTGAGCTGGGGCGTGGGGCGCGGGCCGTCGAAGACGAAAGCCTCGCCGCCGAGCTGCGTCCAAGTTGAGGCGGCGAGGTCGGAAAAGTGGCGCGAGAAGTGGCGGACGTCATAGGCGATCACGAGTTTCGGTATTGTGCCCGGCGCGGTGCGCGCGACGTGGCGCGCGGTATAGCGATGGAGCCCGATCACGGCGCGGATCAGGGTGAAGTCGTTGAGCAGGTTGCTGCCGACGCCCGCATGCGCGGGGGAACCGGCGGCGTCCGGCGTGCCGGTCTCGGCCGCGGTGGGACGGACGGCGATGGTGCGGCCACGCATGCCGCCGGTGCCGAACTCGAGGTAGCGGTAGAAGCGATCGTTGAGCTCGCTCCACGCCTCCTGCGCCACCAGCTCCGCGATGCTCTGCTCCGCCCAGTCCGGCAGCCGGGCGGCGAGGAAGGCGGTGAGGTTTTCCGCGGCACTGGGCAGCAGGTGACCGGCCGCGGCGGCGGCCTGGAGGTGTTCTAGGGTCGTCATGGGTGGCAAGAGTCCGGCAACAACACACGGAGAACACGGGTGTTGCCAATCCGATTTCCGGGGGCGGGAGGGGTCCGTTGGTCGCAGCGGATCGAAGCCCGCCGCAGTCGAGGCTGACAGTGGCCAAATTCTCGCCGCGCGTCGGAAGACTTTACAGATCGAGCGTCACGCCGGAGACCCGACCACGGCCGATCTTCCGGCCGGCTCACGCAACCTGTTTTCAGGAGGCGAATCGCCAACGCGGACGTCCGAGACGCGAAATGAGGAATGATTGATGCTGTTCCCACGCAAACCGGCAGCGCCGACTGGTCGGCTCTGCCTCCCCACCCTGTCCTATGAAAAAAACAGCCTTGATTGCAGTCGTGCTGGGCGGCGTCTCGCTGACCACGCAAGGAGCGGAAATCAACCTCTCCACTTGGAGTGCGCTCACCTTGGACTTTTCCGGAGGGCAACCCGCCGGAAACTGGGTGCTGGGATCAGGCAATACATCGGTGACCCAGACCGTGAATGCCGATCCTTCATTCTTTCTCAACAACCTCAATCAGACCGCCTTCAAAATGGATGGCTCGTGGCGGGTGACGACCGCCAGCGACGACGACTTCATGGGTTTTGTCTTCGGGTATCAGAACTCGAGCCGGTTCTACCTGTTCGACTGGAAGCAGGGCACGCAGTCGTCGTACGGCGGCAACGCGAGCGAAGGCATGACGGTTAAGAAATATGCCGGCAGCACAGGCAACGGACTGGTCGATCTGTCGCTGGGTGAATTCTGGGAAAACCAAGTGAGCCTCGGCGATATGACCGTTCTAGCGAAGAATCACAGCAGCACGGCCGGTTGGGCTGACAATACGCTCTATGACTTCCACCTGGACTTCAACACGACACCCGGACAGTTCACGATCGTAGTCAACCAGGGCAGTACGGAATTGTGGAACGTCACGGTAAACGACAGCACCTACACCGGTGGACAGTTCGGCTTCTACAATTTTTCGCAGGAGCGGGTGGAATACAGGGGCTTCGTGCAGACCGGCGGCACGCCGGTGCCGGATTCGGCTGGCTCCGCAGCGCTGCTGGGAATTGCGCTGGCAGGCTTGGCTGCGTGCCGGCGTCAGTGGCATCGTTGACTATCACGACACCCGTTCGAGTAATTCCGCGCCGCAACAAGGGCGGCCCCGGCTTCCGGATTTCCCGCCCTGAGGTTCCCAAGTCTCCCGCCCGCCTGACGCCAGGCGTCCTCCTCGAGGATCGCCACGGCGTCGGCCGGGACGGACCGGGCGGTGTTTCGGAAGGGTCGGGCTCCGACGGTGTGCGGTGCGCTTCCTACTCGAGATAGAGTCCCTCCCGGACTTGCGGCACGGGCTGCCGCCGGCGCCACGACTCCGCGAACGATTCCTCGTCGTAACCGAAGAGTGGCGACACCTCGATTGGCCAGGGGGGCAGCCCCGTGGCGTCGACCGGCAGCGGCGCGCCGTGCGCCCGCAGCCAGCGGGCGAACTGCCGGAGTTGGTCGTCGCGGCAGGTGGCGGGCGAATCCAGCCCGGTGGCGTTCTTGACCGGGGAAAAGTCGTCCGCCCGCCGCGTCTCGATCACGACGGGGTCGCGCGCGAAGGGCAGCGCGTCGAAGACGAACAATTCGAACTTCACCCCGTTGGGCCGGTCGGGCTTCACCGGGCAGCCGGCCGCGTCGATGGTCGGAATCTTCTTGTCGGCGCGGTGAAACGGAAGCGCGACGCCGGCGTCCCCGGCGCCTCCGGCCCGGGCCATGCGCCGGATGAACTCGCGATCAAAGACATGGATGGCGATGCTCCCGGCGAGGTAGCGCAGCGCGCCGGAGGCGTCGATCTCCCGCTGCAGCGCCACCGGCAGATCCGAATACTCGATCACCTTGGTCCTTCCTCCCTGGATACAAAAGTGGCCCACCTTCTCCTCCGGATAAGCCTTGGGCACCATCTTGCTGGTCATCTCCCGGGAGCCGCGGGCGAAGTGCCACCCGAGGAAGGCGGGGTCGACGCAGCGCACCAGGGGGTTGTCGACCTGGAAGTAGCTGAGGGTGTCGATGCCCTCCGCCGCCATCAGGTCGAGCGCGCCGCTGCGATCGAGGGCGCGCAGGGAGCCGCCGTGGCCATCGGGTGAGAGCGCGAGCGAGGCCTTTGTCGCGAGCAGGATCCGTCCCTCAAAGTCGACCGCCGGCATGCGGCCCTGGCGGAAGAAATGCACGCGGCCGGAATCGAGCCCGAAATGCCGGTGCGCGGAGAAGAACGCCTCCGTCGCCTCATGGTTCGCGTGGGAGGTCATGATGAACCAGTGCAGCGGCCGCCCGAAACGCCGGCCGGCGGCGAGGACTTTTTCCGCAAAGACCTGGAAGAGGGTCTTGTCGCGCACCGGCGTGACGGGGAAGGTGCCCTTCGGGCCGTCGTAACCGAGTCGCGTGCCCTGCCCGCCCGCCACGGTGAAGACCGCCACCCTGCCCGCGCGCAGCGCCTCCTCGCCCAGCGCCCGGGCGCGGTCCCACGCCGCAGAGTCGCCGCCATGCTCCGGCCGTCGTTCGTAGGGCGCAGGGGTGAGACCCGTGAGGTCGACGCCTGCCGCGCCGCCGGGAGCGAGCAGCGTGCGCTTGAGGCGCTCAATTTCGGTCAGGTCGACCTCGGCCGCCTCAGCAAGCAGGCGCTGCTGTTCGCCCGGGGAGAGTTCACCGAAAAAGGCGAAGACCTGGCCCTGGCCGGCGCGGACGAAGGAATCGATCAGTGGATGGGTTGCCATGGAAGGGGGCGGAGGCGGGGCGGGGGCGTGGGCCGCTGCGCCGGGCCGGAAATTTCACTCATGCGAGGCCGCAATTCCCGGGCTACGGTCCATTGTCGAACCGGAAGATCACCTCGCCGGGCTTCCCGTAGCCGAGGCGCTGGCGGATGACCTTTTCGGCGAACGCGGGATCCGAGCGCAGGCGCAGGAGGAAACGCTCCTGTTCCGTGAGGCGAGCCCGGGCCGCGGCGAGATCGCGCCGCAGCGCCGCCTGGCGCTCCTGCAGGGCGTTGTACTCGGCGCGCGCCTCGAGAAAAAGCAGGCCAGAGCCGGCTCCGAAGACGAGGAGCAGCGCGGCGTACAGCAGGACGATGGTGCGGCGCGGATTCACGGCTCAGGCGTGTTGAACGCACGGAACCGCGGCAAGTAAAGGACTTTGTGCCCGTCGGGTCTCGCGGCGTGCGCCTCTGCCGGTGCGCAGTGCCTCCGCCATTCTTCTGCTTTCCCGCAGCCTTCAGACCACACTCAGCGCGAGCGGGACGAACCGGTTCGACTTCGAGGCGGAAGGACGGCCACTCGGGAGAGGCACCGACCTCACGGCAGACCGCAATCTTTAGTCGTGCGTTTTACTCCGCGTTACACAGGTTTTCCGCACCCTTCCATGTATCAGAGTTTTTACGGGTTCCGGGAGATGCCGTTCAACATCACCCCCGATCCGCGCTTTCTCTACCTCAGCCCGACTCACCAGGAGGCATTGCAGCACCTCAAGTACGGCGTGATGGAGAAAAAGGGCTTCATCGTGCTGGTGGGCGAGGTCGGCTGCGGCAAGACCACCCTCTGTCGACGTTTCCTCAACGAGCTCGACCCGGCGCACTTCGACACCGCGCTGATTCTCAACCCGCGCGTGACCGAAACGCAGATGCTCAAGACGATCCTCGCCGAGCTCGGCGAAACCAAGCTGGCGCGCAGCCAGGTCGACCTCGTCGCGCAAATGAACCGCGTGCTGCTTGAACGCATCGAACGTGGGCGCGACATCGTGTTGATCATCGACGAGGCCCAGAATCTGAAGTTTGAGGTGCTGGAGCAGATCCGCCTGCTCTCGAATCTCGAGACCGACAAACAAAAGCTCTTGCAGATCGTACTGATGGGGCAGCCGGAACTGAAGGAAGTGCTCGCGCGGGATGAACTCCGCCAACTCCGCCAGCGCATCCTGGTGCACTACGAACTCCATCCCCTCTCCGCCACGGACGTGGCCCATTACATCCAGCACCGGCTCACGCTGGCCGGAGGAAACGGGCGGCCCAACTTCTCCCGCTGGGCCCTGCGGGCGATCCACCGCGGCAGCGGCGGGATTCCCCGCATCGTGAACAATCTCTGCGACAAAGCCATGCTCGCGGCCTTCATCCGCGAGTCGGACGAGGTCAACTACTGGGATGTGCGCCGCGCACTCAAGGATATGGCCAACCTCACCGACTGAGCCGCTTCCACCTTCCCCGCCGCCCTCCGCCTGTTTCCGATGAGCCTGATCAATGAAGCGCTGAAAAAGGCGCAACGCGCCCGCACCGGGGGTTCCCCCTTTGACCAGTCCCCGGCGTCCGGGGGCGGACCGATTCCCAAGCGGGGCAAGAGCCGGAGCGTGAACACCGTCGTCTTGCTCGGCAGCGGCGCGGTGGTGCTGGTGGTGCTGTCGGTGGTCATCACTGTTTACCTGTTCCAACGCCCCGATCCCGCGCCCCCATCCTCCGCACCAGCCGTCCGGCCGCCCGCCTCCGCCACCCCGGCGGCTACCGCCCCCGCAGCGCCCGTCGAGGTAAGACCAGTCCTGCCTCCACCCGCCGCATCGGTGACGGCCGCTCCGGTCGTGGTGGCCCCACCGGCCGACCCACCCGCAGCCAAGACGCCCATCGCGCCCGCCGCCGCCCCTGCGACGCCGCGCCCCGCCCCGCCGCCCGTAACGCCCCCAACAGACCGTCCATCCGCCGGGCCGGAGGTGCTCCCCCCGGCTGGCCCGATTTCCGCACCGCTGGCGGTCTCCTCAACTCCGCCCCCGTCCGCCTCGAAAACCGCCCATGCGCCGGGAAACCGGATCGCCGCTCCGCCCCCAGCCGCGGCGCCCGAGCCCCTCGTTCGTCCCCCCGCTGCGGCATCCCCGACCGCGCAGCCCAACGAGCGCATCGCTGCCTACGTCGAATCGATCCGCATTTCCGGGCTGCGCTCGCTTGGCAACGACAGCCGCGTCCTGATCAATGACCGCGTCTACCGGGTCAACGAGATCGTCGAACGCACCCTCGGCGTCCGCCTCGTGAAGGTCGAACCCAACGCCCTCACCTTTGTCGACGCGAACGGCGTCCAGTACGTCAAGTACTTCTGAGTACCTTCGGCGCCGAGGGACCGGCGCCCTCCAACGATCCGGCATCGTGGAGATTTTGGACGCGTGCTCAGTCGTCGCGTGGGTGCAGTCCGTATTGCGTCAGCTTCTCGCGCATCGTCAGCCGCGAGACGCCCAGCAGGCGCGCAGCTCGCGTCTGGTTGCCTTGCGCATGGCGAATGGCTTGGCCGAACAGTTCCCGCTCCGCCGCTTCCAGCAGAGCCTCCCGTGCCCCTGGGATTTCGCCCCGCTCCGCCTGCAGGATCAGTTCGCCCACCAAAGCGGTCAGCGCGGGAGCCGAGGCCGCCCCCGCCACCGGATGTCCGGCCAGCGCCCGGCGCACCTCCTCGACCCCGATCGGGTACCCGCGCGCGAGCAGCAGCGCCTGCCGCACCACGTTCTCGAGCTCGCGCACGTTGCCCGGCCAACTGTGCCGGCAAAGTTCATCGAGGCCGTCCGGCTGAATTGCTGGGCGATCCACCCCGAGATCAGCGCCGTGCCGACCGAGAAAATAGCAAACCAGTTCCGGAATGTCGTCCGCGCGCTGCCGCAGGGGCGGCACCGCGATCGTCACCACATTGAGCCGATAAAAAAGATCCTCCCGGAACGAACCGTCTGCGATCCCTTGCTCCAGATCGCGATGGGTCGCGGCCAGCACCCGGACATCGACCGGGATCGGATGCGTGCCCCCGACCCGCTGGATGAACCGCTCCTGCAGAACCCGGAGCAGTTTGACCTGCGTGTCGGAGGCCAGATCCCCGATCTCGTCGAGGAACAACGTCCCACCATCGGCCTGCTCGAACCGGCCCACCCGACGGGCCTCCGCCCCGGTGAACGCCCCTTTCTCGTGGCCAAACAGCTCGCTTTCCAGCAGCGGCTCCGGCACCGCGCTGCAGTTGACCGCCACAAACGGCCGGCTCGCCCGTTCGCTGTGCTGATAAATCGCCCGCGCCACGAGTTCCTTCCCGGTTCCCGTCTCACCCCGTATCAACACCGTGACCGGCTTGCCCGCCACCCTTCCGATTTCCTTGTAAACGTCCTGCATCGGCCGCGAACGCCCCACCAGGGTGTCCGACCCGACCCGGACCTCCCCCAGCGCAACGGGCTGGCTCATCAATCTCCCGCTCCGGATGGCGCGGCCGACCAGGTCGATGAGGTCCGGCATCTCGAAGGGTTTCAGCAGGTAGTCGTAAGCGCCGAACTTGGTCGCCTCGATCGCGGTCTCGGTGGTTCCGTGCGCCGTCATCACGATCACCGGCAACCGCGGGCACGACTGGCGGAGGCGCTTCACCAGATCCAGTCCACTGCCGCGCGGCAGCCGGAAATCCGTGAGTACTGCGTCGCAGGGGCCGGCCTCGGCGAGTTGCCAGCCTTCCTCCGCACCGCCGGCCGTGACCACCCGCCACCCCTCACCCTCGAGCACCCGCGATAACTCAGCCGCCAGCGAGGCATCGTCCTCCACCAACAGGACCGTCGCCGCGGAATTCATTGCACCCCCTCCAACGGTAACACCAGGCCGAAGGTCGTCCCCCGGTTGATCTCGGTGCGAAACCGCAGCGCGCCGCCGTGCTTCTCCGCAATCCGCGCTGCAATCGCCAGGCCCAGGCCCGTCCCGTTCGGCTTGGTCGAAAAGAACGGATCGAACAGGTGCGGCTGCGCCACGGGCGGGATGCCCTTGCCGTTGTCCTCCACCTCGAGAATCGCCACCTCGCGAAGCACGCCGCCGAGGCTGGCGCGGCCGCGCAACGTCCGCAACACAATGCGCCCGTCCCGCTCAATGCTGTCGGCGGCATTGCGCACGAGGTTGATCATCAGTTGGAGGATGTGTTGCCGATCGACCCAGAGGCGCAGCTCCGGCTGTTCCTCCACCCGCAGGTCGATGGACCGGCGAACCAACTCGCCTCCCAGCAGCTCCGCCACCTCTCGCAGCACCTCGGTTGATCGCACCTCCGCCCGCACGGGATCCGCCGGCCGGGCGAAGGTGAGAAACTCCCGCACGATCCGCTCGAGCCGGTCCAGCTCCCGCCCAATCACCGCGGTGTTCTCGTAGGCCGGTGTACCCTTGGCGAGCGCCCGCTGGTGCGTGAAAAGCCGCGCCTTGATCGCGGTGAGCGGATTGCGGATCTCGTGCGCGATGCCGGCCGCCAGGACTCCCAGCGCCGCCAGCTTCCGCGACTGCTCAATCTCTGCCCCCGCCTCAATCAAGCGATGCTGGAGCGGCGCAATCATCCCGCGGTACACCGCCACCGCAATCCACCCCAGCAGCGCCAGCAACACCGCCAGCAGGGCAAAGGTCAGCGCCTGCCGCAACACCAAGCCCTGCTGTACCTCCCCCAGAAATTCAGCCAGGCTCTCCCGCATGATGCCGAGCAGGCGCTCATCCAGCGCCACGATCGCCGCCAGCCGGCCCGCCCCCTCCGAGTCGCGCCCCACGGTCAGCTCATCGAGCCTCACCAGATAGGCCGCAAACGCCACCGCGGTCCGCTCCAACATCCGCCGCTGCCGGCTCGAATGCGACTCGGCCAGTTCGCCCGCCAGCCACTGTTCCAAGCCACGACTCCGCTGTTGAATCCGTTCGAGCCCCGCCGCACCCGGAACGAGCGCCAGTCGGTTGATCTCCGATTGCAGCTCGATCAACTGCTCCTCCAGCCGTTGGGCCAACTGGAGCCCCTCGTGCAGTTCCCCGAACCGGCGCCAATTCGTGAACGCCAGCCAGCCGATCAGGGTCGCCGCTCCGATCACCAGCAACGCGAGTCCGGTCAGCCGCAACGGCAGTGAGCTCACGAACGCCGGTCGCAAACTGGTAAGCGACTGATCCCTCATGGTCGGAACGCGACCTGCAATCCGCTCCCCGCCAGTTCACGAAAATCCCCAATCCACTCCCCCTCAGCTTCCTGTGCAAGAGCGTGCCCGTCTGGCACGGACGCGGCTATGGCGAACGCATCACCCTCTGCATCCACTTCGCCATGACGATTGCCTACCTTGACGATGCCTCGGACTACTCCCGCCAGGCAGCCCGGATCGCCAGGCTGCTCGCCGAACGACTGGGCACGGAAACCTCCGTTCTCCGCCCCGCTGGCAGTCGCGAGACTGCCGGGTCTCCGCCCGGCGCGATCTGGCCGCCCCCCCCCGGCGGGTGGACTTCCGACCACTCGACCCGCGAAGCCGAATCTCCGACCGCCGTCCTGGTCCCGCCCACCACCGAAGGCCAGAACGAGACGAGACTGGCGGACCTCAACGCCGGCTCCGGCCCGCGGTTGCTCGTGCTTCCGCCGCCCACTCCCGCGCATTGGCCGCACCTGAGTCCGAGCGATGAAGCCATGCGGCAGGCCGGCACGCCACTCCTCGTGGTGCAGGACGTCGGACCCCTCGAAGCGTGGCTGCGCGGCGAACACGTTCTGCGGGTGGTCTGCGCGCATGATCTCACCACCACAGCCGACGACGCGCTGCGTTTCGTCAAGCAGCTTTGCCAGCTCTCGCCCTGCGAAATCACCGTCGTCCACCTGCTCCGGAGCCAGCCTCGCTCCACTCCGGCCGGGGACACTGGCGGGGACAGTTCCGAAGCCCCGCTCTCACGCTCCCGGCACAATCCGCAGGTGGAGCTGGCAGGCCGGACCGCCCGAATCCTCGGCGGCCGCTACGCCCAGGTGCAGAGTGTCAACGCCACGGGCGGCGGCGATTCCACCTTCCTCCAATTCGCCACCCGATCGCGGGCCGACCTGATCGTCGCCGGCTGCGAACCGTTTTCCCATCCCCGGTCATCCGGCCGTTCCCTCCTGCGCCTGGCCTCCACCAACCTGGCGCTGGTTCCCGCCGGCTCGCTTCGCCCCTCCCTGCCCCCTGTGGGCCTGCCCCGCGTGCTGGCAGTCACCGACCTGCGCCCCGCCGACGATCGCGCCATCGCGCACGCGTTCTCCCTCGTGGCTCGCGGCGGCACCGTCCGCCTTGTTCACGTGGTCCATCCCCGCGCACTCCCGGACGGAGCCTATGATCACAGCCTGGGAGGATGTGAAGGCCGCGTTGACCACACCCGCTTGGTCGAGCACAGCCACCGCCGGCTCCAGCAACTCGTTCCCGCCAACGCGGAGGAGCGCGACATTGCCGTCGAGTTCGAAGTCCTCGAGCACCGCGATCCCGCCACCGCAATCGCGGACGCGGCGGAGCGATTCGCCGCCGATCTCGTCTGCGTCGCCGAGGTCGAGCGCCCAGCCTTTCTCGCCGGCCTCCTCTCCCACCCGCTCCGCACGTTGCTCGCCCGCAGCGATCGGCCCGTCCTGATCCTCCCCCCCACCCTGCCATGACCCCCAGTCAACCACTCCTTAGCCCTGCCCAGCCGAGCCAGGATCCGGCCGTGCCGCCCCTTGGCGCCTGGCATTGCCTCACGACGCATCAAGCGCTCAACCGGCTCGATACCAGCCCGGCCGGCCTGTCTGCCGCCGAAGCCCGCACGCGCCTTGAGCGGTATGGCACCAACGAAATCGCCTTCCGACCACGCAGCGCCTTTCTGCGCTTTATTGCCCAGTTCCATCACCCGCTCATCTACGTGCTGCTCGCCGCCGCCGGGATCTGCTTGGTCCTCACGCTGGCCACCGGCGAGGAGATGTGGAGCGAAGTGATCATCATCCTCCTAGTCGTGATCGCCAACACGATTATCGGTTTCGTGCAGGAGGGAAAGGCGGAGCGCTCCCTCGACGCGCTCCGCCGCATGCTCGTCACCGAGTGTCGCGTGCTGCGCGATGGCGAGGAGCGGATGGTCGCCACCCGCGAGCTGGTGCCGGGCGACGTCGTGCTGCTGCAGGGCGGCGACAAGATCCCCGCCGACTTGCGCCTGCTGGAAAGCAAGAATCTCACCATCGACGAGGCACCGCTCACCGGCGAGTCGCAGCCGGTGTCCAAGACGACCGAGGCGCTCGCCACCGAAAACCTGCCTCCCGGCGACCGGCGGTGCCTCGCTTTCGGCGGCACGTTCGTCACCCGCGGCGCCGGACAGGGCGTCGTGTTTGCCACAGCCGCGCACACGGAGTTCGGCCGGATCGCGAGCCTGATGAAGGCCACGGCGTCCGCCCCCACCCCGCTGCAACGCAAACTCGCCGACTTCTCGCGCCTGCTGGTCTACGGCATCCTCGCCCTGGCCGCGCTCAACTTCGCCATGGCCCTCGTCTTCGGCTACAAGGCAACCTACGCCTTTCTCGCGTCCGTCGCCCTCGCCGTCGCCGCTGTGCCGGAGATGCTGCCGCCGCTCGTCACGATTGTGCTCGCCCTGGCGGCCACCGCCATGGCGCACCGCAAGGCTCTGATCCGAAAGCTGCCCGCCGCCGAGACGCTCGGCTGCGTCACCGTGATTTGCTCCGACAAAACCGGCACCCTCACCAAGAACCAGATGACGGTCACCCGCGCCCACGCCGGGGACACTGACTTTCACTTCGCCGGCACCGGCTACGCCCCGGAGGGCGGCATCTCCCCCGCTCCACACGATGCCCTCGCCGAGACCCTCCGGGCCGGCCGGGAGTGCAACGACGCCCGCCTCGCGCGCGAGGGCGGCGCATGGAACCTCGTCGGCGATCCCACCGAGGGCGCCCTCGTGGTCGCGGCCGCCAAAGCCGGCCTCAACGGACGTACCGTCCGCCTCGATACGATCCCCTTCGAGTCCGACAACCAGTACATGGCCACCCTCCACGCCGGCCCCCGCGACAACGTTATCTATGTCAAGGGCTCGCCGGAACGCGTGCTCCGGCTCTGCACCGATCAACTGCAACCGGGCGGAACCGGCCCCCTCGACCGGTCGGCCATCGAAGCCGCCGCCGCCGCAATGGCCGGCGAAGCGCTGCGGGTTCTCGCCATGGCCCGCAAGCTCGTCCCAGCCACCCACACCACCCTCGCCGAGTCCGATCTTCACGGTCTCACCTTCCTCGGCCTCCAGGGCATGATCGATCCGCCGCGCGAGGAGGCGATCGCCGCGATCACCCAGTGCCGGCAGGCTGGCATCCGCGCCGTCATGATCACCGGCGATCACGCCCGCACCGCCCAGGCCATCGCCGTCCAACTCGGCCTCCGCGCCGATCGCGTGCTCACCGGCGAACAACTCGCCACCATGACCGACGCCGACCTCCAGCAGGCCGTCGAGGACGTTTCCGTCTACGCCCGCGTCGCCCCCGAGCACAAGTACCGGATCGCCGTGCAACTGCAGCGCCGTGGCCATGTCGTCGCGATGACCGGCGACGGCGTCAACGACGCCCCCGCCCTGAAGGCGGCCGACATCGGCGTCGCGATGGGGATCACCGGCACGGAAGTCAGCAAGGAGGCGTCCTCCATGGTGCTTTCCGACGACAACTTCGCCACGATTGTGCGCGCCGTCGAGGAGGGCCGGCACGCCTGGAAGAACATCGAAAAGGCCATCCTCTACACGCTGCCGACCAACGGCGGGCAGGCGCTCCTCATCGGCGGCGCCATCCTGGCCGCCCCGTTCGTGCCCCTGTTCCGCGAAGCACTGCCGCTCGCGCCCATCCACATCCTCTGGGTGAACATGGCCGACTCGCTGCTCCTCACCCTGCCGCTCGTGATGGAGCCGCGCGAACTCGGACTCCTCCGGCAGCCACCGCGCCATCCCGGCGAGAAGATCGCCAACCGCCACTTCTTTTGCCGCGTGGGCCTCGTCTCCCTGATTCTCGCCGGCTGGGGTTTCCTCGTGTACCATGTGTTCGGATCCCCCGCCCTGCAGGAAGGCGCGGTCGATTCCCACCGCATCGTCCAGGCCCAGACTGCGGCCTTCATGTCCGTGATGTGGGTGCACCTCGGATACCTGTTCTCGGCCCGTCGCATCCGAGAATCCGCCCTTCGCCTCAACCCGTTTTCCAACCGCTGGATTCTCCTCGGCGCCGCCCTCACGTTGCTGTGCCAGCTCGCCATCACCTACGTGCCGGCCCTGCAGTCGCTCTTCCGCACCGCCGCGTTCCCGGCCAGTTGGTGGTGGTTGATTGCCGCCGGCGCCCTCCCCGGCTTCTTCCTCGTCGAACTGCAGAAGTGGGTGCTCCGCCACCGCGCCGCCCCGCCCGGCTGACCGACGCTCTCCCAGCGGCCCGCGCACCCGCCGGGCCGGACCCGCAAGCGCCGGCCGTACCGATCGGCGCACCAGTGGCCGTTGCACCGCCCCCGACCCCTCCGGCGGGCGCCAGTGCGCCGACCGCCACGATTACGGCTCCGATCGCCGCCGCGGCGCCAGACCCCGCGGTCCGGCCCGCCGGTCTTTCGCCGCCACGCCGCCCACCGGAAGCGCCTTTGACATTCCCTCCGCCGGCTTCAACCTGCTCCCTCTCCCCCCGATTCCCATGCCGTCCCCTTCCCTCGCCAGCACGCTGCGCCGATCCCTGCTTATCAAGGTGATTTCGAAGCCGGCGCCGAGCCGCGAAGACGTCAACTCCGTGATCGAGCTGACCGCGTCGAAGGTGGTGGAGGCCCTGCAGGCCCAGTCGATGACCTTCTACCTCGTCGAGGGCAACGAGATCGCCTTCAAACAGGTGTATTACTCGCCGTCGCTCTGGGCGGGCGAACCCGCGAAGGAGAAGAAGTTCCAGGAAACCGCGACCAAGCTGCTGGCGATGAAACTGCCCGTGGGCAAGGGCATCGTCGGGCGCGTGATCCAGACGGGCGAACATATCTTCTTCCGCAACTCGGAAAGCCAGGCGCCGTTCATGTCGTCTCTGACGCAGACCACCGGCTTCGAGGTGCGCTCGATGCTCACGGTCCCCCTCAAGACCACCATCACCCTGGGCGCCATCCAGGTCCTCAACAAGGAGCTCTCCGCCGGTACGGACGGCGAATTCACCGAGAAGGATCTCGTGCTGCTGAAGGAGGTCGCCGAGTACTCCTCCACCCTCATCCACCGGATGGTGGATCCGAAGTTCACGCCCAGCGCCGAGGACACCGCCCGGTTCATCTCCCGCCTCACCGACCTGCCGCTGGTCACCCGGATCGAGGATCTGGAAATCGACGACAAGCTGATCGAGGTGACGGGCGACGCGGTGATCCGACGCGAAGGGGTCTTCCCCTACAAGCGCCTGAGCCCGAACTCGGTCGCGGTCGTGATGACAAACCCGCTCGACTACGCCAAACGCGAGTCGTTCACCCAGGCCACGGAGTCCAACATCGACGAGGTCAGTGTCGTCTCGGCCACCCTGTTCGAGGCGATGCTGAAGAAGTTCTTCAAGGACTCGAAGGCCGGTCCCGCCGCCACCACCACCGAGGATGTCGACATCAGCTCGGTCGCCGAGGTCATCAGCTCGGCCTACACGGAGGACGGCAAGGGCGAGGTTTCAGCCCAGGATCTGGAGAGCGAAGAGTCGGCCCCGGTGATCCAGCTCACCAACCGGATTATCGAGGACGCGTATGTATCAGGGGCATCCGACATCCACGTCGAGCCGATGGAGAAGGATTTGCTCGTCCGGTACCGCATCGACGGCCTGTGCCAGGAGAAGCTGCGCCTGCCCAAGCAGGTGGCCAACTCGATGGTCACCCGCATCAAGATCATGTGCAATCTGGACATCTCGGAGCGCCGGTTGCCGCAGGACGGACGCATCGTCTTCAAGAAATTCACGAAAAAGAACATCGACATCGACCTGCGCGTGGCCACCGGGCCGATGAACCATGGCGAGAAGGTGGTCATGCGCATCCTCGACAAGCAGAAGTCCACGCTGCCGCTGCCCGCCCTGGGTTTCTCCGAGGAGAACCTCGCGAAGTATCGCGAATGCATCCGCCAGCCGTACGGCATGATCCTGCACTGCGGTCCGACCGGCTCGGGCAAGTCCATGACCCTCTATTCGGCCCTCTCGGAGGTGAACACGCCCGACGTGAACATCCAGACCGCCGAGGATCCGATCGAATACACCCTGCCGGGACTGAACCAGATGCAGATGAACCGGCAGATCGGGCTCACCTTCGCCCGCGCCCTGCGGTGCTACCTCCGCATGGATCCCGACATCATCCTGGTCGGCGAAATCCGCGACGAGGAGACCGCCGCCATCGCGGTCGAAGCCGCCCTCACCGGCCACCTGCTCGTGTCGACCCTGCACACGAATGACGCGCCGTCGACCATCGCCCGCATCGGCGAGATGGGGGTGGAGCCGTTCAATATCTCGGCCTCGCTGGTCTGCGTCTGCGCCCAGCGCCTGCTGCGGCGGGTCTGCAAGAACTGCAAGGTGCCGTACGAACCCCAGGGGCGCGAGAAGGACATCATCGAGAAGGCGCTGGGCTGGAGCGGCCAGATCTTCAAGGCGAGCCCCCACGGCTGCCCGGCCTGCGGCGGCACCGGCTACAAGGGCCGCGTGGGTATCCACGAACTGATGACCAATTCGGAGGAACTGACCGAGGGAATCAACAAGGAGGTCGAGGTGGCCGATCTCAAGCGCATCGCGATCAAGAACGGAATGAAGACGCTCCATCAGGATTCCATGCTCAAGGTGAAGCTGGGGCTCACGACCGTGGAGGAGGCCCTCGCCAACGTCCCACCGGACCTGATCGTGTAGGCGCCGGCCGACCTGGCGCGATCAGGAAGCGACCTTCGCCCCCCGCACGCTGTCGGCCAGATTGGGTGCCTGCGCTTCGGCCTCCCCACGTTCGTGGTTGAAACGCATCGAAACCGTCTTCGAAACCCCGCGCTCCTCCATCGTCACCCCGTAGATCGCCTGCGCCGCCGAGACCGTGCGCTTGTTGTGGGTGATGATGATGAACTGCGAGTCGCTCACGAATTTCTTCAACAGATCGGTGAACCGCCCGATATTCGACTCGTCGAGGGGCGCATCGAGCTCGTCGAGCAGACAGAACGGCGACGGCTTCACCATGTAGAGGGCAAAGAGCAGCGCGACCGCCGTCAGGGTCTTCTGCCCGCCCGACAACAGCGAGATGCCCTTGAGCTTCGTACCGGGGGGCTGGGCCACGATTTCGATGCCGCTCTCCAGCAGATCCTCCGCCTGGATGAGCTCGAGGTGGGCCCGCCCGCCGCCGAACAGCGTGTGGAAGGTATACTCGAAGTTCTTGCGGATCTGTTCGAACGTGACTTGGAACTGCTGGAGCGACGTCTGGTTGATCTCGTCGATCGCCTTGATCAGCTCCGCCTTCGCGTTGGTGAGATCGCTGACCTGTCCCGACAGGAAATCATACCGCTGCTTCAGCTCGGCATACTCCTCGATCGCGACGAGGTTCACCGCCCCCATGCTGTTGAGGCGCTGCCGCAGGGCGTCGATTTCAGACTTCACCGCGGTCCACCCAGTCCCCTCGAGGGCTTGGAGATCCTCCTCGGTCGGCTCACCGCGCGCCTCCTTCTTCCGTCGGCGGCGCCGCGACATCGGGGTTGCTTCGGCGACGGCCGGTTCGACTGCGACGGCCCCGGCGGGCGGAGCGGCGCCGACCGCCGGGGGGCCACTGTCACCGGCCTCGTCGTCCTCGTCGTCGAGATCGAGCGGCTTCAGCCCCTCTGGTTCATCGTCCGCCCGCCAGAGCTGCCGCCGCCAGTCGACGGTCGCGACAGCGGTCTGAAACTCCCGCATCACCTCATCGGTAAGAAATTGGAGCCGCTGACGGTTCTCTGCCAACCGCACCTCATGGGCGCTCAGTTCCTCATGTGCCGCCTCCGATTCGTCGCGGACGGCATGCTGGGCCGACTCGAGTCCACCGATGGCCGCCTCCACGTCGACCAGTTCGAGCCGCAGCTTTTCCACCTGCTCCTGGGCCACGGTAAGGGTCTCGGCGAGTTGCGCCGCGCGCTCCCGCTGCCCTGCGGCCTCTCCCTCCAGGGCCGCGGTCTGCTCGGTCCAGGATTCGATTTCGGTCTGCCGTTGCACGAGCAATTCGCTCAGTTGCTGGCGGCGCCGCTCCATTTCGCCGAGGCCGCGGTCGATGACCTCGACCTTCTGACGGCGCTCCGCGAGTTCGAGCCGCGCCTGGGCGAGCGTCTCGCGCTTGATGTCGCGATCGGTGCGCAGTTCGACAATCCGCACCTCGAGGAGCCGGATCTTTTCCCGCTGGGCCGTGGCGGTGGCATCGGCCTCCGCCAGACCGGTCTGCGCCTTCTCCCAGCGCGCGTGGGCGTCGTCGCGGGCACGCTCGAGCGCCGCGAGTTCGTTTTCCATTCGCGCCAAACGGGCGGCGATGTCGTCGAGATTGCGCTGCGCGTTGCGCTGCTCCGCCTGCACCGCCGCGAGATTCTGCGTAGCCGCCAGAACCTCGCTGCGCCGTTGCTCCAGGGATTGTTCCGCCTCGGCCAGCCGGGCCGACAGGGCGTCGATCACCGCCCGCTGCTCGTCGTGCGCCTTCTGGTCGTCGGCGAGGCCCCGGGCCGTCTCCCGCAGATCGATTTCGCGCTGCACGATGCTGTGCGCCGCCCGCTTGCTGCTGTGGTGGCCACCGAAAATCAGTCCGCGGCGATCCACCAGATCGCCCTTGCGGGTGGCCACGAGCAGGAAGGGGAAGCCGGGGTTCTCCTTCCAGAAGGCGAGGAACGCCCCGAGGTCGTCCGCGAGGTACGATTCGCGCAACACCCCCAGGGCGGGATGGGACGGGTCGGTGCCGTCAACCGCGCGCACCGCCGGGACCAGCCCCGGCGGCAGTTCGAACCGACCCTCGGTGCGGAGGCTGAGCTCGGTCACCCGCAGCACCGCGGAGCCAATCTGTTCAGCTTCGAGCTGGGCGAGAATGCGCTGGGCGGTGGAGAGGTCCGTGACGCTGATGGCCTCGGCGGCCGCGCCCAGGATGGCCTCGACCGCGCGCCCGAACTCCGCCTGCACCGCCAGACCCTGCGTGATGGGCGTGACGGTGGCGCCGGCGAGAGCGGCATCGAGCCGGCCCTGCAACACCGCCTTGGCCCCCTCGCCGAACCCCTCCCACTTCTCCTGCAACTGCTGCAGCAACCGCAGCCGTGCCGTGCGTTGGGCGAGGTGGCGATCGATTTCCTGGAGCCGGCGCTGCGCGTCGCGAAATTCCCGCGTCAGGTCGGCAATCGCCTGCTGGGCGGCCGTGGTCTCGGCCTGGGTGCGCGACTTCTCCGCCAACGCCTCCTCCACGCGCGCGTCGGCTTCGGCCACCAGTTGTTCGCCCGACGCCCGCTGGGCCCGCACCCCCTCCAGCTCCCCGGCCAGGGCATCATGTTTGTGCACGCTGGTCTTCTGATCGACCTCGTAGCCGGAGCAGTCGGTGCGCAGCCGCGCCACCGTGCTTTCGAGCTGGAGCAACTGGAACTTCGCCTGGTTGAGCTCCTGCTCGAGCCGGCTGAGCTCACCCTCCACGATGCCGACCTCGCGATTGCGCTGCTGGTAGACAGCGTCGCTGCCACCCAGCAGCTCGAGCTGAAGCTGCTTGTCCTGCGCGCCGGAATCGACCTGCGCCGAAACTTCGTGGAGCTGCATCTCGATCTCGCCGAGATTGTCCCGCGACGAGGCCAGCCGGTCCTCCAGGCCGCTGCGACGAATCTGGGCGAGGTTCGCCGCGTTCTCGGCCGCCTCCTTCTGCGAACGCACGTCGAACACCGCCTGCTGGGCATCCTGCACCCGCTGGTTCAGCCGGCTGCGGTGCGCCCGGCGCTCAGCCAGCGCGGCCTCCTGGCTTTCAAAACTCGACCGCCGCTCGTCAGCCGCGGCTCGGAGCACGCCGACCTTCGCCTCGAGTTCGCCCAGGGTGGCGGCAAGCTGCGCGTGATGGAATCCGCTCCACGCCAGGGCAAGGTGGCGCAGTCGATGGTTGAGCCGCTTGTATCGCATCGCCTTGGACGCCTGCCGCCGCAGGCTGCCAATCTGCCGCGACACCTCGCCGATCACATCCGCCACGCGGGCGAGATTCTGGTCGGTCAGGGCGAGCTTCTGCATCGCCTCGCGACGCTGGGCCTTGTACTTGGTGATGCCCGCCGCCTCCTCGAAAACCGCACGGCGCTCCTCCGGCTTGGACGACAGGATCTGATCGATCTGGCCCTGCGCCATGATCGAGTAGCTCGTCCGGCCGACGCCGGTATCCATGAACAGCTTCTGGATGTCCTTCAACCGGCAGGCCTCGCCGTTGAACGCGTACTCGCTCTGGCCGTCGCGATGGACGCGGCGGGTGATCTCGATTTCGTGATACTCACTGCCGAGCTGCTTTTCGCACTCGGTGAGCAGGAGGGAAACTTCACAGAGCTGGGCGGGCTTGCGGGTGTCAGCCCCCTCAAAAATGACGTCCTGCATCTTGCCGCCGCGCAGGGCTTTGGCACTCTGCTCGCCCAGCACCCAACGGATGGAGTCGGCAATGTTGGATTTTCCGCACCCGTTGGGCCCAACCACCGCGGTAACGCCGGGTTCGAAGCGGAGGACGGTGGGATCGGCGAAGCTTTTAAAGCCGTGCAGCTTGAGCGCCTTAAGATACATGCAGAGTGAAAACGGCCGATTGAAGGGCGGGCTGAGAGTCCGGCAATGGAAAAACCTGCAAGGTTGTTCACAAGGGGGCGCGCTCCGGTCGAGGGGTCCGCCTCGCCCGGGGAGAGCTCCCCAACCCGTCTGAGGCCGGGCAGATCGGTCGCGAAGTCCGCCCGGAGGACCGGAACGACCGACCGCCTGACGGCCGCCGGCGCTCACGATCGCCGCCGGGCGCGATCAGACTGGGTGCACCTTGATGTCGACCATCAGGTCCGCGGCGATTTCCTCGAGGTCGGCGCGGACTGCGGCGAGACTTGTGGCCGGAGGAACCAGGACGGTGGCGCGAGCCTGAAAAAGAGTGCCGCCGCCCATCGGAGCGCTGACGCGTTCGGAGGAGAGATCCTCGACATTCACGCCCAGCCGGGCGAAGACGCCGGACACGCTCCGCAGGATGCCAGGCCGGTCCTGCCCCACAAGTTCGAGCGTCGCAAGTGTGCCGCTGCCGGCCCTGGCCGCGCCCGCGAGCGGCTCCGACGCCTCCTCCGGGTGGATGATCACGCTGAGACCGTCGACCTCGAGCGTCCGCAGGGCACCGATCAGTTCATCGCGGCGCCCGGCGTCGACCTCGACCCGCAGGATGCCGGCAAACTGGCCGCCCAACCGACACATGCGGCTCTCGAGCCAGTTGCCGCCATGATCGGCAACGCGGGACGCAACCCTTTGCACCAGACCGGGCCGGTCGGCGCCGATCACCGTCATCACGAGTGTGGCAAGCATGGGGCGACGGTGGAGCGCCGGTACGCGCCCGGCAATCCCCGTGTGCAGCCCGTTCGAGGTCGGTCCCGGTCGCGGCGCTTTCAGCCCTGCATCAGCTCCCGCACCAACCGGCGCTCGCGATCAAAGATCCGCACCTTGAGCGGGGTGTGGCCGGGGAGCGCATGGGTGGCGCAGCCGAGGCAGGGATCGTAGGCCCGGAAGGCCATCTCCACCTTGTTGAGCAATCCCTCGCTCACCGTCCCACCCTTGATGAGACCCTTGGCGGCCTTCTCGACGCTCATCGCGATCCGCGCGGCATTGTTTCCGGTGGCCACGATCAGGTTGGCCATCGTGATCACCCCGCGCGCATCGGTCTCGTAATGGTGAAACAGCGTCCCGCGGGGCGCCTCAACCACGCCGATGCCGCTCGCCGGGACCGCCGTCGGGACGCGCCGCACGTCCGGGCTGGTGATTTCGGGATCGTTGATGAGCTGGTCGATCCGCTCGGCCGCGTAAACCATCTCGACAACGCGTGCCCAGTGGTTGGCCAGCGTGTGATGCACCGGCCGGCCGCCCAGCGTGCGGAAGTACTCGTCGTACACCTCCTGCGCCCGCGGCGTCGCCATGCCGTCGGCGGCATTGAGCCGGGCGAGCGGGGCGACCGAATAGATGCTGGTGTCGGGTCCCTCCACGAATCCTTTCCAGCCACGCTGCTTCAGGAAGGTGAACTTCATGTAGCTCCACGGCTCGACATGCTCCGCGAGGTAGTCGCGGTACTGCGCCGGGGCAAACTTGCAGACCTCGCGGCCCTCGCAGTCGACCACCCGCAGCATCCCGTCGTAGAAATTCAACCGGTTCTCCGTATCCACCATCCCGAGGTAGCAGGTGCGGTGCGTGAAAGTGTCGGAGGTGATCATCTTCACGTAGTCGGGATTGCCGAGGACGATCTGGCGGAACACCTGCAGCGTCCACTCGGCGAACTCGATGCTCTCGCGAGCCAGCGCCTGGAAACGCGGCAGATCCTGCGCTTGGAGCGCCTTGCTCACGCCGCCCGGCAGGCCGAGCACGGGGTGCACGACCTTGCCGCCAAAGTAAGCGATCAACTCGCGCAGCCGCCGGCGCATGCCGATGACCTTCTTCCCGGCATCGAGGCCGACCTTCTGGATCACGCCGACGATGTTGCGCAGTTCCGGCGGCGCCTCGGGGCCGACGATGAAATCCGGACCGCCCAGCACGAACACGTGCAGGGCGTGATCCTCGAGCATGAACGTGTGGTAAACCAGCTCGCGGATTTTCCGCCCGGCGGCGGTGGGCTCGACGTGGTAGAGCGCGTCGAGCGTCTTCGCGGCCGCCATGTGGTGGGCGGTCGGGCAGACGCCGCAGATGCGGCTCGTGATTTGCGGCATATCCTCGGCGGGACGCCCGCGGCAGAAAACCTCGAAGCCGCGCAGCTCGGGCACCTGCAGATAGGCACGTTCGACGTCGCCCTTGTCGTCGAGATAGATGTCGATCTTGCCGTGCCCCTCGAGGCGCGTGATGGGATCGATGGCAATGTGGCGCTTGGCGGCTTGGTACGCGGCGTTGGCGCGCGCGCTGCCGACGTTGAAGGCTTTCTGGGTAGCTTCGTCCATGGGGGGAATCGATCGCGGCGGAAGGTCCGGCGGCGGAGGCTAGAGTGGGCTGAGATCCACGCGGCGGCGCAGACGGCTCTTCGCCAGGCCGTAACGGTAAAACGTGCCGACGGGATCGGGGATGCCTTCGAGCACGCGATTGATCTGTGCCGGTTCCTTCGCGCCGATGTTGGCGCAAAGGGAGGAAAGAATCTTCGCGCCCTGGTCGCGCACGCGCGAGGTGGGGCCGAAGCACCCGGTGCACGGCATGTTGCCGCAGGTGCATTGGGCGCCGCAGCCGCTGCGCGTCGCCGGCCCCATGCAGACGACGCCCTGCGTGAGGAAACACTTTTCGGGATCGAGCAGCTTCTGGTGCGGCCGCGCAAACTCGACAAAGGCCACATCCGCCGGCTTGCTCGCCTTGCGCGGGCATTCCTCGCACAGGGCGGTGTCCGGCGCGAGCACGGAGCCCTTGGGCGGCAGGTTGCCACTGAGCAGGGCCTCGAACGCGGCCTTGGTGAGGTTGGGCGTCGGCGGGCACCCGGGAATGTAGAAATCGACGTCCACGACCTGGTCGAGCGAGCGCACCACGTGGCGCAGTTCCGGCAGGTGCGGACGCCGGCCGTCCTCCTCAAAGACAAGTTGCGGACGGGTGCGGGCTGCGTTCACCACCGACGGCGATGACTCGTAGTTGAAGCGCAAGAGCTCTTCGCGCTCAAACTGGTTGGCCAGTCCCGGAATGCCGCCGAGGTGCGCGCAGGAACCATAGGCGATCAGGTACCGACTCTTGCGGCGCAGCAGGAGCGCCATCTCCTCCTGCTCCGAAGAGCGGATGGCGCCATTGAGCAGGGTGGCGGTGATGGCCTGGTCGGGTAGCGCCGCAACGTCCTGGTACTTGAAGTCCATCGCGACCGGCCAGAGCACGATGTCGACCTTTTCAACGACCCCGAGGATGTCCTCGGCCAAATCGACGACGGTCTCCTCGCAACCGCCGCACGAAGCACACCAGTAGAAAGCGACCTTGGGCTTAGACATGGAGCACCTCCGGTTTGTCCGGCGCGGAGGAGTCGTCCGCAGCCGCCGTTTCCGCCGCGCGGGCCAGGGCGATGACCTCCTCGTCCCAGCCCTCAAACTTCGCGGGCAACCCGAGCGGGCCGAGGGCGCGAAGCTGGGCGGTCATCTCGTTGATCACGGTTTTGACGCGCTCGCCCTCGGCTGCGGAGATCCACTCCAGCCGAACCCGTTCGGGCGCGATGCCGAGGTCCTGGAGCATGCGCCGGAGAAGCTGGTACCGGCGCAGCACCTTGTAGTTGCCCTCAACGTAATGGCAGTCGCCCGGGTGACAGCCGCCGATGAGGACGCCGTCGGCGCCGCGGGCGAGCGCGTCGACAATGAACTGGGGATCGACCCGTCCGGAACACATCAGGCGGATCACGCGCACGTTGGCCGCATATTTCAGGCGCGACACGCCCGCGAGGTCTGCCGCGGTGTAGGTGCACCAGTTGCAGAAAAACGCCACGATGCGGGGAGTCCAGGCGGAGGGGGCCGCGGCGCCCGGGGGAGCGGAGGAGGCAGGTGCACTCATAAGAAAAGTTCGAAATCCGAACTGGACGTTAGTCCGCCAGCACGCCCTCGATCTCCGAGAACACCTCCTCGTCCTCAAAGAGATGCTGCCCGATGGAGCCGGAGGGGCAGGAGCCGACGCAGGTGCCGCAGCCCTTGCACAGCGCCTCGTTGATGACGGCCTTCTGTGTGGCATCGTCGAACGCGATCGCGGTGTACGGGCAGAGTGGCAGGCACGACTTGCAGCCGGAGCAGTCGGGCAGGATGTAGGCGGTGTTGGGCTCCTGCTCGACGAAGCCGCGATCGATCAGTACCAGGGCCTCGGCGGCGGCCGCGCCGGCCTGCGCCACCGTGTCCGGGATGTCGCGCGGTCCCTGGCAGCAGCCGGCGATGAAGATGCCGTCCGTGAACGTATTCACCGGCGCGAGCTTGGGGTGGCGCTCCAAGAAGAACCCCTCGGTGCCGCAGCTCATGTTGAAGAGCCGGCGCACCTCCTGCGCATCGGACTGCGGCTCCAGCCCGGAGGCGAGCACGACCATGTTGACCGGGATGCGGCGCACGAAGCCCGCGAGCGTATCCTCGACGCGGATAATCAACTTGCCCTCCTCCTCCGGTGTCACCGCCCAGTCGGTCACTTCGCCCACGCGCCCGCGGATGAAGTGCACGCCCTCCTCGTTGAGCTTGTCGTAGAACTCCTCGTAGCTCTTCCCGGGGGCGCGGATGTCGATGTAGAAGTTGTAGACCTCCGCGCCGCTGTGCTCCTTCAGCAGGTGCGCGAGCTTCATCGAATACATGCAGCAGACCCGCGAGCACCAGCGGTTGGTCTTCTTGTCGCGCGAGCCGACGCAGTGGATGATGCCGATCGACTTCGGCCGCGTCCCGTCGCGCAGGACCACCTCGCCGCCGGTCGGGCCGGAGGCGTTGACCAGCCGCTCGGCCTCGAGCGCGGTGTAGACATTGGGGTAGGCGCCGTAGCCGTACTGCGGCACGCGTTTCACGTCGAAGGTCTTGAAGCCGGTGGCGACGATGATGGTGCCCACCTTGAGCTCACGAATCTCCTCCTGCTGCGTGAAGTCGATCGCCTTGCGATCGCCACAGGCCTCGACGCAGGTCTTCTTGCAGCGATCGGTGAGCTGGCCGCGCTTGAAATTGAGGCAGACCTCCGGGTCGATCAGCACGACCTGGGGCGTCGACTGCGGGAACGGGATGTAGATCGGCTTCCGCTTGCCCAGGCTCTCGTTGAACTCGTCGGCGAACTTCGGCTCCTTGTAGACGCAGTTGGCGATGCACTCCTGACAGCCGGTGCAGAGCTCCTCGTTGATGTAGCGGGGGCGGCGCTTCACCGTCACCGTGTAGTTGCCCACATAGCCGTCCATCTTCACCACGTCGGAGCAGGTCCAGAGCGTGATGTTTTCATGGGCGCCAACCTCGGACATCTTGGGCGTGAGGATGCAGGCGGCGCAGTCGAGCGTGGGGAAGGTCTTGTCGAACTTCGCCATGTGCCCGCCGATGGTGGGCTCGCGTTCGACCAGGGTTACCTTCCGGCCGGCGTTGGCGAGGGTGAGCGCGGCGTGAATGCCGGCGATGCCGCCGCCGACGACGAGCACATCCGGGTGCACCGGCACCTGCTTCACGTTCAGGGCGCGGTGGTGGGCAACGCGGCGGAGGGCCGCCCGGGCGAGGGCCTTGGCCTTGGCGGTGGCCTCGGCGCGGTCGGTGTGCACCCACGAGTCGTGCTCGCGGATGTTGACCATGTGGAAGAAAAACGGGTTGAGCCCCCCGGCGGCGACCGCCTTGCGGAAGGTGTGCTCGTGAAGCAGCGGTGAACAGGAGGCGACGACGATGCGGTTAAGTTCGTAGTCCCGGATGTCCTGCTGCACGAGTTCCTGGCCCGGATCCGAACACATGTATTTGTAGTCTCGTGACAGGACGACGCCGGGGAGCGTCCCGACGTAACGTGCCACCTCCGGGCAGTCCACCATGCTGGCGATGTTATGGCCGCAGTGGCAGACGTAGAAACCGATGCGGACTTCCTGCTTGAGGCTGACCATAGGGTGAAGAGGGGGAGACGGTGAGAGGGGGAGAGAGGGAATCTGCCGGGCAGCGGCTAGGTCGATGCGCCGGCGGGAGTGCGCGGCGCCGGAGCGGTCGCCGGCACCGGGTGGGCGGCCGGGCGCCAGGTGAAGGGCACGGCGGCCCGGCGCAGGCCGAGTTCGCGGTCGGAGAGCCCGAAGGCGAGGCCCATGAGCTGGGTGAAGTACACCGTGGGCACCCGCACCGGCCCGTATTCGGATTTCACCTGTGCGTGGTAGGCGTCGAGGTTGAACTGGCAGAGCGGGCAGACGGTGGCGAGGCAGTCGGCGCCGCGTTTTCTCGCTTCATTAAGGAGAATGTAGACCATGCGGATGCCGGCCTCCGGCACCGTGCCGGTGAGGCTGCCGCCGCAGCATTTGGTCTTGAGCGGGTACCGCACCACGGTCGCGCCCAACGCTTCGATCAGCCGATCCATCGAAGTCGGATTGTACTGGTCGTCGAAGGTCGCGTACGGCCGCACGATCTGGCAGCCGTAGTAAGTCGCGACCTTCAGACCCTTCAGCGGGCGCACCACCTGCTGCTTGATGGCCTCGAGGCCGACATCGTTGAGCAGTACGTCGAGCGGATGGCGCACCGGCGTGCCGCCGCCGTAGCGGAGCCCGACCACGGACAGGGCGCGGTCCATCGTCTGCTTCATCGCCGGGTACTCGTGGAAGTAGTGCTTGGTCTTGTTCAGCACCAGGTAGCAGGCGGCGCACGGGGCGAGGAGCTGATCGAGGCCGCTCTTCTCCGCCAATGCGAGGTTGCGGGCGGCAAGCACACAGGCCTTCGCCTCGTCGACTGCCATGTAGGCAGTGGCGCCGCAGCAGTTCCAGTCGTCGAGTTCCTCCAGTTCGACCCCAAGGTGTTTCATCACCGGCAGGAGCGATTCCTCATAGGCGCGCCCCAGGCCCTTCAGCGAACAGCCCGGGAAATAGGAAAACTTCATGATGTGCCTCCCTTCGCGGTATCGACGGCGTCGAGCATCTTCGCGATGTCGTCGCGCTGCCGGATGCGCTCCGTGGCGAGCGAGAAGCGACCGGTGCGCATCAGGTCGAGGCCGAGGCGCCAGTTGCCCAGGGCCGCCAGCCAGCTCGTTTTCAGGAACAGCCGGATGACGAGTTGCAGTTCAGAGATGCGTCCGTTCTTGCGCACCATGGCATTGAACTCGTGCGCCAGCACCGGAATGGGGAACTTCCGCGGGTAGACTCCCTCGTTGATCGCCCGCTGTTTCAATTCGTACATGATGTCGGTGATCCGAATCTGCTGCGGACACTCCACCGTGCAGGCGTAGCAGGAGGCGCAGAGCCAGATGGTGTGGCTGCCCAGGACCTCGCGTTTGAAGTCGGCCCGCGTCAACGCCATCACCTGCCGCGGCGTGTAGTCCATATAGATGCTCAGGGGGCAGACGCCGGAACAGGTGCCACATTGGATGCACCATTCGAGTTCCTCGCAGCCGGGCACCCGCATCACCTCGCGTCCGAAGCCGGGTACGCGGTCAGACTCGTACTTGATGGTGCGCGCGACCTCGAACTTAGCTTGCGCGGCCGGATGGTCCGCCGCGCGACACGGGCTGGACTCTCCGGCGGCAGGGGTCGTCGGGGGGATGACGGTGGAGGGTATACTCATCGGGGGGGGATCCTTCCTCTCCTTCCGGCCGCGACGCCAAGACGAAGCACTCCCGGCGACGCAGTCTGAACTGTGGTGCTGACGCGCGTACTGCAACATAAGTTCTGCGAATGACAATAACCAGTGAGCGATCCCTATTACCGGTTGAACAGTATTAGCCGGCGCGATTGATGCCGTGAGAGAGAATCGCACCCGGCGACGCCTGTCAGCGCGGCCAATCAGGTGACCACGGTAACCCCCCAACGCACCCCAAGCGCCTGCCCGGCGGCCAGACCGCCGTCGTTGGGCGGCAGCTCGCGGTGCCGCAAGGCCGTGAATCCCGCCCCCTGCAAGCCGGCAACCGCAAGCTCGAGCAGGCGGGCGTTCTGGAAACAGCCGCCAGTGAGAACCACCACCCCGACTCCGACATCCTTCGCCGCATCGACAATGCCCGCGGCCAGCGTCGCGTGGAAGCGGGCGGCCAGCTCCGCCCGATCCGGCGTCCCACCCGCCACCGCGTCCAGCATCCCCGCCAGCGCCGGTCGCCAATCGAGTTCCCACGCGGCCCCCCGGCTGGATGAGGTCAGCGGCAGCGGCCACGCGGGCGCGTCCGCCGGTCCGGCATCCGCGGCGAACTCGACCCCCATCGCCGCCTGGCCCTCAAATGCAGACGGCTGCCTCCGCCCCAGGCAGGCGGCCACGGCGTCAAAACACCGCCCGGCGCTGGTCGTGAGCGGCGCGCGCGGGGTGGACGAATCGCGGTCGAGCAGCGTCAGCAGTACCGCCACCTCCGGCGCGGCAAAACCCAGCCCGCGCGCCAGCGACTCCAACCGCACCCGTTCGCCCGCCCAAAGGGAATGCGCCATGCCGAGCAAACTCCGCCGTGGATCGCGCACCGCCGCCTCACCGCCGGGCAGCCGGAACGGTCGCAGGTGCCCGACCCGCCGCGCCGTTCGCTCCGCGCGATCCACCACGATGAACTCGCCGCCCCACACCGTCCCGTCGGTGCCGTATCCGGTTCCGTCCCACGCCACGCCCAGCACCCGCCCCGGCCCGCCCCCGTGCTCCAGCAGGCAGGCCAGCACGTGCGCCAGGTGGTGCTGCACCGGCACGACCGGCACGCCCAACCCGGCCGCCAGCCGCGTCGAGGCATAGTCCGGGTGCGCGTCACAGGCCACGCGCGCCGGCGCACGACCATGCAGCGACACGAGCAAGTCCACCGTGCGGCGCTGGGCCTCGCGCGCCAGCGGGGAATCGAGGTCGCCGATGTGGGGGCTGAGCACGAGGTTGGAGCCGGCGGTCACCGCCACCGTGTTCTTTTGATGTCCGCCGACCGCCAGGAGCGGCTCGCCGCTCGCAGCGTCCCGCGGCAACAACAGGGGCGTCGGGGCAAACCCGCGCGCGCGCCGCAGCAGCACCACGCCGCCACCGGATGATCGCATCACGCTATCGTCCACCGCCCGCGCAATCGGCCGATCATGCAGCAGGAAGGCATCGGCGATTCCGGCGAGCCGCCGGCGGGCCTCCGCGTTGTCCACGCACAGGGGTTCCTCCGCCAGGTTCGCGCTGGTGGCCACCAGCGGCCGCCCCACCGCCGCCAGCAGCAGCTCGTGCAGCGGTGTGTACGGCAGCAGTGCGCCAATCCAGGGATTGCCGGGGGCGATCGCCGCGGCCAGTTGCGACTCCCGGCGCCGCCGGACGAGCACGATGGGCGCCGCCGGGGAAGCCAGCCACGCTTCCTCGGCCGCCGACACCTCCGCCTCCGCGCGCAGCGCCGCCAGCGAGGGGAACATCACCGCCAGCGGCTTCTCCTCGCGCCGCTTCCGCCGCCGCAGTTCGCGCACCGCCACCTCGTTTCCGGCATCGACCAGCAGGTGGAACCCGCCCAGCCCCTTCACCGCCACGATGCGCCCCGCCCGCAGCGCCGCGGCGGCGGCCGCCAGTGCCTCCGTGCGCCCGAACCGCCCGTCGCCCGCTGCATCCTGAAATTCGAGCTGCGGCCCGCAGCGCGGACAGGCGTTGGGCTCGGCGTGGAAACGCCGATCACCGGGATCATCGTATTCGCGGCGGCACTCCGGGCAGAGCGTAAAGCCCGCCATCGTCGTCCGCGGCCGGTCGTAGGGCAGCGCCTCCAGAATCGAATACCGCGGCCCGCACTGCGTGCAATTGATGAACGGATACGCCTCCCGCCGATCCCCCGGCGTGCGCAGTTCGCGCCGGCAGTCCGGACACATCGCCAGATCCGGCGGCACCGACGCCACCGGCGCCGCATCGTCCGCGTCGCTCGCCCGGATGACAAAGCCCGCACCCGGCAGCGGCGGAGGCGCCGGCACGGCCGCCGACACCGCACGCACCCGCACCGCCGCCACCCGCGCCACCTGCGGGGCGAGCCGGGTGAGATCGGCGACGAAGGCGC
>CAZDGC010000012.1:61290-92898 GCA_964504885.1 uncultured Opitutus sp.
GGCGCGGAGCACGTCCGGCGGCGCCGCGGCCCGGACCAGCACCCCGCGCCCGTCGTTGCATACCCAGCCGCGCACGCCACGCGCCGCCGCGAGCCGGGCCACGAACGGGCGGAAGCCCACGCCCTGCACGGTACCGTCGATCTCCAGCAGGCAATCCTCGACCTCCCTGACGCCGGCCGCATCGCCGTCCGTCATGGCTCAAAGGCCCGCGACCAGGTAGTCGATCCACGCCCCGAACCCCTCGCCCGTCCGCGCCGACACCTCGAAAAACTCCGCTTGCGGCGCGACGCGCTCCACGTTGGCCCGCGCCGCCGCCCGATCGAAGCCGAGCACCGCCGCCACGTCGATCTTGTTCAGGATCACGGCATGCGCGCTGGTGAAGATCGGCGGATACTTGAGCGGTTTATCTTCACCCTCGGTGCAGGAAAGGAGCGTGACGCGGCGGTTTTCGCCGAGGTCGAACGACGCCGGGCAGACGAGATTACCCACGTTCTCGATGAACAGCACCTGCACCCCGTCGAGCGGCAGGGCCGCCACCCCGCGCGCCACCATCGCGGCATCGAGGTGACACGTGCCGCCGGTGGTGATCTGAACAACCGGCACGCCTTCGCGCCGCAGCCGCTGCGCGTCGTGATCCGTCTCCAGGTCGCCTACCAGCACCCCGCAGCGCACGCGGCCTGCCAGGGCGTCGAGGGTCATCCCGAGCAGCGTCGTCTTGCCCGCGCCCGGCGACGACACGAGGTTGAACACCCGCAGCCCCCGCGCGCCGAACAGGGCACGGTTCGCCGCGGCCTGACGGTCGTTGGCATCGAGCAGCCGCGTCTCCGCGGCCAGCACGCGCGGGCCGCGCGCCGGGACGTCGCCTGGCGGTGTCGGCAGGGTGTCCGTGGGATCGCGGACATCGACGACGACGGGCACGGGCGGGGAGGCAGGGGCGGGGGGCGGTTGCGGCATGATCAAATCACTTCAATCCGGCTGAGGTGGAGTTCGCGGCCGCCACTGAATGCCGTGCCCGGCCGGCCGCAGTCCGGGCAGAGCAGGAGAAAATCGGCGCCGACGGCATACTCGCGTCCGCACGACGGGCAGCGCGCACTCGCCTCGACCGGCTCGATTTCAATCGCGGCACCGGCCGCCGGCGTCCCCGGCAGGAGCGCTTCGAGCGCGAATTCCAGCGACTCCGGGTCGACTCCCGACAGCGCGCCGACGCGCAGGCCGATGCAGGTGATGCGGTCGGCCCCGGCCTCCTGCGCCCGGGCGAGGGCCTGCTCGAGGGCTTCCGTCGCAATTCCGAGCTCGTGCATGCCGGCAGCGTGCGGCGCGCCCGCGGCGAAGTCGAGCCGCCAAGGCGGCCCGGAAGCAGAGCCGGCACGGCTCTGCCTCCCTGCCTGATCTCACGCCCGGCGCCGCCGCTCAGAACCGCCACTCGAGGCCGCCGTAGGCACCGAATCCGATTGCCGGATACCCGTGAACCTCCTCGTAGCGCTCGTCGAGCAGGTTCTCGAGGCGCGCCTTCACCGCCAGCCGATCGGAGAGGCGATACTCGCCGTAGAGGCGCACGACCGTGAAGTCCTCGCCGTCGATCGTGCGGAAGGTCCCCGCATCGACGTCCTCGCGCTGCGCGGTCGCCCCCAGGCCGGCGCCGGCGCTGAAGCCGCCGCCGAAGTCGTGCCAGAGATCGAGGCTGGCGCGGTGGCGCGGCCGCCGCAGCAGGCGCCGGCCCGAGGTCAGGTTGTCGGCCTCCAGGAATGTATAGCTGCCCCGGGCATCGGTGGCGGCGCCGAGCCGCAGCCGCACGCTCACCTCGGCGCCGCGGGTCCGCGCGCGCTGGATGTTTTCCACGCTGCGAAAGTCCGGTGTGCTCGCGATCAGGTTGGTGAAACGGGTGTCGAACCACGTCACGCCGACGGTGCCACGGCCGCCCCCGAGGTACCAGTCGGCGCCAACATCCCCGCCGCGGGCCCGCTCCGGATCGAGGTTCGGGTTGCCGGTGTAGAAGGCGCTCTGCCCGTAGAGGTCGAGGAAGCTGGGCGAGCGGAAGGCGGTGCCGTAACTGGCGCGCAGCTTCAGCGTCCGTCCCGCCAGGAGCCAGGCCACGGTGGCGCGGCCGGTGGTGGCGCGGCCGAAGGTATCGAAGTCGTCGTTGCGCAGGCCGGCGGTGAGGAAGACGTCGTCGCGCGGCGAGAATTCATCCTGCGCGAAGATCGCGAGCAGCGTCTGCTTCCGGTTGATGGCGCCGAACCCGGTGTTGCGGGCGTGGTTGGCCTCGGAGGTGAGGCCGGCGGTCAGACGGTGGCGCTCGACGCCCGCGTAGGTGGTCTGGGCGTCGAATACGCCGCGGCGGTTCTTCACCACCGTCACCGCCGTGGCGCGCCCGGCCCGCGGGCTCTCCGCCACGAAGCGACGGTCCTGGCCACCGAGCACCGCATGGGCGGTCCACGCCGGGGCCAGCCGGAGGTCGACAAAGGCGGTGGCGAGGACGTTGTTCTCGCGCTCGGTGTTGTCGGGGTCGTTGGTGAAGCGGTCGCCGGGCGAGCCGTACGCGCCGTGAAACCAACGCACGGTGCCGCCGGCGTTCACCACCGCGTTCACCCGATGATCGAGGCGGAGGACGGCGTTGAACGACTCGAAGGCGTTGTTCGGCCGCTCGTTGTCGGTGCGTCCGCCCTGCAGCGCGAGGTTCCACGCGGTGGCGCCGCGCTCGCCCTGTGCCGCCACCGCGCCCTGCATCGTGCCGTAACTCCCGGCTTCGACGGCCACGCGGCCCGACGGCGCCCCCGCTCCGCGCTGGGCCCGCAGCGACACCACGCCGCCCACGGCCTCGCCACCGTAGAGCGTGCTCTGCGGGCCGTGGGAAAGCTCGAGACTATCGCAGCCACTCACGCACGCGCCGCCGAGGAAGACCGCGTAGTCGGTGTTGGGATCGTTCAGGCGCAGGCCGTCGACGAGAAACAGAGTCTGGTTGGAATTCGCCCCGCGGAGAAACAGCGAGGTCGTCATGCCCGGCGCCCCCGAGGCGAAGAGCGGGGCGCCCGCCGCGGAACCGAGCGCCGCCGAAAGCGAATTCGCCTGGCGCCGCAGCAATTCGGCCGCGCTGAAAAAATCCACCGCCGACCCGAGGGTCTGCGGCTCCGCCGGCGTGCGCGTGGCCGTGGTGAAGTAGGGCGGAAGCTGCTCCGCCGGCACCACGGCCGGCGCGGCGGCGGCAAAGGCCCCTGGCACGGCGCCAACGGCAATAAGGAAGGACACGAGCGCGGTGCGCCCGGGGAGGAAGGACGAGGTCATGTGATCTGCTCTGGCACTCGGCGAAAAGAGCAGAACCTCCGTCTGACGGTCCCCTGGCTGGCAGGAGCGGCGCCGCTCTCACGCTTCATTGATGCGATGAAGGATTGGGCGGACGGTCCGTCGTTTACCGGCGAAACGCCCCACCCGTGAGGAGACCCGGGGCGGATGTTCGGACTCCGCATGTGTGCGCAGGCCGGAGACCGCGACCTCAAATCCGAGATCCCAACTCCCCGCTCCGCGCGCCTCGCCCCTCGCCTTCACCCCCGGCCGGAGCCGGAGACTGGCTTTGGCGCACCGTCGCCGGTGCGTCTTGGGGTCTGTGATGCGATACCGCAGCGCTACTGTGGCCGATTCTCACGGCCTTCCCCGCTGACCAGGCTGGACAAAGAACGGCGAACGCGCGCACGCCACCGCGCCCCCGCCGCCGGCGCAAGCCCCCAGTTGCTCCCTCACCCAAATAACGCATCAACGCATTCCGATTCGTCGATATGTTGCTTGCCATGACCGATCCGCCACTTACGCTGCGCCCACCATGACCGCCTCTCCCCTCTGGCAATCCGACCGCGCGGACGCCTTCCGCCTCCTATTCGCCGGCCGCATCGTCGTCCTCGACGGTGCAATGGGGTCCATGATCCAGACTTATAACCTCTCCGAGGCCGATTTCCGCGGGGAGCGCTTCGTCGCCCACCCCCACGATCTGAAGGGCAACAACGACCTGCTCAGCCTCACCCGCCCGGACGTAATCGAGGCCATCCATCGCGACTACTTCGCGGCCGGGGCGGACATCGTGGAGACCAATACCTTCAGCAGCACGGCCATCGCGATGGCCGACTACCGTTGCGAGCCATTCGTGCGCGAAATCAACCTGGCCGCCGTGGACTGCGCGCGCCGGGCCGCGGCCGCCGCCGAGGCCGCCACACCCGGCCGGCGCTGCTACGTGGCCGGCGCGATCGGGCCGCTCAACCGCACGCTCTCGATGTCTCCCGACGTCAACCGCCCCGACTTCCGCGCCGTCACCTGGGACCAGGTTGTCGCCGCCTACACCGAACAGATCGAGGTGCTGCTCGACGGGGGCGTCGACGCGCTCCTGGTCGAGACGATTTTCGACACCCTCAACGCCAAGGCTGCGCTCTTCGCCATCGAGGAGGCCTTCGAGCGCCGCGGCCCGGCCGCCCGCGTGCCCGTGATGGTGAGCGTCACCATCACCGACGCCTCCGGCCGCACGCTTTCCGGCCAGACGATCGGCGCCTTCTTTCACAGCATCGCGCACGCCCGGCCGTTCTCCGTCGGCATCAACTGTGCCCTCGGCGGCGACGCCATGCGCCCGTACGTGGAGGAACTCGCCGGCCTCGCCGACTGCTACACCTCCTGCTACCCCAACGCCGGCCTGCCAAATGCGTTCGGCGGCTACGATGAAACGCCGGAGGACATGGCCCGCGTCCTCGGCGAGTTCGCCGCCAACGGCTGGGTCAACCTCGTCGGCGGCTGCTGCGGCTCGACTCCCGCGCACATCGCCGCGATTGCCCGCGCCGTCCGCGGTTGCGCTCCCCGCGCGCTGCCCCAGGCCGCCCGCGCCCTCCGCCTCAGCGGCCTCGAACCCCTCGCCATCGCGTGAACACCGCCTCGACCTTCCTCGTCATCGGCGAGCGCACGAACATCACCGGCTCGCCGAAGTTCGCCAAGGCCCTCAAGGCCGGCGACTGGGATGCCTGCCTCGCCATCGCCCGCCAGCAGGTGGAGAGCGGCGCCAACATCCTCGACATCAATGTCGACGAGGCGCTGATCGACGGCGAGGCGACGATGGTGAAGTTCCTCAACCTGATCGCCGCCGAGCCCGAGATCGCGCGCGTGCCGATCATGCTCGATTCGTCGAAGTGGTCCGTGCTGGAGAAGGGCCTGCAGTGCCTGCAGGGCAAGGGCATCGTCAACTCGATCTCCCTGAAGGACGGCGAGGCCGAGTTCCTGCGCCGCGCCCGGCTGATCCGGCGTTACGGCGCGGCCGCCGTGGTGATGGCGTTTGACGAGCGCGGCCAGGCCGCCTCGCGCGACGACAAGGTGCGCATCTGCTCCCGCGCCTACCACCTGCTGACGGAGCGGATCGGCTTCCCCGCCGAGGACATCATCTTCGATCCCAACATCCTCACCGTCGCCACCGGCATCGAGGAACACAACCGGTACGCCCTCGATTTCTTCGAGGCCACGCGGATCATCAAGGACACCCTGCCCCACGCGCGCGTGAGCGGCGGCGTCTCCAACGTCTCGTTCTCGTTCCGCGGCAACAACCCGGTGCGCGAGGCGATGCACACCGCCTTCCTCTACCACGCGATCCGCGCCGGACTCGACATGGCGATCGTCAACGCCGGCATGCTCGGCGTGTACGAGGAAATCCCCGCCGATCTGCGCGAGCGCGTCGAGGACGTGCTGCTCGACCGCCGTCCCGACGCCACCGAGCGGCTCATCGCGTTCGCCGAGCAGCTCAAGACCCACGCGGGCGGAGCGTCCGCCGACGCCAAAGCCGCCGCCCCCGAGGCCGACGCCTGGCGGCAGGCTCCGGTCGAGGAGCGGTTGAAACACGCCCTGGTGAAGGGCATCGACGCCTTCATCGAAGCCGACACCGAGGAGGCGCGACAGAAGTACTCCCGCCCGCTCGACATTATCGAGGGGCCGTTGATGGACGGCATGCGCGTCGTCGGCGACCTCTTCGGCGCCGGCAAGATGTTCCTCCCCCAGGTGGTAAAGTCGGCGCGCGTGATGAAGAAATCCGTCGCCTACCTCACCCCTTTCATGGAGGCGGAGAAGGCCGCCGCCGCGCGGGCCTCCGGCGTGGCCGCCGTCTCCGCCAAGGGCCGGATCGTGCTCGCGACCGTCAAGGGCGACGTCCACGACATCGGCAAGAACATCGTCGGCGTGGTGCTGGCGTGTAACAATTATGAGGTGACGGACCTCGGCGTGATGGTGCCGGCCGAGAAGATCCTCGCCACCGCGCGCGAACAGCAGGCCGACGTGATCGGCCTTTCGGGTCTGATCACGCCCTCGCTCGACGAGATGGTACACGTGGCCCGCGAGATGACCCGCCAACATTTCCAGGTGCCGCTGCTCATCGGCGGCGCGACGACCAGCGCCGCTCACACCGCGGTGAAAATCGCGCCCGAATACGCCCCCGGCGTGGTCCACGTCCTCGACGCCTCGCGCGTGGTCAACGTCGTGAGCGCCCTCCTCTCGAAGGAGCAGAAACCCGCCTTCCTCGCCGACACTGCCGCGAAACAGGAGCGCCAGCGCGTCGAGTTTGGCGAACGCCAGGGCCGCCGCGCCCTGCTCCCGCTGGCCGAGGCGCGGGCCCGCCGGCAGACCTTCGACTGGGCGGCCGTCGACCTGCCGCGGCCGGAGTTCCTCGGTGCGCGCACCTTCGACCCCGTGCCGCTCGCCGAAATCGTGCCGCTGATCGATTGGGGACCGTTCTTCAGCGCGTGGGAGCTCCACGGGCGTTATCCCGACATCCTCCAGGATCCGGTCGTGGGCGCGGAGGCGACGAAGCTGTTTCAGGACGCACAGACGCTGCTCGCCCGCATCGTGGAGGAGAAGCTCTTCACCGCGAAGGCGGTGCTCGCCTTCTGGCCGGCGAACGCCGTCGGCGACAGCATCGAGGTGTACGCCGACGAAAGCCGCCACCGGCGCCTGGCGTTGTTCCACTGCCTGCGCCAGCAACTCGAAAAGCCGGCGGGCCAGTTCAACCACTGCCTGGCCGACTTCGTCGCGCCGATCGACTCCGGTCGGCTCGACTACCTCGGCGGCTTCGCCGTCACCGCCGGCCACGGTGTCGAGCAGCTCGCGGCCCGCTTCAAGGCGGCGCATGACGATTACTCCGCGATCATGGCGCAGTCCCTCGGCGATCGCCTGGCGGAAGCGCTGGCCGAACTGATGCACCAGCGCGCCCGGCAGTTCTGCGGCTTCGGACGCGACGAGAATCTCACCGTGCAGGAGCTGATTCGCGAAAAGTACCGCGGCATCCGCCCGGCCCCCGGTTACCCGGCCTGCCCCGACCACACGGAGAAACGCACGCTCTTCCAGTTGCTCGACGCGACGTCCGCCACCGGCCTCGTGCTGACGGAGAGCTGCGCGATGAGCCCGGCCAGCAGCGTGAGCGGGCTGTATTTGAATCACCCCGACGCGAAGTACTTCGCCGTCGGCAAACTCGCCCGCGATCAGGTCGAGGACTACGCCGACCGCAAGGGCCAGTCGCTCACCGAGACCGAGAAGTGGCTCGGCCCGTATCTGGATTACGCTCCGGCCGGGTAAGCGGCACTCCGATCTCACGACCTCCCGTCCCGGGGGGCTGCGCTCCGTCGCAGCCGTCCTCCCGATACTCCACCCCTTCCGCCTTTCCCGGCGCCGACGAAGCGGCGCCCTCCAATCTCACGACTTCTCGCACCCTGGAGGGCTGCGCTCCGTCGCAGCCGTCTTCCGCAGCACTCCGCCCACCCCGCCCGCGGTTTGCCATCGAGCCGATCGCAACCCAGGATTCCCCCATGCGACCGTTGCGCCTGGCGTCGATCGCCGCCGCCCTGCTCCTTGCTGGCGATGGCCGCTCCCAGCCGTACGTCCCCGGGCAGACCTATTCCGGCGCCCACCAGTACATCGAGTACCGGGCGGGCGATCTGCCCGTCATCATCACCGCCCCGCACGGCGGCAATCTCACCCCCGCGGACATCCCCAACCGCGTGCCCGTGCCGGGCCAGGACGTCGTCACCGTCACCGATGCCAACACTGCGGATCTCGCCCGCCGCATCGCCGACGCGATTCACGAGCGCACCGGCCGGCACGCCCATCTCGTGCTCTGCCTGCTGGCCCGCACCAAGCTCGACGCCAATCGCGAACTCGCCGTCGCCGCCCAGGGCAATGCCACCGCCGGCGCCGCCTGGCACGAGTACCACGGCTTCATCACCGCCGCCCGCCGCCAGGCGGAGGAGACCCACGGCTTCAGCTTCCTCGTCGATCAACACGGCCACGGACACGCCGTCCCCCGCCTCGAACTCGGCTACAACCTCGGCAACGCCACCCTGGCCCTCGGCGACGCCGCCCTCGCCGCGCCGCGCTACCAGTGGGATTCCTACTTCCGCACCCTTCCCTTGTTTCGTCCCGAGACCGGCCTGCCCGAACTCCTGCGCGGACCGCGCAGCCTGGGCGAGTTCTTCTCCGCCCGCGGCTTCGCCGCCTGCCCCAGCCCGCGCGATCCATCCCCGGCCGACGCGGCGTTCTTTTCCGGCGGATACACGACCGATACCCACACCTGCCTCAGCGACAACGGCCCGGGCCACGGCGTGCAAATCGAGGCCCACTTTCCGGGCGTGCGCGACAGCGCCGCCAGCCGCCAGCGCTTCGCCCTCGCGGTCGCCGAGGCGCTCAACCAGTTCCTCTTCGATTCCTACGGCTACGTGCTCGGTACCGGTCCGGTCTTCCGCTTCTCCGCCCCCGCGGAGGACCTGCACGCCGGCGGCGCACCGGTCGGCGTCACCGTGACCCGCGATGGCTTCCGTGGCGCAGCCGAATCAATCGCCATCAACTTCGGCGGCTCCGCCCGCCGCGGCGCTGATTACACCGCGCCCGCCACTGTCACCTTCACCCCCGGCCAGGCCGCCTCCGTCCTCGTGCTCGCGCCCGCGCCACTCTCCGCCGCCGCCGACGCGCCGGCGGCCGGCGACCGATCGATTGAACTGAGCCTCGCGCCCGACAGCCTCCAGGCGGCCGCCCCCGCACCGCTCCGCCTTCCGCTCGGAGACGGGCGAACCCCGACCGTGCGCGTGGCCGCGGCCCAGCCCCGCGTCTCCGAGGCTGATGGCATCGCCACGTTCCGCCTCACCCGCACCCATCCGGCCGAACCGCTGACCGTGACTCTCGAGTGGTCCGGTGACGCCGCCACGTCGCGAGTCCTCCACCTCTCCGGCGAACTCGCTCCCGCGGCCGCGTTTGCCGCCGGCGAGCGCGAACTCCTGCTCAGCGTTCCCTTGATCAACGACACCACCCTCCGACCCACCCGCCACCTCCGCCTCGCGCTCCGCCCGGGTATCGGTTACGCGCCGGGCGGCAGCGACGCGACGATCGAAATCGTCGACGACGACACCGCGCCCGGACTCGCCCTCTGGTTGCCGGGCACGGTGTCGGCCGCCGGATTTCGCGACGAATCGGGTGCGGGCCGCCACGCCGCCTCCCAGCCGGCCGGCCGCGGCCCGGCGGTCGTCTCCGCGCCCGGGGGTGTTGGTATCAATTTTAATGGTACCGACCAGGCTCTGCAGTTGCCCCGCTTTTCCCTCGACCCCGCCCGCGCCTTCAGCCTCGCCTTTCGCTTCCGCCTCCCCCCGGGCGCCGCCGTCAGCAACCGGCACCTCGCCGCCTTTGGAGTCCGCGGCGCGCCCGGCACTTTCCAGGTACACCTCGCCTCCGCCACCACGCTCCGCACCCATCTCGTGGATGCCACCGGCGGCACCGCGGCCGCCGAACTGGACACCAGCGGACCGTGGAGCGACGGGGCGTGGCGCCACTACGCCCTGGTCGTCGACGCCCAGGGTGGGCGGCGGGTCTTTATCGACGGCCTGCCGGTCCGCCACGCTCCCGGTTGGTCCGGCCCGCTGAACCCGACGGCCCAGCTCTGGCTTGGCTGGCACCCCCAGAATGCCGCCGGCGGCCATCTGAACGGCGGCCTCGCCGACGTCCGCGTCTACTCGCGCGCCCTGGCCGCCGCCGAAGTCGAGGCGCTGGCGACCGGTGCGGACGCGGGTACCGGCCGCCTCGCCAACCTCTCCATTCGCACCGCCGCCGGCTTCGGAGATGAGACCCTCATCGCGGGCTTCGTGGTCGGCGGTGCCAGCGCCAGCAGCGCCCTGCCGCTGCTGGTCCGCGGAGTCGGCCCCACTCTCGCCGCCTTCGGGATCGGGGCGGCGCTCGCCGATCCCGCGATCGCGCTCCTTCGCGAAGGAACGCCGATCGCAACCAACGACGACTGGGGTGGTGCGGCCGAACTCGCAACGGCCTTTGCCGCGGTGGGCGCCTTCGCGCTCGACTCTCCGGCGAGCCGTGACGCGGCGCTGTGGGTGCCCGCACTGGCCCCGGGAGCGTATTCGGTCCAGCTCCACGCCGCCACCGGTGCGACCGGCCTCGCCCTTGCCGAGCTTTACGATGCCACTCCGGCGAGCCACGACGCGGCGACGGCGTCCCGCCTGGTGAATCTCTCCGCCCGCGCCCGGGTCGGGGCCGGGGACGCCCAGCTTCTCGCCGGATTTCTCATCGCCGGCGAGGGTCCCGTCCGCGTGCTCCTGCGCGCCATCGGCCCCACCCTCGCCACCTTCGGCGTCGCCAGCGCGCTCGCCGACCCGCAGCTCACGCTTTACCGTGATCGCACCGTCATAGCGACGAATGACGACTGGGGCGACCACGCCTTCCTCGTCACCGCCGGCGCGCGCGTCGGCGCGTTCGCACTTCCGCCCGCCAGTGCCGATGCCGCGCTGCTGGTGACGCTTCCGCCCGGAACCTACAGCGCCGGGGTCGCGGGGGCCGGCGGTTCGACTGGCGTCGCCCTCCTCGAGCTGTACGAAGTCGCCCCGCCGTGAGGGAGGCCCACGGGGTCACGTCCGAACGACGCCCAGATAAGTCCAAAGTGGCAGAGCTAAGATGCCGCTGCCACCCTCCCCTTTTGCCTTGGCGCCATGCGGGTCACGTCTGGAATCCGGATCCAAGCCGCCGCCAAAGGCGCGGTTGCTTCGGAGGAGGAGCAAACCCGTAGACGCGAGGCGGGACGAACGCCCCCGAAGCCGGGCAAGCCGTGGCGAGGAGCGGAACATTGACAAGGAGCGTGAATGGACTAACCGGCACGGCATGGCTCTTCTGCGCCGCACCTGCTGTTTCCTGCTTCTGGCCGTCTGGCTGGCGGCGACCCAGCACTGCGGCCTGACAGCGGCGGGGATCGAGTTGCTGGCGCATGCCGATCACCCTTCGGATGCCTGTACGACAAGCTGCGCCGACGATGCCTGCCCCGCGGTCGAGGGGGTTTCCCACCCTGCCGGTCCCTCGTCGCCACGGCTTCCGCCGCCCGAAGCGGTGCTTGCCGATCTTGGCGCAATCCTGCTCGTGCCGATTTCGGAGGCGGAGCCGTCCGGGGTGGGGCTCGATCGGGCACCACCTGAGGTCGAGGCGATCCCTCGCACCTGGCGGTTTGAGCGGCGTTCGGCGTTGCCTGCGCGCGCGCCTGATCTCGTGGCCTGAGTCACCCCTGCGCGGGTGATGCGATGTTCCGTTGCGCCCTGGCGGGGCGCGCGTGCGCCCCTGTCCGGGTTTTCAGGTCTTGCCGCTTACTTCCGAAACTTACCATGTCCAATTTTCTCCGCTGTCGATGGCCGCAGCCAGTGCTCGCCGCGCTATTTCTTTCCGCAACGGCAGGCGTGTTGGCGCAGGATTCCGGTGCTCCCACGCTCTCCCTCGCCGAAGCGCTCCGGCGCGCCGCCGAACAGAACCCGTCGCTGCTGGCTCAGGCTTACGAGGAGCGGGCCGCCGAAGCCCGGATCGAGCAGGCCGGTCTGCGACCCAACCCGGCGCTTGACGTCTCGCTGGAGAACTTCGTCGGCACCGGCGCCGTCCAGGGCGTCCGCGGGCTCGAGGCCACGGTGCAGGCGAGCCAGATCCTCGAGCGTGGCGGGAAGCGCGACAAGCGTGTGGCCCTCGCCGGGCGCGAACGCGAGGCGGCGGCGAAGGAATACGCCGCGCGACGCACGGAGATCCTCGCGAGCACCGCGACCGCCTATGTGCAGGCCCTGGCCGCCCAGCAGCGGCTGGGGCTCGCGGAGGATCCGCTGCGACTGGCGCGCGAAACCCTCGCCGCCGTCGATGGCCGGGTCCAGGCCGGCGCGGCGTCGGCGGCCGAGGCCGCCCGGGCGCGCGCCGGGGTCGCCGCAGCCGAGGCGGAGCTGGCGCGGGCTGAAGCGGCGCTGCAGGCGGCACGCGCCACCCTCGCCGCGACCTGGGGAGGGGAGCCTCCGGAAGCGACCGCACTGAGCGGCGTCCTGCGCGTGCCGGAGTCTTTGCCCAACCGCGAGGCGGCGATCAGCCGGCTCGCCGCACATCCTCGTCTTGAACTTCAGCAGACCGTGATCGCAGGCCGCCGCGCCGCGCTTGAACTCGAGCAGGCGCAGGCGGTGCAGGACGTGGCGATTGCCGGAGGCGTTCGCTTCCTTCGCGACAGCTCGGATGCCGCGTTCGTCGCCGACGTCTCGATCCCGCTTCCCGTACGCAACCGCAATCAGGGCGGCATCCGCGCCGCCCGGGAAACCCTCGCCGGTGCCGAACAAGGCGTGCGGGCGGTCGAGGTGGAACTGAGGGCGGCCTTCACCGCGGTGTGGCAGGACCTCTCCGCGGCGCACCGGGCCGCCCGATCCCTCTTACGGCAGGCGCTCCCCGCGACGGAAGAGGCCTATGAAGCCGTACGCCGCGCCTATGAGCAGGGGCAACTGCCCTTGATTGATGTCCTCGATGCGCAGCGGGCGCTCGTGGGCATTCGCCGGGAGATCCTCGACACCCAGTCGGAGTATGCGGTTGCCCTCGCCCGCCTCGATGCGCTCACCGACCCCACCTACGCGGCGCTGTCCGCGCTGCTCTCGAAACCCTGATTCCCCGCGATCCGACTTATGAAGCTGAAATCTCTCACCGGCCTCTGCTTTGCGGTGTGGCTCGTCGCCCCGGTCCACGCCGCCACCGCAGGAGGCACCGTGCTGCTTTCGGAGCAAGGCGTCAGGAACCTCGGCCTCCAGACTGTCACGGTTGAGGAGGCGGACTTTGAAACCACCGTCTTTGCGCTTGGGCGCACCGACGCCATCCCGGAGAGCCGCTCGGTTCTCAGCAGTCGCATCGCCGGCCGGGTGGTGGAAAGCCGGCTCAGGGTTGGCGTCCCGGTCGCCAAGGACGAGAAGCTCGTGCTGATCGAGAGCCGCCAGCCCGGCAATCCCTCGCCAAGGATCTGGCTGACCGCTCCGGCGGACGGCACGGTCATCTCGGTCAACACCCGCCTCGGCGCGCCGGTGGAGCCGACCGATCGCCTCGCGGAGTTCGCCGACCTGAAAACACTCTATCTGATTGCCACGCTGCCGCAGGCGGTGGCGGGAAGACTCGCGCTGGGCACCCGCACCAGGATCCATTTTCCGATCCTCCCGGACAAGGAATACACCGCGACACTGCTCAAGCCCGCCGCAGCCTCCGGCCTGACCGCGGCCGCGCTGGAGCAGGCATCAGTGCCCCGGGCGGAGAACCGGGACGGCACCGACCTCAACACCACCAGCGTCGTTTTCACGCTTGAGAATCCGGACCACGAACTCCGGCCCGGCATGAGCGCCGAATGCTCGATCGTCATGGAGAAACGGGAGGGCGTGCTCAGCGTGCCGCGGGAGGCGATCCAGGGTGGGCCGTCGAACCGCCACGTGTACGTGAAGCACGCGACGATCGCCAACGCCTTCGACCGGGTGAGCGTCCAGATCGGCCTGACGAGCAACGCACGGGTCGAAGTGGTCGACGGCCTGTTTCCCGGCGATGAAGTCGTCACCCGCGGCTCCTACTCGCTCGGCTTCGCCGGCGGCGGCGGCGGTCTCTCGCTCAAGGAGGCCATGGATGCCACCCACGGACACGAGCACAATCCGGACGGCTCGGAAAAGTCCACGGGGCCGGCTTCCGCCGGGGAGTCCGGCGCAGGGCATGACCATGACCATGATCACGACGATGCCTCCCGTGCGCCGGGCCTGCGGGAAATGTTCTTCATGGCCGCGACCGGAATCCTCGCGGTGACGCTGTGGGTCAGCCGGCTGCGCCGCCGCTCCCACGAGGCGACGACCGAAGCCTCCTGAGCCATGCTGAACGCGCTGATACGCTGGTCGCTGCGCAACCGCGCGATCGTGCTCTGTTCCTCGCTGCTGATCCTCGGCCTTGGGCTGAAGACCGGCCGCGAACTGCCGGTCGAGGTTCTGCCCGACCTGACCAAGCCCACGGTTACGATCCTGACTGAAACCCCCGGGCTCTCCCCCGAGGAGGTCGAGGCGCTCGTCACCCAACCGATCGAAAATGCGCTGATGGGCATCGCCGGCCTTACCCGCATGCGGTCGACCTCCGACATCGCGCTTTCGCTGGTGTTTGCCGAATTCGAGTGGGGCACCGACATCTACCAGGCGCGCCAGTTGGTGCAGGAACGCCTGCAGGTTGCCCGCGAGCAGCTTCCGGAGGGAACCCAGCCATACCTCACTCCCGTGACGTCCCTCATGGGCGAGATCCTGTTGATCGGTGTGAGAAGCTCCGACGGGAAGGTCGCTCCGATGGATCTCCGCACCGTGGCCGACTGGACGATCCGGATGAGGATCCAGGCTATCCCCGGCGTCGCCGAAATCCTCAACCTGGGCGGCGGGGTGAAACAGGCGCAGATTCAGCCGGACCCCTGGCGCATGCAGGCGAACGGCGTGACCATCGAGGAACTCGAGCGGTCGGCCCGGAACGCCGCCTCCAACCGCACGGGCGGTTTCATCGACCGCGGACCGCAGGAAATCATGGTCCGGAATCTGGCAATGACGGTCGAACTGGAGGATCTCGCCCGGACGATCATCAAGATGTCCAAGGGCCGCCCCATCGCCATCTCGGATGTCGCCGCGGTCGCCTGGGGCACGGAGCCCAAACGCGGGGATGCCGCAGTCAACGGCAGTCCCGGCGTCATCATGAGCGTCATCAAGGCGCCGGGCTTCGATACCATCGCCCTCACCGAGAAAATCGAGGCGGCCATCGACGGACTCCAATCCACGCTGCCGGGCGGACTGGAGGCTCTGGTGCTGTTCCGCCAGCGCGATTTCATCGACAGTGCCATCGGCAACCTGAACAAGGCCATCGTCGAGGGCGCCGTGATGGTCACCGTCGTGCTGCTGCTGTTCCTGCTCAGCGTGCGCACGACCTTCATCACCTTGATGGCGATGCCGCTGAGCTTCGCGATCACGCTGCTCGTGTTCCAGTGGCTCGGGCTGAGCGTGAACAGCATGACTCTCGGCGGTCTCGCCGTCGCCATCGGCATGGTCGTCGACGACGCCATCGTTGATGTCGAGAATGTCTTCCGCCGGCTGCGTGAGAACGCGCGCCTGCGGGAGCCGCTGCCGAAACTCGAGTGCATCGCGCTCGCTTCCGGCGAGGTGCGGAACTCCATCTTCTACGCCACCGTCCTGATCGTACTGGTATTCATTCCGCTGCTGGGCCTGTCGGGCGTGGAGGGGAAGCTCTTCGCTCCGATCGCCATTGCCACGATCATCAGCATGGTCGCGTCGTTCGTGGTGTCCCTGACGGCCATCCCGGTGCTCTGTTCATTCCTCTTGAAGGCGAAACCGGCGGACGAAGGTCGCGGCCACGGCGACGGCTGGCTCGTCAGCTCCCTCCAGTGGCTGCTGAAGAAAACGATTCTGCGGCTGAGCCTGCGCGCGCCGGGCCTCACCCTGGCGGCCGTGTCCCTGCTCCTCGGGTGGGCGCTGATGCTCTACCCGCGGATGAGCCGCGACTTCCTGCCCGCCTTCCACGAGGAAACCGCCGTCGTCACCACCGGAGCCGCCCCGGGGACGTCGCTGACGGAGATGGAGCGGATCGCCACGGCCGTCGAGGACCAGATCCGCGAGGTGCCGGAGGTCCTGCACATCGGACGCCGCATCGGGCGTGCGGAACGCAGCGACCACGTCGTTCCGGTCAACAACGTCGAGTTCGACCTCGACTTCAGGAAGGACGGCGCGGGCCGCCCGCTGAAAGTGGTGCTCGATGACATCCGGGAGCACATCCGGACCGTGCCCGGGACGTTCAGCATCATCTCCGGTCCGCTGTCCCACCGGATCAGCCACCTGCTCAGCGGCGTGACCTCGCCCGTGGCGGTGAAAATCTTCGGACCCGACCTCGGCACGCTGACCCACCTCGGCGAGCAGGTGCAGAAGGCGGCGAGGACCATCCCCGGTCTCGAGGGTGCCAAGCTCGACCTGCAGGCGCAGATTCCCCAGCTCCGCATTGAGCTCGACCGCGAGCGGGCGCTCGCCCACGGCGTTTCACCCGGAGAGTTGAACGCCGAACTCTCCACGCTGCTGGGCGGCTCCGTCGTCGCCCAACTCCGCGAGAACCAGAGGGTCATCGACCTCGCCATCCGCCTGCCGGAGCGCTGGCGCGGGGATGCCGAGACGATTCGCAACCTGCCGATCCACACGGTCACCGGCGACCACATCCCACTCCAGCTCGTCGCCGAAGTCCGCGAGGCCGCCGGGCCGAGCTCGGTCCATCGCGAAAACACCCAGCGGCGCTACGTGGTGTCCATCACTCCCAGCCAAAGCGACGCCGGTGCGCGGGTGAGGCAACTGGAGGAGAAGGTGCGCGCCAGCGTCGTATTGCCGGAAGGCTACTTCATCAGCTACGAGGGCGATTTCCGCGCCGAGCAGGCGGCGGCGAAACGCATCGCCATTCTTTTCATCGGCATCCTGGGGGTGATCGTGCTGCTGCTGGCGTCGTACTTCCGCAGCCTCAACCTGGCCTTCCAGGTGCTCCTCAACCTACCGCTGGCGCTAATCGGCAGCCTGGCGCTCACCTGGTGGCTGGTCGGCAACATCAGCATCGCCACGCTGGTCGGCTTCATGGCCGTGGGCGGCGTGGCCGCCCGCAACGGCATCATGATGATCTCCCATTATCTCCACCTGATGAAGCACGAGGGAGAGCGCTTCTCCCCTGCCCTGATTGAGCGTGGGACGCTCGAACGCTTCGTGCCGGTCACCATGACCGCGCTCTCCGCAGGCATCGCGCTGATTCCGTTCGTCCTCGCAAGGGAGGAGCCCGGCAAGGAAATCCTCAGCCCGGTCGCCATCTGCATCGTCGGCGGCCTGGTCAGCTCCACCTTGCTCGACTTCGCCGTCCGGCCGGCGGTGTTCCTCCTGTTCGGAAAGAAAGCCGCTGCCCAGGCCCTCGAACGCAACGCCACCGCGAACCACTGAGCGGCCGACCCGGGATGCAAAACCACAACAGATTCCCCATTTGCTCATGGCGATTGCCCTCCGGCGGATGGTATCGTTCTGCCACCGTCTGGCCAATCCCACGGGGAGCCACACGACCCTCCCCCCGTCGGCGTTTTCACCACCCACCGATCGAACCAAGAACTTTCATCCCATGCTCCCTGCACGCCACCGCCCCGTTCCGCTCCGCGCTCACCTGATCACGGGAGCGCTTCTGGCTCTGCCCGCCACCGGCTGGTCCCAGGCGGTCACTCCCCCGCCGCCAGCGGGGGAGGCGGTCGTCCTTTCCCCCTTCGTGGTCGATGCCACGGAGGACCGCGGCTACCAGGCCTCAGCCACGCTTTCCGGCAGCCGGCTGAAGACCGACCTGCGCGACGTGGCCTCCTCGGTCACCGTCCTCACCAACGAATTCCTGGAGGATCTCGGCGCGACCGACCTCGCCAGCGCGATGGCCCTGATCGCCGGCGCCGAGAACGATGCCACCACCGACTTCACCGGGCTCAACAGCCTCGCGCAGGGTTACGTGGGCGGCGACTTCGGCGACATCAACTCCCGCGACAACAACGTGCGGGTGCGGGGCCTCGGCAACGCCTCGACGACGGCCAACTTCTTCGAGCAATACTCCAACGCCGACACCTACAACTCCGACCGTGGCGAGGTGCTGCGCGGCGCCAACTCCATCCTCTTCGGCCTCGGCAACCCCGGCGGCATCATCAACCAGTCCACCAAGGTCGCCAACCTGCAGCGGAATCTGCTGCAGGTGTCCGCCAAGACCGACAATTTCGGCTCGGCCCGCACCGTGCTCGACGTCAGCCGCGTGCTGCTCAAGGACCGGCTCGCCCTGCGCGCCGTCGGCTTGTATTCCGACAAACGATACTCGGTGGACAACACCTACTGGCGGGATCGGCGTCTGTTCATGACGGGCGCCTACCGCCCGTGCTCCGGCACCCGGGTGCAAGCCTTCGTCGAGCGCGCCCAAGCCTCCGGCCGCCGGCCGAACTACCGCACCTCCCAGGACAATGTCAGCGCCTGGCTGACGGCCTACAACCAGTACGCCCCCCGGATGACACCCGCGCAGATTGAGGCGGCCTTCTACTGGGATCCGACTGCCCGGACCGGCGCCCCCGCCGCCACCAACAACGTCACGCTCAGCAATGGCGAGGTCGTCAGCCTCGGCCAGATCCGCCGGCAGCAGGACGGCAACGCGAACGGCACGGCGGTCTTCCTCGATGGGCGCGACTGGACCGCGCCCCAGGGCGGCGGCGCCACGATCTTTTCCAACCGCACCACCTCCGGCGGGGCCGGCAACCGGTTCTTTGCGCGCAGTGGCAGCCCGCTGGAAAACCGCGCCGGCTACGTCGATCCCCAGGTGACCAACCCGTCGATCCTGCCGTTCGAGGACATCGAAGTCGGCGCGCTGCCCGGCAATTTCCGCTGGGAACGCAACGACAAGGTCAACGTGTCGATCGAGCAGCGGATCACCCCCGACCTCTTCGTGATGGCGGCGGCCCAGCGCGAGTGGATGAAAAACGACCAGACCTTCACCCCGATCGCGCAGACCCAGAGCATCAACCTCGACATCAACACCCGGCTGCCCGACGGGCGCGCCAACCCCAATTTCCTGCGCCCCTACGTGTTCGGCCGCTCGATCGGCGGGCACAGCGACTACCGGCGAAGCAATTTCCTGCTCCAGGCCGGCTACGTGTTCGATTTCGCCAAGCAGCTCCCGCGCCTGGGTTGGCTCGGCTACCACCGCCTGGGCGGGCTCTACACCCGGACCTCACGCGACGAGCTCAACTACCGGTTCAACTGGCAAATCGACAACACCCTCCCGGGCGTGCTGACGGCCGGCGCCACCGGCGCATCGCGCCACGTGTATCAGGTCTGGTACATTGGCGATCCGGTGCAGGTCGGCGACCAGGGGCTCCGGCTCACCGGCTTCCCCACGCGCACCGACACCGTCTTCGGCTCAAACCTGCCCTACACTTACTACGATCAAGCCTCGGCATCGTGGCGGCAGTCGCCCACCCCGCTCCACGTCGGGCGCCAGTTGATCCCGAACGGCCGCCAGCTCACCCGCACGAAGAACGCCGGCGGAAGTTTCACCCTGCAGAGTTACTTCTGGGATCGCCGCCTCGTCGCCCTGCTGGGCCTGCGCCGGGATAACGTCGATTTCTACAACTACGACTTCGATGCCACCGCCGATCCCCTCGTTGGCGCCTACCGTGGCGACTACGCGGTTCCGACCGCGCCTACGTTCAGCAACACCAAGTCGACCTCCACCAAGAGCCTCGTCTTCCACGTCACCGACTGGCTCCGCCTCTTCGGCAGCCGCGCGGAGAACTTCGCGGCCACGGCCCCGCGCGTGGACAACCTCTGGCGTCCGATTACTCCGCAGAACGGCGCGACGGACGAGGTCGGGATCGGCCTCTCCCTGTTCCACGGCAAGGTCAACCTGAAGGTCTCTGCGTTCGAGGGCGCCAGCGCCTCCGCCAACCACGGCGCGACCTCCTCCATCGCCAGCCTGCGCGTGGAGGCCATCGAGGACCAACTCTACAATGCGCTGCAGTCCGCCGGGCGACTCTCCGAGTGGTGGACGATCGGGCCGGATGGCAACCGGACCACCGCCGAATACACCAAGCCCAACAACGTGGCCGCCACCGCCAGCGTGCGATCAAAGGGCGTCGAACTCGAAATGGTCTGCAATCCCACCCCGGCGTGGCGGGTGGCCTTCAGCTTCAGCACGCTCGAAAACACCAACTCCGACGTGGGACTCGAGCTGGTGGACTTCCTGGAGGCCCGCGCCGACTTCTACCGCAAGTACTGGCAGGAGGGCCTGCGTGTCGACGGCAGCAACAACTCACTCCCGAACAACACCGCCACCTCGATCCGGAACAATTTCCAGACCGTCATCGCTTCGCCCCTGCTCACCGCCCAGGCGCTCCAGGGCACGGCGAATCGCGGTACGGCCAAGTACCATTCGAAACTGGTCACGAGCTACGCGTTCCGCCGCGGACCGCTGAAGGGTTTCTCGATCGGCGGCAACGCCCGCCTCGAGCAACGCAAGGTCATCGGTTACGAGGCCCGCACGGTGACGATGACGATCGGCGGCCTCGACGGCGTGACCGGCCCCGTGTCCGACCCGGACCGGCCCTACTACCGCGACCCGATTCTGGCCGGCGGCGCGTTCGTGGGGTACTCGCGGAAGATTTTCCAGGACCGGGTGAACTGGCGGGTGCAGTTGCACGCCCAGAATCTCTTCGGCGACCACGGCCTGCGGGTGATCAACCTCAACCCGGACCGCACGACCGTCTGGGGCATCGCCCCGCCCCGGACCTTCGAGCTCACCAATACGTTCGACTTCTGAGAAGGCGTCGAACAGGTCCACGCCACCCGCTCGATGGAGCGCGCCGGTCCCTCGGCGCCGCAGGTGCGTTTGCGGCGGCGGCCGGGATCCGGCATGGGCAGGAAGTCGGAAGGGTCAGCCACTTCGCACCGGGACGCCTCGATCGCCCCACCGCATGGCGCAACGAGGCCGCAGGCAGGTTTCGGCCCGCTCTGACCGCGGCGCCTTCCGGCCGCCGGGCGATGGACTCCACCTCCGGACGCCGGCGCAACCATCCCTTCATGCCTTGAAAAATGGCAACGCGGTTGCATGATTTCACACATGATTGAACGCGTGTCCTATCGCCGGCGCATTCGCACCGGTTTGAAGCGCAACCCGATCGTTGCGCTGCTCGGGCCCCGGCAATGCGGCAAAACCACGCTGGCGCGTGAATTCCTGCCGGCCAGTTCGCCGAACTACTTCGATTTGGAGGATCCGGCGGTCGCCGCCTTGCTGGAGCAACCGATGACGACGCTGCAACCGTTGCGCGGGCTGGTGGTGATTGACGAGGCACAGCGCCAGCCGGGCATTTTTCCGGTGCTGCGCGTACTCGCCGATCGAGCCGGCCAGCCGGCCACCTTCCTCATTCTGGGCAGCGCGTCGCCGGAACTCTCGCGCCAGGCCTCCGAATCGCTGGCCGGGCGGGTGGAGATTATCGAGCTTCGGGGATTCGACGGAGGTGAAGTTCCCCTCGCGGACCTGGGCACCCTGTGGCTGCGGGGCGGATTTCCCCGATCATTTCTGGCCCGGACGGAATCTGACAGCCTGCAGTGGCGCCGGGACTTTGTGCGCACGTTCCTCGAACGCGATCTGGCGGGCCTTGGCTTCGGCCTCGCCCCGGCGGCGCTCGGCCGGTTCTGGACGATGATTTCGCATTATCACGGTCAGATCTGGAATGGCAGCGAGGTGGCCGCGTCGCTGGGGATCGCACCCAATACCGCCCGCAGTTACCTCGACGTGCTGGAGCAGACTTACATGGTGCGACGCCTGCTCCCCTGGCACACCAATCTCGGAAAGCGTCTCGTGAAATCACCGAAAATCTATTTCCGCGACAGCGGGCTGTTTCACACCCTGCAGGGAATCGGAACGGCGGATACCTTGCACACGCATCCAAAGCTGGGCGCCTCCTGGGAGGGGTTTGCGCTGGAGGAGACGCTGCAGGCGGTGCGGCCGGACGAGGCTTGTTTCTATGCGGTGCACAACGGCGCCGAACTCGATCTTTTCCTGCACACTGATGGCCGGCGGGTGGGCGTCGAGTTCAAGCGCGAGGACGCGCCGCGCCTGACCCACTCGATGCAAGTGGCGCTGACGGATCTGAAACTGGATCGCCTGAGCGTGATCTATCCCGGCACGCGACGGTACCGGCTCGCCGACAAGGTCGAGGTCTTGCCGCTGCGGGATGTCACCGATCGGGAACGCCTGACGGGAGAGTAGCCCGGAACTTCACGCCGCGGAACCCGAAGCGTCGGGGACTCGTTCGCGCCACCGCTCAGTCCGCCACCTTTACGAAGGCGACGGCATCGGCGATCACTTTGCCGTCCGTTTGCGCGGTCGAGAGCGCGACCGTGTGACGACCTCCGGCCTTCAACCGATAGGTGCGCACCGGCTCGCTGAGCCGTTGCGCGATGCTCCGCGGCCCCCCTGCTCACCGCCCTGCCGCCGGCGGCGGCACCTTTTGGTGCGCGGACGGGCGGGGCGGACTCGGGAAAGGCCCGTGATTTTCGCGATAGGCCGTGGGGGTGAGTCCGACATGCCGGCGGAAGAGCTTGGAGAAATGATAGGGATCCGCCTGCCCCACCTGCCGCCCGATCTCCGAGATCGGCAGCGTCGTGCTCAGCAGCAGCTCCCGCGCCTCCCGGAGTTGCCGCGCGAGGAGGTAGTCCTTGGCCGCGACCCCGAGGTGGGAGCGAAACAGCTTCAGCACATGCGACCGGCTCCGCCCCACCAGCGCGGCCAGTTCCTTGACCGTCGGGCCGAGGTGGAAACCCCGCTCGATGTGCACCATCAGCCGCCGCAGCTCCTCGGGGTGTTCGCTGGCGGGCGTCTCCGCTGCCACCGCCCGCCGCAGCACTTCCGCCACGAGCAGGCCCCCGATGGCCCTCGCCTCGACCTCCGCGCGCTCCGTTTCCAGATACCACCGCACGGCGTAATCGATCAATCGCCCCAGGCGTTCGTCCGCCCGCAGGTTGAGCCGGACCGCACCCGGCGGCAGCGGCCACGCCACGTCCGCCCGATCCGGCGAGTCGAACTCCGCCTCTCCCCGCTCGTGCGGGACGTTTGCCACCCAGCGAGCCCCCGGCCGGTACCACGGCACGAGGTGCACGTGCGCGGTGTACATCGGCTCCCGGCTGGAGGGGTGGTACGAGATGCGCCGACCCCAGGGCAGCACGTAGAGATCGTGCGGCTCCAGCCGATGGCGGACTCCGTTCACCTCAAACTCGCCCGAGCCACTCTTGCACCAAAACAGCGCCCGGCTCTGCACGCACCCATTGGTGAAACTCTGGCGGGCAGCAAATTGGAACAGCCCGGCCCGGCACACCGCGGGAGCCTCCGCTGGCGTCAACTGGCGGCCGGGGTTCGCTCGCGCGCGGGACATCGGATGCAAAACAACCACGAAATCGTCATTTGTCCATGCGATTGCCCTCCCGGAAAAAACCTGGCCCAACCCGCCCCCCTGGAAGGTCGCACCGCAAACGGGCGGAGCGAGGCCGCGTGCGACCCAGCGGGCAACGCCGACGCAAAACCACAAAGAATTCCCGCTTCAGCCATTTTCCGATCTCAATCGGTTTTGATATAAAGAGAACCTTCCCCCGCTCCCCCATGCGCCTACCCCGACTCCGTCTCTCCTCCCTGACCGTGGCGACCACGCTTCTCCTGGCCGCCCACTCCACCTCGGCAACCGTACTGCTCACGGACACGATGTCCCGCGCCTCACGGACCGCCGCGCCGACCCCGAGCGGCGCCCAGTGGTTTTCCATCGGCCCGAGCGTCGCGGTGACCTACGCGCCCAATAATCTGCGGGCCACCCACCCCGGCGGCGGCGGCGGCCAGTTGCTCGGTTATCTGACCGCCGCGGGCTCTCCGGTGTCACTCGCCGTCGGCGAAGAGCTGAAGGCCACCTTCACCTTTTCGCTGGTGGGCGGATTCGGTACTGCCTCCGGCGCCACCGATTTTCGTGTCGGACTTTTCAACACCGGAGGCGGACGCATCAGCACCGACGTCACGACCCTCTCCTCATCCGGCACTTTCACGCCCTACACGGGCTACGCCGCGATGATGTCGCCCAGAACCACCAACGGCATCTCGATCCGCCGGCGCGTTCCGAACGCCGGGACCAACCAGACCAACCTCATCGGTACCGCCACCAACGTCTACACCGCCGCGCTCGCCTCTGGCAGCAGCCAGATCCTGCAGTCCAACGTGGATTACGCCGGCGTCCTGACCGCGACCCGGACCGCCACCGGGACCGAGTTCCGCGTCTCCTTGTCGGGCGGCGGACTCACCGGCTACCAACTGTCGTACACCGATACCGACACCACCCGGGTGCAAACCTTCGATGCGATCGCGTTCGGCTGGCAGAGCGGCCTGATGCTGGCAGACGGCGGCCTGGTCATCCGTGCGCTCACGATCGAAAGGGATAGCGCCGCCACGCTCAACCCCACCGACCCCCTGGCCAACCCCGATCCGGGCCGGCCCTTCATCTGGGTCCGCGAGGCGGAAAAGCCCGGAATCCTGGCCAAGATCGACGCCAACGCGTGGGCGCAAACCGTCCGCAACGGGATGATCGCCCGCGTCGCCGCCAACGTGGCCAGCCACCAGGCCGACCGGGATGCGTTCCTCCGCCAATTGCCGGTCAACTGGTCCGACCCGATCCCCAAGTTCAAGACGATGCTCAACACTTCCCCGTTTAGCGAAGTGCGGGGTCCGGCGGTGGCCAAGTTCAACGCCGGCCTGGACTGCGCCGTGCTCTATTACCTCACCGGCGAGACGAAATACGCCCAGTGCGCGGCGGATATCCTCCACAATGTTGTGCAGACGCTGCTGCCGGTGACGCCGTCGGCGGCTCTGAGCAATGGCGGATGGATCGTCCAGAACGATTTGCTCCTCGAAGCCCGCATCCTCGGCACGCACCTGCCCATCATCTATGATTTCATCCGCGCCTTCCTCGAAACCAACAAAGTGTGGGATGTCGCGACGGGGGCCCTGGCAGACTTTGACTACCTCAAGACCCAGACCGTCTTTCGCACCTACTACCAACTGACCCGCGACCACGGTTCGGCCAACAACAACTGGTCGGCGTTGATGGCCACGTGCATGCTCAACAACCTCCTCGCCCTCGCCGATCCCAACGAGCGCAAGGCCGCGTTGAAGGTCTACCTCGAGACCGGATCCAGTCGGCAGGCTTCGCTGGACGATGATTACCGCCACTACGCGGAGGCCGGCAACATCTGGCCGGAGTCGCTCCAGTACGCCAGCGACGTGGTGTCGATCCGCAGCACCCACCTGGTCCTGCTCGAGCGCTACGATCCGACCCTCACTCTGCTCAGTCAGTATCCGAACTACCCGCTCAGCCTCAGCCGGATCAGCTACCTGCGCTACCCGAACGGTGAACAGATCAGCTTCGGCGATGGGCCGCGTCAGACCGGAGGTGAGCCCTACTTCGACTACGAGGTGATCTATCAGCACGCCAAGGCCCGCGGCCGCCAGGATCTCGTCGAACACTTTGGCGCCGCCATCAAGCGCGGGATCGATGCGGGCAGGCACAATCGCGCTGCTTTGGTCCCCTACGAAGCCCTCGGGATGCACCACGAGCCGGTCCAACTCCTCTGGTTTGCCGCCGATATCACCGAAGCTGGGGTCCCGCAGGTCCTCCCCACCACCGACCGCCTGCCGTTTGCAGGGATCGCCCTGCAACGGAATCTGTCGCCGGAGGGAAAGCTCTACGGCCTGATGGGCTTTGTCGGTGGCGCCGGCCATACGCACAGCCACGCGAGCGGGATGAGCATGGAGCTCTACGGCGCCGGCCAGGTCCTGGGAGCCAAGAGCGGGAAAAGCACGTATCAAAGTACCTTGCACGAAAATTACTACCGCCTGTTTGCCTCGAACAACACCATCATCGTGAACGGGGCCTCGCGCGGTGAGGGCGGCTGGGAAGGTACCGGCATCAACACGGTCGGAACCGCAGCCATGGAGCCCGCGGTCGCGCAGGCGCCGGTCTCCCCGAACCACTCCTTCACGACCTCCACCTTCAGCGATACCAGGGGGACGCTCGCCGAGGCGACACAGCAGCGCACCCTCGGTATCATCCGCACCTCGCCCACCACCGGGTATTACGTCGACATCTTCCGCTCCGACTCTTCGCTCGCGAGCGAGTATCACGACTACATCTACCGCAACGTGGGCGACAGCGTTTCGCTCGAAACCGAAAACGGGCCCCTTGCCCTGACGAGCGCGCCGAGCCGCTTCGCCAGCGATATCGGCGACACTTACAAGCAACCCGGCTGGCGGTATTTCACCCACACGGAAGTCTCCGCCGCAACCGACGCCGGGGTGCAGGTGAACTTTTCCGCCAACCTGCCCGCGGGGCCGACGCAAATGCGGATGCACATGCCGGGCTCGAGCGGCCGCGAATACGCCCGCGTCAGTTCCCCGCCGATCGTCGACGCCCCCGCTCCCTACGACACCCGCAACGCCCCGGCCGTCGTGATCCGCAAGTACGGCAGCGCTCAGAACCAGCCGTTCGCCGCCGTGTTCGAGCCGCATCTCGGCTCCCCTGGCAGCGGCACCGTGAAAACCGTCAGCACCCTGGAAAAGAACGGCGTCGTGGTTGGCCTGCAGGTCGGCAGTACGGTCGCCGGACGCAACCTCGTGCAGTACGTGCTCTCGAACCCCAATGCATCCGATTTGTTTGAGGACGCCGCCCGCGGTCTGTCTTTCAAGGGCCGCTACGCGGTGGTCACGGACCACGGCGACGGCAGCGGCTCCCTCTATCTCGGCGAAGGCTCCAGCCTCTCCTTCAAGGGCAACTCGGTCGCCTCCGGCTCGGGTGCCAACACCCAGGCCTACGTCGAGTTCACCGCCGGCCAGAGCCCCGTCGTTAAGTCCAATCAACCTGTTATCGTCCAAACCCCGCCGACGATCACCGTTCCCGCCACCGCCAGCGGCACCTTTGGCGCCTCGCTCAGCCTGACCGTCACCACCACCGGCCAGCCCACCCCCACCCTCGCGGTCACCTCCGCGCTGCCCCCAGGCCTCAACTTCAATCCGGCTACCGGTATCTTCAGCGGCACCCCGGCCGCCGCCGGAAACTTCACCGTGGAGTTCGAGGCCACCAACGCCGCGGGGAGCGCCACCGGCATGCTCGCGCCGTCCATCGCCAAGGCGGCCGCCACGATCGCCCTGCAAAACCTCGAGCAGACCTACACCGGCCAGCCGCTTTCGCCCACCGCGATCACCGGCCCCGCCAACCTGCCGGTGCTCCTCGACTTCGCTGGCGGCAGCGCTCCGGTCGACGCCGGCTCTTATCCGGTGACTGCCACCATCGTCAGCCCGAACTATGAAGGCTCAACGGACGCCACCTTCGTGATCCGCAAGGCCCAGGCCACGGTTGCGCTCTCGAATCTCGACCAACCCTACACCGGCACGCCGCGCCCGGTAACGGCATCGACCACTCCGCCCAACCTCATCGTCACCCTGACCTACGGCGGCAACCCGGATGCCCCGACCTATCCGGGTGACTACGCGGTCGTCGCGTCCGTGGTCGACCGCAACTTCGAAGGAAGCACCGCCACCACGCTGCGAGTCTCCACCACCGCGTTGGTGCGCGAACTGCCACAACTTCTCGGCGGCATCGACGGCAGCGTGCATCTGCTGGCCGGCCGCGACGTGCAGCTCGCGGGCAACGCCTGGATCGCCGGCGACCTGCTGGTGCCCGGCTCCCCCGCAATTATCCTGCAAGGCAGTCCCGTCTACGGCACCACCCGACAGGGCCCGGGCGCAGCCGAGCCGAGCGCCTACGCCATCGCCCTGCTGGGCAACGCCGCCCTGCGCGCCGTGGTTCTTCGCATCGATCCGCTCGCACTCGTCGCTCCCCCCGCACCGTCCGCGCCTCGCGGAACCATCGATCTGGTTCTGACCAAGCCGCAGCAGACGGTGGGCGACTTCTCGACACTGCGCGACCTGACCCTCGCCGGCAACGCCAGCGACATCCAGGTCCCACCCGGCACCTACGGGAAGCTGTCGGCCGCCGGCCGCGCGAGCTTCATCCTGGGTGTCGCCGGCGCGACCAGCCCGTCGGTCTACGAGGTACAGTCCCTTGAGCTGGCCGGCGACAGCCGGCTGGTGTTGTCCGGTCCCGTCGTGCTCCGCGTGGATCAAAAGGTGGAATTCCAGAGCAATGCCGGCTCTCCGGCCCACCCGGAACTCCTGCGACTCGAACTCCATCGGGGCGAAGTCATCCTCGACCGCCGCAGCGTTGTCGGTGGACTCATCCTTGCCCCGGACGCCAGGGTCATCCTTCGCGGCCAGTCGGAACTGCACGGCCGCGTCGTCGCGGGAGAACTGGAAATCCACGCCAGGGCCGCCCTGGTGGATCCACGGCTGCCATGAGGCCCGCCCGCGGTCCCGCTGGCGGCCTGCGGGTGGCGCGCGCTTCGCCGCGGACCCTTCGCCCAGGAAGTGGAGCTTCAATCCGGACTGGCGCTTCCTCCGCGCCGATGTCGCCGGGGCGGAGCGTCCCGATTTCGACGCGCGCGCGGGTGGGCCGCCGTGAGCTGCCCGCCTACCTGGAACGACGTCGACACCGTCGAGAACTTTGGCTCTCGACCGGCGATTAGACTTCCGCGCTCAACCCGGACCATCGAGACCGCACCGCCCGCAACGCGATCGTCAACCCGGCTGGCCAGCCCGTGGCGTTCAACTATGTCGGCGCCGCCGTGAGCCCGGTCGTGGTGCAAGACCTCGGCAGCCGCCCGCTCGCGACCAACGCCGCCGGCCAGATCGTCAATCCCTTCGCCGGCCAGTTCTACACGCAAAGCCGCTGGCTCCACCGCACGCAGGAAAGCACCCGCAAGGTGATCCAGGGCACCGCCGCCTGGCAGTTCGATCTCGACCGCTGGTTCGGCAACCATCGCGTCGTCGGCACCGCGTCCTACTGGGAACGCTCCTCCGGCAGCGAAAACTTCCGCGACTCCTGGCTCTACGCCCCCTTCAACAACGACCCCACCAACACCAACAACGGCGTGACGCGCCGCCGCTACGCCTCCCCGCTCGACGCCGGCGGCTTCCACGTGCCCGACTGGCGCGAGTTCCCGCAACTCACCTGGAACCACCCCACCCGCGGCCCCATCACCACCGGCTGGGTCACCGAAGGCGAAAACCTCCGCCACGCCCGCCAGTTCTCCTACCTCGCCGCCACCCAGAGCACCTTCTTCAACCGCCGCCTGATCGTCACCGCCGGCTACCGCGTCGACGAAGCCACCGACACCGTCTATGGCCAGACCCGGATCCGCCCGCCCGGTTGGGAGGCCAGCAACGGACTCCTCGTGCTCGATCGCAGCAACGTCGCCAAGACCACCACCTCGGGCCCCACGCGCACGCTCGGCGGCGTGCTCAAAATCACCGAGTGGCTGCGCGTCTACGCCAACCAGAGCACCAACTTCGGCCCGCCCCGCGGCAACGTCGTCGGACCCGATGCCGTCACCCCGCCCAACACCGCCGGCGAGGGCCTCGACACCGGCCTCAAGTTCGACCTGTTCGGCGGCCGCGTCGCCCTCGACCTCGGCTACTTCGACACCGCCAACAACGACGTCACCGAGGTGCTCACGCTGAACCTCAACTCCGCCGACAGCATCCGCGGCGCCTACAACGCCGTGTTCCCCATCCTGAACAATCCCGCCGGCGCCGCCCCGCTCTTTAACTCCAACGATCCCGCCGTCGTCGCCGCGCTGAAGGACAAATTCCCGCTGCTGCGCCCGGTCTACAGCGCCAACGCCGACATGCTCGACCAGGCCAGCCGCGGCTACGAGGTCCGCCTGACCGCCAATCCCCTGCCCGGCATGCGCGTCCGCGCCACTTTTTCCAAGACCGAACGGGAACGCGAAAACCTCTACCGGTTCACGTTGCCCATGGCCGCGCAGCTCCGCGCCTTCATCGCCGACCTGCAAACCCGCCACCCGGGCGTCGATGTCGGCAACCTCGCCACCGCCGCCAATCCCACCGTCACGGTGGCGCAGAGCCTCGACAACCTCGATCAGCGCCTCGACAACGCGATCGATTCGCTGAGCAACAATTTCGGCGGCGGCCGGATGAACCTCGGCGGCGTCGTCAGCTACGATTTCCGGGGGCGGCTCAAGGGCTGGGGCACGACGTTCGCGGCGAAGTATCGCTCCGGCGCCTACACCGGCGCCTTCGAAGTCCGCGAGGGCGGCGTCGCCGGCGGGCGGCTCCACGCCACGATCCCGCACTTCGGCCAGAGCACCCTCGAATACGATACCACCCTGCGCTACCGCACCCGACTGAAGTGGCCCGCCCGCACCGCCGTCACCTTCCAGCTCAATGTCTACAACGTCCTCGACGAGACCGATCCGATCGTCCGCCGCCGCCGAACCGTCGTGCTCGCCCCCGGTACGCCCGTCCCCGCAAGCGACACCGCCACGCCGACGTCCTATTTCCTCCGCAATCCGCGCACGTGGACGATGACCGCCAAGTTCGACTTCTGAGCTCCTCCCGCCCCGCCACCGGAGATACGGCCCCGCGCTCCCTCTCCGTCGTCGAACGCCACGCCGACCAGGAACCCGAGCTCATGGAGCCAGGCGAGGACTTCGACCAGACAGGCTTCGGGCAACTACTTGCCGATGCGGCGCAGCTTTTCTAGGGCCTGGCGCGAGAAGTCGAAGTTGTTGCCCTTTTCCTCCTCGACGATGTACCACTCCGTGCCGGCCACGGTCTCCAGCACGTTGAACAGCTCCTGGTAGGCCGGGCTGTCGAACTTCTTGTCGTCGGTTTCCCGCAGGTGCACCGTTTTGGCGCGTCCGGCAAACTTCTTGAAGTACACTATCGGGTCCACACCGGCCTTCAGCGCGTGGCCGATGTCGACCTGCATGTTGACCTCGGGCTTGAGCTGCTCGAAGAGCATCTCATAGGCCATGCGGCCGTCGACCCGGTTGAAGTCGCCGCCGTGGCAGTGGTAGCCGACCAGCATCTGTTTGGCGGCGGCCTTTACTGAGGCGGCGTTAAGGAACTCGGCAAATTTCTTGATCGTCTCCGCCGACTTCATCTCTTTCTGCGCCGAAGCGATGTTGAGGTAGCGGTTGCCCAGGATCCGGTTGTTTTCGATGCAGGTCGCGAGGTTGGCGTCCTCCAGCGCGGCGACCGAGAGGTGGATGCCGCAGCACCTGAGCCGGTTCGCGTCGAGCAGTTGCCTGAGTTCGCTCGCACTCCATTCCTTGCCGGCGGCGTCCTTGTAGACCGATGCGGTGCCGCGGTAGCCCCAGAACTCGACGCCGGCGTATCCCATCTCCGCGAGGGTCTTCAGCGTGCCGGGGACGTTCTTGGTGAATTCGCTGCGCACCGCGTAGAGCTGGCAGCCGATGGCGATCCGGCCGGCGCCCGATTTCTTCCGGCCCTGCCGGCGCGACTTTTTTTCGCCATCGGCCGCGTGGGCCAGGCCGCCGGCCGTGCAGGTGACGGCAAGGCCTAGCGACAATTTCAGGAAATCCCGGCGCAGGGTGGTCTTCATCGTTACCTCTACTTGAGTTGTAATGCGGGGCTGAACGGGCGGTCCTCGCCCGGTGCAATGCCGCTCCCAAGCACCGCTCAAACGCGCGCGAAGCGCAAGCGGGGAAGAGGGGAGCTCCGACGGGCCAACCTATGGGGTCGGGCCAACCTATGGGGTCGGCCTCTGTGGTATGTGGA
>CAZDGC010000013.1:0-83322 GCA_964504885.1 uncultured Opitutus sp.
AAGGTAGGGCGCGGACTCCGCGCCGCGCCGCGCACGAGTACCGCCAACCGGCAGATGCGCCCGGCGGTTCGCGTCGGCCAGAATCGGCATTGACCGAGCCCCCTTGCGCCCTAGGGTCGACCATTCTTTCAACCAAAGTCCCTTCTGGTTTTATCGCTGTGAACGTCCAACTGACCCACGTCTCCGCCACGCGCAAGCAGCTCGTCATCGCCCTCGAGGCGAGCGAAGTCGACACCGAGCACCGGGCGGTGGTCGCGGAAATCGCCAAACTGGCCCGGCTGCCGGGCTTTCGTCCGGGCAAAGCGCCGGCCGCGATGATTGTGAAACGCTTCGGCAAGGAGATTGCCGACGAATTGCGGCAGAAAGTCGTGGCCAAAGCCTATCGGGCCGGGATGGACCAGGAGAAGCTCGATGTGCTCAATGTCGTGAAGATCGAGGAGGGGACGATTGCGGCGGGGGCGCCGGCGTCGATCACCGTCATGGCCGATGTGCGGCCGGAGTTCGTCCTGCCGGAGTACGTCGGACTGCCGACGGAGGTGGCGCCGACGGAGGCCACCGACGCGGAAGTGGCGAAGGTGATCGAAGGGCTGCGTTCGGAGCGGGCGGATTTCAAGCCGGCCGAACGTGCGGCCCAAAAGGGCGATTATGTGAAGCTTGCCTACGAGGGGAAGGTGGAGGGCAGCCCGATTGTTGAGCTCGTGCCGGACAAGCAGCTTTATGGCAAGGTGCCGCAGACTTGGGAGGAGGTTGAGGGCGCGCACGAGGGCGTGATTCCCGGGCTCGGTCGGCATCTTGCCGGCCTGAAGGCGGGTGAGCGGAAGGACGTGACGATCATGTTTCCGGTCGACTTTCCCGCGGCGCCGGCGCTGGCGGGCAAGACGGCGACCTATGCCGTGGAAATCCAGGAAGTCCGCGAGCGGGTGTTGCCGCCGCTGGACGCCGAGTTCTTCAAGGGTCAGCAGGTCGACGATCTCGCCGGCTTGGAGAACAAGGTGAAGGCGAACCTCAAGCTGCAGAAGGAATATCAAAACCGGGCCGCGCAGCGCCGCCAGATCACCGACCGCCTGTCGATGCTGGTCGACATTCCGGCGCCGGAGTCGCTGGTCGACGCCGAGACGCAGGGTGTGCTGCGGCAGTTCATCGAGGAGAACATGCGCCGCGGCGTGCCGGCGGAGCAGTTCGAGAAGGACAAGAAGGAGCTTTTCCAGGGGGCGAAGCAGGCCGCCACGCAGCGCGTGAAGTTGCAGATCATCCTCGCGAAAATCGCGGAGCAGGAAAAAATCGAGGTCACCAGCGACGACCTCAACAACTTCATCTACCGCGAGGCGATGCGTTCCCAGCAGAAGCCGGACAAGTTTGCCAAGGCCCTGGCCGCCGACCGCGAGCAGCTCCGCTCCGTGCAGCAGTCGATCATCTTCGACAAGGCGGTTGATTTTCTGGTCTCCAAAGCTAAGGTCACGACCGTCGCGCCTGCGGCCTGACCGGCCGCGGAAATCCACCACACCTCGTGAGCTACTACGTTCCCATCGTCCTCGAAAACACCGGCCGCGGCGAGCGGTCGATGGACATCTATTCGCGCCTCCTGAAGGATCGCATCATCTTCATCGGGACGCCGATCGACGACATGGTGGCGAATCTGGTCATCGCGCAAATGCTCTTCCTGCAGATGGAGGACTCGAAGAAGGACATCCACCTCTACATCAACTCCCCGGGTGGAGTGGTGACGGGGGGGATGGCCATTTACGACACGATGAACTTCCTGCAGTGCGACATCGTGACGTACTGCGTGGGCATGGCGGCGAGCATGAGCACGGTGCTGCTGGCCGCGGGCACCAAGGGCAAACGCTTCGCCCTGCCCAACAGCCGGGTGATGATCCACCAGCCGAGCGGTGGCGCGGGTGGACAGGCGGCCGACATTGCGATTGCGGCGCGCGAGATTCTCCGTTGGCGCAAGACCCTGAACGAAGCGCTCTCCCGTCACACCGGCAAGACCGCGGAGCAGATTGAGAAGGATTCGGATCGCGATTACTACATGAGCGCCGCCGAGGCGAAGGAGTACGGTATCGTCGACCACGTGGTGGTCTCGACCCGCGAGGCCCAGGCGGCGGTGCAGACGGCGGCCTGAGCGCGCCGCCGCCACTCCGTCCTCGACTCCCGCAGTGGCAGCCACACGCTGACGGTCATGGCCAAATCCGCGCGCATGACCCTCTGTTCCTTCTGCGGCAAGTCGCAGGCGGAAGTGAAAAAGATCATCGCGGGGCCGGGCGTGTACATCTGCGACTCGTGCGTCAACGTCTGCAAGACGATCATCGACCGCGAGGTGAAATCCCCGGCGGTCGATACGCGGCCGTCCTTCCGCCTGGTCAAGCCGTCGGAGATCAAGCGCACGCTCGACGAGTATGTGATTGGTCAGGATCACGCCAAGAAGGTGCTGTCGGTCGCGGTGTACAATCACTACAAGCGGCTGATGTTCGACACGGGGCACGCCAAGGACTCGGCGGCGGTGTCCCCCGAGTTCAACGAGGTCGAGGTCGAGAAGAGCAACATCCTGCTCGTGGGGCCGACGGGCTCCGGCAAGACCCTGCTCGCGCGCACCATGGCGCGGATTCTCGACGTGCCGTTTGCGATCTCCGATGCGACGACGCTGACGGAGGCCGGCTACGTCGGCGAGGATGTGGAGAATGTCGTGCTGCGCCTGCTCCAGGCGGCCAACTACGATGTGAAGAAGGCCGAATGCGGCATCATCTACATCGACGAGATCGACAAGATCGGGCGGAAGACGGAGAATGTTTCCATCACGCGCGATGTCTCGGGTGAGGGGGTGCAGCAGGCCTTGCTGAAGATTCTGGAGGGTACGACCTGCAACGTGCCGCCGCAGGGCGGGCGCAAGCATCCGAACCAGGAATACATCCAGATCAACACCTCGAACATTCTGTTCATCTGCGGCGGGGCGTTCGTCGGGCTCGATGGGATCGTCCAGCGGCGCATGGGGACGCGCAGCCTGGGATTCTCCTCGATTCAGGCGCAGCAGGATGCGGCGCTGAAGCCGGAGCTGCTGATGAAGGCGCTGGCGCCGGAGGATCTGATCCGTTTTGGCATGATCCCGGAGTTCATCGGGCGCCTGCCGGTGGTTTCGGTGCTGGATCAGCTCGCGGTGGCGGATCTGGAGAAGATTCTGCTGCGCACCAAGAACGCGATGGTGAAGCAGTACTCGAAACTCTTCGCGATGGATGGCGTGCGCCTGAAGATCACGCCGGATGCGGTGCGGGCGGTGGCGCAGCGCGCGATTGAGCTGAAGACCGGGGCGCGGGCGCTGCGGTCGATCATGGAGAGCCTGATGCTCGAGGTCATGTACGAGCTGCCGCAGCGGGAGGACGTGACCGAGGTCGTGATCGACTCGGCGGTGGTGGCCGGGCGCCGCAAGCCGACGCTGCGCCGGGTCACGAAGACTGAGCCGAAGGAGGACGCGGCCTGAGCGCGGAGCGGCGCCGGCGGGCCAGCACCGCCGCGGCCCCGGCGCAGATCCCGGCGGCCAGGGCGTAGGTGCCGGGCTCCGGCACGGTCGTGTAGACCTGGAGCGAGTATCCGCCGGCGGCCAGCACCGCGTTGATGTCGGCCAGGTGATTGGGGACGAACGTGTCGTAGGTCTGTGTGCCGGCCTCGTTGATGGCGCTGTGCACGCCGACGATTGCCAGGCTGCTCCCGAGGCGCACGAAGCTCGGACCATTCGAGTCCCCGGCCTCTCCCTGGGTTGCCGCCGGCGCCGAGACCGTGCCGCCGTTGATCGCGTCGTAGTTCGTGACCGCGAAGAGGCTGTCGGTGACGCCGTCCTTCGGCAGGAAGTCGGCGGTGGCAAAACTGGCAAGGGTGTTCAATCCCGCCCGTCCCTGCGCCCCGTAGACAGTCAGTTCGAGGCCGACATAGGACGATGGGTCGGGGCCGAGATAGAGTGACGCGTAGAACGCGATCGGGGCCGCCACGGTCTGCGTCAGGCGTCCCACCACGAGATCGCTGTCCACGCCGGGTGAATACGCCATCGCGGTGGTCGACTCGACGGTGTAGGTTCGCACGACGCCATCCGCGCCGCGGAAGCTGACCGTGCTGCCGGGGGCGGGAGCGGCATGGCGGGCGGCGAGGAAGTGCTGGGGCGAGACGAGCGTAACCGCGAAGTTGGTGTTGTCGGTCTGCCAGCCGACGCCGGAGAGGTCGAAACTGCTGAGGAAAAATCCGGGGTTGGCGGTGGGAGTGGCGGAGATGACACCGCCGGTGAAGCGTTCGTGGACCCCGGCATCGTACCCGAAGACGATCAGCGCCCGGGCGCAGGGTGCGGAGGCGATCAGCGCGCCGAGGAGCAGGAGCCGGCAAAATGCGTTCATGGGTGCGACGGGCAGGCGGGTGGAGTTACCAGTGCAGGTAATCGCCCCGGTCGAGGCCGAGGGCGAACTCGACCAGCAATTGCACGCAGCGCTCCACGTCCTCGAGATCGACGACTTCGCTGGGTGTGTGCATGTAGCGCAGTGGGATGCTCACCAGGCCTGTCGCCACTCCACCGCGCCCGATCTGGATGGCGCGAGCGTCCGTCCCGGTGGGGCGGGGGTCCGCTTCGACCTGATAAGGCAGGCGGAGCTTTTTCGCGGCGCGCAGCAGGCGATCGTAGACCTTGGGGTTGATGTTGGCGCCGCGGCAGAGGATCGGGCCGCCGCCGAGTTTGGTTTCGCCGAACTTCCGGTTGTCGCAGTCCGGGTGGTCGGTGGCGTGGCCGACGTCGACGGCGACGGCGATGTGCGGGTCGGCCAGGTAGGCCGACGTGGTGGCGCCGCGGACGCCGATTTCTTCCTGGGCGGTGGCGACGCTCACGACCTTGGCGGCGAGCTTGCGCTTCTCTTTTGCCAGGCGGATCAGGGTTTCGCCGACGATGTAGGCGCCGACCTTGTTGTCGAAGGCGCGCGCGGTGCCGATGCTGCCGCAGAACATCTCCAGCTCGTGGTCGTAGGTCGCCACATCGCCGAGGCTCACGCGGGCGAGCGCCTCCTCCTTCGAGCGCGCGCCGATGTCGATCCAGATCTCGTGCTTCTTGGGCACCTTCTTGCGGTCCTCCTCATCCATCAGGTGGATGGCACGTTTGCCGGTGACGCCCTTCACGGGACCGTTCGTCGTCTGGATCAGGACGCGGCGTCCGGAAATGACGCTGAGGTCATGGCCGCCGATGGTGTCGAAATACAGGAACCCCTCCTTGTTGATGTAGGTGATGATGAGGCCGAGTTCGTCCATGTGGCCCGCGAGCATCAGGACGGGGTCGCCTTTGGGATTGAGGGTGGCGAGCCGGTTGCCGAGCGCGTCGTTGGCGTAGTGGTCGGCGGCGGGTTTGACGTGCCGGTCAAACACGGCCTGAGCCTCGGCTTCGTAGCCCGAGGGCGAGCGGGCGTGGAGCAATTCGGCGAGAAACGGGGGAACGCGGTAGGTCGACATGAATGAACGGTTGCTTTCCGCGGAGCGTGAAAGCGAAACTCGGCGATCGGAAATCCAAAAATGATCATTTATCCGGCGATCGACATCAAGGGGGGGCGCTGCGTGCGACTGCTGCAGGGACGGGCGGATCAGGAAACGGTCTACTCGGACCATCCGGCGGAGGTGGCGGCGGGCTTTCGCGCTGCCGGCAGCACGTGGGTCCACGTGGTCGATCTCGACGGCGCGTTCCAAGGCGAGCCGCACAACCTGGAGTCCGTCCGCGCGATCGCCGCGCTGGGCCTCAAGGTGCAGCTTGGCGGCGGCCTGCGCACGCGCGCCGCGGTTGAACGGGCGCTGGGGCTCGGTGTCAGCCGGGTGGTGATCGGCACGCGCGCGGCGGAGAGCGAGGCGTTCGTCGGCGAACTGGTGCAGGCCCATGGCGACAAGGTCGCGGTCGGCATCGACGCCCGGGACGGCCAGGTGGCGGTCAAAGGCTGGGTGGCCACCGCGGACCTCAGCGCCCTCGCCCTGGCGCGGCGGATGGCGGCGCTCGGCGTCCGGACGATCATCCACACCGACATCGGCACCGACGGCATGCTCGTCGGCCCGAATCTCGCCGCGCAGCAGGCGATGCTGGCGGCCGGGAATTTCAACGTGATTGCCAGCGGCGGAGTGAGCCGCCGGGAGGACGTCGGGCAGCTTGCCGGGTTGGCCCGGCGGCACCCGAACCTCGACGGCGTGATTGTCGGCAAGGCGCTCTATGAGAAACGCGTCGAGCTGCGCGACCTGCTCGCGCTGGCGGGGTGAGGGGCGTCAGCGGGCGATTTTTTCGGCGATTTCCTCGAGCGGGTAGGTGACGATTTCCGCCAGCGTCGGGTGGTACCAGGGCGCGCGGAGCAGATCGAAGACGGTGGCCCGCAGGGCGAGCGGCGCGCTGAAGACGTGGATCAGTTCGCCGGCGTCCTTGCCAACGATTTCCGCACCCAGGAGGCGACCGCGTTTCGGTTCGGCGATGACCTTTACGTAACCGTAGTTGGCGTCCATGAGGATGGATTTGCCGTGGTCGTTGAACGGGTAACTGGCCGCGAGGTACGGGGTACCATCCGCCGTGAGGTCGCGTTCGAGCCGGCCGATGGTGGCGAGCTGGGGATCGGTGAAGACCACGTTCAGCAGCAGGGAGTAGTCGACGGGCTTGAGCCCGGCGACGCCGGCGGCGTGGCGCGCGGCGAGCTCGCCCTGCTGGATGGCCACGTGCACGATTTCGGCGGGGCCGGAGCAGTCGCCGGCGGCGTAGAGGTGCGGGACGTTCGTCTGCTGCCAGCGGTTGATCACGATCTGGCCGCCCGGGCGGGTCGCGACGCCGGCCGCCGCGAGATCCAGCCCGGCGGTGTTGGGCTCGCGGCCCAGGGCGTTGAACAGGTGGGCGGCGCGGCGCACCACGCGCCGGCCGTCGTGCTGGAATTCGATCACGTAGCCCCTGGCATCGCGCCCCACGCGGGAAATCGTCGTGCCGGCGAAGAGCTCGATGCCCTCGTCGACGAGCGCGCGCTGAATGACGGTGGAAGCATCCTCGGAGTGGTCGCGCAGGATGTTGCGGCTGCGTTGCACGAGGACGACGCGGGAGCCGATGCGGCGCAGAAACTGCGCGAGTTCGCAGGCGACGATGCCGCCGCCGAGCACGATCACGCTGGGCGGGATGAAGTCGAGGTCGAGCACGTCGTCGCTGTTCCAGCAGTCGAGGCCGGCGAGACCGGGAACCGGGGGGACGGAGACCCGCGACCCGGTGGCGATGAGGACGGAGCGGGCGTGGATTCGGCGGCCATCGGACAGCGCCAGGGTGTGCGGGTCGACGAAGCGGGCCTGGGCGCGGATCAGGTCGAACTTCCCGGATTCGAGGGCCCGAAGCCGGTAGTCGGCGAATTCCCCGATGATGCGGCGCTTGCGGGCGTGCATCGCCTTGAGATCGGCGCGGGCGGAAGGGATGCGCAGGCCGAAGACCTTTCCCTTCTGCGCGAGGTGCAGCACCTCGGCCATGTAGAGCAGGGTCTTCGACGGCATGCAGCCGCGCAGGATACAGAGGCCGCCCAGTTCGCGGGCGCCGTCGATCAAGGCCGTGCGTTGTCCGAGCCCGGCGGCGACGCGGGCGGCGTTGAATCCGGCGCTGCCTCCGCCGATGACCGCGAAATCGTAATTTTTCATGAGTGGGGAGCGCTTCAGGCGCAAATCGAGCGGGCGACTTCCGCTGCCTGATCCGCGGAAAAGAGCCGCCGGACGAGCTCCAGTCCGAAATCGAGCGCGGTGCCGGCGCCCCGCGAGGTGATGACGTGGCCGTCGACCACCACCCGTTCGGAGGCGAGCAGGGAGGGAAGTTCAGCGGCGACCGAGAAATGGGCAGTGTGCCGTCGCGCCGGCAGCACCCCGGCATCGAGGAGCACGGTGGGGGCGGCGCAGATCGCGGCGAGCCAGCGTCGGGCGCGATCCTGAGCGGCGACGAGGGCGCGCACGCGGGCGTCGGCGCGCAGGAGTTTCACCCCGGGACCGCCGGGCAGCAGCAGGCAGTCCGGGGCGGCCCGGGCTACGGCGGCGAGGGTGGTGTCGGCCTGCAGGAGCAGTCCGCAGCGGCCTGTGACAGCCAGAGTATCGGAGAGGGCGGCCACCGTCACGCTGGCGCCGGCCCGGCGCAGGAGGTCGATGGGCGTGACGGCTTCGATTTCCTCAAATCCTGCGGCGAGCGGAACGAGAACGCTGGGCATGGTGCGACTCTTTGAAACCGATTCGGCGGGTGGGGCGACGGAATTTTCGTGGCCCTCATGAGTTGCCGGACCGGCGGGATGCGGTTGGGTTTGGCTGGCATGGACGACTTCAAGGGCAAACGACTCGTGGTCTTGGGCTGCGGCGACCTCGGTGGGGCGGTGGCGCGGGCGGCAGTGGCGCGCGGAGCGCAGGTGGCGGCGCTGACGCGCAATCCCGTCGCCGCGGCGGCGCTGCGGATTGACGGCGTGGACGCGGTCGAGGCCGATTTGGCGGAGGAGGGATGGCATGGGCGAATCGAGGGAGCGCCGGAGTGGCTGGTGAACTGCGTGAGCTCCGGGGGCGGTGGGATCGAGTCCTACCGCCGCAGCTATGTCGCCGGGATGCGTTCGATGGCGGCTTGGGCGGCGCGCCACGGACCCGCGGGCACGGTGGTCTACACCGGCAGCACGTCGGTTTATCCCCAGGGCGAGGGGGCGTGGGTTGACGAGACAGCTCCGACTGGCGGCACTGAGCGCGCGACGCTGCTGCTGGAAGCGGAGGACCTCCTGCGGCGCGCGGCGGGGGCGTGGCGGCGGTGGTTTATCCTGCGACTCGCGGGACTTTATGGTCCGGGTCGGCATCACTTGATCGAACAAGTCCGCACCGGCGTGGTGGCCGGGACGGTTGGCCATCGGCTCAACCTGGTGCATCGGGACGATGCGGCGGCGGCGGTGCTCGCCTGCCTGCTGGCGCCGCCGGAATTGGGAAGCGGGATCTTCAATGTGGCGGATGACGGTCCGGCGCCGAAGGCCGAGGTGGCGGCCTGGATTGCCGGTCAACTGGGGGTGCCGGTTCCGGCTTTCACGGGGGGCGCGGGATCAGAGCGGCGCGGCGTCACGCCCGACCGCGTGATTGTGAATGCGGCGATCAAGGAGCGTCTTGGCTGGCGGCCGCGGTACCGGACGTTTCGGGAGGGTTACGCCAGTTTTTTGTCGCGTTGAGCGAGGGGCCGGCTCTGTGATCGCTTTTCAGCCTGCGAGACGCAGGCCTCTCCCAACCCTTTCTCCCTTCCCATGGCCGGACTCGGAAAACTCGTCAAACAAGCGGAAAAGATGAAGCGCGGCATCGAGGCGCTGCAGGCGCAACTCGAGGCGAAGGAGATCGAGGTTTCGAGCGGAGGCGGGGCGGTCCGGGTCCGGGTTAACGGTGCGGGCCGGTTTCTTGCCATCGCGCTCGATCCGGAGTTGCTCAAGGAGGATCCGAAGTTCGTTTCCGACACCGTGCTCGCCGCCGTGCAGGATGCCGCGAAACAGTCCAAGGAGTATCACGAGGCCGAGATGCAGAAGGTGACGGGCGCGTTTCAGATGCCCGGCCTGTTCTGAAACGGTCGTCGGGCGCCACCGTCCGGGCGGGAGAGCCGCGCGGCGGCTGACGCCGATCCTGGCTACCCCCGGCGATGACACCCGCGTTTGAGCGCCTGCAGCAGCAGTTGAAGAAGCTGCCGGGACTGGGCTTTCGCTCCTCGGAGCGGATCGCGCTGCATCTGCTGGTGGAGAAGCCGGAGCGGCTTGCGGAACTGGTGCGGGCGCTGGAGGAGGCGGCGGGGGCGGTGAAGCGCTGTCCGCGCTGCGGCAACCTGGCGGAGGGCGAGAGTTGCGCGATTTGCGCGGATGAGCGCCGGGATTCGCGGGTGGTTTGCGTGGTCGAGCACGTGCCGGACCTGGTGGCAATCGAGCGCAGCGGAGCGTTTCGCGGGCGGTATCATGTTCTGCACGGCAAACTCTCGCCGATGCAGGGGGTCGGGCCGGGGGATTTGAATCTCGCCGGGCTGGGGGCGCGGATCGAGGCGGGAGAAGTGGAGGAGTTGATTCTCGCGCTGCCCAACGACGTCGAAGGGGAGGCCACCTGTCATTATATTCTGGAGCATCTTCCTGCCGGACGGGAGGTGAAGACGACGCGGATTGGGTTCGGCCTGCCGAGTGGGGGTGGGGTGCTCTACGCGGATGCGGTGACCCTGAAGAGCGCGTTGGAAGGGCGCAGGGGTTATCGCTGAGCCGGAGCGGGGCGGTGGAGAACCGCGAACGGACGCGAAGGGCGAGTGGTCACTGGCCCCGCGTGCGGGCGGGTGGCGCCGAGGGGGGCGCCCGCGAAAGGCGCCAGGGCGGGGCGTGCCGGTTTTCACTTGCCGGGGGGCGATCGGCCTCGCAGAACAGGCCGCGTTCCTTGCCGTGCGGGCGTAGTATATCGGCTATTATGTGGGCTTCCCAAGCCTGAGAGGCGGGTTCGACTCCCGCCGCCCGCACCAAAGGCAACGCTTCACCCCAAATCAAGTTCACCACCCAGATATGAAGACCATCGTCACGTTTGTTGTCGTTTCCCTATTCGCGACCGGACTTGCCTTCGGCGCGGCCGCCGCGGCCGGCAAGGCGGGCAAGTGCTGCGCCACCGCCGCCAAGGACGGCAAGGCTTGCGCCCACAAGTGCTGCGTCGAAGCCGCCAAGGGCGGCAAGTACTGCGAGAAGTGCGGCGGCTCGGGCGCGATGCCCAAGACGCAGAAGAAATAAGCGCCGCGCCGCGCCTGCCGGTTTCGGCCGCACCGCCCATCCCGGGGGATGCGGCTTTTTTGCGCGCGGGTCAGACGTCGGCCTCGACCGGAGATTCGCGCAGGTTGCGCCAGCGGGCGAGGACGCGGCGATGAATGTCATCCGCGGCCAGGCCGTAGTTGGCGCGAAGGGATTCGACGCTCGAGCCGTGTTCGACAAACCGATCCGGCCAGCCGATCCGTTCGACAGCCGCCGGGCAGTCCGCCTCCTGCAGCACCTCGAGCACGGCGCTGCCGAACCCGCCGGACAACACATGATCCTCCAGGGTCACCAGGAGCGGGATGCAGGCGGCATGACTCAGCAGCAGGGTGCGATCGAGCGGCTTGACGAAGCGGGCATTCACGACGCCCACGGAGAGATGCTCCTCGGCGGCGAGACGGGCGGCGAGGGCAAGGGCGTCCTGCACCAGGTTGCCGAGCGCCCAGATCATGATGTTGGAACCGTCGCGCAGCACCTCCGCGTGGCCGACTGGGAGCAGTGCCGGCTGCTCCTTGATCGGCGCGCCGGTACCGGCCCCGCGCGGGTAGCGGATGAATGCCGGACCGGGCAGCGACAGCCCGGTGTGGAGCATGTCGACCAACTCATCCTCGTCCTTGGGCTGCATCACGGTGACATTCGGCACGCACCGCAGGTACGAGAGGTCGAACAGACCGTGGTGGGTCGGACCGTCGTTCGGGGACAATCCCGCCCGGTCGAGGCAGAAGGTGACCGGCAGGTTCTGCAGGGCGACGTCGTGAATCACTTGATCGTAAGCTCGCTGCAGGAAGGTGGAGTAGATGGCGCAGACCGGACGGATTCCCTTGGTCGCCAGCCCGGCGGCAAAGAGCACGGCATGCTCCTCCGCGATGCCCACATCGAAGAACTGGCGCGGCAGGGCGCTGGCGAGGTGGGAAAGTCCGGTGCCGCTCGGCATGGCGCCGGTGATGCCGACGATGTCGGGATTGGCGCGGGCGAAACGCGTCAACGCCTGGCCGAAGACATCCTGATAACTGGGAGCCGTGCCGGCGGCGGGTTTCTTGTTCTCGCCGGTGACGGGATCGTACGGCGCGGCGCCGTGGAACCGCTCGGGGTGGGCCAGGGCAGCCTCGAGTCCGCGGCCCTTCTTGGTCAGCACATGCACGAGCACGGGCACGTCGCAGTGCTTGGCGAACTCCAGATTCTTCGCGAGGGCCTCGAGATCGTGTCCGTCCACCGGGCCGAGGTAACGCAGGCCGAACTTCTCGAACAGGGAGGATTCGACGAAGAAGTCCTTCGTCTCGCGCTTCCACTTGGTGTAGACGCGGTTCATCTCGACGCCCGCCGGGAAGCTCTTGAAGAAGGCCTCCACATCGTGGTGGATGCGGTTGTAGGTCGAGCTGGTGCTGATGCGGTTGAGGTAGCGGGAGATGGCGCCGACGTTGCGGGCGATCGACCACTCGTTGTCGTTGAGGATGACGATCAGCCGCTTGGTGGAGCTCACCACGTTGTTGAGCGCCTCCATCGTGATTCCGCAGGTGAAGGCGGCGTCGCCGCAAACCGCGATCACGTGTTCCCCGGTGCCGCGCAGATCGCGGGCGGTCGCCATGCCGAGAGCGGCGGAGAGCGCTGTGCCCGCGTGGCCCGCGCCAAACGGATCGTGCGGGCTCTCGGTGCGATAGAGAAAGCCACTCGCTCCTCCCGTCTGGCGCAACCGGCGGAAGAACTCGCCCCCGCGTCCGGTGAGCAGCTTGTGCACGTACCCCTGGTGGGCGACGTCGAAGACGAACTGGTCGGTCGGCGACTCGAAGACCCGGTGCAAGGCGAGGGTGAGCTCCACGACGCCGAGGTTGGGACCGATGTGGCCGCCATTGCGGGAGGTGACGGCGATCAATTCCTCCCGGATCTCCTGCGCCAACTGGCCCAACTGGCCGGGCGTCAGCGCCTTGACGTCGGCCGGACCCCGAATGGAATCGAGCAAACGGGGCGCGGGCGGGTGGGACGGAGAATTCATCTGCGAGGGCGGTGAGATCGGCGCAAAGGCTCAGTCCTCGCGGTTCGACTCGAACTTTTCAAGCGAAACGCCGCCGTCTTTCTGCTTCTTGAGCTGCTCGATCCTGAGTTCGGCTTCCTTGAGCCGGGTTTCGCACACCTTGAGGAGCTTGGTGCCCTGCTCGAAGCGCGCCAGCAGATCGGCGAGGGGCACGTCGCCCGATTCCATCGACTCGACGATTGCTTCCAGACGGGCGAGGGCGTCCTCGAAGGACAATTTGGCGGGAACGGCTTCCACAGCGCGCCACGATGCGTCGGAGCGTCCCCATTTCAAACCATCTTTGGGCTGGCGGCGGGAAGGGTTTCGCATGGATTGGGGTCCATGGTGATTGTGCTCTGGACCGCGGTGGGGTTGCTGGGGGTGAGGCTGGTGGCGGCGCTCGTGTTGGCGGCGCTGAACCGGAGCGAAGTGCGGCGCCACGCCGAGGCGCCGCCGCCGGCGGTGGCGGCGACCATGGACGGCCCCACCTACCGGAAGGCGGTGGCGTACACCCTGGAAAAGTCGCGCTTCGGCGACCTCAGCGAGATCTTCGACACGCTGGTGTTGATCCTGGTCCTGCTCAGCGGCGTGCTGCCGGCCCTTTTCGAGGAGGCGGCGACGTGGGGTGGCCCCGATTCGACCTGGAACCATGCCGTCTATCTTCTGCTGGTGGCGATGCTGCTGGCGGTGCCGTCGCTGCCGTTCGAGTGGTGGGAGCAGTTCCGCCTCGAGCAGAAGTTCGGCTTCAACCAGAGCACCCCCGGGCTCTGGGTCACCGACAAGCTGAAGGGCACGGCGCTGCTTTGGGCGATCGGCTTCCCCCTGTTGTGGGCGCTGTTGTCGCTGGTCCGCTGGGTCGGCGGGTCCTGGTGGTGGTGGGGCTTTGCGCTGCTGTTCGGTTTCCAGCTCCTGATGCTGATACTCTACCCGAAACTGATCGTGCCGCTCTTCAACAAGCTGTCCCCGCTGCCGGAGGGCGAGCTGCGCACGCGGCTGCTGGCGCTCGGCGACCGCACCGGCTTCCGTGCGCGGGCCATCGAGGTGATCGACGGCTCGAAGCGATCGGGTCATTCCAACGCCTACTTCACCGGTTTCGGGCGGTTCCGGCGCATCGTGCTGTTCGACACCCTGGTCGCCCAACTCACCGCCGAGGAACTCGAGGCGGTGCTCGCCCACGAAATCGGGCACTACCGGCGCGGACACATCCCGAAGATGATCGCGCTGTCGGCGGCGATGCTGTTCGCGGCCTTCGCCGTGATCGCCTGGCTGGCGGCCAGCCCGTGGTTCAACCCCGCCTTCGGTTTTCCGCCAGCGCAGCTCGCGCCCTCCTTCCTGCTCTTCGGCCTGCTCAGCGGGGCGGTCACCTTCTGGTTCTCACCGCTCGCCAACCTCCTCTCGCGGAAATACGAGTACGAGGCCGACGCGTTTGCGCGCGAAGCGATGGGCGGTCCGGCGGCCCTGGTGGCCGCGTTGCGCAAGCTCGCGCAGAAAAACCTCACCAATCTCACGCCGCACCGCTGGTTCAGCGGCTTCTATTATTCGCACCCGACCCTCGTCGAACGCGAGCGCGCCCTCCTGGCCGGGCCAGCGGCGGCCCGCGCATGAATCCGGGCGGCGAGCGCGGAAGCCCGCCGGGCCCAGCCCGTCGGACGCGACTTCCAGCGGACTCCGGTTGGCGGTCGCGGGTGCGCGCGACGGTGCTGCTGGCGGGTCTGCTGCTGGCGCTGGCGGGGCGGGCGGAAACCCTGCGGATCGCCACGTACAACGTGGAAAACTACGGCCCGACCAACCGCGTGACCGCCGGCGGATACCGGCCCGAATACCCAAAGCCGGAGGCGGAAAAGGCGGCGTTGCGCGAGGTGATCCGCGGTCTGGCCGCCGATGTGCTCGTCCTGCAGGAAATGGGCCGGCGTCCCTACCTCGAGGAACTGCGCCGCGATCTGCGCAGCGCCGGAATCGATTACCCTCATCTGGCGCTGGCGGCGGCGGCGGACGAGGACCGGAGCGTCGCGGTGCTTTCCCGCCGGCCGCTCCAGAGGGTCCGCACCCACACCGACCTCGAGTTCAAGTACTTCGAGACTGTGGAAACCGTCCGCCGCGGGCTGCTGGAATTCACCCTTGAGGCCGCGGGCGGCGAACTGACGCTCTTTGCGCTCCACCTGAAGAGCCGCTTCACCGAACGGCCCGACGATCCGCTCTCGGCCCGCCGCCGGGCCGGCGAGGCCACGGTGATCCGCGATCGGATTTTGCAGCGCTTCCCGCGACCGGCGGAGGCGCGTTTTTTGGTGCTCGGCGACTGCAATGACACCCGGACGAGCCGGCCGCTGGCGGCGTTGCAGAAGCGGGGGCGAAACGAGATTGCGATCCTGCTTCCGGCCGTCGATTCGCGGGGCGAGGTGTGGACGCACTTTTTTCGCCGCGAGGAACTCTACACGCGCGTCGATCACGTCCTCGTTTCGCCCGGGCTGAAGCCGGCGGTGCGGGAGGGGCGGGCGCGCATCTACGATGGCCACGGGGTGGCGCAGGCCAGCGACCATCGCCCGGTCTACGTGGACCTCGATTTCGGCGCGCCGCCGTGAGGTGGCCCCGGCGGTTCACCAGGTTCGCCGGACCGTGAGCCGCCAGAAACGCCCCTGGGGGCGGCCGACCTGGGCGTAGTTATAGCCGATCGGGGGGTCGGGGTAGAGCGGCGGGCTCTCGTTGCAGACGTCCTCGAGGCCGAGCGTGAACTGCGCCCCGCGCAGCCAGGATCGTTCCGCCGCCGCGTAGCCCACCCGCACCGCCACCGGGCGGTAGGGCTTTTGGTAATACGCGTACGGTGCGTGATGTCCGCTGCGCGCGGCGTACATCATCGAGGCGCCCAGCGACCAGGCCCGGCGCGTCCAGTCCACCGTCGCCCGGCCACGCCACCGCGGGCTGCCGACCCGGCCGGCGCTGTCGACCGGGGCCGAGTAGCGGTCGTAGGCAAAGGCGTTCCGCTCCGTGTAAGTCACGGCGCCGGTGGCCGTGAACCGGCCTCCCGCGAACTCGACGGTCTGGCGCGCCGCGAAATCCCACCCGGCCAGCACGCGGCGGCTCAGGTTGACGGTGAAGATGTCGATCCGCCGCAGCCGGCCCGGCACGGTGACGCTCTGTCCAGGCGCCACCGCCGTGGTGGCGCCGTTTGGCCCGCTGAGCACCTCAATCGGGGCCGGGGTCCGGTTGGTGACGGTCGCCGTGCCGGCGTCGCGGTGCACGAGGTGGCCGAGCCCGTCGAGTTCGTGTTCCAGGACATAGGCGGGTCCCACGCCGGAAATCAGATCCTCCAGTTCGTAGCGGAACCAGGTGGCTTCCAGGGTGAGCCCGCGGCGCGGAGGCGACCAGATCAGGCCGGCCTGGGTTGCTGCGCCGGTTTCCGGGGCCAGCGCGGGATTGCCGCCCTGGCGCACGAGGCGGGGCACGTTGGGCCCGTCGAAGTCGTCCCCGGTCAGGGCGGGTGGACGGCGCGGGTCGAGCACCGAGTTGTAGTAGGTGTCGGTTTGCGGTGAATACAACTGCGGCAGACTGGGGGCGCGGAAGGTCCAGGCCTGGCTCGCCCGCGCCGTCCAGCCGGACAACGGCCGCCAGAGGGCGCCCACGGAGGGCTTCACGCCGCTCCGGAAGCTGCCGGGAAAGTCCTCCACCCGCGCCGCCGCTTCGAGCGCCAGCGATCCTGCGCGAGAGTCATCCGCGGCGCCGCGCCGGAGCGGCGCGTGCACCTCGGCGGCCAAGGAGCGGACGTCGCGAGCAAGGGCCACGTCCCGCCCGGTCTGGCCGAAGCCGAGGACGTCACCCGCACGGCTCGCGGCGTCGCTGACTGAGCGGAAGCGTTCGCGGCGGAACTCGGCGAAGGCCGACGCCTGCACGGGCCCGGCGGGAAGGGTGAACAGCCGGCCGGCGGCCTGGGCGTCGACGATCAGGAGATCGGCGGTGCCGCCGAACCAGGCGGTGGTGGCGAGGGTGTCGACCAGGGCGCGGTCGTGGCGGAAGGCCGCGCCGCCGAAGGGATTCAGCGCCCGGGCCGGGTCCGGGCTCGCCAACGCGGCGGCCACCCGGCCGGCGGCGTACACGCCCTGCGTGGTGTCGACGTATTCGTCGCGGCTGTACGTGGCCGCGAGCTCCCAGCGGATGGCGCCGGTGCGGCCGCGGGCGCCGAGCTGGCTGGAAAGATGATCGTCCTCGGTCAGCGAGCGCCGGGGGCCGTTGTCCGGGATCCGCCAGGCGGCGATGACGTCGACGCCGAAGGGATTGAAGGCATTGGTGCGCGGCACGAGCCCGGTGTAGTCGCGCGGATGATACTCGGTGTACGAGCGGTTGCGGCCGCCGGTCAGTTCGAGGAACCAGGCGAAGGCGGGGGCCGGCTCGTGGTCGAGCCGGAGGGTGGCGCCGGTGCGGCGGGTCTCGGGCGTGGTCCAGATCTGCTGATTGAAGTCGAACAGGCTGCGGGCGCCGGGATCGCCGCGGGTGAGTTCCGGCGCGACGAAGGTCGCGGCGGCGGCAGGGTGGAACCGGCCCCCGGTTGCGCCGCGGAACGGCGCGGTGAAGTCCGGCGTCGCGCTTGAAAGCGCGGTCCCGGGCAGGACGGCGATCGGCGCGCCGACGGGGAGTTCCGGAAGGGCGACACCCTCACGGCCGTTAACCTGCCCTGGGGCGACGGAGACGCGCGCGTTGGGGCCGGTGAGGGAGCGGCCGTCGAAGCCCGCGATCGCGTCGGCCGGGAGGCGGCCGTAGTAGTCGTACGAGGCGCGGTAGGCGGGCACGAGATTGGCGGTGCGGGTGAAGGCGCGATCGCGATGGGCCTGGGCGTTGCGCTCCGCGTGATCCAGGCCGACGCTCACGCCGAGGCGGCCGCGGGTGGCGCCGGTGGCGAGGCTGCCGGACCACTCGGTGGCGTCGGTGCGGAACGTGTTGCCGTAGCTCAGCGCGACCTCGCCGCCCGCCGGGCGCCGGCGCGTCAGGATGTTCACCACGCCGCCCACGGCATCGGCGCCATAGACGGCCGAGGCGCCGCTCTTGAGGATCTCCACGCGCTCCACGAACGCGGGGGAGAAGCGGTTCAGATCCACGTAGGTCTTGATGAGTTCGAAGGCGTTGGCGTTGACGGTGGTGCGGCGGCCGTTGACCAGGATGAGGGTGTTGCCGCTGCCCAACCCGCGCAGGTCGAAGGCCGAGACTCCGCGCGACTCGTTGAAGGCGACCAGATCGGTGATCGGATTGCCGGCAAACTCGGGGAGCTCGCGCAGCACCTCGCCGAGTCGCTGCCGGCCGGCGGATTCGATCATGTCCCGCGGGATGACGGTGCTGGCGATCGGGCTGTCGTCCAGCCGGCGGCCGAGGCGGGTGCCGGTGACCTCGACGGGAGTAAGTTGCACCGGCGCGTCCGGGACGGCGGCACACAAGGTTGAGGGGAGGGTGAATCCGGCCAGAACGGCCGTCGCGACGAAGCGCGAAGCGCGGGGAAGCATGGAAAGCGGGGAGGCGGACGTGCCGACGAAACGCCGCAGGCCAGGGTGCGACGAGATCTTTTCCGAGCTGGCGCAGGAAAGAAGCATCCAATGTGCCGAAAGTAGATGGGTTTGCGTGGCATACCACGCCTCTGTGGCGGGCGGATTCCGGCACGACCGGGCCGGAGCGGGCCTGCTCCGGCGACCTCCACCCGCGCCTCGCGACGCGTGCGAGATTGACGGACCGTCCGCCGCCGCCGCAAATCGCCGGCCGTGGGCCCGTCCAGCTCCGATGCCGAATCCACCCTGCGCGGCTACGCCGTCGGCGCGCGAATGTTTGGCCGCTTTACGCTGCGGGCCGTGCTCGGACGCGGCGGCATGGGGGTGGTGTGGCGGGCGCGTGATGAGGTGCTGGGCGAGGAGGTGGCCCTGAAGCTGTTGCCGGACGCGGTGCGCTGGGATCCGGGGGCATTCGAGGATCTCAAGGCGGAGACCCGCCGCGCGCGGCAGCTCACGCATCCCAACATCGTGCGGATCCACGATTTTTTCGAGGACGCGACTGGCGCGGCGATCGCGATGGAGTGGGTCGATGGCTGCACGCTTACGGCCCTGCGGCTGCAACGCCCGCAGCGCGTGCTGGAGCCGGCGGAGATGGCGCCGTGGCTGCCGCAACTCGGGGCGGCGCTGGACCATGCGCATGCCGAGGCGCGGGTGGTGCACCGTGATCTGAAGCCCTCGAACCTGATGCTGACTCGCGACGGCCGCTTGAAGGTGGCGGACTTCGGGGTGGCGCGCAGCCTGGCGGATTCGGTGACGCGGGTGAGCATGATGGCGGCGGGCACGCTGGTCTACATGAGCCCGCAGCAGGCGATGGGCGAGGAGCCGGCACCGACGGACGACGTGTACGCCCTGGGGGCGACGCTCTTCGAGTTGCTGACGGGCAAGCCGCCGTTCCACACCGGCGACATCCGCACCCAGCTCTTTCAACGGAAGCCGGAGTCGGTCGCGGCGCGGCGCCGGGCGCTGGGCCTGCCCGCGGGGGAAGTGCCGGCTGCGTGGGAGGCGGTGATTGGCGCGTGCCTGGCCAAGGAGCCGGCGCGCCGTCCGGCGACGGCGGGGGAGGTGGTGCGGCGGATGGCGGGGGCGCCGGCCGTCCGGGTGGCGGGGTGGCGGGGGCGTTGGCCGACGCGCCGGCGCGTCGGGCTCGGCGCCGGGGCGGTGGCGGTCGTTGCCGCCGGGCTATGGTTGACGCGGGCGCCGGCGGTGGGCGTGAAGGCGGGCGGTGGCTCTCATCCCAGCGATGCCACGCGGGCGACAGCGGCGTGGAACTTCGACGGCGACGCCCGCGATGCCTCGGGGCGCGGGTTGCACGGGTCGGCTGTCCGGACTTCGCCGACGGCGGATCGGTTTGGACGGATTGATCGGGCGCTCTGGTTCAACGGCGGCGCGGTGGTCATGGTGCCCGACTCGCCGCGATTGCGGGTGGGCGGGCGCGAACCGTTCACCGCGGCGGTGTGGCTGAAACACCACGAGGCTGCGGGCACGACCGGGACGATCTGGCATGGCGCGGCGACGGAAGTGGGCGCACTCAAGTGGGGGCTCGCACTCGATCGGGGGAGGGCGCAGGCGTACCTGCGTTCCGATCACACCGTCGGCAAGGATTGTGCGGTGACGGCGCGCCAGGAGCTGGGGGTGGGGAAGTGGCATCATCTGGCGCTGGTCAGCGATGGCCGGACCCTGACGCTCCTGGTTGACGGCGAGACCTCCGGAACCGTGCCGCTGGGGGCGATGCGGACGGTGCCGGCGCCGGCGGCGGTGGAACTGCGTTTCGGACGACCTTCGGCCATCTCGGAGTGGGCGTTGAACGGTGCGCTGGACGAGGCGCGCTTCTGGCGTCGCGCGCTGGCTCCGGCGGAGGTGGCGCTGCTGGCGCGCGGGCCCGTGCCGCCGCGGATCGTGGCGACGCGGGGATTGTACGGTGACACCGAGGATCTCGCCGCGGCGGTGCGCACGGAGTTTGGGCCCGAGGCCCGGGTGCTCGACTGGACGGAACTCAAGCGCTGGCATCGCGACGATGCGCGTGGCTGGGCCGAGGAAGTGCGTTTGGGCCAGACGGAGCAATCGGCCTGGGTGTGGCGCGACGGCCAGCCGCGGTTCGACGGCAAGCGGACCTATTTCGTGACCTGCTTCCGCGGGAAGAAGCCGGAGTATTTCCTGGCGCACGACGAACTGGGCGGGATGGAGTTGGTGTTGGGCTCGTGGTACGGCAATACGATTCCCGTGCTGGCGACGGTGCCGGCCCGGCCGGTGCAGCGGGAGGAACTCCGGGCTGCGGCGGGCGAGGATCGGATTCACCGGGAAGGACCGTGGGGCGACGGCCGGGTGGCAGTGGCCTTGTCGTGGCGGGCGTTGCTGATGCCGAGCCCGGGCTCGGCCGTGCAAGCGGCGTTTCGCACGGCGGCCGGCGCGAGGGTACAGGCGAGGATTGAGTCGCAGGAGGAGCGGACGCTGGCGCTCTCGATGGGGGTGGACGGGCGAAGTGCGAATTCGCGGCAGGTGGTGGCGAGCTTCGGGGAGTTTGAGTTCACCGTCACGATGCGCGCCGGTTGGCTGACGTTTCGCGCGGTGAGCGCGGTGGGCCGGATCCCGCTTTTCATCGAGGCCGTCGAGATCGGGGAAGTGCCGGTGGACAAACTGGCCGCGCTGGAAGTAACAGGCGTGCCGGCGGCGGGCCCGCTGACGGCGACGGTGACGGTGGAGTGATAGGATCGGTCGCGGCCGGGTGATCGACCGCGCGTGCGTCTTGGCTTCCGGGGGACTCCTCCCTTCCGGCCCTGCCTTAGTTGCTCGGTTGTATGAATCGACCACCCGCATTCCCCCGGCCCAGCTTCTTCGCGGATAGTGCGAGAGTGGGCGGCTTCTCGCTTCGGTCAAAACTCGCATTCTCTGGTCTGGGGTACCGGCTCACTAGGAGAATCGATACCGCGGAGGGAGAGGAGTACCTCGAAGGCCACGATGGTTCGCAGTAGGAACGGGGAGCCCGAGACGGCGACCCGTTCGGGTGTAAGTGTTCCTCCTGGTCGAGTTTGAACCGCCGGTGCAAACAGATTGGCAATCTAGTCGGTCCGCGCAGCGAGGTCGAAATGGTAGTGGGCATGGGGCGAGCGTCAGGGCCGAACAGCGGAGGTCGATGGAGTCGGCGTGGATGGAGCGTGAATCGTGTCTTGGGAAAATTCCCCCACCAACGTCACCCGACCGGACCGCAGCAAGGCAGACCGAATCTCAACCCAATCTCCGGGGCAGGGTACAAGGGGGTGCCAAGGGTGCCGAGCGAGTACGGGCGGGCACTCCTGCCCGCAAAGAGCCGGCAGTCCGCCTGCGGCTGGTTTCACTGCGCTCGTTTGCATCCCGAATTGCCGCAGGCACCTGAGGGCAGCGATGGTCGGTGCGGACCGAGTTCCACCCCCCCCACACACCCCGCATGCGTGGGTAGAGGTGTCTCCAGCCATGAGAGGCGGCGCGCCATGTACTGAAGTGGGGAGAGCAGCGACGTTATGAACCTGACGACCAGCGCCTTGGGCAGGTTGGCATAGCCCGTGCCAGTGCCAGCGACCCGCTGCCGTTCCTCCCCGGCCTTGCGGCCCTGGATTGCCCCCGGCGTAGCAAGAACTGCGCGGTTGATGCCAACGGATGCGCGAAGTTTCTACCGGATTTCGCGTAAGAACCGAAACCCGTCTGAGAATACTGCGCAAATGAATCTGGCTCGATAACATGCAATGAAAAAACGTGGCAAATGAAGTCTTACAGTGACTGGCTGGCTGGTCTCCCTGAACGTGCGGGATACTTGAGGGGGGTGTACTGTGTTGTTCGAACTGCTCTTAGACTTCTTGCACGTACATCAACCCTCTGCCAGCGCGACGGAAACGGATTAATTGTTTCGAGTCTGTCGCGATTTACAATGGCCTTTTGGAGGAAAGCTCTGGCCACGCTGTTGATTCACAATTGCTGCGGCTGGTCGCAGGAGACTTTCCTGTTTGAAGGCAGGGAGTTCGTGATCGTTGATCACTCCTCGGGAAGTCCTGTAGAGCAGAAAGTAAAGATTTCATCGGACGGACGTACGTTGGTTGTATTTGAGGAAGGAACCCCCGCCGGGGAGCGTAGAGATCTTCAGGAGCTTGTCAGCCGAGTGGGTAATACTGCCGAGTTTGCATATGACGTCCTCGAATCAGGGGTGGTGAGAATAGGCTTTTCCAAGTATCTTGCGCTGTCCAAAGCCGCGACCACTTTCGGACTTCAATTGATAATCGACCAATGGGTGTCAACGCTGGCTGACTATATAGTACAGCTCGGGTATGTAACACAACGGACCAGCCAAGATCCGGGACACTGGCGGGTGATTGCGGATGAGGTGCTTTCAGACCCTTCCGGCGCCACCTCATTCCAGAGCCATGTTCGGATACGCTTATCATTGCCGCTGAACGATAGCAGTGGAGATCGCTTTCTGGCTATCGAGAATCCGAATGCATCAGCACATCCTGCAACACACTTCGATCTTGAAGCCGACTTCGGCAACGGCATTCGCCTTTCGTGGAAACGCATCAAGGCTCTGCCGTCCTTTCAGTTCTTGAGAATTCCTGGTTTGTTAATCCCAGACAATCCGCGAGTCGGGATTATCGCGGTACCGATGGAGCTTCAAGTCTTCGGAGATCTTTTCAATACGAACGTCATTCATCCGTTGCAAACGAACATTGTTCGGCCGTCGGATTTGATTGGTCCTGAAATATCAAGAGAATTGAGCGGGTTTGTATTGGGGATTCAGGCTTCGGGAGCGCCGGCGCTTTATTATCAGTGGCTCAGAGACGGAGTTCCACTGCACGGCGAAGTAGCCGCAACTTTTGTTGTTCCGGATGCAGAGCCGACCAGCCATGCATATTCAGTGGTTGTCTCAAACCTGCTGGGATCAGTGACCTCGGAGACGACGGTCGTCGAAGCTGGGATCTTGATTCAGACACCCCCTCAAGGTGCGACGGTCACCCCCGGATCCAGCACGACGCTTACAGTCCTGGCCAGTGGCACCGGAAACCTCACCTACCAGTGGCGGAAGAACGGAGCTTCCCTTCCTGGCGCGACACAGGATGCGCTGCCCTTGTCAAATATTAAACACTCCGATGGAGGAGTGTACGATGTGGTTGTAAGCAACGGAGCCGCCAGCGTGACGTCGGCCGGAGCAATCATCACGGTGGCGGCAGAGCTTATCGGCTGGTGGAAGTTGGATGGCAACGTGAACGATTCCGGGCCTGCGGCATTACACGGCGAAAACCATGGCGGTGTGTTCGTTCGTGACCGGCATGGAGTGAGTGGAAGGGCAATCCGGCTAGTGGCACGTGAGCCAGTCACTGATAGCGGATCAGGCACGAACTACTCTTCCGGAGATTTTGTACGCATCCCGCAGTCAGAATTACTCACACTGGGTACGGACTTCTCGGTGGCATGCTGGAGCAAGACGTTGACCCAACCAACTGCAGGCACTGCCAATCAGCAAGTAATTCTCGGCCAGGCTACAGCGGGGGTCTACGCCGGATGGGTTCTAACCGCAACAAATATGGCACATGTGGGTCTGCCGGGACGAATCATGTTTCAAGCCAATGCTTATTATAATCCGGACGTCAATTCGGGACGATCACTTCAAGTCGGAGCATGGGAGCACATCGCCTTTGTGTACACGAATGGCGGATGGAAGATGTACGTTAACGGGCTGCTAAGCGCCCAGGGTACTCGTGAGTATGGTGCGGTTGGTGCGGTATGTGACTTGCTTTTCGGCGCCGTTTATCATCCGTATATGATGAATGGGAAGTTCTCTTTTTGGCACGGAGAGCTGGATGACGTGCGACTTTATCGAGGAGCGCTTACGGCAACTGCGGTTGCTGAAATCGCCGGAGTTGCACCAGGAGTGGCAGTGCCCAGCATTCTTGCCCAACCCGAGACAGCGGCTGTCAGTGTCGGCACGACAGTGGCGGTCGCCGTCACTGCGGCTGGAGAAGGAACACTTTCGTACCAGTGGCGTAAAGATGGCGTGCCACTTGCAGGAGCGACCAATCCCACATGGGTAATTTGGGATGCTCCGACTTCCGCCTCCGGCGTGTACGATGTGATGGTGACAAACGAAAGTGGGAGCGTGACATCCGCAGGGGCGCGGGTAACGGTGTCAGCCGCATTGGCAGCGTGGTGGAGGCTGGATGGCAACGTGAACGATTCGGGGCCTTACGGCCTTCACGGGGTGAATGCGGGCGGCACCTTCGTGGCAGATCGCCATGGGGCAACCGGTTCGGCAATCCGCTTGCGGGGCCGGGACAAGGGTACGCTTCACAGCGGAGCTCCGTGCTTCCGTCAGGGGGACTATGTGCGCGTGACCCGGCAGGATGGGAGACCGGCCCCGGGAGCGGAATTCTCGATTGCGTATTGGATGCGACCGCTGACTGCAGTAGGACTAGAGTCGGGCGTGAGCGTGATGACTGTATTGTCGCAAGAAATGTCGGGCGTTCACAATGTAGGAGAGTGGAGTTTCTGGCATGACTACCGCAACGGTGCAGTTGCGTTTTATGGGGCTCCGTACCACGGGACGACCTTTCCGGCGGGGGGGCCGTCGCCGGTGGGTAGATGGACGCACGTATGTGTAACGTACACATCCGGTGGCTGGGCGTTTTATGTCAATGGTGCGAAGAGCAACGAAGGAAGCGCGACGTTCCAGCAGTTGAGTCCTCCGCATGATCTGGTTCTCGGCGCAGCCGGGCATCCCGAGGGGGTGGAGCGGCTGTTATATTTCTATGATGGGGATCTCGATGATGTCCGAATTTACCAGGGCAGTTTGACGGCCAACGAAGTGGCGGGTCTTGTGGGACTGAGCGAGGTTCCAACACATGCTGTGGTGGTCGTCCACCCGATGCCAGCCACGGTCGTGGCTGGAACTGGAGCGAGTTTCTCTGTGACTGCAGCAGGGACGGGTACGGTCGGTTTCTCTTGGCAAGTGAGCACCGACGGGGGGACTAGTTGGGCGGCTGTGACGGAGGGCGGCACATATTCCGGCACCAACTCCTCGATGCTAACCGTCAACGGGCCGACGTTAGCTTCACACGGGCACCGCTTCAGGTGCGTCGTCTCTGCTACGGTTGGCCCGGCTGTCGCGTCTAGTTCCGCGCTTCTGACGGTGACCGCCCGTTCGCAGTCCATCGCATTCGCCGCTCTGCCCGACCAACCTTTTGGAGGTGCCCCCATCCTGCTATTTGCCGTGGCAAGCTCTGGGCTGCCGGTGACACTTGGCATAGCCTCAGGTCCAGCTTTGGTCAGTGGAAACAGCCTCACCGTGACTGGAACGGGCCTCGTCACCGTGCGCGCTACACAATCCGGGGACGAAATCCACGGGCCTGCGGAGGTCGTCGAACGATCGTTCTTTGTCACTTCAAGTTTTCTTTGGTGGCAGCACAGCAAGTTCACTCCAGCCGAAAGGCAGGATCTATCCAAGACCAGCCCTGAGGCGGTTTACGGTTTGGATGGCCTGAGCAACCTGATGAAGTATGCGCTTGGCTTGGACCCTAGGCACAACGCTACAAGCGGCTTGCCCACGACCAACATGGTAGGCTCCGACTGGGCTTACTCGTACGCCCGCCCCTCGAGCGTAACCGATGTGACGTACCAGGTCGAAGTCTCCACCGACCTGGTGACGTGGACCACGGTCGGCGTGACGCACGAACTCGTGTCGACCGTCAACGGCACGCAGACGTGGCGCGGCCGGTACCCGGTCGCCTCCGCGCCGAATGCGTTCTTCCGACTGAAGGTGGTGCAGCCATGAGTCGGCTCCACGACAATCAAGCATTCCAGTTTCCACAGGCATTATCGATTCCATGAAAACGATCCCAACGCTGATTGGCGTCCTCGGACTGACGGCGGCTTCGAACGCCCTCGCCGCCACGACAGTGAACACGGCCCCGGTGGGCGGAATCTCGGTGGTGATCAATGCCGGCAGCGCCATCGCTCCGGTGGCTACCTCATTCGTGATTCCGCTCTTCGATGTTCCCCTTGCGACTGGTGCCGGGGTGACGCGGGTGAGTGCGTTTGACGCCACCACGATCACCGCCACCGGGGCCGGTTGGACGCCCGGGGCGCTGGCTACACTGACTTTCCCCTACGCCCTCCAGTTCACGAGCGGCAACGCCGCCGGCAGCCTGGTCCCGATTTCGGGCAACACCGCGGAGATGGTCAGCACCACGGCGGTCAACCTGACCACGCTCGGCCTCGTGGCGGGCGCGAGTGGCGATACCTTCCGGCTCGTCCCGGTCGACACCCTCAATACCCTGTTCGGCTCGGGCACCCTGCTGGGCGGCCCCAACTCTACCGAGGCGGACACCGTGATCCTGAGCGGCACGGTCCAGACCACGTACTACTTCAGCACGACCCGGGGGTTCTGGGTTCGCACCACGGGCTCCGACGCGATCGACCGCGGCAACGTGCCGATTCCCTTCGACAGTGCGATAACGGTGGTCCGCAAGGGGCCGGCACTGACCCTGCGGTTTACGGGCCGGGTGCCCGATGTGCGTTTCCGCCGCGCCGTGCCCAACGCGGGCAGCACGTACACGCATACCGGCTTCCCCACGGCCGTCACGTTGGGTGCCCTCAGCCTGCAAACCGCGCTCCCGGGATGGGTGTCGGCGGCGTCTGCGGCGGCGGCGGATACGATCACCGTCGGGTTGGGCGCGGGTGCGCTGACTTACTTCCACAACGGGAACTATTGGCAGCGCACGACTGGTGCCACCAGCAACCGCAACGAAGTTCCCATCCCACTCGGCACGCCGATCCAGATTTTCAAGCGCGGCACTGCCGCCGGCACCTCCACCCTCACCCGAGCTCTTCCGTACTCACTCTGAACTCAAGTCCGCCCAGCCCTCAACGTCCCCCATGAAATCACGTCTCGTCTTCGTCCTGCTCTCGCTATTCGCCGCCGGTGCCGTGGCCCGCGGCCAGGTTCTGCTGGAGGACTTCTCCAACGTGGCCGGCCCCGGCACCCTGAACGCCTTCTACGGCACCTGGGAGGCCACGGGCGTCGGCCCCAGCGCCAATCCCAACGCCAACTTCATCCAAGGGGCGGGCACTTTCACGATCGGCCCCGGCGGGTCGGGGATTGTTCCGACTAATTCCGCCGCCTCGAAGCTGGAACTGAATTTCAGTTCAGTGAAGAACATCGGGGGGAACACGTCGCTTTCGATCACCGCCCAGCGGCTCGGCACCAATGCGGCCAGTTCGTTCATTGTCTACCTGATCGACTCCCTCGGCGGCTCCGCCTACGCGGCGTTTTCCACCGCGTCGTTCTCGACCAGTAGCCTGACCACGGTGACGGGATCGCTCACGTTTCTCGGGCTGAACACAAGTTCGCTGGAGACCATCGTGATCTCCGGCGGGCAGCCCGTGGACTCCGCGACGTTCGGGATGACCTTCGATCAAATTTCCGCGACTTCGGCGATTCCGGAGCCATCGACCTACGCCGCGCTGGCAGGGCTGGGCGCGCTGGGTCTGGCTGTGATCACTCGTCGGCGACGTATTGGGAGAAGCGCGGGGGGATCGGCGCCGTGATGGCCCACTTCGTCAGATCGGTGGCTGCCACTCGAAACGATTGAGGTCCGAGGTAACGGTGAGACCGCCACGCGGGTCTTGATTATCGCCGGGGACGAAGTCGCAGCGACATAGGAAAGGTATTTGATGGTGCGGAGTGAGAGGATTCCCGTACTGGAGGCTTGAGCGACGATCGGTGGCCCGCGAATCTGGCGGCCTGGCTATCGAAGACGGACCATGATTACGACCAACGAGTCCCTGCTGGGGCGGTTGCGCGCGGAAAACGCTCATCACGCGTGGCAGGAATTTTTCGATGCCTACTGGGGGGCGATCCTGCGGTATGCGCGCAAGCTCGGTCTGAGCGAGGCGCAGGCGGAGGAGGTGTTGCAGGAGACGATGGTGGCGCTGATGCGGCTGTTGCCGCAGTTTGTGTACAACCGCCGCAAGGGGCGGTTCCGGAACTTTCTGCTCACCATCGTGCATCGCAAGAGCCTGGCGACCCTGCAGCGCGCGGCGCGGAACCGCGAGGTGCGATGGCACGAGGCGATGGAACCACCGCCTCGCGGGGCGACCGAAAACGAGGGAGGCGCGGATGGCGAGGCGCGGGCCCGCTGGCGCGACAGTTTGATGGAGGAGGCGATCCGGCGGCTGCGGGCGGCGCCGCGCTTGGGGGAGAACTCCTTCGAGGTCTTCGAGGCCTATGTGCTCCAAGGCGAACCCGCCGCCGAGGTGGCGCGGCGGTATGGCCTGACGGAGAATGCCGTCTATCAGATTCGCAACCGCTTCCTGCGCCGTCTGCGGATTGAGGTGGCGCGACTAATGAAGAGCAGTGGCACGGAATGATGCCGCCGTGCCTTGTTTCGAGAGAGGGCGACGTCCCGCGGGAAATTCAGCCGTAAGATTTCGCGGGTTGCGCGAATACGTCTGCGACGTGAACGCGATCTCGGAACGCGAGCTGCAGGAGGCCTACGCGGGTGTGCGGGAGGACCTCGCCAAGCCACGCGCGCTCCTGCGCCGGCTGGAGCTCGTGGCCCGGTTGTTGCGCGAGGTGCCGGAAGCGGCGCGTGTCGCCCCGTTGGCGGTATGGCTCGACGCCGCAGGCAAGGTGGGGTGGCTCCCGATGGGCGAGGCTCCGCTCACGGTCGGGAGGGACGCGGGCTGCGCGGTGGTGCTGGCGAATGCCCGGGTGTCGCGACGGCACTGCCGGTTGAGCCGGAGCCCCGGTCTGCCCGGAACGATCGAGGTGGCAGACCTCGGGTCGAGCAACGGGACGCTGGTCAACGGCGAGGAGCTACCCGCTGGCGTTCGCCGGGCGCTGGCCGATGGCGATGTGATTGAGGTCGGCGGGATTCCGCTGGTGGTGATCCAGGATGCGGCGGGTTGAAATCCGCGGGAGACGCTCCAATCCGGAAACTCGCGCGGATGGTGCAGACTTGCGCGGAGGCACGGTGTTGCCGGAAGCGGCTGCTTCGGCGCGGCCGCGGTTGCTGCGTGGCTCGGTGGTTCCTGCCCCAAGCGGGCTTCCCGCGGAGCTGCGGGCGCGGGCAATCTGCGCCGGCTACGGACCGTAGTGGTAACGGAGCTGCACGATCCAGAGCTGATCGCCAATCACGCGATACACGAAACGGTGCTCATCCGTGATCCGGCGCGACCAGTATCCTGAGAGGGCATGTCGGAGGGGCTCGGGTTTGCCCAAGCCTTCGAACGGACTCCGCAGAGTGTCCGTGAGCAGGAGATGAATGCGCTTGAGCACCTTGCGGTCGGAGTCCTGCCAGTACTGGTAATCTTCCCAGCCCTGGGGCGAGAAGACCAGGTTCATGCTTCGAGATCGAGTTTCCGCACCTTTCCTTTTCCGGACTCCAGCGCCACGATGGACGCCAGCAGGCGTTTGGCGTTGGCCGGCGAACGCAGCAGGTGGGCGGTCTCCTCCAGCGCCTCGAATTCCTCCAGCGACACCATCACCACCGCCTGATCACGATTGCGCGTGATGATGACCGGTGCCCGATCGCGACAGACTTGATCCATGGTCGACGCGAGATTCTCGCGGGCTGCCGTGTAGGTGATGGCCTGCATATGGACATTAAAACGTCCAGTTGTGAGCCGCTGTCAAGGCCGGCAGGCCCCACCGGAGACGAAGGCTGACCGCCAGCGGCCGGGCGTGAGGCGGTGGTCCGAGTGACCTCTGCCTTCCCGTCCGTCTTGTTTCTGGAAGAACTGAATCAATCGGGCTTCCGTTGTCCGAGGATCCGCGATTATCGGCGCGATCCGCGGAAAGACGCCGCTCCAACTTCTCCGCGGAGGGCGCGGATTGATGCGGATGCCTGATTCCCTTGGGAAAGTATCTTCCGGCCCTAGCTCGGTTGCTCCGTTGCTCCGTGGTGCAACGCCCGAACCAGCCCCCGCGAAGCAGCGAAGCCGCGAAGGTAGGTGGCCGCGAAGAGGCGCAGGAGTCGCAAGGCGGGCGGCCAGGTGTGCGCAAGTCGGGGTGACGCCTGTTGAGGCTCAGGAGGCAAACGGGGAGAGGCGGAATCCTCTGCGGCCGCGAACGGTCAGCCCGCGGCGTTTGCTCCTCGCCCCAGGGCTTCCGCCGACGGCGAGTAGGTGGGGCTCGCGGTGGCTGCAGGTGGCGCGCAAAACCCCGTTGACCCTCGTGGGATTCGGTTCGACGGTGACGCCATGAGTCACGTGGCCGTCGAACGTTTCACGGTGGAGGACTACCGCGCGCTTCCCGAAGGGCCTCCTTTTCACCAGCTCGTGGAGGGAGAATTGATCCTGGCGCCATCACCGGGGAGTTTTCATCAGGACATCGCGGGGAACGTCTTTTACCTGCTCCGGCAGTTTGTGGCGGAGCGCCGGCTCGGGAAGGTCTGCATCGCGCCGTTGGATGTCTATTTGCCGGAGGACAACGTCTTTCAGCCCGATGTCTTCTTCCTCTCGAACGAGCGGCTCTCCCTGCTCCGCGCCGACGGCGTCCACGGGGCACCCGATCTGGTGGTGGAAATTGCCTCGCCGTCCCACGGTCTGCTCGAGACCCGGCGCAAGCGGCCGATCTACGCGAAGTGCGGCGTGAAGGAGGAATGGTTGATCGAGCCCACGCTGCAGCAGGTCCACCAGTACGACTTTGCCCGCGATTCCGCGAAGCCCGTCCGTCTCATCGACAGCGACGAAACCCTGACAACCCCGTTGCTGCCGGGGCTGGCGCTGCGGGCCGCGGACCTGTTCGTGCGCTGAAGCGGCCGGGCCGGGGGCCGGGCGAGGCCGACTCGCTCGTCGCTACGCACGCTCGTCGCTACGGGGCTAAAGCGTCCAGCCGGGGCGGTACTCGCGGTGGAGGAGGCGGTTGGCGGCGTTGTCGTTGGTGACCTTCATCGCGGGGCCATCCCAGGCGAGTTTTTTTCCGCTGCGGAGGGCGACGTTGCCGAGGGCGCAGACCTCGCTGAGCAGGCCGGCGTGGTCGACGAGGTTGGCGCCGGGGGCCGGGCCGCCGCGGCAGGCGTACACGAATTCGTGGTAGTGGCCGGGGGAGCGCGGGAGCACCTCCCTGGGCCGGCCGAACTCCTTCATCTTCGATTCCGGCACCAGCCGATAATCGAGCATCAGGCCGCGGTCGCCGACGTAGAGATTCTGGGCGATGGTGCGGCCGGCCTCGAAGCCGGGCGGGCGCGCGGGCTTCAGGCCGCCGTCGTACCAGTGGATCGTGACGGGCGGGAGCCCGCCGCGGGCGGGGAATTCCCAACGGCCGAGCACGCCGTGGGGATAGACCTCGCCGTTGTTGTAGGTACTGGAGAACTCGATACTGGTCGGGTGGCCGAGCTTAAGGGCCTTGAACACGGTCGACATCCGGTGGCAGCCGAGGTCGCCGAGCTGGCCGGTGCCGAAATCCCACCAGTTGCGCCAGTGCCAGGGGGCGTAGTCGGGATGGTAGTCCCGGGCCGGGGCCGGGCCGAGCCAGAGATCCCAATCGAGACCGGCGGGCACGGGGGTGGCGGGGGGGCGGGCGTCATACAGGGCGTGTTTCCAGAACCGCGCGTTGATCGGCACATGCACCTCGCGCACGGCCCCGATCGCGCCGCCCCAGATCATCTCGCAGGTGAGGCGGGCCTCGACGCTGGCCTGGCCCTGGTTGCCGAGCTGGGTGGCGACGCCGGCGCGGCGGGCCTCCTCGGCCAGCAGACGGCACTCGCGCACGGTGTGGGCGAGCGGTTTTTCGCAGTAGAGGTGCTTGCGCTTCCGCAGCGCCGCCATCGCGATGACGGCGTGCGTGTGATCGGGGGTGGCGACCATGACGGCGTCGACGTCCTCCTTGGCGAGGAGTTCGCGGAAGTCGCTGTAGGCGCGGCAACCGCGGTAGGTGCCGGAGCGCTGGTCCTTAGCGTAGTGCTCGTCGACGAGCCGGCGGGCGGGTTCGCGGCCGGCGACGTTGCCGGCCTTCCCCTTCTCCCAGTTCCAGGAGATGTAGCCCGGGCCCTCGCGGTTGACGTCGCAGACGGCGACGACCTGGACTTCAGGGAACTGCAGGAACGCCTGGACGTTTTGCAGGCCCTGGCCGCCGACGCCGATGGCCGCGAGGGTGGTCTTGGAGTTGGGCGCGACGCGGCCGGCGCCGCCGAGGACGCGCGACGGGACGACGGAGAACGCAGTGGCGGCCGTGGCGGCGCCCTGCAGGAAGCGGCGGCGGGAGAACGACGAAACGGTGGCAGAGGTCTTCATAAGGCGATTTTCGAAACGGGGGACGTGATTGCAGGAGAGTGGGCTCGAGAAATACTCAGGGCATGGCAGTCGAAACCAAGAGCCCAGGCAGGGCTGCCCACGGAACAGACGGAAAACCGGATTCCGTGTCTTCCGGGTGTTTCGTGGGCGACAAGATTGACCATGAGTGTCTTCAGTCGGCCGCGAGCCCCGCCCGGGCGATGGCGGCGCGCAGGTGGGCGAGGGCGGCGCGGTAGTCGGCGGGGCCGACGTATTCGAGAATCAAGGGCGCGTGGGGCGCGTGGCGGGCGGCGAGGGTGATGAACTTCACGTAGTCGAGGGAGCCCTGGCCGGCGGGCACGCCCTTCTCGACATGGACCTGGCGGTCCTTGGCGTGGAAGCAGTCGATCCACGGGCTGAGCTGGGCGAACATCTCCTCGAGATCGTTGACCTCGATCAGATTGGCGGGATCGAGCAGGGCGCGGACCCGCGGCGAGTTCACCTCCTCGAGGAACATCCGCAGCCGCTTCGCGCTGGCGAGAAAGCCGCGGTAGAACCCTTCCAGCAGCACGGTGGCGCCGCGTTTTTCCGCGAGGGCGGCGAGCTGGCGGGCGGTGGCGAGCATTTGCAGCCAGACTTCGTCCTGGAAGTGGTGGGCGATGCGCGGCTCCGGCGCCCTGGGATCGCGGTGATGGCCGGCCTCGGTAATGAAGGCCCGGATACCCATCTCGCCGCCGAGATCCATCATGGCCGCGAAGTAATCCAGGTTGGCCTGGCGCTCGGCGGCCTCGGGGTGGATGAGGTTGGTGTAGACGCCGAGGCTGTGGAGCGCGAGGCCGGCGTCGCGATAGCCGCGGGCGATCTCCCGCGCGCGGGCGGGCGTGAGGCCCGACAGGTCGACGCGGCCGTTGTAGCGCCAGAGGGGCGTGTCGCTTTGGGCGAGAAAGAGCTGGACGAGCTTGAAGCCGGCGCCGGCGAGTTCGCGGGCGAGCTGGGCGTGGGTGAGTTTGGGGAAGCCGAGGGTGGCGATGCCGATTTTCAGGCGTGGGGCCGCGGAGGGAACGGCGTGCGTCGCGGTGGGAGCGAGCCCGAGGCTGCCGAGGGCGGCGGCCCGGGCGGCGCCGGCGATCCACTGCCGGCGGGAGAGCGGGGCGTTGAGAGTCATGGCGGAGGGCGGAGACGGGACGAACGGGCGGCGCGTGGCGAAGCGCCGGGAGAGTAGCAGGCCGCCCGAGGCCCGCGCCATCACCTAATCTCCGAGGGGGGGATGGGGTGCCTCCCAGTTCCTGCCATCAACGAAGCGGGACGCCTCGTCTACACCCGGAGGCAGCCGGAGGGCAAAGGCGGGGAGCGCCGGACGATCATTCGCGGATGAACAGGGCGACAGGCTGGGAGGATGGGATGGCGGACTTTTCCGCGCCGCGCTGCTCGATCAGGTGGGGAAACGTTGAGGGCTGGAACGCCTTCACCTGCGCGGCGAGGACGTTGCGCGAATCGACGATTTCGAGCATGGGGAGCTGGCCGAGATGGCGGACGTTGCCGACCATGGTGTAGATGCGGGTGTCGACGCAGCGGGTGAGGCGGCCCGGGGTGTTGCCGTCGCCGGCGTTGTCGCTGCGCACCGTGCCGGCCTCGACCTTGAAGTAATAGACCCGCAGGTGCGCGCAGTCGCGAAACTCGGACTGCGGGTTGGCGAAGACGCGTTCGACGTTGAGGGAGTAGAACGCGGTCGGCTGCTTGAGGCCGGAGAGGATGAAGGGCCGGCCCATGCCCATCACGCCGTAGAACCGGCCGCCGGCGTGGCCCGAGAGGGCGAGTTGGGCGCGGGCGAGGAAGAGCGAGCCCTGGCCGGAGCGCCAGTCGACGCGGCCGCGGATTGAGAGCAGCGAGAGCCCGGGGGCGGCGGCGGGATCGTCCGGGGTGGTGAGCGTGAACGTCGGGCCCTCGTCGCGCGTGGAGGGCCCGCCTTTGGGGCCGAAGCCGCCGCGGCCCTTCCCGCCGGGCGGGGTGTTGCCGCCGCCGCGCATGTTCGAATCGCCGGAGCCCAGCGAGGAAAAGGTGCCGGTGAGGCCGAAGAGGTGCGTGCGCGCGCGGAGCGGCAGCGTGCCGGTGACGCGGTAATTCCCCTTCGGCAGGAAGATCTTGTCGTGGGCGGCGAGGGCGCGGGTGAAGGCGGCGGTGTCGTCGGTGGTGCCGTCGCCCTTGGCGCCGAGGGTCTTTACGTTGACGGCGTCGCGATCCTCGAAGGACGGCAGGCCGCGGAAGTGGCGCGTGCGGAGCTCGACGAAGTCGGGCGGGGCGGCGGCGGGCGCAAAGTCGGCGACTTCGCCGGGGGCGGCGCGGCCGTTGACGAGGTTGACGGCGCCGGCGAGGTGCGAGGAGTAGCGGCGGACGTGTATCCACTTATCGGAGGCGGGCAGGGGGGCGCCGCCGGTCTGCACGGACGCGGGGCCGCGCAGGTGGGTGTTTTCGAGGAAGAGGTTTTCGGACTTCTTCGTGCGGGCGAGGACGCCGCCGGGCTTCAGGGCAATGGCGCAATCGATCAGGCTGAGGCCGGCGTAGGCGCGCTGGGTGGTGAGGTCGATGGCGGCGTCGGCCTCCGACTCGATGCGGCAGCCGATGAGCATGGTGGGCACCTGCGAGCCGCCGTTGCGGTAGGTGATCGCGGCGTCGGTCTGGCCGCGGAAGACGCAGCCGGTGAGGATGGGGAAGCGGCTGTTGGGTTCGATGACGATGGCGTGACGGCCGCCGATCACCTCGAAATTGTAGGTGCCGCCGCCCTGGCCGCAGCAGTTGCTGAGGCCGGCGTAGGCGCCCTCGGCGAGGATGGTGGAGTCGAACATCGCCGAGCCCTGCGAGCCGGAGTGGCGCAGGCCGATGGCGCCGGCGTGGCCGCGGAGGTCGAGGTCGATGCCGCGGAAGAAGTGGCCGAAGGAGATGTTGGGCTGTTCCTCGCCCCAGTTGGGTTCCTGCTTGCCGCGGGCGTCGTTGCGGGTCTGGGCCCAGATCCACACGAGGATCTTGGGCTTGGCGGGGTCGTCGAAGCCGCGCGCGCCGGGGGCGAGTTTGAGGACGGGGCGCTTCCCCTTCGTGGAGCCGAACAGTACGATGCGGTGCGAGAGGTCCCAATAGTGCTGGGTGGTGCCGTCGGCCTGGCGGGGCTGGTCGAGCTTTCGCACCTGCTGTTCGCAGGAGATCGTGTCGGAAACGAGGTAGGTGCCCTCCGGGAAAAAACACACGAGTCCGTGGTCGCGGGCGTCGTTGACGGCGCGCTGGATGGCGGCGGTGGCGTCGGTGCGGCCGGAGGGATCGGCGCGGTAGGGCGGGGCGGTGACGTCGAGGCAGCCGAGTTGGAGCAGGGTGTTGGCGGGATCGACGCCGGACGGGAGATCAGCGGCGACAACGGCGGCGGTGAAGGCGAGGCTGAGGAGGACGGAGGCGGGGTTTCTCATGGCGGATGAGGGGCGCGGGTGGCTCGCGGCGCTGGGAGGTCGGGAACAGTAGCGGAAAATAGGCGCGCCCACTATCCCCCAGTATGAGGGGGCAGTGGCAGTTTCGCCTCCGCCAGCGACGTCGTTTGCCGGAGCCGGCGATGCAGTCCGCGCGTGAACTCGCCGGCGCCGCGGGACGCGGAAACGCGCCAACGGGAACGCTCAGTCGCCCGGGGAGAACACGATCGCCTGCAGGCGACCCGGCGCCAGGGTCCAGCCGAGCACAGCTCCGTTCGCGACGAGCGCGGGGCGTTCCGACTGCGCGCCGGTGAAGAGGTGGGCCCGCCAGCGGCCCGGGCCGGGCGCGGGCACCTGGACCACCGCGGGCTCGCGCTGGGTGTTGACGGCGAAGACGCCGACGTTGCCGCGGTCGTCATCCCAGGCGCTCTGGATGATCAGTGGCACGGTGACGTGCTGCGTGCGGCCGCGTTTGCCGCCTTTCGAGGCCACGATCTCCCGGCGGGCAACCGGCGTATCCGGAATCGCGGGGCGGCGCATCCGCCCGTAGAGCAGCGTGTCCTTCGCGTGGGTCTTCATCGCGCCGAAGTAGTCTGCGAGCAACTGCCGGGCTGCGGCCGGCTGGGAGTCGGGTGACTCGGCGGCGGTGCCCCAGAAGGCCAGGCTGGGGATCTGGCCGTACACGAGCAGGGCGGCCAGTTCCCAGGGGTTGCGATTGTTGGCGGTCACCCAGCCGAAGATCACGGGGATGCGATCGTGGAAGAGATACTGCGACAGCGGCACGAGGCCCGGCGTGCTCGCCTCGTGGAAGAGGCGGGTCTGGTAGCCATGCAAGTCCAGGTTGAGGAGTTCGGTACAGGTCTCCTTGGTGAGGAAGAAGTCCGCCCGTCCCCGTTGGGCGGCGTCGGCCCGGATCGCCTGGAAACTCCGGCGCGTCACGTCGAGCGCCCAGGGCCCGCCCGGAACGGGGTGGCCGTGGGAGGGGTCGAAGCAGCTCTCCTGGCCGTTCGGGTACGGGCCGTGATCCTGATCGTCGTGGATGACCGTCACGCCGAGCTCAAAAAGCCGGCGGGCCGTGTCGGGCAGGAAGCGCTGGCCGAACTCCGTGCCGCGGCAGATGCGGATCGAATCGCGCCCCTCGGCCTGGAAGGTGAGCAGCTCGCCGTCGCGTTTGCGTTCGCCCACCGTCGCGCCCTGCGCCTGGGCGTAGAAGCGGGCCAGCGCGGCGTTGTCGGCCGGCCGTTTCCCGCGGGCGTCGGCCACCCGGGTCGTCCAACGGTAGCCCGAGATGAACCCGGCGAGCGCGATCCCCCGGGCCTGCAGTTGCGCGGCCAGTTCCCGGAACCGCGCGGGCGGGAAGTAGTCAATCCCGACCCAGTTGCCGTGCCGCTCCCAGCCGAGGGGCCGGTAGACAATCGGCGCGCCGAAGCGCTCCCCCCACGCGGCCAGCCGCGCCGGCAGCGTATCCAGGTTTTCCCGATCCAGTTGGGTCGAGAGGCACAGCGGCGGGTGGTGCAGCAGGGCCGGGACGTCGCGGCGCTCCCGCAGCGGTGTGCCCGCCCAGGGCTGGGTGGTCGCCCACCGCCGGTAGATGTCGGCCGCGTCCTGCCACGCCCCGCCACAGAAGGAAAGGCGCGTGCGGTCCGGCATGCGCCACTCCCGGCCGGCCGCGTAGGCGGGCAGATGCCGCACGGCGAATTCGGTCGCGGCGCCGCGGCGCTGCAGCCCGAACGACTTGACGTGGCCCGCCCCGTCATCGGTCCAGAGAAGAAAGCCGCCGTCGGGCGCCAGGCCGGCGATCAATTGGGCAAAGAGGTCCGCCGGGTAGGAGCGCCAGAACGGCGGCTGGCTCACCGGCTGCAGGCGGCCCTCGAAGTGCGGCAGAAGATACCGTTTTTCGGCCGGGCCGGCGCCGGCGGGCGTGGCAAGGATCGGGAAGGTCACAGTGCCGACGGCCAGTGCCGGCCGGCGCGGCGTGACGGTCAGCGACCAATGCGACTCGCCGGGTGTATCCGCCAGCATGATGCGCACCTGGACCACGGCCTGGGGGTGGTCGTAATCGAGTTCCACCTCGCCGGCGGTCTGCCGCGCGACGCGGGCGGACATGGCGGTGGCGTCGAGGGTGCCGGCGGGTCGGACGCCGTCGATCCACTGCAACTGGAACAGGGCTGTGGGGGCCTCCGGGGCGGCGTGTTCCAGCCCGCGCGCCTTGTCCTGCAGCGAACGCAGGCGGCCGTCGCGGATTAGCAGGCGCACGGAGGCGTTTTCCAGGACCACCTCCCCGGCGCGGGTCGCGGGCGCCGCGAGGGCGGTGAGCAGGAGCACGGCCAGCAGGCCGGTCAGGCGGTGGCGCGGAGAAACGAGCACAGGCGGACAGAGCGGGGTCGAAAGGAGGCGAAGGGACGGGAGCATGGGAAGGGAGCGCCGCCGGCACCGGAGGCCGCGGGCGGACGGATAGAGCATACTCCGGCCGGGGGAGGGATGAACAGCCCCGCAAACACGGGGATGCAGCGCGGATCGGCGGACCCCATCGGATCAGCGTCGCTTTCGCGGCACAGCGCCAGGATCCCGGGCCTCACCACTCTCCACCCGCCGACGAACGCGTGTGCGATCCTTCTTTCTTCAGAGGTCAAGAGGTGAAGCCTGAGGTCTTTTCCCGCTTCACCGCGTGGCAAAGCTCCCCGGCGGGAGCGTCGGTGTGACGCGCGCGATCCCCAGTTTGGCCGCCTGGGCAAACGCGAGCACGACCGCCCCGAAAGCGTGGGGATCGTTGTAGGCCCACCCGCGGCTTTTATAGTCCTCCTTCGTCCCTTGTCCCGGGCACAGGCAACTGATGCACGTGTGACTCACCGAGCCATCCGGTGCGATATAGGCGGTAAGCCCGCCGAGTCCCTTGATAAAATTCGCTTCGTGTTTTCGGTCGAGCAGGCCCGTTTCCAGCATGACGCCGAGGCCAAACAGCAGCAACCCGCTGCCGGAGGTCTCCGGGTACGAAGTCACGTCGGTCATTTCCTGATGCCAGAGTCCCGCGCTGTTTTGGTGGCGGAGCACGGCGAGGAAGAATCCCTTCGCCACGGTTTCAACCTCGCTGCGCTGGGGATGAGAGGACGGAAGGTCGCGGACCAAGGCGGCCAGCCCCACGGCGGCCCAGCCGTTGCCCCGGCTCCAGTTGTCCTCCGAAATCGCCCCCAAGGCCTGGAAACCTCGTCCCTGATGCACCAGACCGGTGCGCCGATCCCGCAGGATCCGAATCCTTTCCAGAGTCTCGAATACCGCCTGATCGATGTAGTCTGCGCGGCGTTCAACCAATCCCGCGTAGAGCAGAAACGGGGTCGTTGCGAAGGCCACATCGATGAAGATCTGATCCCTGGCTGGCGGCGACCGCGGCGGAACGAACAGACCTTCGCGCGACCGCTTCTGCTGCGCGACGAGGCGCTTGGCCCCGTCTGCCACCTGCGCGGCCAGTTCGTCCGCCACCCCTTTGAACCGCAGGTAGGCCGCTCCGCTGCCGCCGACTTCGTAACTGATGAAATTGCCCCGGACCTTGATCTCTTTCGCGGCGAACTTCCCCAGCAAACCGACCGTGCGCGCCAGCAGTTGCCGCCCGGGATCAAGCAGCGCGAGTTCGCCCATCCCTTGCAGCAGCAACGACCCTGGATAGAGCCCGAGATCGATTTCGGCCAGGCCCCTGGTCAGCACTCGTTCCGCCAGAGCCCGCGTGTCGATGGCGGTGGGGGCTTCGCCGGCATGCAGTGGTCGCAGACCGGCGAGGCCCAGGAGGCAGACAAGAATTTTTAAATTGGGCATCGTGAATTCGGGTTAATTGGTGTCCTGCGTTCAAGTTGTCTCGTGGCCATGCCCTCCCGGGCGGAGCGTTTTCGGGTTGCCTGCCTGAGGCTCAGAGCTCGCGGGTGCGTTCGATCCTCGCGAACAAAAACACCAGCGTCGATCAACCTTTCCTGGGTGGCCGGGGTGTCCAGCGCGCCCGTCCGCCGGACTCGACGAGAAACTGCATCGCCTCCTGATGGCAGACAAGTTGGGCGTCGAGAAGCCGATCGGGGGTCTGGCCAGCCGGTTCCCCCGCCCGGTTCCTTCCGGAATACCCATGGGAGGGAGACTCGACGGAGAAGGTGCTCGTGCCCTGGCCCTGGCGGGGATGGCCGTAGGTCACTGCCCGGAGGGGTTGCCCGCCGAAGCGGATCGCGCCGCGCGAGGGCGCGTTCCGGTTGCGGAGTAGCGCGGGTCGCCGCCTCTCCGCCGCCGGACGACGCAGTGCAGGGCTGAACGGCGGGGTGGGCGTCGGCCGCCAATCGGGGCGCGGTCGCCCGCTTTCCGGACCGCGACCGGCGGCAGGCTTGCGCATCAATGATTCAAGGGGCGGCCAGCGCCACCCGGAATTGCGTAGCCTTTGGCGGCGTCGTCGAGCACCAGCACCCAGTCGCGGTCGGGCCCCGCCTCGCCGGGCGGATCGAAGGTGCGGGTGCCGCTCGTGGGGTAGGATCCGAAGGGCGCGCGCGTGGCGCGGCCGGCCTCGTCGTAGCACTGGCCGTCCCGGGGGTTGAACCACCAGGCGCGGGCTGCGCGGCCGGAAATCCGGCTGAGGTCGACCGTGAACTCCAGCCCGCGCGTGGAGTAGATGAAGGCGTAGCTGCCATCGGCGGCGCGGGTTGCGAGGCGCAATTCCCCGGGTTCGCGGCGGGCGGTGCCCTCGAACGGACCGGGCGGCGACACGATCAGAGTGGCTGCCGGCTCGCGTATCAGCACGGGCCGCGATTCCAGCAGCCGGCGCCAGTGCTGCATGTCTTCGGCGCCGGTCGAGTGCAGGGCGGTTTTCCAGGTCGGAGTCGGGAAGTAGACCCAGGTGTTGCCATAGGTGTGGCCGCAGGCGCCGGAAAAAAGCGCCCAGTACGCTTCAACGCGGCAGTGCCAGGCATCGATGATACCGTCCTTGGGATGCCGGTTGAGGTGGCGTTCCTCGTATCCAGGTTCTCCATTCAGCGTCGGCTTGGCGGGCCTGCCGTCGTAGTCGGACCGGACCAGCTTCGCCACATACCTCAGATCGCCCCAGCTCTGGATCATATTGAAATCGAGCCACGGGCTGGCGTGGAAATGCTGCGAGCTCGAGCCGGTGGCTTGTCTGTTGCCGCCCGCGTTGGGGTGCATCGTGTTCAGCCTTTTCCCGCGGTGGCCGGCTTCGAGTCCCTCCCCGAGGCGTGCGACGAGCGCCACCTGCTCGGGCGTGAGATTGATCCTCCAGGTGCCGGGCGGGGCGGTGCGGTGGTCGGGGCCGGGTGCGACGATTTTGTGATACTCGCCGCTGCCGGCAAACAGCACGGCCGGGTTGTCCGCGTAGCGCTGGCCTACCAGCCGCCCGTAGTCGAAGTTGTGCCGGTGGGGATCCGGAAACATCGTGTCGGCATTCGAGCCCCACAGCAGAAAGAGGCAGACGTACATCCGGCGGGCGGTGGCCTGGGCGACGAAGGCGTCGATCTTCCGCCAGTGGGACTCGTTGAGGACGACGGGATCCGTCTGCGCGCAGGGTCCGTGGCCTTCGTAATCCTCCCGGTGGGCCATCATTTGGACGACGTTGAAACCCTGGCGGTGGCGCACGTCGAGGTAGTGGCTGACCTCCTCGGGTTTCAGGCTGAGCCCGCCCCACAAGGTGTCGCCCTGCCAGACGAACGGTTGGCCGTCCGCCGTCACCAGGAAGTGGCCGCTGGGGTCGACCCGCAGCGCCGGCAGTTCACCGGCGACCGCCGGGGTCAGGAGCAGCGTGCCGAGGAGTGCGCCGAGGCTTCGGGCAGGGTGGCGGGGAAGCATGGCGGTCAATGTTCGAGATCCAGGGAAAGGATGAACTCGCGGCCGGCCTGGCGGCCGTAATTGCGCGGGCTGCCATTGGAAAATGTCTTGGTGACGAAGACCCGCCGGGTGTTGAAGACGTTGTTCGTGTTCAACTGGACGCGCCAGAACGTGTGGCCGTAGCCGCGGAAGCGGTAGTTCGCCATGAGGCCGGTGAGCAGGTAGTCCTCGGACTTATACGGCCGGCTGCGGTTCACGCGGTTCAGGCCCCGGGCGTCGACATAGAGGGGAAAGCCGATGATCGACGGGCCGCGGTAGCGGAAATTGGCGCTGAAGGTGGCGCCTTTGAGCAGGCCGGTGGTAATGCGCCGGGTGGCGACGAGGTTCGAGCGCCAGGTCTGCGAGTTGGCGCCCTGGATGCCGAGGTTGGCGCGGATGGTCTCCACCGGAGCCTGGATCAGCGAGTCCCACGCCTGCTCCACGGAACGCGTCTCGTCGTAGGCAGCGGTTGCCCAGTTACCCTGGAAGGTGCGCCATGTGGCGACCTTGGCATCGAGGTAGTCCCACCATGGCTGGGTGGAGATGTCGTCGGTTTCGGTTTGGGTGCGGCCAAGGTTCCAGAAGATCCGCCAGTCGGGGTTGGGGTTGAAGGTGAGATCGACCTCGAGGCCCTTGCTGTTACGGTCGCCGGCGAAGCGGAAGTCGACGGCCAGGGGAAACGCGTCCTCGCGCAGGAGCGGGTTGATCGGGTAGTTGCGGTCGATCTCGTGGAGCCGCTGCTCGAAGCTGATCAGATTCTGGATCAGCCCGCTGTTGGCGAGGGTGATGTTGCGGTTGAGGGCGTTGAAGTAGTTGACCTTGACGTTGAGCCGGTCGGAGAGGAGGCGGAAGCGCACGCTGTATTCGTGGGACTCGCCGTAGGCGGGCTCGACGACTGCGCCGTTGATGTCGCGCACGACGGCCACCTCGTTGAGGGAGGCGTTGCGCGAGTAATCGTAGCCGAAGGAGAGCCAGCGTTCGACGAGCGGCGGCCGCAGGATGAAACCGTAGTTGGCGCGGGTCGCGGTGCGGTAGGGGGTCCAGACGGGGTCCGGCTCCTGTTTGCGGAAATCGGCGTACGCGCGGAAGCCGGTGCCCTGGGGATTCTGGGGCGTGAACGGAGTCTCGGCCAGCACCGGCATGAAGCCGGCGTAGTCGGAGTTGCGCACGCGATCGTAGCGGACGCCGGCGTTGGCCACGAGGCGGTTCCGCCAGAAGCTGCTCGACGTGCTGGTGGCGAGGGAGCCGCGCTGCAGTTCCTTTGCGGTCGGGCTGTTGCCGACGAAGCCGACGGGGTTTTCGTAGGCGGTGACGGCGAAGGGCTCCCCGGAGGCGGTGGTGAAGTGGAGCGTCTCCATGATGTCGCCCCAGCCCCAGGCCCGCGGGTCGGGGATGGCGAGGGCCGCGGGATCGCGGGTGCTGCCGAGGGGCGGCAGGTAGTAACGCAGGTAGAAGGCGCGGTCGGGGTGCAGCGGATTGGCGCGAGCGGCCGGCGTGAGGAAGCTCGGCTGGCCAACGATCAAGTTGCGCAAGGTGATCAGCTTGTATTCGGCGCTGGTGTCGAAGCTGGCGAAGAACCCGAGACGATGGCGACCGAGGTGGCGCAGCCAGGATTGGGACCGGGTGAAGTCCTGCTCGTGTGTCAGCACCGCGCGGAACTGGTGCAGGTAGTGGTCGATCCATTGACCCTGCCCGGCCTGGTTGTTCGACTCGATGAAGGGGCGGCCGTAGAGGGGATTGGGCGTCGCGCCATCGGGCAGGTAGCGGTTGACGTCGACCAGCACGTCGTAGGCGTTGCTGGCGAAGAGCTGGGCGGTCTGGGTGCGGTTGAATTCGTAGGAGTAGCCAAGCTCGAGGAAGGTGCGGCGGCCGAGGCGCTGTTCGACGATGGCGTTGACGTTGCGGGTGCGCCGGAAGTTGGAGCGGGAGAAACCGGCGATGTTGAGATCGTACGGCAGCTCCGGCAGCAGCAGGGTCTGGGTGCGGCTGGCGGTGGCCGCCCCGTCGCCGACGCTCGTCACGACCGTGTTGCGGATGTCCTGCAGGTAGCTGAAGGCCGGAACGGTGTTGGTCGGCCAGACGTACAGCCATTGCTTGGTGCTGTAGCCGTAGGCGCGCCGGCCGGTGCCGTCGGAGAGGACGAAACTGGGCACCGCCGGCCGGCCCGCGGTGCCGGCGTTGGCGGCGCGGTTGTTGTAAACGAGCGGCGTACCGGCGCGCTCGAGTGCCAGGAAGTCCAGGTAACCCATGTCGCGCGCCATCGCGGTGGAGGGGCGGGCGTCGCGGCGCACGACGTATTCGCCCTCGACGCGCACCGTGGTGTTCTTGAATGGCTGATACGTGGCCGCGGCGAAATAGCGCCGGCTGTTCTCGTAGCCGGGCTGGAGGAAGAACTCCTTGTTCTCGTGCAGGGCGGCGACGCGGAACGCCAGCTTCCGGGGAACAAGCACCTGGCTCACGTCGAACGACACGCGTTCCGAGCCGTGGCTGTCGGTGCGCAGCGAGAGCCGCTGGCGGTTCCGCGTGAGATTGGGGCGCACGGACGTGCTTTCCGAGGTGCCGGCGGCGCCGCCGAGGCCGAACTGCACCGCGTTGGCTCCGCTCACCAGGCTGAAGCGCTCCATGTTGTAGGCATCGGCCTCGATGGAGGTGCGGAAGAAATTCCGCGTCTTGTCGAGATTGCCGAGGCCGCGCGAGTTGCCGGCGTCGTCCTCGATGTTGCGGGCGCCGGGGCGCGTGTCGCCGTCGCCGTTGACATTATCGTAGTAGGTTTGGGTCGTCGCCGAAAAGAGGTAGGCCTCGTCGGTTGTGGTGGCGGCGATGTCCTCGAGAAACTCCCTGGTGAAAACCGTCACCTGCCCCGCGACGTCGGCCAGTTCGATCTTGCCCCGGCCGCCCTGCAGCACGGCGGTCGGTTGATAACCGCGATCCGTGTCGGCGCTCACCTCGAAGGGCGAAAGCACGACGGCCTCCTCCGCTTCGGGCGCGGGGGGCGGCGAGGGCTTGACGGGGCCAGTCTGAGCGCCGCCCGCGGGGCCGAGGGCGAGCCAGCCGGCGAGGACGGCGAGCAGGTTTTTCGATTTCATCGGGGAGGACGGCGGGGCGGGCGTCGCCGAGGGAGCGGGACGGGCTGGCGGCGGGCCGGCAGCGGCCGAAGTGCGCCCGCCTTGCGCCGCATCCGCCGGGGCGGCGCCGGCCCGCGGACGGCTCACGACCAGGGCGCCGGTGGCCTCGTCGGGGACGACAATCAGCGCGGTGCCGGCGAGCATGCGGCGCAGCGCCTCGAGGGTCGTGAACTCGCCGCGCACCGGCCGCGTGATTTCGCCGCGGACGTTTTCGAGCAGGTAGATGATCTGGCCGCCGGAACTGCGGGCGAAGAGCGCGAGGGTCGTCGTCGCTTCGCCGCCCGGCACATCGAAGCGTTTGGCTGGCGCCTCGGCGGCCGCCGCGGCCGGGGCGCCCAGTGTGCAGCACAGCGCGGCAGCGATCGCGGGCGGAAAGGGACGAAAGTCCGGCGGCATGCGAAGAAGGGACCTCACCGCTGAGACGAGGCGCCGCAGAAATCGGGTAACAAGTTTCTTCACGTCGAAAGGCCGCGCGTCAGGGGGCCGGGTGGCGCCTGGCCGGGATCCGATTCCGGCGCGGCGCCGCGGGGGCGTGCTACCGGGGCTGGCGCAGCACGATCTCGCGATCGTCCCGCCGTTCGATTGCCACCACCCCGTCGCGCTCCAGCAGGCGGACGAGACCCTCGACATTGCCGGAGGCGAACGAACCGCCCACCAGCCGCGGTGCGAGGGCGGGATCACCCAATCGCAGTTGGAGGCGGTTGCGACGGTTGAACTGCGCCACGACCTCGCTGAGCGGCGTCCCGGTAAAGTGGAGCATCTCCTGCGTCCACTCCAGGGCCTCGCGCACCTGGGAGGAGTCGAGGCGCGTGATCGCGGGCGCCGCGGCGGGCGCGGCGACAGCGACGATTGCCCGGTCGCCGCGCGTCAGCACCGGTTCGGCGCGCGGCGCGTCGTCGGATGCCGCGTTCGACGCGGGCGAGGGCGGAGTGAGCGTCACCCGCCCGGAAGCGACCGTGATTTCGACCGCCGCTTCCGCCAGCCGGACACTGAACGCGGTGCCGACGACGCGCACGCCGACCGCGCCGGCGGCGACGAGGAACGGGCGCGCCGGCTCCCGGGCCACGTCGAAATGCGCCTCGCCGGTGGCGAGGATTACGCGGCGTTCGCGGGCGGTGTAGTGGACGTGCAGTGTGGCGCCGCGGTTCAGCGTTACCAGCGAACCATCGGGCAGCGCGACAGGGTGCACGGCGGCGGGGCCCGCGGTGTGGCGTGCGTCGTAGCTGCGGGGCGGGAAGCGGGTGAGCCCGAGGATCAGGGCAATGGCGGCGGCGGCCGCGAGAGGCAGCCCGAGCGCAAGCCGGTGACGGAGGACCGCCGGCGACCGTGCCGCCGGCGCCGCCTGGGCCGGCCGCGAATGGGCGGGGAGGGTTTCGAGGAGGCCCCAGGTTTCCTCGAGGCGGGCGACGGCGGCGGCGTGGCGCGGGTGGGCGTGGCGCCAGCGTTCGAACTCCTGCTGGCGGGCGGGCGACAGGCCTTCGTCGCGTTCAATCAGCCAGGCGACGGCGGTCTCCTCGATCGGATCGTCGTCCTCGAAAGATTCGATGCGTCCGATGTTCATGAGGCTGCTCTTCGCGGCGCCGGATCGCCGCGCAGGAGCTTGCGGGCGGCGAACAGTTTCGCACAGCGGCGCAGCCCTCGACCGAGCTGCACCTTGACGGTGTCGGTGGTCACCCCAAGCCGGGCCGCGATTTCCTTGTAGCTCAGATTCTCCTGGAAACGCAACAGGACGACCTCGCGGCAGCGCTCCGGCAGGCGGGCGATCGCTTCGGCGAGAACCTCGTGGTGCTGTCGCGCATCGATGGCCTCACCGGCTCCGGGCGACTCCTCCAGCACGCCGAGTTCGCCGGCCTCGTTCACCTCCACGAAATCGATGCGGCTCCGGCGGCGGAAGAGATCCACCGCCGCATTGTGTGCGGTCGAAAAGAGGAAGGCGCGGGCGTGCTTGATCGGCTCCCGCTGCTGGGCCCGCAGGATGCGGACGTACGATTCCTGGATGACGTCGTCGTGTTCCTGGAGCCGGGGAAAGCGCGCCGCGAGGTACGCGCGGACCGCGGGTTCATGGGGCTGGAGGTTTTCGGCGAACCATTGGGCTTCTTCGGGGGGAATCATGGAGGGGCGCGCCGCGCTGGAATGCGACCAGCATGAACAACCGATCGGCGGAGGGAAGCCGGGAGCGGCGGGCGGCGCGGAATATTCCGCGAATTTGCTGTTACCCAATTCGGCTTCGGCAGCGTCTCACTCTGTCACGCTGGCGGTCGGGCCGCCGCGTGGTGGGCGGGGATGCGGCGTTCGGCCGCCGGGGGGGCGGGCGCCACGGCGACCTATCTACACCCAGCCCGAGCGGAAGGCCTTGGCGACGGCGCCGGCGCGCGAGTTGACGTGCAGCTTGGCGTAGATCGCGCCGACGTACTCGACCACGGTGTGGACGCTGAGCCCGAGGCGGGCGGCGATTTCCTTGTTCGTCAGGCCCTCGGTCATGAGCTCGATCACCTGCCGCTCGCGCGGCGACAGCGGTTGCGCGGCCGGCTGCGGCGCCAGGCGGCTGAACATCTCGAGCACGCGCCGGGCGACGCGGGGCGTCATCGGCGAGCCGCCGCCGGCGACCTCGGCGAGGGCCGCGGAGAGCTCCGCGAGCGAGGCCGACTTGAGCAGGTAACCGGAGGCGCCGGCACAGATGGCGCGGTAGATCTTCTCGTCATCCTCGAAGGCGGTGAGCACCACGATCTGCGTGGCGGGTGACGTCTCCTTCATCGGCCCGATGCCGTCGAGGCCGCTCATCCCCGGCAGGTTGACGTCGAGCAGGATGATGTCCGGCCGCGGCGCACCGGCGGCGCGCAACGCCGCGAGGGCGTCCTCGCAGCGGTGATACAGGCCGGTGCAGGCGAAGCCGGGCAGGGCGCCGACCACGCGGGCGACGTTGCGGCGGAGCGAGGGGTTATCCTCGATCAGCCAGACGGAGGTGCGGGCGGGATCAGCCATCGGCGGGGGGAGGCGGGGCGGGCGGCGCGAGGCGGCCGGTGAAGGTCAGGGTGGTGCCGGCGCCCGGCGCGGAGCCGATGGTGGCAGCGCCGCCAAGAAGCCGGGCGCGGTGGCGCAGGCTGGTCAGACCCTGGCCGCCGGCCGCCGCCGCGGGGTCGAAGCCGCGGCCGTCGTCGGCGACGACCAGCGTGAAGCCGCCGCCGGCGGCGGTCAGCCGGATCGTCACACGGCCGGCGGCGGCATGGCGGGCGACGTTGTGGAGCGATTCCTTCAGGGCCAGCAGCAGATGCCGCTGGCCGTCGATCGGCAGGTCGACACGGAAGTCGGCGGCGTCGAGCGACCAGTCCACGCCGGGCAGGAGGCGGCGGGCGGTGGCGCGCAGGCGTTCGAGGAACTGTTCGGTGGTGTGGGCGCCGGGCCGGACGAACCACGTGGTGTCGCGCAGGGCGTCGGCGGTCTCGCGGGCGAGGGCGTGCAATTCATCGAGATCGGCGCGCGGCACCGGGTCGCGGGACTGGAGGCAGAGTTCGCTGAGGAGCGAGAGGCTGGCGAGGTTGGAGCCGAGGTCGTCGTGCAGGTCGGCGGCGATGCGGCGGCGCAGGACGTCGGCCTCGCGGGCGCGGCGCAATTGCAGCCGGTAGTAGCCGGCGAGCACGAGCAGCAGCGCGGCGATGGCCAGTGCCACCGCCGCCCACGCCGCGGTGCGCGACAGGGAGTGCTGGAGCGTGGCCAGCGCGGCCTCGACGCCGGCGAGTTCGTGCTGCAACTCGCGCCGGCGGGACAGGCCCCGCAGCCAGTCCGGCCATTCGGCGAGCGGGTGCTCCCAGCGGGCGCCGTCGGTGAGGAACGCGGCCCGCCAGTGCGGGCTCGCCTCGAGGTTGTCCAGGTATCCCACCGGCGCGCCGCGCGCCAGATTCGTGTCGCCCGCGTAGACCTGCAGTTCCGCGAGGGCGAACACGTACTGGCCGTCGTCGCGGTGCTGCAGCTCGGTGGCGGTGACGCGGACGAAACGGGCGGTCCCGCCGGCGGGGATGGTCACGGGATTGAAGCCCGGATTGGGGAAGGGCGCGTGCGTGTGATCGGCGAGCAGCCGCGGTTGGGAAAACGCGGGATCGTCGTCGACCTCCACGCGGAAGCGCACGGGAAACCCGTAACCCTCCTGGTGGAGTCGTTGCGGCAGCCGGGCCGGCACCAGCCGCACCTCGTCGAAGGGCCGCGGGGCGCCGAGATCGACCTGCACCCATTTCGTCGTCCGCGCGTCGCGGGCGAAACGGGAGTGCCAGCAGTGGCCGGTCGCGACGCCGGGGGGCGTGCGGGGACCGGACGGGGCGCCGAGGGGCGACTGGCCGTCGATCAGGTGGGCGCGGCCCCAGACCGGCGGGCTCTCCCGCGATTCGCTGGCGCGCACCGTCACGTGCCGCCGGCCCGTGGCGAGGTTGCGCGCGCCGTGGAGCACCATGAACTCGGACAGGGACACGGCATGGAGCGGGCCGTTGCGCCAGGGTTCGACGAACGTGACGCGCACCCGCCGGCCGCGGGCGCCCGGGGCCGGAAGCCAGACCGGCAGCAACCCGGGCGGCGGAAAATCAGTCTGGGACAAGTCGGCCAGGAGTTGCGGGCTGGAGTTGCCGCCGAACGACTCGACGCGGAAACGCACCGGGAAGCCGTAGCCGGGGGCGGGAAAATCCGCGGTCACCAGATCGGTGGGAATCAACGCGACGGCGTCGAAGTCGACCGGTTCACCGAAATCGATCTCGATCCACTGCTGCTGGCGCCAGGGCCGGTTGGTGTAGTCGTAGAGGCGCCAGCCGAGCGCCGGGGTGTTCTCACGCTCCGGCGGCTGGGGCGTGAGGGCGAGTTCGCGGGTGAGCGCCTGCCGGCGATCGTCGAGGCGACGGAATTCCGCGCTGAGCATGCGGGCGAGCGGGGAGGGAAAGGCGAACGGAGCGGAGTCGGCGGCGGAGAGCGGAGCGACGGCGCAGGCGAGGCAGGCGACGGCTTGCCGAATGAAGGGGAGAGAGCGGCGGCGGAAGCGGCCCGGGGCGTGGGAGCTGGGGTGCGCAGGGTGCAGCGGTCGAGGGACGGACACCAAGGCCTCCCGCTTCTTCCGAAGCGGGCCACGGTCGGTGCGCGGTGGTTCATGTGGCTCGCCTCGGAAGGGGCGGGACCGCCAACCCGAGGAAACACCGGCCCGTGCGAGGGGAAGGTGTCGCTTGTGAAGTTGGACGGACGCGTCCAAACCGGATCACTCCTTCTTCGCCGGGGCTTTCTTCTTGGCCTTGCCGTCCTGCCGCGGCTTCTCCGCGGGGAACAGATCCTGGTTCACGAGGATGGCGAGGTAGTGATAGGTGCCGGGGATCATCGTGTAACGCACGGGGACCCAGCGCGCCTGCTCGGCCTCCTGCACAAGCCGGCTGAGGGGCGTGCCGTGTTCGCCGTGGCCGATCCCGGTCTCGGTGTAGCGTTCGATGATGACGAGCCGGCCGTTGGGTTTGAGGGTGGAGCGGAGGCCCTTGAGGTAGGCGACCTGCGTGCCCTGGTCGAAGTGGTGGTAGGTCTCGGAGATGAAGGCGAGGTCGCAGGAGGCGGGCGGCAGGCCGGGGCTGTCGGTCGGGCACAGGTACGGGCGCACCTGCGGCAGGGCGGCGAACTTCTTTGTCATCGCGTCAACCTTGGCCTGCGCCACCTCAGCGGCATGGACGATCCCGGAGGGGCCGACTTCGCGCGCCATGAGTTCGGACCAGAAACCGTCGCCGGCGCCGATGTCGACCACCACGTCGCCGGGCTGGAGTTCGAGTTCGCGCACGACATAGTCCTTGAGGGCCTTGAAGCCCTTCGGGGGCGTGTGGGCCTGGCGCATCGCGTCGGCATCGGCGATGCGGGTGGGGGTGGCGTTCTGGGCCGGGAGCGGCCCGGACGCGGCGGCGAGGGCGAAGGCGATGACGGCGAGGCGAGGCAGGCGGAGGAGGCGGTGGTGGTGGTGCATGGCGGTTAGATGGGGAGCCGGAGGATGACGCGCCGGGAGGCGAGCGCGAAGCGGTCGGCTGGGCAAGGCACTTACGGCGGTGGCGTTATCGCGGCCCGGCGGCGTTGCCGGCCAGGGTGGACGAGGCATCCTGCCTCGTTGGTCACGAGGCTGGAAGTGTCGTCCGCCAGTTCTGACGCCGCCGGGCCCCCCGGCCAGGACCACGGCCGATACGAGATTGGCCAAGCTCCAGTGACGAGGCTGGAAGCCTCGTCGACGTGGAGAAAAACCCGGCTGGGCGGGGCGTCAGGGAGTGGGGGGGCCATAGACCAGGCGCAGCGCCGCTGCGTTGGTGCGGCGGGTGTAGTCCACGAGGAGTGGATACGGCGAGTCGTCGGCCCGGAGGAGGCCGCGGCGGTGGTACTGGAGGTTCCAGGGTTGGTAGTCGCGCATCGTGCAGCGGTGCAGGCCGAGGCAGGCGCGGCTGCGGGCGGCGTCGAGGTAGTAGGCGAGGGTGTGTTCGCCGGCGGTGCGTTCGTAGTCGGTGGTGTCGGCCAGGTCCTTGGCGGGCCGCATGGTCATGGTGTTGACGTCGGCGAGGAGGATGGGCTTGCCGGTGAGCTGGTGCACGCGGTCGAGGTAGGCGCCGATTGGTTTGAGGGTGCCCATGGGCTGGAAGGCGAGGACGTCGACAAATGGCGCGGCGGTGCGGAGGATCGAGTCGGGCGTGCGTTCCGGCAGGGCCATGAGGCGGTCGCCGAGGATGAGGTGGTGCGGGTCGGCGGCGCGGAGGGCGGCGGTGGCGACGCGGTAGTAGTGGGCGGCGACGTGGTTGAGGAAGGCCTCGTCGTCGGCGCCGGGGTGGGCGCGCTGGAATTCCTCCAGGGCGGTGCGGCCGGGGGCGCCGGCGGGCAGCGAGCGGAAAAATTCGACGTAGCTCGGGCCGCGGGGCGGCTTGGGATGCCAGACGGGCAGGTCGATGAAGACGTAGCCGAGGCAGAAAGCATTGTCGCGGTGGCGGGCGGCGGCGGCGCGGATCGTGGCCTGCAGGCGCGCCACGACGGCGGGGTCGTAGAGGTCGGTGTTGACCGATTTCTCGCCGGCGGAAAACGAGCGCGGGCCCTCGGTCCAGATTTCGGCGACGTAGGGGAGCTGGCGCTGCAGCGAGGGCAGGGCGCCGTAGCCGGCGGAGTTGTAGCCCCAGTCGCGGAGGTGCGTCAGGAAGAACGCTGCCAGCCGTGACTCATCCCGGCCGTACCGGGTGGTGAAGAGGTCGAGCTCGTCGCGGGTGGTGCACTCGACGGTGTGGCTGACCCCGAGGGAGAAGAGGGCGTGCCCCTCCGGGGTGATGAAAAACCAGCGGCCCTGGAGCGGCGCGACGCGGAACCAGCCCGTGGCCTCGGCACGGAGGGCGCGGAGGCCGCCGTAGCGATCGTGGGTCGGGGGTTCGCCGCCGGCGGCGAAACCCAGGGTGGAAAGGAGAAGAGTCGAAATGACGGCAAGCAGGCGGATCGACGCGGACGAGCGGGGCGCGAGTTCCGCGGTGACCCAGGAAAACATCGCACCGAGGTGCGACGGTCGTTCCTGTGCGGTAGCCGCGCTGGAGCGCAGCGACAGCGTGGTCTCTCGACCGGCCACGCTTTCGCTGCGCTCAAGCGCGGCTACACCGCGGGTTGGGGCGTGCGTCTGGTGCGGGAGGGTCGGAGGAGGCACGCAGGTCATTTCTTCTTTCCGGCGCCGGCGGAGGGGTGGGGCGGGGTCGTGATGCCGGTGTGCGGCTGGTGGGCGGCGGCGATCCGGCGCTGCATGGTCGCGACGACGTCGGGGTGGGCGGCGGCGACGTTGCGCTCCTCGCCGGGATCGGCGGCGAGATCGTAGAGTTCGAGCGGGCCATCCGGGCGAGCGGTCCAGTTGAGGCGGACGGCCTTCCAGCGCTCCGTGACGACGGCCTGCTTGCCGCCGCCCTCGTAGAACTCGAAGTAGAGCGCTTCGTGGGCCCGCTGGTCGCGGGGGCGTCCCAGCAAAGTGGGTACGAGGGAGAGCCCGTCGGTGGCCGGGGCGGGGGCGCCGGCGAGCTCGGCAAAGGTGGGCAGCATGTCCTGGAAGCCGCTCAGGTGGGCGGTGGTGGTGCCGGCGGGCACGCGGCCCGGCCACCAGGCGAGGAGCGGGACGCGGATGCCGCCTTCGTAGAGGTCGCGTTTGCGGCCGCGGAGCGGGCCGTTGGAGTCGAAGAAATCGACCTGGTGGCCGCCTTCCTGGTGCGGGCCGTTGTCGCTGCTGAAAAGCACGAGGGTGTTTTCGCCGAAGCCGTAGCCCTGGAGCTTGGCGACGAGGCGGCCGACATCGCGGTCGAGGTCGCGCAGCATGCGGGCGAAGCCCTTTTCGGGGACAGGCCAGTCGCGGCTGGCGAACGGGCCGAAGTCGGGGACCTCCATGCCGCGGTTGAAGTTGCCCTTGCCGCCCTCGTTGTTGGCGTGGGGGGTGTTGAGCGGGACGTAGAGGAAGAAAGGCTTCGCCGCGGACTGCGCCTCGATCCAGCGCAGGGCGGCGTCGACGATGAACTCAGGGGCGTAGTCGCGCGGGTTTTGCGCGACACCGTTGCCGCGGCCGGCATTGGGGCCGGCGTCGCTGCCGGGGATGAGGTCGTTGCGCAAGGGCTGACGGCGGCCGTTGCGGACGAGGAAGGGCGGGAAGAAATTATGGGCGTGGTACATGTCGACGTAGCCGTAAAACTCGTCGAAGCCCTTCCGGTTGGGGTCGTCCTCGGGGAGGGTACTGCCGACGCCCCATTTCCCGAACGCGGCGGTGGCGTAACCCGCCTTCTTCAGCACGCTCGCGATCGTGGGGACGGAGTCGGCCATCGGCGGATCCCAGTTGGTGCGGAGGGCGGCGCGGCCGAGGTGGCGGCCGGTGAGCAGCACGCAGCGCGACGGGGCGCAGACGGTGGAGCCGGCGTAATGGCGGGTGAAACGCAGCCCTTCGGCGGCGAGGCGATCGAGGTGGGGCGTGGCGAGCTGTTGCTGGCCGTAGCAGCCGAGGTCGCCCCAGCCGAGATCATCGGCGAGGATGAAGACAATGTTGGGACGTGACGGCGTGGCGGCGCCGGCGGCGTGGAGGTCGGGGCGGCCCGCCGCGATGAGGGCGGCGAGGATGAAGAGGGTGAGGTGGCGGTAGAGAGAGAGACGGAGAGAGGAGGAGAGGGGGAGATGGAGAGAGGGGGGGAGGGAGAGAGGGGGAGGCATGGTGTGGTAAATTCGGCGGGTGGAAGAGGGATTCGGGGTGAACGGGCCTGGGGCTGTGAAGGGCGGTCAGGTTCTAACACAGTCCGGCGGCGCGGCGCCATCCCCTAGAATGCGGGGCGGCGGGTGCAGGCGGCGCGACCGTCTCAGCGCGCAGGCGCCGAGTCGGGCGGGTAGATCCAGACCCCGCCCGGGCCGCGGCGCGGGGAGCCGAAGAGAGGGGCGACGTTGCGGCGGTCCCACGCCGTCCAGAGCGCGGCGAGTTCCCGCACGCGTTCGGGTTGGTCGGCGGCGAGGTTCCGGGACTCGGCGAGGTCGGTGGAGAGATCGTACAGCTCGAAGCCACCGCGAGCGGAGGGTTTGACGAGTTTCCAGGGGCCGTGGCGGAGAGCGGCTTGCGGGGGGCGGCGCCAGTACAGGGTGGTGTGCGGGGGATCGGAGCGGACGCCGGTCAGGCAGGGCAGCAGATCGACCCCGTCGAGGGAGGAGCGCACGGCGGGATCGGCGACGCCCGCGAGGGCGACCGCGGTGGCGAGCAGGTCGAGGGAGAGCACGGGATGCTCGAAGGTGCGGCCCGCCGGGAGGCGTCCCTTCCATTGGGCGAGGAACGGCACGCGCAGGCCGCCCTCGTACATGCTGCCTTTGCCGCCGCGGAGAGGGCCGTTGCTGGAGGTGAGCTCGGACGTGGGACCGCCGTTGTCGCCGACGAAAAACACGAGCGTGTTCTCCTCCAGGCCCTCGGTGCGGAGCTTCCGCAGGACGCGGCCGATGCCGTCGTCGAGGTGCGCAAGCATGGCGGCGAAGATGCGGCGGTGGATGTCGGGGATGGCGGCGAACCTCGCCAGGTAGGCGTCGGCGCCCTGGAGCGGGCTGTGCACGGCGTTGTACGCGAGGTAGAGGAAGAACGGGCGCGAGCGGTGGCGGCCGATGAAGTCGACGGCCTCGCGGGTGAAGGCGTCGGTGAGGTGTTCCCTTTCCCCGATGGGGGTGCCGCCGCGGAGGAGGGGATTGTCGGCATCGTAGGGATCCTCGTTCACGCCGGTGACGGTGTGGAACATCAGGCGCCCCTCGGGGCTGCGGCCCCGGCCGCCGCCGGGGAGGGTGACGCGTCGAAGCAGGGTGGATACGCCGTCCCAGGGCGGCGGCACATAGAAGTGGCCCTCGTGCAGGAAGCCGAAAAACTCCTCGAAGCCGCGGCGGAGCGGGTGGAACTTCGCGGTGCCGCCGAGGTGCCATTTGCCGACGGCGCCGGTGACGTAGCCCGCGTCCTGGAGGATCGATCCGAAGGTGGGGATCTCCGAGGGCAGGCCGACGCGGGGGTCGGCATTCATGGCGCTGAGGGGATTGTGCTCGAAGCCGAAACGCGTCTGGTGCCGGCCGGTGAGCAGGCCGGCGCGGGACGGGCCGCAGACCGAGGCGGTGACGTACCCCTGGGTGAAGCGCACGCCGGCGCGGGCGAGGGCGTCGAGGTGCGGGGTGGGGATTTCGCGGCCGCCGTAGCAGCCTGGTTCGCCGTAGCCGAGATCGTCGGCGACGATGACGATAACGTTGGGTTTTGGGGCCGGGGCGGCGGGCGCGCCAGACGGAGCAACGGCAAGGGCAACGGCGGCGGCGGCGCACAGGGGGGCCGACAGGAGGCAGCGACGGAGGGAGGAGGTCATGGTCAGGGCGAAAGATCAGCGCTGCAGCATCACGGTGCCGGTCTTGAAGAGGCTGCCGACGGTGCGTGCGGAATCGGCGGGGGCGGGGACGCGGGCGTTGCGGAGGCCGCGGCCGGTCGCGGTGTCGAGCACGTAGAACCAGGAGTCCTCGGGGGCGGCGGACTTGCGCCAGCGGGCGAGGTTGGCGAAGAGCAGATCGCGGAAGCCGGGCTGGGACTCGAGTTGCCAAGTGAGAGGTCGGAGGACGTGTTCGGCCGCGGGAGCTGTGAGGGTGCGGGTGAGGAAACGCAGCCAAGGGTCGATGCTGCGCCCGTGGCGGGGGGAGCGGAGCGGGTCAGGCGGGGAGGCATGCCGGGGAGCAGCCTAGCAGGCTCCGCGGCGCGTGCCACCCCCCAGTTCCCGGGGGCGACGGAAGCGAGCGTCCCGCCCGTTGCCCGCCACGAGGCGAGACCCGCCTTCGCCAAAAACTACGGCGGGCAGGCCGCCTCGTCCACATCGGGAGGCAGCCGAGGGCGCAAGCGGCTGAGGCGTCCCGTCTCGTGTGGAAGGGCGGCAGTTCGGCGGGGGGGCCGGTGTCCGGGGACCGGGATGCGCCGGGGGGCGGCCGGCGAATTCCGCGTCGGATCAGAACGGGAGTCGCCCGGAGAGGGAGAAGTCGCTCTGCCCCGGGTTGCGGCTGCGCCGCGCAGCCCGGTCAGCGGCGTCGTTGGTTCAGGCGAAATACACGCCGCCGTTGATGTCGAGGGTGGCGCCGGTGATGAAGCCGTCGTATTCGCTGGCGAGAAAGACGGCGGCGCGGGCGACGTCGTCCGCGTGGCCGGCCCGGCCGAGCGGGATGGCGGCGATCGTGGCGCGGGCCGACTCGGGCGTGGTGTGGGTGGTGTGAAAACTGGTGCCGAGGATGAGTCCGGGCGTCAGCGCGTTCACGCGGATGCCCTGCGGCCCGAGTTCCGCCGCGAGTGCGCGGGTGAAGGTGAGCACCGCTCCCTTGGCGGTGGCGTAGGCGAGCGAGCCGGCGTGTCCGCCCTTCCGCCCGGCGAGGGAGGAGAGGTTGACGATGGAGGCGCCGCCGCCGGCCCGGGCGGCGGCCGCGAGGTGCGGAACCGCGGCGCGGGTGACGCGCCGCAGGCTGCCCAGGTTGAGCGACATCGTTTCGGCCCAGAAGGCATCGTCGGCCTCAAGGAACGAGCGGCGCGCGATCAGGGAGCCGGCGTTGTTGATCAGGAGATCGAGTCCGCCGAGGAAGGCGATTGCTTCGTGGACCAGGCGTTCGCACTCCTCCGTTGCCGTGAGGTCGGCCGCGGTGCAGTCGGCGCGGCGACCCAGGGCGGACGCTTCGACGGCGAGCGCGCGGGCGGCGTCGGCGCTGGAGCGGTAGTGGACGAAGACGTCGCATCCCGCCTGCAGGAGGTGGCGGCTGATGGCGAGGCCGATGCCCTGGGCGCCGGCGGTGATCAACGCGCGTTTGCCGAGTAGTCTGGTCATGTGGGAGAGCGAAGCGGTGGCGGGCCGGAGGTCAGCACCAAAGACGACTGTGGGCGGCGGAGTGGTCCCCGGCAGGAGCCGGTGGCGTGCGGGGGGGACGGAGTCGCATGAAGTCGCGGAGGACGCGACGAATTCCGGTCGGGCGGAAGTGGCGCGCCGATCGGCGGACAAAAAAGGCGGCCGGAAAGGGCCGCCTCGGGGAGGGAGGGCGCAGGTGCGCGCGCGTTCAGTTGGTGATGTCGAAGGTGGTGCTGCGTTCGCGGATGGGCAGGTAGACCTTGTACCATTCCTTCTGGGCGGGACTGTCGGCGTAGTCCTTCAGCGCCTTCTCGCTGGCGAACTCCATGACGATGGCGTGGGTACGTTCGCCCTGGGCTTTGATGGTTCGGGTCCAGACGCGGGTGATGCCGGGGAAGGCGGCGGGCAGCTTGCGGACACCGTCGAGGGCGGCCTTGATCTGATCTGGCGTGGTGCCGGGCTTCCAGGAGACGGTGACGACGTGGATGACAGACTTCGGCGCCGGATTGACGGCCTTCTTGGCCTTCTTGTCGTCGGCGGCCTGGGCGGCGGGAGCGATGCCGAGGGCGAGGACGCCCGCGGCAAGGAGGGTGAGGAGGAGGTGTTTCATGGTGGGTGGAGGGAAAAGCTCAGAAGCGTCCTTCGATGCCGCCGGTGATGGTGGTGCCCTGGATGAGGAAGGTCTCCAGTTGGTCGCGCACGCCGCGGTAATAGCGCTGCGGTTCGTTGAAGAGGTTGTTGACGCCGAAGGTGAGGGTGAGGCTGCGCGGGAGTTGGTAGCGCAGGTTGAGGTTCACGAGTTCGCGCGGCAGCATGTAGCGGTTGCGGGAGGGCTGGGCGAGGTTGTAGGCGTTGCGGATGCTCTCACTGGTGTAATTGTAGCTCATCGAAATGCCGAACTTCCGGTAATCCCAGGAGAGGTGGATGTTGCCGGTGCGGGGGATGAAGCCGTTGATCTGGGAATTCTTCAGGTAGGTGGTGCCGCCGAAGTCCCCGTGGGAGTTGATGAGCGTGAGGTTGGCGCCGAACCGCAGCGTGCGGAGCAGGCCGGGCAGGAAGCGGAACTGCTGCTGGTAGGCGAATTCCCAACCCTGGGCGATGGCGGTGCCACCGTTGATGTTCCGCAGAATCCGAAAGCCGCTGTATTCGCCCTCGAAGCCGTTGTCGAGGCCCTCGCCGACGACACCGGTCTCCTGGTTGGTGAGGATGTAGTCCTGGATGGTCTTGTGGAACCAGCCGACGGTGAAGCTGCTGGCGGGTTCGAAGTAGAACTCCATCGAGAAGTCCCAGTTGCGCGCGCGTTGGGGCAGGAGGGCGGGGTTGCCGATGGTGACGGTCTGGAGGTTTTCGTTGATGGCGAGGGCGGGGAGCGCGTTGGCCAGCGAGGGGCGGCCGAAGCTGGTGGTCCAGGCCCCGCGCAGTTTCACGTTGGGCGTGAGGTCGCGCCACAGGTGGAGGCTGGGGAAGTTCTGGCCGTACTTGCCGACGTTTTCGAAGGGCAGGGCGTAGTCGCGCTCGGCCCAGCCGATCGGGTCGGCGGCGCGTTGGGCGGTGGTGCTGAGCACGCGGGAGCGGACCCGGGCGATGGCGGTCGTCTCCGTAGTCTCGCGCCGGATACCGCCGAGATAACCCGTGCGGCCGACGCGGCCCTGGGTCATGAGGTAGTAGCCGGTGATGACTTCGTTGGTCTTGTTGGAGGCGGAGAGGCGGTTGCTGTGGTGGTAATAGATGTCCTCCTCCCAGAGTGAGGGATCGGTGGGCTGCCCCTCCTGGATGAACGGCGCGCCGTCCCAGATCGGGATGTTGCGGCCGGTCTTGACCTTGTCCCAGACCAGAATCGAGGGGTCGTGGGGCAGGGCGGAGGTGCCGATGTAGTTCCAGCGGCGGTTGCGGCGATCGAGCTCGACGGTGTGGTCGCGCACGGAGGCGCCCGTCTTCAGGAAGGCGGAGAACGAGGTGAACGGGAGCTTGTAGCGGAAGTTGGCGCGCGCCTCGCGGATGAAGTCGATGTTGAGGTTGCCCGATTGGGTGCTGAGCCCGTCGTTGACGCGCGGGCGGTAGTTGGCGGGGTTGGTGAAATCGAGGCCGCCGTTCCAGATAAAGCGTGGATAGAGGTCGGACTGAGTGCGGTCGAGGATCCAGCCGACGCCGGTCTCGCCATTGGGGCCGCGGATCAGGTCGATGGGGCTGGCGGCGGTGCCGGCGACGTTGTTGTAGCGGCCATTCGGGCCGCGGTAGGGAATGTTGCCGATGCGGTTGACGAGCACGCCCTCGGAACCGAGGAAGCGATAACGGGTGCGGCTCCAGAGGCCGGCCCAGTCAAACTCGTAGACGCCCCATTTGTGCTCGCCGCCGATGTCCATGTGGCGAAGGCGCTGGTCGCGGTTGATGAGGGTGGACTGGACGTCGATGTTGGCGGCGGCGGTGGTGGCAGAGGTGGCGTTGGCGGCGGGGGTGACGGCGCGGACGGTGGTGACGCGATCAGTCCAGCCGCCGGGCACGATGCCGGTGGTGGTGGCGTTGGGATTGGTGGTGGCGTTGCCGGCGAAGGCGCGGATGAGGTACTGCCGGCGCATCGGCTCCGGGGCGTCGTTGTAGATCAGGCTTAGTTTCAGCAGCGAGTTACGGCTGAGACGGAAGTCCCACTTGGTGTTGATGCTTTGCTGCTTCCGGTTGTTGTAGTTGTCGATCGTGCGGTAGTCCCAGAGATAGGCGGGCTGGACGTTGGTCTGCTGGTAATCGCGTACGGTGTTGAAGAAGCCGAAGGCGTTCTCGCTGTAGAAGGCGTTGACCGACACGGCGAGGTTTTCCACCGGGCTGCCGAACAGGGAGAACTTCTCCTGATAGGAGAGGTTGAACAGGGCATGTGTGCGGCGCTGCTCGCGGAGCGGCACCTGCTCGGTGAACCAGGGCGCCATGCGCGCGGTGAGGTTGGCCTGGATACGGCGTTTCTCGCGCATGGAGAGCGGGGAGCGGGTCTTGAAATTTACGCTGCCACCCAGGGAGTCGACGGAGCGATCGGGAGTCTGGCCCTTGACGACTTCGAGGGTCTCGAACATCGCGCCGGTGAAGGCGGTCATACGGGTGGTGCGATCCTGCATGCCAAACGACGACATGCCGCCGCCGTCGATGGTGATGGAACTCATGCCGGCGCCCATGCCACGCACGCTGATGACCTCCACGACTTCGTCGCCGGGGTTGCCGAATGACACGCCCGGCAGCCGGATGGCGAGCTCGGTGGCGTTCATGTTGGGCAGATCGACGAGCGCATCCATTGAGGCGATGCTCTTGAGATTGTCGGCCTGACGCTGCTGCGTCATCGCGGCGGAGAGGCCGGCTTTCTCGCTGGCGACCTTGAACGCATCCATCACGAAGACGGCGCTGCTCAGCACGAAATCGCGCACCGCCGTCTCACCGGCGGAGACGGTGACGGTGGTGTCCTGCGGGTCGAGGCCGGTGTAGCTGACGGCGACGCGGTGGGTGCCGGGGGGCACGGTCAGCACATAGCGGCCGGTATTGTCGACGAGCGTGTTCAGGTTGAGGGCAGGAATTTCGACGCGGGCACCTTCGAGGCCGTTGCCGGTGGTGCGGTTGGTGACGATTCCGGTCACGGTGCCGGTGGCGGAGGCGGCGGAGGCAGCCGGGAGGGCGACGACCAGGAGCATCGCGGCGGCGGCGAAGATCGACGCCGGGCGCAGGAGCGACAGGCGTTGGGCACGGGCAGTCTGGGGGGTGGTGTTCATCGGAGGTTGCGCAGGGTGAGGCTCTTGGAGGGCGAAATCGGGATTCCGCCGCCAGGAAACGGAAAAAGCGCCCGGAGTTGCCGCGGGAGGCAAGTTCAATCCTCGACGGGCGGCCGCCCGGGCCCGCGACGGGTGCTTGTGCACCAGTTGGTTACTTCGCTGGCAGGGGTTTAGGCTCGACTTTTTCAGGCAATGTCATTGCCTTGCAAACTTTTCTCCCGGACGGGCACAGGCCTGCCGGCCCTCCTTCCACCGCACCCATGACCAGTAAACGAAACATTCCGACGCGCCGGTTCATCAAGCCTTCCTTCAACTATCTCATTGAGAAGAAGCGGGATGGCGGCGAGTTCAACCAAGAGGAGATCCGCTACATCATCGACAGCACGCTGGACGGCGAAATGCCGCAGCACCAGCTCGCCGCTTTGGCGATGGCGATCTATTTCTCCGGGATGTCCGCCCAGGAGACTGCGGATCTGACCGAGGAGATGATGCTCTCGGGCGAGGTCATCGACCTGTCCCACATCGCGAAGCCGAAGATCGACAAGTATTCCACCGGTGGGGTGGGGGACAAGACCTCGCTGGTTCTGGTGCCGCTGGCGATGGCGTCCGGCGTGGTGGTGCCGATGATGTGTGGCGTGGAGCACGATTATGTGATCAACACACTCGAAAAACTTGCGGCGATCCCCGGCTTCAAGAGCCACGTCAGCAACGAGCATTTTTCGTCACAGCTCGCGCGGATTGGCGGCGCCATCGTGGCGCAGACCGAGGATCTGGCGCCGGCGGATGCCAAGTTCTACGAACTCCGCAAGGAGACCGGCACGATTCCAAGCCTGCCGCTCATCACCGGGAGCGTCTTGTCGAAGAAGCTCGCCGAAGGATCCGAAGGCCTGGTGATCGACGTGAAGTGGGGCAACGGATCGTTCATCAAGGATCTGGAGCAGGCGAAACAGCTCGCGCGCTCGATGACGCGTGTCGGCCGCTCGATGAAGCGCCGCTGCGTCGCCCTGGTGACCGACATGAACCAGCCGCTCGGCGACAGCGTGGGGACCGCGCTTGAGGTCAAGGAGGCAATCCAGTTGCTGAAGGGCGAGGGTCCGGAGGACATGAAGGAACTCGTGCTCAAGCTGGGCATGGAGATCGTCCGCCTCGCGGGGGTCGCCGGCTCGACCCTCTCGGCCAAGCAGACGGTGCAACGGCATCTCACGGACGGCTCGGCGCTCGAGAAGCTGAAGGAGCTGGTCAAGGCGCAAGGCGGCGACACCGCCTACGTCGATCACCCGGAGAAGTTCACCCCGGCCCGGCATATCCGAAAGCTGCCGGCCCCGAAGCGGGGATACGTGCACACGATCAACGCGGCGATGGTTGCGCGCGGGGTGCACCTGCTCGGCGCCGGCAAGGAAGAGAACCACGGTCGGATCGATCACTCCGTGGGCGTCTCCGAGATCAAGAAGGTCGGCACGCAGGTCAAGCAGGGCGAGCCGCTGATGATGATCCACTACAACGACGAGGCGAAACTCGAGCAGGCACTCGAGTACTTCAAGAACGCCTACCGCCTCGCGCCGAAGCGGCCGACGCCTCCGCCGCTCATTGTGGAGCGGGTGGCGTAAACGGGCGGGCGGTCCGCCCGGTGGCAGCAGGGTCGGTTGCTTCGCGCGGCCGGCCTTTTTTGTGGCGGCCGGCGGGGCGCTGTGCCTGCCTGCCCGGCGTGGAACCACCGAAACCCAGTGCCTCGCCCGAACCCGCGGCCCCCGCGCGCGTCGACCGCTCCGCCTGGCCGCGACCGTGGGCGCAGCTCAAGTATTTCACGTTCCAGCCGGCAATCTTCCCGCGGCTGCTCGGCGGTGTGTCGCCCGACGCGCGGCCGGGCGATTTCGTGCACGTGTTCGACAAGCAGGGCCGGCTGGCCGGCGGCGGACTGTACAATCCGCGGGCAAAGATTCCCTTGCGCGTCGTGGCGCACGCCACGCAACCCGTCGACGAGTCGTACTTCGAGACCGCCCTGCGGCGCGCGGTCGACTTGCGGCGGCGGATGTTCCGCCTGGACGAAGTGACCGATGCCTACCGGTTGATCAACTCGGATGGCGACGGGCTCAGCGGGCTGACGATCGACCGTTACGGCGACACGCTCTTGTGCGAAGTCTACAGCCTCGGCATCGCGCAACGGCTGCCGCGCTGGCTGCCGCTGCTGCACGAGCTCGCGGACACCCGGTTTGCCCGGGTGCAGGTGGACCATGATCTGGGCAGCCTCGAAGGCATCAAACCCTCCACCTTCAAGGAGACCAACGCGGCAGCGCCGGCGCGGGTGCGGATCCGCGAGCATGGGGTGCGGTTCGAGGTGGACTTCGCCGGCGGCCACAAGACCGGTTTCTTCTGTGACCAGCGCGAGAATCGCCGTGCGCTCGCGCGGTTCACCACCGGGGCGCGGGTGCTGGATCTCTGCTGCTACACGGGCGGATTCTCGATCCAGGCGAAGGTCGGCGGCGGCGCCGACGAAGTGACCAGCGTCGATCTCGACGAGGTCGCAATCGCGCAGGCCAGGCGCAACGCCAACCTGAATCAGGCGCGGCTGAAGTTCGTGCATGCCGACGCCTTCGCGTATGCGCGCCAGATGCAGACCAACGGCGAGAAATGGGATGTCGTGATCCTCGATCCCCCCAAGTTCATCTTCACCCGGGACGAGCATGGAAATTGGGAGGGCCGGCAGAAGTACGAAGACCTCAATCTGCTGGCGATCTCGCTGGTGAAGCCCGGCGGACTCTTCGTTACCTGCTCGTGTTCGGGCTTGCTCTCGCTCGAGGACTTCGAGGCACACGTGATCAAGGCCGCGCACCGGCAGGATCGGCGCCTCCAGTTCTTCGACCGCACCGGTCCCGGGCCGGATCACCCGGTTTATTCAAACTGCCTGGAGAGCCGCTACCTGAAGGTGCTGTGGGCGCGCGTGGTGTAGCCGGCTGGGCGATTCACCCCCCAAGTTCGGAATTGCTGTGGTTGCGGGAGGAACGTAGGGGATTGCGGCAAGAACGATGCCGTCCCCAATTGCTTCCAGCCTGAGAACCGGGTGCGTGCTGGTGGTGTTTGGCTGCGCGGCTCTCCTGGCCGCCGAACCACCGCCCGAACTGGTCGGCTCCACTCACGAACAGATCGTCCGACGGCTGGGTGAGCCACGCAGCCAGTTGCAGGCGGGGAACCGTCTGGTGCTGCTTTATCCACGGGAACGCATCATTCTGCGTGACGGCGTGGTGGTGGAGGTGGAACACCTGGCAACGGAGCCGGTGCGGCGCACTTCCGTTTCCGCCCCGCCGCCGGCAACGCCGGCGGCGCCTCCCGTCTCCGAGCCGATCAAGCCTACTCCAGCCCCCAGCGCCCCGGCCCTGCCCCCGAGCGTCGGCTCGCCAGCGGCGGGGGGGGCTGCCGCGCCGGCGCCCACCGCATCCGCCATTGAGGCTGGTGCCGCCGTTCCTCCCGCCAGCGCGACCCAGACGCGCGTGGAGGGCGCGCCGGCGCCAGAACCTGAGGGTCGAATCGAAATCAAGCTGGTCCGCCCTCCGTCGGCACGGGAGTCCGTCCTCGGCACACCGGCTTCGCCACCCATGCCTGCCGCGTCGCCGACCGCGTCCGAGGCCCGCCCGCAGACACCGCGACCTCCCGCTTCGCCACCGGCCGGTCCTTCTCCCGTGCGCTCCTCCGAACCAGTTTTGAAAGCGGAGCCCCCACGGGCCGAGCCGGTCGCGCCGCCGGCGATTGCTTCGGCCGTTCCTCCGTCCCGCGTCGGCACCCCGGCGCTGCCGGCCGATCGTGCCTCCGCCGCGTCGGCGACTGGGTCCGACCCGCGCCCGATGGCCGGTTCGTCGGACCGGGTGGTTCCGTCGGCGGCGCCACCGAAGGCGCCGGAAAAGACAGCGGCAACCCCGGCCCCGCAGAAGACAGAGACCGCGCGACTGCTCCGCGAGCGCCTTGACCGCGCCCAAGCGGCGGCCGAGGAGGAGTCTTTTCCCTGGATGAGCGGGGTGATTGCGGTCGCGGTGCTGGCGGGCGGAGCCGGTTTTTTCCTCTGGAGGAGACGGGGACGCGAGGCCGGAAAGGCGGTTCCCGCCGCGCGCGACGCAGCCCCGGCGGCGCTGGGCGGATTGGGGGGGGCGCGCGAGCGAGCGGCGTTCACGGTCGAGCTTCTGTCGAAGATCGAATGGAAGTGTTTTCAGGATTTGGTGGAGGCCTACTACTCCAAGACCGGAGTGGTGGCGCTTCGCACGCGCGCGGGGCCGCAGAGCCCGGTGCATATCAAGATCTCGTGGAAGGGTGAGGCGCAGCCGTTTGCCTGTGTGCGGTGCGTTTCGCAAGTCCGTGGGGCCGTCGAGCCACCGTTGCTGGAGGAGCTGCTGGCGGTGCTCGAGTCGGAGAAGATCCGCCGGGGTTATGTCGTTGCCACCGGACGTTTCAGCAGCGCCGCCCGCGAACTGGCCGAACGCCGGCAACTCACGCTGATGTCAGGCGAAGCGCTGGTCGAAAAGCTCAACGCTCTGCCGGAGTCAGTGCGGGCGGAGATCATGCAGATCACGACTGCGGCCGACGCCACGATTCCGTCCTGTCCGGTGTGTGAAGCCAAGATGTCGCTGAGCCGCGAGCATCCGCCGGTGTGGCGGTGCGCCAGCCACCCGGACAAGAGCTTTCCGGCGGAAGGGTAAGGTCTGGGAGGATTCGGGAGGCGTTGAGCTCCGGGGCTCGCGCGACTGGAAATCGCGGCAGCCGGTGAACCCACGAGCCAATTCCGCCTGCCGCCGGCCCTGCGGAGGCCGGCGTCCGACTCACACGCGACCGAGATAGGAGCCGTCGGTCGTGCTGATGCGGATCACTTCACCCTCCTTGATGAAAAGCGGCACCTGCACCACCAGTCCGGTTTCGAGCTTGGCGGGCTTCTGCACATTACTGGCGGTGTCGCCCTTCACGCCATCGGCGGACTCGACTACTTTCAACGCCACGGAGGCCGGCAGATCGACCGAGAGCGGACGCTCGTCGACAAAAAGCACGTCCACTTTGCCGCCTGGGGCCAGGTAGTTTCTCACGTCGCCGAGCTGGTTTTCCGTCAATTCGATCTGTTCGAACGTATCGTTGTCCATGAACGCGTATGTGTCGCGATCGGCGTAGCTGAATTCGAGCGTCTTGCGATCGGTCGGCAGCACTTCGATGGTGTCGGTGGAAGCGAAGCGCTGGTCGAGTGCCTTGCCGTAGCGAAGGTTGCGCATCTTGATCTGCACGAAGGCCCGCAGGTTTCCCGGAGTGCGATGCTGGGTCTCCATGACGAGATGAGGCTCGCCGTTGAATTTGATGACTTGACCTTTGCGAATGTCGTTGGCGGCAGGCATGGCGGATACGGTTCGAGGGACGCGGTTTGAAACGAGGGAAAAGGTTGAGAGTGGGCTGGCGGTTTCCGGCATGTCAAGGCCCATGGACGAGCCGGGATTCGCGAGGAGCGGTGTCGAGTGCAACGGACCGCGCTTGCTCTCTCCTCTCGATCCCACTCGTGCGTCAGGTGTGTGGGCGCCGGGGAAAACGATAATGAGGAAGCGGTGAGGGCAAGATCCCGAGGAGCGAGTCCGACTTGGACGCTGCCGCAGGGGGAGGGTGGGCCGGCCATCTCCGCGCTTGCGCTGGGGTGGGGCGTTTCCCGAAGCTTGTGGTTCCGCTTATGAAGCAACGCACTCTCGCCCGGGAAGTCTCGATCCAGGGCAACGCGCTCCACACGGGCGAGAACGTGACCCTGACCTTGAAACCGGCGCCGGTTGGAGCCGGGATCGTCTTCCGGCGCATCGATCTGAACGGGACTCCCGAGATCAAGCCGCGGGTGGACCTCGTGACGGATCTTGTGCGCGCCACGACCATCCAGTCCGGTCATGCCAAGATTCACACGGTCGAGCACGTGCTGAGTGCGCTTCACGGGTGCGGCATCGACAACGTCCTCGTCGAGATGAACGCCTCCGAGCCGCCGATTCTCGACGGCTCCGCGCGGCCCTTCGTCAACTTGATCCTGCAGGGCGAACCGATGGAGCAGGACGCGGACCGCGAGTATTTCGAGCTCGACGCGCCCGTCTCTGTGACGCGGGGCGATTCATCGATCATCGCGTTGCCCTGCGAGCAATTGAAGATTTCCTGCACTTCGGCGGACGACCGCGGCATTCACACCCAGCACCTGTCCCTCGCGATCGATCCGGACGTCTATATGACGCAGGTGGCCGCGGCGCGGACCTTCACGGTCTACGAGGACATCGAGGAACTGCTGAAACTGGGCAAGATCAAGGGCGGCTCCCTCGACTGCGCGGTTGTCATTCGCGGCGACAAGATCATCTCGAAGGAGCCGTTGCGATTCGCCGACGAGTTCGTCCGGCACAAGATTCTGGATCTGGTGGGCGACATCATGCTCCTGGGGCTGCCGTTGAAGGCCCACTTGGTGGCCACCCGCCCCGGGCACGCGATCAATGCGGAACTCACCCGGCTCCTGCTTGCCCGGCTGGAGGAACGCCGAAAGGGTCCGAAGAAGAAGCCGCGCCCCTCCGCGGTGCTGCCGACCGAGACTTCGCTCGATATCCGGAGAATCCTCGACACCATCCCGCACCGGTACCCGTTCGTGATGATCGATCGGGTGATTGAATTCATCGGCAACGACGAACTGGTTGCGATCAAGAACGTCACCATCAACGAGCCCTACTTCCTGGGGCATTTCCCCTCGAACCCGGTGATGCCCGGCGTGCTCCAGCTCGAGGCGATGGCCCAGGCGGCCGGCATCGTCATGCTCCGTCGCACGGGCAACAGCGGAAAGACGGCGTTTTTCATGAGTGCGGACAAGGTGAAGTTCCGCCGGCCCGTGCGCCCGGGGGACCAACTCGTGATCAACGCCAAGATCACCAAGGCGCGGGGCGAGAAGCTAGCCGCGGCGGAGTGCAACTGCACCGTGGGCGGGCAGGTGGTGTCCTCGGCCGAGCTGATGTTCGCAGTCATCGACGAAGGCGAAGAGTGACGATGGCGGCGATGATTCACCCCACGGCGGTAGTCGAGCCCGGGGCGCAACTTGGCGCCGGGGTTGAGATTGGCGCCTACGCGTTTGTCGGTCCACAGGTCGTGCTGGGGGAGCGCACCCGCCTGCACCACCACGCGTCGGTCGAAGGCGACACCGTGCTGGGCCTCGCGTGCGAGGTTTTCCCCTACGCCTGCATCGGAGGAAAGACGCAGGACTTGAAGTACCGGGGCGGCAATCCCGGGCTGCGGATTGGCGATCGCAACGTGTTTCGCGAATACGTCACGATTCACTGCGCCACCTTCGACGGGGACTGCACCCGGCTCGGCTCCGACAATGTGCTGCTGGCGGCCTGCCACGTCGCGCACGACTGTGTGCTCGGCAACCACATCGTGATGAGCAACGGGGCCGTGCTCGCGGGCCATGTCCTCGTGGACGACCATGTCGTCATCGGCGGTTACGGCGGCATCCACCAGTTCTGCCGCATCGGTGCGTATGCGATGGTGGCGGCGACGGCCAAGCTGGTGCACGATCTCCCACCCTACTGCATCGCGGATGGCACGCCCGCCGAGGTGCGCGCCATCAACCGGGTCGGCCTCGAGCGCAACGGGTTCACCGCCGAGCAGTTCGACCGCGTGAAGCAGATCTACCGCGTGCTCTACCGCGAGGGACTGAACCGCACCCAGGCGCTGGAGAAACTCGCCGCCCACCCGCAGGCCGGGAGCGTGGAGTTCCAGCGCATGCTCGACTTTGCCCGCGCCAGCCAGCGCGGTCTGGCCCGCGGCGGCCACGCCTAGGTTCGGGCGGTGCGACTACTTCTGCTTGTAGACGGTGGCCGGGTCGAACAGGCGCTCCGCGGTGAAAGCCAGGTGGTAATCGCCCGCCGCAGAGGCGTCGAGGTCGGCCAGCCGGCGGTAGAAACACGACTTGTAGCCGTTGTGGCAGCTCGCGTTGGCGGCCCCGCGCTGCTCGACCTTGAGCAGGAGCACATCCTGATCGCAGTCGGTCCGCAGTTCGTGCACGTGCTGGATGTTGCCGGACTCCTCACCCTTCACCCAGAGCTTCTGGCGCGAGCGGCTCCAGTAGGTGGCCTTCCGCGTCTTCAGCGTGTGCGTCAGCGACTCGGCGTTCATGAAGGCGAACATCAATACCTCGCCCGAATGCACGTCCTGGGTGATGCAGGGGATCAGACCATCGGGGCCGAATTTCGGCTGGAGGGTGGATCCCAGTTCGATCTCGGAGGTGGTCGTGCGGGGGGGGAAGACGTACGTGCTCATGTCGCGGGCGTCTTTGCGGAGAACAGCGTCGCGAGGCAACCCAAAGGTGGGGCGGGGCAGCGCGGCCCGGCGGCAGGAAATCAGATCGGCGGAGCGACGCACCGCGGCGCGAGCCCCGCGGCGGGGTGGGGCGTACCCGGGTCACTGCCCCGGCGAAGCACCCAGCCCCCGCAGGTAGTCGTAGGCGTAAAGGCCGGTGCGGTGCCCATCGCTGAAATCGAAGCGGATGGCGTAATTGCCCACTTTTTCCCAGCCGACCACGGTCACGCCCGGAAACCGCTTGGGGCCATCGCCGCCGTACTGATTGCCCAGGATGTCGCGTTCACCCATGTTGGCCGCGCTGGGCGAGGCGGCCCGGAGCCGCTCGCAGGTGACGTAGGTCTCGGCGCCATCCTGCCAGGCGATGGCCACCTCGTCCCCGATGAGCTGGATATTCGTCGGTGCGTGCATGCCCGGAGCGTCGGCGGCCGCGAGTCGGGGCGCAAACGGGAAGTGCAGCGCCCGCCGGCAACAATTTAATCCAGCAAGCTTAGGCTGGCTGGGACAGACGATGGCGCAGCGTCCGGGCGATTTCGCGGAAGACTGTGGCGGCCGGGCTCTCCGGAGCGGCAACCACGATGGGCGTGCCCGCGTCCCCTCCGGCGCGGATTTCCGGGATCAGCGGAACCTGCCCCAGCAGGCTGGTGCCGAGTTTCTCGGCCGTCACAATGCCGCCGCCCGTGCCGAACAGCGCGTGCCGCTGACCGGCCGGATCCACGAAATAGCTCATGTTTTCGGCGACGCCGATGACCGGGACGTTCACCTTCTGAAACATCAGGCCGCCCTTGCGCGCGACATTGGTCGCCGCGGCCTGCGGGGTGGTCACCAACACGGCGCCGTCCAGCGGGAGCGTCTGCACCAGCGAGAGCTGGGCGTCGCCGGTGCCCGGGGGCAGGTCGATCAGGAGCACATCGAGTTCGCCCCACTTCACGTTCTGCACGAACTGCTGCACGGTCTTCATGATCATTGGCCCGCGCCAGATGACCGGGGTGTTGTCGTCGACCAGAAAGCCCATGCTCATCACCTTGACGCCGTGCGCCTCCATCGGCACGAGCATCGCCTCCGTCCCGTCACCCTCGACCTCGGGTCGCCCGCTCAGCCCCATCATCAAGGGCACGCTCGGCCCGTAGATGTCGCAATCCATCAGACCCACCCGGCCGGGCCGGCCTTCGGCGCGCAGCAATTGGGCGAGGGCACAGGCGAGGTTGACGGCAAACGTGCTCTTGCCGACGCCGCCCTTGCCCGACGCGATCGCCACGGAGTGGCGGATCGTCTTCGGGGCTCCCTCGGAGCCGGGCAGATTGCCGCCGGCCGGCGAGGTCGTGCCGCCGCTGGCGCCCCGCGCCGGGGCCACCGCGATTTCGACCAGGATGTCCTTCACGCCGGGCTGGCCGCGCAGTGCCTGCTCCACCTCGGATTTGATCTGGAGCGGCGTCCTGGGATCGCTGGTGGTAAGGGCGAGCGAGACCTTCACGGTGCCCTCAAAAAAACCGGCGGAGCGCACGAGCCCGAAGGACACGATGTCCCGGCTGAAGCCGGGATACTTCACTTGCTTGAGGCACTCTTTGATTTGGTCGGAGGTCACGTGGTGTGGGAATTGAGGAAATAAGAGTTGTGATGACCCGGTGCGGCGCAAATAGAAATGCCCCGCGCCGGCGCCGGGAGCGCGCCGCGCCCTTTCTCCCATGGCCATTTCCCGTCGTACCTTCCTCGTCTCCGGTCTCGCCGCGGTGGCGGCACCTGCGTCTGCGCGGGCGGCGCGCAATATCGGCGAGGTGCGGGTGGACGTGAGCAATGCCGCCATCGCCGTGCGGGTTTCGGCCGGCACGCCGGACCTGCAGGCGCTGGCCCAGACCGCCTTTCGCAGCCACGGCCGTTACCGGCTCGTGGCCAGCGGGCAGGCCTATGATTTCAAGTTTACTGCGGTGGCGGCGAGCCAGGTGCGCGTCGAGATCGCCCGCGGCGCCGCCGGCACACCGGTGCATTCCGAGATCGCGGCTGGCGCCACGCTCCGGCAGGCGCTCCTGCGCGCGGCGGACGTCGCGGTGGTGAAAACCAACGGTCTCGGGCTGCAGGGGTACTTCACCGCCCGTCTGGCCTTTGTTTCGAAACGCACCGGGCGCAGCGAAGTCTACGTTTCCGACCTTTTCCTCGGCGAGGCGAGGCAGCTCACGCGCGACGGCGCGCACGTGCTGTCGCCCCGCTGGTCGCCCGATGGCACCCGTGTCATCTACACGAGCTACTTCCGCTCCAACGCGCCTGATGTGTTCGTGTCCAATGTCACCACCGGGGCGCGGGAGACATTGATCAGCTTCCGGGGCACCAACAGCGGGGCGCGTTTCAGCCCCAGTGGCCAGCAGGTGGCCGTCGTCATGACCGGCGAGGGTTCGCCCGAGATTTATGTGACCAACGCCCAGGGGCGCAGCCCGTCGCGCAAGACGCGTTCGGAGGCGGTGAAGTCCTCGCCGTGCTGGTCGCCGGACGGGAGTCAGATCGTGTTCGCCATGGAGCCCGGGCCGCAGCTCTACCTCATGGCGGCCGCGGGCGGCGTCCCCCGGCGGCTGTCGCTCGGCCTCGGCACCTACGCCGCGGAGCCGGACTGGAGTCGCACCGTGCGCAGCCGGATCGCCTGCACGGTCCGGGTCGGGCGCCAGTATCAAATCGGCGTATACGACATGGCCGCCGGGACCGGCCGGGTGGCGTCCAAGGCCAGCTTCGATGGCGTGGAGCCCTGCTGGCTGGCGGACGGCCGCCACCTTGTTTACACCGCGCGCGACCGCACCACGAGCGCGCTCTGCATCCTCGACACGGAGACGGGTGCCAGCACCCGCCTGGGGACGATCGACTCCGCCGCGCTGCAGGCCAACGTCTGGACGCCCTGAGGCGGGCTGGCGGGAGGCTTCGCCGCCGATCGCGACGGCCGTCCGGCCGGCGGTGAGGTCCGCCCGTCGCCACGGTGCGCCGGAAAGTTCGAACCTCAGTTGGCGGTGGCTGGCCGCGCCGGCGGAGGCGCCCCGGAGCGGAGCGGGCTGCAGCCGGCCTCGCGGCGGCCGGTGTCGGCTTACGGTTCCTGGGGGAACCAGTCGAGCAACAGGACGTGGCCCCAGGGATTCGGGCGGCGTTTGGGTTGCAGGGCGGCTATCTGGGCCTGGGCCGCATCGAGCTTGGATTGCAGCTCGGTGACCTGGACTTTCGCGGCGGCGAGTTCCTGCTGCCAGCGCGCCGAGCGCGCGCTGGCGGTTTCCATCTCCTTGATGCGCGCGGAGAGTTTGCGGCTCTCGGCGGCCTGCGTCTTCTGCTGCGCCTGCAGTTGCTGCACCTGGCTCCGCAGCTTCGCGGCTCCCGCGGCCTCCTCCTCGGATTTCGCGCGGGCGCGCTCCGCGGCGGTGTTGGCCTGCGCAAGCTGCTCCCGCAGACGGCTGGCAAGCGCGTTGGCCGCGGTCACTTCGCCTTGGATACGGGTGAGCCCCGCTTGCGCCTCGCCGAGCTGGGTTCGGGTGTCGGCGGATTCCTTGCGGGCGGCATCGAGCTGCTGCTTCAACCCGGCAGCTTCCGTGCGTGCCTGGGTGAGTTCCGTTTCGGATTTTGCGGCGGCCGCCCGGGCTTCACCGGCGCGGTTCCAAAGGACAAGCGCGGCGACGACAGCGGCGGCGGCGATCAAACCAACGATGAGGGTAACGGCCGTGCCACGGCCGGAGGGGGAGGAAGCAGGGGTGGCGGTCATGGCCGGATTATCGTCCGCGAACGCACGTCAGACAACGGCTTTTGTCGGATGAGAGCAGAAAAATTCATGCCGGCCTGGAAGGCGTGCGACCGGAGGCAGACCCGCCGACCGAGCGCAATCAGCAGGCGTCGCCCCGGGCGAGAGGCAGGCCGCGACTTCATCGCCCCGACCGGTCGGGTGACGGCGCGGCCGCGACGAAAAAAGCCGCACCGGGGAGGGTGCGGCTCGGGGAATGAATTTGCCGGTTGCTGCGGCGTGGCGCGGGCTCAGGCGAGGGCGGCTTGGTAATTTTTCTCGGCGGCGTCCCAGTCGACCACGTTCCACCAGGCGGTGACGTAATCGGGGCGGCGGTTCTGGTAGTTGAGGTAATACGCGTGTTCCCAGACATCGAGGCCGATCACCGGTTTGCCCTCGATGCCGGCGACGGCCTTGCCCATGAGCGGGCTGTCCTGATTCGCGGTGGAGCCGATCGCGAGTTTCCGGTCGGTGCCGACGTAGAGCCAGGCCCAGCCGGAGCCAAAGCGGGTGGCGGCGGCCTGCGCGAAGGCGGCCTTGAACTTGTCGAAGTCACCCCAGGTGGCGGTGATGGCCGCGGCGAGCGTGCCCTTCGGGGCGCCGCCCTTGCCGGCGCCCATGATGGTCCAGAAAAACGCGTGGTTGCTGTGGCCGCCGGCATTGTTGCGCACGCCGGCCCGGATGGCTTCGGGCACCTGCGAGAGATCGGCGATGAGCGCATTGACGTCGAGGGCGGCCAGTGCCGGATGATCCTTCAGGAGGTTGTTGGCGTTGGTGACGTAGGCGTTGTGGTGCTTGCCGTGATGAATCTCCATCGTGCGCGCATCGATGTGCGGCTCGAGGGCGGTGGGCGCGTAGGGCAGCGGCGGGAGCGTGTAGGCCATGATTGGGTACGGTTGGTTGAGTTGAAGGGAAACGGACTGGTAAAGCCGTACCAATGCATCGGCCGATGCGGGCGTCAACTTCCCGGAACAGGTTGCGCGGTCGTCGCCGGCAGGCGCAGGAACCGCCTGCCGGCCGGAGACCTGCTCCCACGGTGCGGGAGGTGGGCGCGAAGACGCGGAACGGGATGTGCGCCGATCCCTCGTTAACGGTGGGCAGGAGCAGCTTCACATCGCGATGACGGGAGTACGTCCTGCACTTTCGCGGGCTGAACCCGCTCCTACCCCCGGGCGCTTGGTGATGAAAACTTCGGAACAGCCTCACTGAAACCGATCGAGCGCCCACGGCAGGACGGAGCTCTGCGCGTCGGGCACGACAATCTGCAGGCCGGTCGTGAGTCCGCCGGGGAGCGGCACCGGAAGCGTGAGCACCGGCAGGCCGCCGAGACTGGCAGGCGCAGTCAGCGTGATGAGGCGTTGGCGCAGCTCCGGCGTGCAGCCGGCTTTGGTCGGCGCGGCGGCCGGGGTCGCCGGGAGGATCAGAAAGTCGAAGGCGCGGAAATACGCGGCCCAGGTCTGGCGCACGGCCGCGAGGGTGTGCGCGGCGGCGTCGATCTGGGCGTGGGTGAGGGTGTGGGCGCGATTCAGTCGCTGCCAGACCTGCGGGTCGTAGCGTTCCCGGTAGCGCTCCGCCCAGCCTCGGTGCCAGTCCCAGGCCTCACGGGCGACGATCGTGTGATAAGCGTCGGTTGCCGGGGCAAAGGCCGCCCGCAATTCGGCGGTGGTGGCGGAGTCGGCGGGCGCGGCGAGCCGGGCGGAGGCGGTGCGAAACTCCGATGCGACCTCGGGGTCGAGACCGGGCAGTTCGAGAAAATGTCCTCGCGGGTCGGCGCCGGCCGGGCCCGATCCGCCCAGCAGCGCGGTGATCGTGAGGCGCAGATCGCCAGCGGTGGCGGTGAACCAGCCGGCGGTGTCGAAGGTGGGCGCGAGCGGCACGGCATCGACGATCCACGGGTGGTGCGGCGTCAGGCGCAGGCCGTGGAGTCCGCAAAACGCCGCGGGCACCCGCACCGAGCCGCCGGTGTCGGTGCCGAAGGCGAGGGGCACGACTCCCGCGGCCACGGCGGCGGCGGACCCGCTGCTGGAACCGCCGGTGGTGCGCCCCGGGAACCGCGGGTGTTCGCAATCGCCGTAATGCGGATTTTCCCCGGTGATGCCGTAGGCGAACTCGTGGAGGTGGGTCTTCCCGGCGAGCACGGCTCCCGCGGCCGCCAGGGCTTGTGCCAGCGCGCCATGGGTGGCGCCCGTTGGCCGGACCTCGGGCAGAAAGGTTGAACCGGCCCGGGTCGGGGTGCCGGCGAAATCGAACAGATCCTTGGCGAAGAACGGCACGCCGCCGAGCGGACCGGAGCGCGGGGCGGCGGCGAAGCGCGCGGCGAGGTCCGGTTCCGGCGGCAGCCACGCCAGCACGGCGCGCGGCTGGTCGGGACGCAGGTGTTCGCGCACCCGTCGGTGGATTTCCCGGGCGGCCTCCTCGGGCGCCAGCGCCTGCCAGTCGCGAATCGTCATGGCGCCAGCGTCAGGCATTTGGCGGGCGAGGCAACCCTCCGCAGATGGGGCTCGCCGTGGCACCCGCTCCGGCCGTTGGATCGGCGGTTTCATGGTTTTTCTCCGGTCAGTCCTGCCCGCGATGCTGGTCGTGTTCCTTGCGGCCGGTTGTTCACGCCCGGAGCGATCCGCCGACGTCGCGCCGGGGAAGGTGGAGCGCCGCCGGGTGGTGTTACAGACCGACTGGTTTCCGCAGGCCGAGCACGGTGGGTTCTACCAGGCGCTGGCGCGGGGGTTTTATGCGGAGGCCGGGCTCGAGGTGGAGCTTTGGCCCGGCGGGCCGGGTGCGGGCATCAAGTTGAAAGTGGCGCGCGGCGACGCCGATTTCGGGATGCAACGGGCGGACGACGTGCTGGTGGCGGCCAGCCGCGGCCTGCCGCTGGTGCTGGTGATGGCGACGCTGCAGCACGATCCGCTCGCGCTGATGGTGCATGCCGGGAGCCCGGTGCGGGGGATTCCCGATCTCGCCGGACGGGTGGTGATCGGCAACGTCGGCATGGCGTGGATGCCGTTTCTCGAGCGGCGCTACGGCATCACTTTCGAGAAACGCCAGAACACCTACGGCTTGGGCGAGTTTCTGGCCGATCCCACCGCGATCCAGCAGTGCATGGTGACCAATGAACCCTTCTTCGCGGCGCAGCGCGGGCGCCCGGTTCGCACGCTGTCGTTGGCCGAGGCGGGTTACGACTGCTACCACGGGGTGGTGGCGCGAAGAGAGCTCCTGCGGCGCTCGCCCGAGGTCGTGCGCGGATTCGTCGGGGGTTCGATTCGGGGGTGGCGCGATTATCTGGCAGGCGATCCGGGCCCCGCCCACGAACTGATTCTCCGGCGCAACCCGCAGATGACCCCGGAACTGCTGGCGTTTTCGCGCGCGGAACTGATCAGGGGGCGCTTCGTGCCTGGCGATCGGGCGCGTGGGGAGGACGTGGGGCAGCTTTCGCTCGCGCGGATCGAGGCGTTGGCGCGGCTGCTGCACGAACTCGCCGTGATTGATCGGCCCGTGGCGGCGGCGGAGGTGGCGACGGTCGATTTCCTCCCGTCCGTGTCCGCAGCGGACCCGTGATTGGCGTTGCCCCGGGGCGGACCGCGGATCATCAGCGTCGCCATCGCCATGTCTCCCGAAGCCCGCCTCGCCGAACTCGGTCTCGCCCTCCCTCAGCCGCCCGCCGCCGCCGGCAGCTACGTGCCCACCGTCCGCACCGGCAACCTGCTCTACTGCGCCGGCACGATCGCGGTCTTTGACGGCCAGCAAACCCACGTGGGTCAGGTCGGGCGCGAACAGACCGTCGAGTCGGCGCAGCAGGCTGCCAGGATCTGCGCGCTGAACACGCTCGCCAACCTCAAAGCGGCGCTCGGCTCGCTGGAGAAGGTGACGCGGATTGTGTTCGTCAGTGGCTTTGTCAACGCGGTGGACGGCTTTGCGGACAGCCCCGCGGTGATCAATGGAGCCAGCGATCTGTTGGTGCGGGTTTTCGGCGAGGCGGGCAAACACGCCCGCGCGGCGGTGGCGGTGAACGGGCTGCCCCGCGGCTCGACCGTCGAGGTGCAGGTGGTGGCCGAGGTGCGGGACTGAACGCGGTCAGCCTGCGACCAGTGGCACGAGCCAGACGACGGTCAGCACGATCGCGCCCAGTCCGAACAGGTCGAGGATGATCCCGTGGCGGGCCATCCGGGTGAGCGGCACGCAACCGGTGCCGAAGACGATCGCATTGGGCGGCGTCGACACGGGCAGCATGAAGGCCAGCGAGGCCCCGAGGCAGGCGGCGAGGGCGGGCGGCACCGGATTGGCGCCGGCGCCCTGCGCCACGGCAATGGCCACGGGAATGATCATGTTGGCGGTGGCGGTGTTCGAGACCGTCTCGGTGAGCGCGATGGCGATCACGGCGAACAGTACGGTGAGCCCGAGGGTCGAGTGGGCGCCGAAGATGCCGGCGATGCCTTCGCCCATCCAGCGGGCGAGACCGGTGGCGAACATCGCCTCGCCGAGGGCAAGTCCGCCGCCGAACAGGAGAATCGTGCCCCAGTCGATCCGGCGCGCCTGCTCCCAGCCGAGGGTGAACTCGCCGCGTCGCAGGTTGGTCGGCAGCACAAAGAGGAGGACGGCCCCGAGGAGCGCGGCGGCGGCCTCGGGCAGGTGGCGTTCAAGCCACCGGTAAAAAGGGGCCTCGACGCCGGTCACGAGGGCGACCGCGCCGGGCAGGAGCCAGAGAGTGACGGTCAGGCCGAAGGCGAGGAGGACGTTGCGCTCCCCGCGGGAGAGTGGGCCGAGGTTGGCGCGTTCGGCGCGGATCCAGTCGGTGCTGCCGGCGAAGAAACCGGGATCGGCGCGGCAGGTGCGGTTGAGATGCCAGCCGAGAAAGGCGATCATCACCAGCATGAGCGGCACGCCGAAGGCCATCCACTGGAAGAAGGTGAACTTGAGTCCGATGCCCTTCTCCAGCAGTCCGAGCGCGATCAGATTGGCGGGAGTGCCGACCGGGGTGGCCATGCCGCCGATCGAGGCGGCGAACGCGGCGGCGAGCATCAGGCCGGTGCCGTAGGGCAGTTCGCTGAAGTGCACGGTGCGCCCGGTGCGTTCGGACTGGCGCCGGGCCATCTCCGTGAGAATGGCGATGCCAATGGGCAGCATCATCGCGGCGGCGGTGGTGTTGGAGACCCACATCGACAGGAATCCCGCGATGCCGGCGAAGGCCCAGAGCACGCGGGTCGGGCTTTCGCCGATCCAGCCGAGCCCGAGGATGAGAAACGCGATCCGCCGGTTCAGCCCGTGGTGCAGCATCGCCTCGGCGAGGAGGAAGCTGCCCATGAAGAGAAAGAGGATCGGATGCCCGAAGGACTTGAACATCTCGCGATCCCCCGCGACCCCGAGCACCACGCACAGCGTCGGTCCCAGGAGGGCGGTGACGGCGAGGGGAATCGACTCGGTGAGCCACAACACGACGACCAGGCCGAACACCGCCAGCAGTCGCTGGGCGCTCCCGGAAAGGCCGTCGAGTGGCAGCATCCAGAGGGCCGCGAACACGAGCGGCGCGAGCACGAAACCCACGCGCCGGCGGCGGGAGTCGAAGGCGTCGCGCGGCGGCGCAGCGGCAGGGGCGGCGGCGGGCATGCGCGAGGGCGGGTGCTCAGTCGAGCGGCGCCGGTTCGTAGTCAGTCGGGTTCACCCAGCCGGTCTTCGGCCGCTCGCCCTTCATGAAGCGTTCGTAGAAATTGGCATGCGCGGGGTTGGCGTGCACGTAGCGATCGAAGACCTCACCCTGGCCAAACATGCGCGGATCGCCCTCCGCCTTGAGCCGGGCGTGGAGTTCGGCCTGCAGGGCGGCCCGGCGTGCCGCGGTGGCCGGTTGCGCCGCCAGGTTCTGCACACAATCGGCGTCGGTGCGCAGGTCGTAAAGCTCCACCGCGGGGCGTCTGCCGAAACAGAGCGTCCAGTGCGGGTCCGTGCCGTTCTTCCGGCGGGTGTCGAGGATCAGCGTCTTGGTCGGGCCGGCGTCGACGTTGAGGTAGCCGGTTTCCGGATTGCAGGCGGGCCAGCGCGAGGGCTCGAAGTTCTCGAGGTAGAGGAAGCCGCCCTTCACCAACCCGCGGGTGGGATAGCCGGCATCGTGGGGCCGGCCAATGTCGTGGCGCTCCATGCCGACCAGCACGAAGTCCCGCGCGGGCACGACCCGCCCGGAGCGGTCCACGCGGAAGATGTCGGTGAGGCTGCGGCCCGCCGCGGGCGCCATGCCGGAGCGCGCCCACGGCAGGCCGGCGACCTCGAGGAAGGTGGGGGCGAGGTCGATGAAACTGATGTAATCCTCGACCACGCGCCCGCGCCCGGCGATGCCGCGCGGCCACATCGCGGCGAACGGGACGTGGTTGGAGTATTGATACGTGCTGCCCTTGCCGCGCGGAAAGGGCATGCCGTGATCCGAGGTGACGACCACGAGGGTGTTTTCGAGCAGGCCGCGGCGCTCGAGGGTGGCGAGCATGCGGCCGAGATGCGCGTCGAAGTGTTCCACCTCGTAGGCGTAGTCGAGCATATCGTGCCGCACCGTCTCGTGGTCGGGCCAGAACGCGGGCACGCGGTCGATGTCGGTCAGCCGTTTGCCCCCCTTCTTCACCCCCGAGCCGAACTCGTAGCCCCGGTGGGGCTCGATCGCGCCATACCAGAACGCCCAGGGTTTTCCGGCGGGGGCGGCGGCGAGGAAGTCATCGAAATTGCCGGCGTAGTCCGCGGGTCCGATGCCGGAGGCGGGGGGAGGGGAACGGCGGGCGTTGAAGGCGCGGCCCGTCATCTGGCGCGGCCGGCCGGCGGCGTCATTCGCGACGCCGGGACCCCAGCCCTTGACAGTATGACCGACGAACCAGCCGTGATCGGCGAGGGCTTCGCCCCAGCCCTTGAATTCGGCGGGGAAGTAGCAGATGTGGTTGGCCGCCTCCTTGAGTTGCCAGGAGTTGCGGCCGGTGAGGATGCAGGCGCGCGACGGCGCGCACTTGGCGTTTGGCGTGAAGGCGTTCTTGAACAGGATGCCGTCGCGGGCGACGCGATCGAAGTGCGGCGTGCGCACCCACGGGGTGCCGTAGGCCCCGGCGTGCACACCCCAATCGTCGGCGATCGCGAACAGGATGTTGGGGGGCGGCGTGGCCGCGGCGGCGAGGGCGGGCGCGGCGAGGAGGGTGAGGAGCGGGAGAAGGGCGGACGGGCGGAGCTTCATGGGGCGAGGCGATAAGGTGGAGCCGCGCCGGGCGGCGACGCAATCCCCGTCGCCGGCCCACTCAGAACTTCTGCACTTCGTCCGGACCCGGCGTGCCGTAGGCGGGATCCTTGGCACGGATGAGGACGTCGCCGTCGGGGAGCAGGCGGACCTCGAGGGGGACGATCGTGGTCCCGCGCGGGTTGATGGTCTGCGCCTCGGCCGCGAGGTCGCGCGTCTCAATGCCGGCGCGGGGGAGCGGCGGGACGTTGCCGTTGAAAAAGGCGGTGCACCACCACCTGCCGTCACGGGTCTGGAACGGCGTGCCGTGGCCGAGGAAGCGTCCGGCGAATTTCCGCGGGCCGTACGGGCCGGTGATCCGGTCGGACACGCAGTAATAAAGGTTGTACGAGCCCTTGCGCGGGAGGTCGGTCGACCAGGCGGTGCCGAGGTGGACGTACTTCGGGCCGACCTTGATCATCGTCGCGCCCTCGTGGCCGATGACGGACTTAACCTCGCCGCGGGAGTTGGTGCGGCTGCCGGCGGGATCGATGCGCACGGGCTCGGCGGCGAACGCGGAAAAATCGGGCCGCAGGGGCGCGATCAGGGTGTTCTGCCAGAGCAGCCACCAGGTGGCGCCGTCGCGATAGAGCGACGGATCGTGTTTGGTGCCGAGCCGGGCTCCGAGCGGGTGCGACCACGGCCCGCCCAGTGCAGCGCCGGCAGTGAGGGCGAGGTTGGCCTTCGGCCCGGGGCAGTGCACGAGGGCCCAGCGCGAGCCCGTCCAATGGAGCTCCGGCGCCCAGACGCGGTCGCCGGGCTCCCGGTGCCAGCTATCCTGCAGGGTGAACGGCGTGCCCAGGTACTCCCAGGCGACGAGGTCGCGGCTCCGCCAGACGCGCACCTGCGTCCCGACGATCGACTCGGCGCCAAGGCCGACGTTGTAGGGATCGGACTGCTCGCGCGGGTCGCCGGCATTCGGCGTCGTGCCGGTGAGGTAGTAATAGTCGTCGGGCCCGAGGATGATGTAAGGGTCGCGTATCCAGCCTTCCTTGACGTAGAGCGCCCGGTCGTGGGAGCGCAGACCGGCCTCGATCTCGGTCCGGGGCTGGGCGGGCCGCACCGGCGCGGCGGGGATCCGGGGGATGCGCAGCTCGGCGGCCGGACCGGCCTTGCCCTTCTTCTCCGCCGCGGTCGCAGCGGGGACGGCGAGGAACACGGAGACGCAGGTGAGGGCGAGCAGGGCGGGGAGGGTGCGTGGTTTCATGAGAGCGGTGCAGGTTCCAGCGAGGCGGAAATCGGCGTCGCCGACAACACTGCCCTTCGCCGGCGCGGCGGCAGGAGCCGCCCTCAGTCGCGGTCTGCATCGCCGGCCGCGGCTGGCGTCGGGCCCGGCGGGTTCGCGCGGTGTCGGGCCAGGTGGGCCTCGTGGGTGAGCTTGGCACGCCGGGCGAAGTCGGCGTAGGTCAGGCCGGAGAGTTCGGCGATAATCCCGGTGAGCAGCGCCTGGCCGTTGACGCGCTGGCGTTGTTCCTTTTGCGCAAGGAGCCGGCGGCGGATCGCGTCGAGGAACGGTTCCCCCAGCCGCTGATACGCGTCGATCATCACGTATCGGAAGCCGGCGGGGCTCGCCGGGGAGATTCGGACCTCGGACTCCGGCTTGTCGCTGGCCGCGCGCTTCTCGCCCTGGTTCCAATTGAGGAGATCGAGCCCCAGGCCAAGCGCCCGTGGACTCTCGCTCAGCCGTTTCTGCACCAGGTGGAGGGAGTGGATCTCTTCGATGCCCTGCAGCTTGATCGTGATAACATCCGACAGAAACCGGGCGAACACCGGATCGAACCATGCGCGGTCGTCGACATAGACGCGCTGGGCCTGGACGTGCTCGAGGCAGTCTGGCAGGTAGCCACCGCGGAAGCGGGTTTCGCGGCGCGCCACCCAACTGAACGGATCGTAGATGAAGTGAAGGTTCGCGATGAAGGTCTCCTGCAGGGTGCGGAGCTCCTTTTCTCCGTCCTCGCGGTCGGAGTAGAAGATGGGATAAGTGAGCCTGACCTCCTTGAAGGCGTTGGGCGGCACCTGCACGGGCAGCCCGCGCTCGATGAAGTGAAACCCCCGCTGGGTGTCGAGGTTGAGCCCCTGCATCTTGTCGGTGGTGAACGCGCTGCCGGGACGGTTCGGGTGGTTGTAAAAGAAGACGTCCCAGCGGGTGGTGATGCGCCGTTCCCACCGGGCGGTTTCGGGATTGAAGCGGATGTCGCCGGCGTACTTGGATTCCGGACGGCGGGGCGCCATCGGGCCGAGACGATCGAGATCCCACACCACCAGGGCGCGGATCTTGAAGAAGGGTTCGCGGATGAGCCGGGTGACGATGGCGCGTTCGCGCCGCAACCAGGTGTCGTGGTCGAGGGTGAACCGGCCGAAGCCGAAGGTGGCACCCAGCTTGCTCATCTCCTCTTCAAACTGCTTTCCCAGCCGCAGCCGGAACTGCAGGTGCTTCACCTCATCGAGCACCAGCCTCTTGTGATACCCGAGCAGCAGTTGATTGAAGGTGCGCGCGAAGTTGAAGACCACGTCGTTGTCGCCGGTGTATTCCTTGCCGGTGAAACCATCGAGGATCGGGATCTTCCCCCGGTAGGCCGTGACATTGAACGGCTCCATTTTGATCACCTCGTCGGTGGCCGGCTCCTCCGCTCCCGGACCCGGCACCGCGGTCAGGAGCAATCCCAGCGCCAGGGCGGCGGAACGACGTATCGGAAAGCGCATGACGGGCGTGGCGGTCGGGAAGGGGCGGGCCTGGGCGTGGACCGGGGCTCGGGAACGGGAGCGCGGACGAAAGCCGGCGGGAGAGTTGTGTTGGGCGGTGCGAACGTTTGGACGCGCTGCCATCAGGTCAAGTTCGCGGTCGGACCCTGGTTATTTGGGCGGTCTGAGAGAACGTTCAACAAGTCCACGATGCCCGATCGTTGGAGGGCGCCGGTCCCACGGCGCCGAACGACGGCCACGACCGCGAGCGAGTCCGTAGGGCCGGCTCAGGTCCCCGAGTCCGTCGCGGAGCGCGGCCGGACC
>CAZDGC010000014.1:0-82588 GCA_964504885.1 uncultured Opitutus sp.
GTGGCCGCCCCCCCGGGGGGGGCGCGGTCGCCCCCGGCCCGCCCCCCCCCCGGGGCCGCCCCCCCCCCCCGCCGGGTTGCCGGCCTGGAACTTTACGAACGCGATCCCCTCGACGCGGCCGTGTTTCGCCCGCGAACGGTTGTAGAAGTGGGCCACCACGCGCCGGCCGGCATCGCTGCGAAAGCCGGTGCCGCTCGCGATACCCGAGAAGGGCTCGGGGGAGTTGCCGTCGGTGTAGAAGAAATCCGGGTCGTGCTGGTCGATGGCATCCTGGATGCGGCGCGCCCACCATTCCGCGTACCAGGTGGCGTAGGCGGCGTGGTCCTGGAACACTCCCTGCGGGGGCGCGTAGGGGTTCTGGAGCAGCGTCTCGTATTCGCGGAGATCGATCGTGTAGAGCAGCCGCGGATCGAGACCCTCCCACCATTTCCCGCGGCCATCGGCGAGGGTCAGGCGGCCGTCGTAGGGCACGCCGGCCTTCGGCCCCTGCGCATCGGCGTGGAACGCGTGCGCCCACCACCACCAGGTGTATTCGTGATGAAAGGTCAGCCCGAGCCGCATCCCGTGCCGCCGCGCCTCCCGCGCCCACGCGCCGATCATGTCCTGCTTCGGGCCCACGTTGACCGAGTTCCACGGCTGGTGGCGCGAGTTCCACAAGTCGTAATTGTCGTGGTGGACCGCGACCACCATCATGAAGCGCATGCCGGCGTCGGCGAAGGCCTGCGTGGTCGCGGCGGCGTCCCAGCGTGGCGCCTTCCAGGCGTGCAGCACGTCCTTGTAGCCCACCTCGGACGGGTGGCCGAAGTGGCGCAGGTGATTGCGATACGCCTCGCTGCCCTCGCGGTAGAGGTTGCGTGCGTACCAGTCGCCGCTGCGCCCGGAGGCCTGCGGCCCCCAGTGGACGAAGACACCGAACTTGGCCTCGTTGAACCACGCGGGTGTGCCCGGGTAGTGGCGTTTGATCGACTCCCACGTCGGTTCGAACGGGCCGGGCGCGATCGGAAAGTCGTGGCGGTGCTCGGGCGTGCTCGTGAACGCGGCCATCGGCTTGCTACCCGGCGCCGCCGGCGGCGGCACCGGCGGCGGCCGATCCAGGGACCACGGCGCGGCGGAGGCGAGGGAGGCGGCGAACAGGGCGGGGGCGAACGCCCGGCGGAAGGCAGGCATGGCGCCGCCATGCTTGCTTCAGCGCGCGACGGAGGCGAGTCCGCATCCGCGGGGACAGTCCGGCGCGGCCACCCCGCACCTCGACATCGCTGCCATTTCAGCCGACAATCAAGCCATGAAGCCCGCGCGCCTTGTGAGGCTCGGTTTGGGCCTGGCCTTTGCCACCGGGACCGGCGCCCAGGAGTCCTGGTCTCCGGTGATTTCCCCCGTCACGCAGAATCTCTGGGGCGTGGCCCGCGGCGGTGGGCAGTTTGTCGCCGTCGGCGAAAACGGCACTCTCATCAGCTCTCCGGATGGACTGGCGTGGGCGAGCCGGACGAGCGGCCTGCCCGACACCTGGCTCGTCTCCGCCGCGTACGGGGACGGCATCTGGGTGGTGGTCGGCGATCGCGGCCGCCTCCTCACCTCCACCGATCTGGCAACCTGGTACCTGCGCGCGTCGGGCACCGCGGCCCGGCTCAACGGCGTCGCCTACGGCGGCGGCCGCTGGATGATCGTGGCGGAATCCGGCGAAGTGCTGACTTCGACAGACGCCGCTGCGTGGACCACCCTGCGCCCCAGCAGCGATCGCCTGCACGGCATCGTCCACGCCTACGGCCAGTTCGCGATCACCGGCGACAACGGCCTTGTCCGCACCACGATCGACGCGACCGACTTCGCCGAACGCGTCCTGCCCGGCGGGCTCTTCCTCGAAGCCGTCGCCTACCATCGCCGCGCCTTCGTCGACGCCGGCTTCGCCCCGACGCTGCTGATGCCCGGCTGCCCTGCCGCGGCGGCCGAACAGGCGGACGGAAAGATCCTCCTCGGCGGCAGCCGGTTCTCCGTCGCGGCCGGCCTGGCGCCGTTCGCGCTGACCCGCCTTCACCCCGACGGGTCCCTCGATGCGACGTTTGCCGTCGGCTCCGGGCTCAACAGCGGCGGCAGCGTCGACTTGACCTTCGTGCCGCGGTGACCCTCGCCGTCTCCGCCGCCGGCTCCAGCCCGCTTGCCTACGAATGGGAGGTCCGGAACGCCGCCGGGGCCACCCTCCACCTCGATGCGAGTGCCTCAACCTCGCGGCTGAACGTACCGACCCACATTTCCGGCACCTTCACGGCCAAAGTCACGGTTCGCAACCGGGCCGGCACCACAACCAGCGCACCGATCCGCGTGGCGGTCGCGCCGAGCGCCCCGATTCTGCTGGTGCCACCCGCGCCGGTGACGGCGTTCAGCGGTCGTGGCGCGGTGCTGAGTGTGACCGCGGCGGGCACGGAGCCTTTCTCGTATCAGTGGTATCGTGACGGCATCTTGGTGGGCACCGGCCGCACCCTCAGTTTCGCCCGCGTCAGCAGCTCCGCCGCCGGGGACTACACGGTCGACGTGACCAACAGCCTGGGACGGACCACGAGCGCGCCCGTGCGCCTCACCGTCGATGCCACCGCCCGGCTCGCCAACCTCTCCACGCGGATCAGCCTCGGGGCCGGGCGCCCCCTGATCGCGGGATTCGTGATCAGCGGACCGGCAAGCCAGCGCGTGCTGGTGCGCGGCATCGGCCCGGGCCTGGCCGCCTTTGGCCTCAGCGGGCTGCTGCCCGATCCGGTGCTCACGGTTTTCGACAGCGCGGGACGACCCGTGGCCGGGAACGACAACTTCGATCCCGTCGACACTCCCGCGGGCGTGGTGGCGGGCGTGGGCGCCTTCCCGCTGAACTTCGCCCAGGAGGCCGTTCTGGCCGCGATTCTCCCGCCCGGTGCGTATACGGCCCAGCTCGGCGAGGCGGCGAACCGCGACGGCCTCGGGCTTCTCGAGGTCTACCGCGCCGACGACGCCCCGTCGCGGCTCGTGAACCTCTCCAGCCGCGGTTTCGTGGGCGCGGGTTCGTCCCTCGCGATTGCCGGCCTGGCCATCGAGGGCGAAAGCCCGTGCCAGTACCTCGTGCGCGCGGTGGGCCCGACGCTGCAGGACTTCGACGTGGGCGATGCGCTGGCGGATCCGGTCCTGACCATCGCCAGCGCGACCGGCGAGGTGCTCTTCACCAACGACGACTGGGGGACGGGCGCAAACGCCGCGGAGACGCCGGCCGCGGCGGCGCGCCTGGGCGCGTTTGCCCTGCGGGCCGGTTCGCGCGATGCGGCGCTGCTCGTGTCGCTCGCGCCCGGCAACTACACGGCCGTCACCCGCGGCGCCGGCGACACGACCGGGACGGCGCTACTCGAGGTCTACGAGGTGCCGTGAGTGCGGCCCTCGGGGCGCGGGCGCAGGCGACCCGTCCGGCGTAGATGCCCGGTGCACCAGTCCTTCTCTTTCTCTGCATCTTTCTCCTTCGTCAGAGTCTGGCCGCGGGAGAGAAGGATGAAGAGAAAGAGGAAAGAGAACGACCACGAGGCAGGTTCCTTTGACCCTGCCGCGCCCCCCGCCGGCAATCCGGTTGTGCTCCCCCCGGAAAGCCCCCACGCTTTTCCCCGCATGAATCCAACCCCTGCGCGATTCACGCGGCGCGACTTTCTCAGCGGAGCGACGGCCGCCGCCGGACTCTGGGGAATGCCGCCCGCCCGCGCCGCCGCCGCGGCCGACCCCACGGCAGCGCCTGTGTCCGACGCGGACCGCCGCCGGATTGAGGCCGCCCTGCCCGACCGCGCCCCGGCCCGGCCGCTCCGGCCGCGCCGGCTGCTGATCTTCGATCGCAACGTCAACTACGGCGGCCACCGCTCGATTCCCACCGCCAACCTCGCCTTCGAGCTGATGGGGCGCAAGACGGGCGCCTTCACGACGGAGGTCAGCCGTGACCCTGCGATATTTGCGCCGGAGCGGCTGCGCGGCTTCGACGCGGTGTTCTTCAACAACAACGTCGGCAATCTCTTCACCGAGCCGGCGCTGCGGCAGAGCCTGGTCGAATTCGTCCACGGCGGCGGCGGGATGATGGGCGTGCATGGCACGACCGTCGCGTTCACGCAGTGGCCGGGCGCGAAGGAAGACTGGCCCGAGTTCGGCCGGATGATCGGCGCGCGCGGGGCCAGCCACAAGGCGAGCGACGAACACGTCTTCCTGCGCAACGAGGAGCCGGCGCACCCGGTCACGCAGGCCTTCGGCGGGCAGGGCTTCGACTTCCGCGACGAGTTCTTCCGCGTCGGCGATCCGTATTCGCGGGAGCGGGTGCGCGTGCTGTTCAGCATCGATCAGGAGAAGACCGACATGACGCAGGGCCCCGCGCGCGGCCGCCTCGAACGCGCCGACCGCGACTACGCGCTCGCCTGGCTGCGCCACTACGGCCGCGGGCGCACCTTCTACTGCACGATCGCGCACAACCCGTACGTCTTCTGGGACCGCCGGATGCTCGCGTTTTACCTCGCCGCGGCGCAGTTCGCGCTCGGCGACCTGGAGGCCCCCACCATCCCGAGCGCGCGGCTCACCCCCGGCCTGCGGGCGCAGGAGCGGCTGGGCTGGCGGCTCGGCGTCGAGGCGTACACCTTTCACAAATACACGCTGTTCGAGACGATCGAGAAGACGGCGCAGCTCGGCCTCGCCTACGCCGGCGGCCTGAGCTTCCAGAAGGTCAGCGCGGGGATCGCGAAGAACTTCGCGCCCGGCCTCTCCGACGACGAACTGCGGCAGATCCGGTTCAAGCTCGACGACGCCGGCGTGCGGCTCCTCACCTACTACATCGGGGACATCCCGGGGGACGAGGCCGGGTGCCGGCGGGTGTTCGAGTTCGGGCGCAAGATCGGGATTGAGACGTTCATGACGGAGCCGAAGCCCGAGGCCCTGGGGATGATCGAAAAATTCTGCGACGCCTACGATCTCAAGGTCGCGCTGCACAACCACGGGCCGAAACAGTCGCCGGTGTACTGGAACCCCCCGAACATTGTGAAACTCTGCCAGGGCCGCAGCCCGCGGCTCGGGGCCTGCGCGGATGTCGGGTACTGGATGCGCTCCGGGATCGACCCGATCCAGGGCCTGCGCACGCTGGGCGACCGCCTGCTCACGATCCAGTTGCACGATCTGAACGAGATCGGCGCCAACGGCCACGATGTGCCCTGGGGCACCGGCGCGGGCCGCACCGAGGCCCTGGTGCGCGAGGTGCACCGGCTCGGCCTGCGACCCACGATGTGGGGGCTCGAATACTCCCACAACTTCCTCACCTCGCTTCCGGAGGTCGAACAATGCGCCGCCTTCTTCCACCGCCTCAGCCGGCAGCTCTCGCCGGGGTGAAACCGCCCCGCCCGCCGCCTCTCCGCCCCGCCCTCACCCGCCGGCGGTTTCTCGGCCACGCCGCCGCCGCGGCCGGCACGACCGTCCTGGCTCCGCTCAGCGCACCTTCTTCGGCCCGGGGCGCCGGCGCCGCGGTGCCGCCCAGCGAGCGGATCGCGGTGGCCCTGATCGGCCGCGGCCGCATGGGCTCCGGCCACCTGCGCACCCTGCTGAGCCGCGACGCCGTGCAGGTCGTCGCGATCTGCGATCCCGACCGCACCCGCGCCGAGGAGGGCCGGCGCCTCGCCGACGAACACTACGCCGCCGTCCGCGGCGCCGGCGCGTACCGCGGCTGCGGCGTGTATCAGGACTTTCGCGACGTGCTGGCCCGGCCGGACGTCGACGCCGTGCTCATCGCCACGCCCGACCACTGGCACACCCCGATCAGCCTCGCCGCCGCGCGGGCCGGCAAGGACGTCTATTGCGAGAAACCCGTCTCGCTCACGATCCGGGAGGGCCGCGAACTGGCGGCGGCGGTGCGCCGCTACGGCTGCGTCTTCCAGACCGGCACGCAGTACCGGTCCATCGAACGCATCCGGCGGGTGTGCGAGTTCGTGCGGAGGGGCGGGCTCGGACGCGTCAGGGCGGTGTTCACCACCTGGCGCAAGACCGCCATCCCCACGATCGGACCCTCGTGGGTGCCGCTCGATCCGGATCTGCCGGCGGAGCCCGTGCCGGCCGGCCTCGACTGGGAGCTCTGGGTCGGCCCGGCGCGCTGGCGCCCTTACAACGCGCGCTACCATAAGAACCCCTCGGAGGTCGTGGTGCCCTGGAACTTCAGCGAAGCCTTCGGGGCCGGTGCGTCGACCGCCTACCAGTCGCACGCCGCCGACGTGATCCAGTACGCGCTCGGCGTCGAGCGCAGCGGGCCGGTGGAGGTGATTCATCCCGACAGCGGGCGCTACCCCACCCTCACCTTCCGCTACGCCGGCGGCACCCTCCTGCACCACGTGGAGGACTGGCGGGAGGTCGGCCGGCTCTACGGCGCGGTGCCCGCCGAGGCCCGCCTCCGCGGCCTGTTCGGCGGTGTCTTCGTGGGCGAACGCGGCTGGCTCACCTCGATGTCGGGCCCCGGGAGCGGCCCGATCGAGGGCGGCCCGCCGGAGATCTTCGACGAGCTTGCCCTGCCCTCGCGCGGGGAGAGCACCGTCAACACCCATCACGCCAACTGGCTCGAATCCATCCGCACGCGCCGCGCTCCGAGCAGCGACGAGGAAATCGGCCACCGTTCGGCCACGCTCGGCCACCTCGCCAACCTCGCCTACCGCCTCGGTCGCTCGCTCCACTGGGATCCGGCGGCGGAAATCTTCCCTGGGGACGACGAGGCCAACCGCCTCCGCTCCCGCGCCCTCCGCGAGCCCTGGCGACTGTGAGGTGCGCCGCGGCTTGCTTCGGCCCCGCCGCCGCGCGAGCCTCGCCGCCCGTATGAACCTACCCCACTCGACGGCGCGGCGGGCGTTTCTCGGAAAGCTCGCGGCGGGAACGGCCGCCCTCGCGCTGCCGCGGCTTGCCGGCGCGCAGGACACCTCGCCACCGCGCAAGCTCGGGATCGCACTGTGCGGACTCGGCAACTACGCCCGCGGCCAGCTCGGGCCCGCCCTGCGGCTCACGCAGCAGTGCGAACTCCGCGGGGTCGTCACCGGCTCGCGCGAAAAGGGCCAGGCCTGGGCGCGGGAGTTCGGTTTCCCGGAGCGGAACATCTACGACTACGCCACGATGGCGCGGCTGATCGACAATCCCGACATCGACATCGTCTACGTCGTCACGCCGAACTCGCTCCACCCCGAACACACCATCGCGGCCGCCTGGGCGGGCAAGCACGTGATCTGCGAAAAGCCGATGGCCAACACCGTCGCCGACTGCAACGCCATGCTCGCGGCCTGCCGCGCCAACCGCGTCAGGCTCTCGATCGGCTACCGCCTCCAGTTCGAGCCGCACTACCGCGAGCTCAAGCGCCTCGCCCGCGAGCAGGACTTCGGCGCCTTCCGGAAGATGACCAGCGTGCTCTCCTTCGTGATCAACCGGCGCGTGTGGCGGATCGAAAAGGCCATGGCCGGCGGCGGGCCGTTGATGGACATCGGCATCTACTGCGTCCAGGCGGCCTGCCTGGCGGCGGACACCGACGGCGCCGCGCACGTGACTTTTGCGCCGGTGGCGGTGCAGGCGCGCGAGCATCCCAAGAAGCGGCCGGATCTGTTCCGCGACGTCGAGGAGGGGATCGACTTCCGCCTCGAGTTTGCCAACGGCGCGACGGCGGAGTGCACCACGAGCTACAACGGCAGCGGCGATCGCTTCCGCGCCGAGGGGGAGAAGGGCTGGATCGAATTCGCGCCCGCCTTCCAGTACGGCGATCTCAAGGTCACCACCAGCCAGGGCGCGCCGCGGGTGGGCCTGCCCCCGCGCAGCCAGCAGGCCGTGCAGATGGATGACTTCGCGCGCTGCGTGCGCGAGGGGCGAGAGTCGCCCGTATCCGGCGTCATGGGACGACGTGACCTGGTGATTATCGAGGCCATCTACCGCTCCGCCGCCCAGGGCGGCCGCCAAGTCGAGGTGAAGGTGTAGCGCGGGGGATCGGTATCGTTCTCGTTCCTCGTTCCCTTTCTCGTTCTCGAGGCGAGAACGAGGAACGCCGAAGGCGGCGCAAGACACGGCCCGCGCTACCCCGTCTCCTCCGCCGGCTCGACGGTCACGCCCGTCTCGAGGATATGCGCGCCGCCGCCGCTGAAGAGGCCCTTGACCGGGCAGACGTCGGCGTAGTCGCGGCCGCGCGCCACCACGATGTGGCCGAAGCTGACCAGGCAGTGGTTCGTGGGATCGTAGTCGATCCAGCCGCTGCCGGGGACGTGGACCGAGACCCACGCGTGCGAGGCGTCGGCGCCCCGCAGCCGCGGCTGGCCGGGCGGCGGGGTGGTGAGCAGATAACCGCTGACGTACGCCGCCGGCAGGCCGTGCTGGCGCACGCAACTGAGGAACAGGTGCGCGAAATCCTGGCAGACGCCGCGCCGCGACCGCAGCACCTCGACGAGCGGCGTGGAGACTTCGGTGGCCTCGGCGTCGAAGGTGAAGTCGGCGGCAAACCGCTCGCCGAGCGCGAGGAGCCAGGCCAGCGCGGGCGGGTCGCCGGCGTCGAGCCCGGCCGCCAGTTCGCGCGCGGCGGGGAGCAGGGGCACGTGGGGCGACTCGTGGAGGAACTGTTCGAGAGTGAAGTCGGGCCCGGCCGCGATGCCCGCGGCGACTTGCGCCCGGGCGGCGGGGAGCGCCGGTGTGAGGCCGGGCATGGGCATCGCGGGCTCGTCGCGCCGCACGAGGCTCCGGCTCGTGATCGTCAGAACGGCGTGCGGTTCGCGCACCGTAAAGACATGTTGCGTGTTGCCGAAGGCATCGGCGCGCGATGCGAGATCGGCGGCCGGGGGGGCAATCTCGAGTTCGAAGGCCGCCAGCGTCTGCGCGGCCTCGCGCCGCGGCTGGAGGTGCAACGCCTGCCAGGCGGCGGACGCCGGAACCGCGTGCCGGTAGCGGGTGGTGTGGGTGACGCGATAGGCGGGCATGGCGCGAGTCACGGCCGCGCGGCGGGCAGCTCGGAATGGGCGAAATAGATCTGCGTCAGGCGGTCGCTGAGGTTCGCCAGGATCGCCTGGCTCTCCTGGAGGAACGCGGCCGCCTGGCCCGGTCCGGAGACGAGCGCCGGCAATTCGAGCAGCCGCACGCGGCTCAGGAGCCGGAACGCCAGCGTGCGCAACTCCGCCACCGCCCGTGGCGCGAGGTCGTCGGGCAGCCCGGCGAGATGAAGGTTGATCTGATCCGCGAGGAAGCGGAGGCCGCGCGGGTTTTCCGGGGCGGCGAACAACCACGCCAGCACCTGCGCCGGCTGAAACCCGCCGTGGCCGGAGCTGCGGTAGGAGAACAGGCAGTCCGCCAGGTGCAGGAGCGACTGCAGCCGGAACTCGGATACGTCCTCCGCACCCGTGCCGAGCGGTCCCAGCAGATGGCGGGCGATCGCAACGAGGTTCTGGCCCCGTTCGAGATGGCGGCCGAGCATGAGGAACCGCCATGCAGTGTCGTGGGCGATCGCCTCACGGAGCACCGAATCCAGCGCGGCCAACTCGGGCGCGAGCGCCGACGGTGCCAGCGGCCGCGGCGCCTCGGCCGCCGCTCGCAGGTGCCGCAGGCAACGCCAGGCCTCGGGCGGCAGCCGCACCTTGGCCTGATCGAGGTTGCGCACGAGGTGGCCCAGATTGGCGCGCAGACCCGAGGGCAGCGCCGGCCGCGCCAGGGCGCCGGCGAGCAACGCTTCAAGTTCCGCGTGGTCCGCCGCCGGCGGCGCCGGCTCCCCCTGAGCCTCGAGCAGGAGGCGGAACGAAGCGCGGACGACCGCCGGATCGAGCGCGACGATCTCCTCGCGAACGAGCGGCTCCAGCTTTTCGAGCAGGCGGCTGAGGTGCAGGGTGCGTTCGAGGTAACGCCCGAGCCAGAAGAGGGTGTCGGCCAGCCGGCTGGGGGTGTCCGCGGCGCGGTGCACGGTGTCCGCCAGCGGCACCGGAGGAGGCGGCGGGGCCGGGTCGGCGCCTTCGGCGCGCAGCACCCAGGTATCCTTGGTAATGCCGCCCTGTTGCAGCGTGACGTTGGTGTCGTCGGTCGCCGGGTGGTAGCGGGTGAGGCCGCCGGGCAGCACGTGGTAGGCGCCGTCCTGCCACGAGACGAACATCCGCAGCACAAAGCGGGCGGGTCGCAACGCGCCGTCGATCCAGGCGGGCGTGGTGCCGAGCTGGACGTCCTCCTGCCCGCAATAGGCCCAGGGTCGGGCCGCGATCGCGGCCGAGAGGGCGGCGCGCTCTTCCGGCGGGAGCGACGGCCCGTACCGGGTGGCGGAGGGGCCGGGCCGGCGGAAGGCCGGCTTGATCGCGAGCCGGTCGAGGTGGGAGGTCACATAGGCGCGGGCGTCCTCGTGCCCGCACCACCAGGTCGCGACGCCCGGCAGCCGGAGCTCCTCGCCGAGCACGGTGCGGCAGAGCGGTCCGAGAAAGGCCGGGAGCGCAGCGGTTTCGAGCGCGGCGGCGCCGAGCTGGTTGGCGAGGATGACGCGGCGTTCCTGCGCCACCTGGACGAGGCCGGGCACGCCGAGAACGGAGTGGGCGTGGAGTTCCAGCGGATCGCAGTAGGCGGAGTCCACCCGGCGCACGATGGCGTCGACGCGCTGCAGGCCTCCCACCGTGCGCAGGAAGACTTGGCGGTCGCGCGTGGTGAGGTCGGCGCCCTCGACGAGCGGGTAGCCGAGGTAGCGGGCGAGGTAGGCCTGTTCGAAATAGGTCTCGTTGGCCGGGCCCGGGGTGAGGAAGACCACCCGCGGCTCCTCGCCCTGGCGCGGGCGGGCGAGCGCGGAGAGCGACTGGCGGAAGGCGCGGAGGTAGTCGTACAGCCGCGCGACGGGCGCGTGTTGAAACACCGGCGCGAGCGCCTGGCGGGTGAGCAGGCGGTTCTGCAGCGCGTAACCGAGGCCCGAGGGGGCGTCGAGACGGTCGCGCAGCACCCACCACTGCCCGTCGGGGGAGCGCGCCAGGTCGAAGGCCAGCGTGTGCAGCATCACCTCACGCGGCCGCGCAAGCCCCGCGCCCGGACGGAGGTAATGCGGGTTGGCCATGGCGAGCGCGGCGGGCAGCGCGCCCTGGCGCAGGAGATTTTGCGGACCGTAGAGATCGCGGAACAGCTCGTTGAGCAGGCGGGCGCGCTGCTGGAGACCCGCGGAGAGGATGTCCCAGTCGCCGGCTGGAAGGAGGAACGGCACGGCGTCGAGCGGCCACGGCCGGGCGTCGGAACGCTCCCCGCCGTACACGTTCATGCTCACATCCTGCTCGACGATCGCGCGCTGGGCGGCGGCGTGGGCGGCGCGCAGGGTCGCGGCTGGGTCGGGGCCGAGCAGCCGTCCGAACTCCGCCCAGGACGGGCGCAGCGCCCCATCGGGGGCGCGGCATTCGTCGTAGCGCCCCGCGGCGACGATGTATCCGGAGAACGGATCAGGCCGGACGGCGGCGGGCGGGGGGATGGCGGGCATCGGGCGGCGAGAATCGGCGGACGGCCGGCGGGTGCAAGCGCGCAGCGGCGGGCGGGCCCCACTTGTCATCCAATGGATGACAACGACGCCAGCCTGCCCGGCGCCCCCCCCGGGCCGGTCACGTCATCCAATGGATGACGAAGACGTGTGCGGGATCAGGCGGGGCGGGCGAGTTTCCACGGGGCGCGGAGATCGAGGGTGTGGGGAAATTCCGGCGCGACCTCGCGCGGGGCGGCCGGGAGCGGCCGGCCCGGGGTGTGGCCGTGAGGAAAGAAGCGCGCGAGGCGGCGGCTCTCGGCCTCGTAGGCGTTGACGGGGAAGGTGGTGTAATTGCGCCCGCCGGGGTGGGCGACGTGGTAGGTGCAGCCGCCGAGGGCGCGTTCGTTCCAGCCATCGACCACGTCGAAGACGAGGGGCGCGTCGACGCCGAGCGTCGGATGAAGGCACGACGGCGGCTGCCAGGCGCGAAAGCGCACGCCGGCGACAAACTCGCCGTTGACGCCGGTGGGTTGGAGCGGCACGCGCGCGCCGTTGCAGGTGACGTGGAAGCGTTCGGGGGTGAGGCCGGTGAGCTTCACCTGGACGCGCTCCACGGAGGAGTCGACGAACCGCACCGTGCCGCCGGGAGCGCCCTCCTCACCGAGGACGTGCCAGGGCTCGAGGGCGTGGCGCAGTTCGAGCTCCATGCCGCGGACCTGGATGCGGCCGTGGAACGGGAAGCGGAACTCGAAATGCGGAGCGAACCAGTCCGCCGCGAACGGCAGGCCCCAGGCGCGCAGGCCGGCGACGACGTCGTCGAAATCCTGCCGGCAGTAGTGCGGAAGCAGATACCGATCGTGCAGGTCGGTGCCCCAGCGGACGAGGCGCGGCGGGGCGTACGGGTGGTCCCAGAAGCGGGCGACGAGGGCGCGCAGGAGGAGCTGTTGCGCGAGGCTCATGCGGGCGTGCGGCGGCATCTCGAAGGCGCGCAACTCGAGCAGGCCGAGGCGGCCGGAGGCGCGGTCGGGCGAGTAGAGTTTGTCGATGCAAAATTCCGCGCGGTGAGTATTGCCGGAGGCGTCGGCCAGCAGGTGGCGGAAGATCCGGTCCACGAGCCACGGCGGGGCGGCGGCGCCGGAGTGCTCCTGCTGGCGCGCGAGTTCGCGGAAGGCGATCTCGAGTTCGTAGAGCGAGTCGTGGCGGGCCTCGTCGAGACGCGGGGCCTGGGAAGTGGGTCCGAGGAACAGGCTGGAGAACAGGTAGCTGAGCGAGGGATGGTGGTGCCAGTAGGCGATCAGGCTGGAGAGCAGGTGGGGCCGGCGCAGGAGCGGGCTGTCGGAGGGGCGGGCGCCGCCGAGGAGGAGGTGGTTGCCGCCGCCGGTGCCGGTGTGGCGGCCATCAAGCATGAATTTGTCGGTGCCGAGGCGCGATTCGCGGGCGGCGGCGTAGAGAAATTCGGTCTTCTCGACCAGTTCCCGCCACGCGGCGGAGGGGTGGATGTTGACCTCGATCACGCCGGGGTCCGGCGTAACCTTGATCGTTTCGAGCCGCGGATCGTACGGCGGCAGGTAGCCTTCGAGCACGACCGGGAGCTGCAGGTGGGCGGCGGTGGCCTCGATGGCGGCGAGGAGATCGAGGTAGTCCTCGGTCGAGCGCACGGGCGGGAGAAAGACGAACAGGTGGCCTTCGCGGGCCTCGACGCAGAGGGCGGTGCGCACGATCCACGGCGCACTTTCCTGTGCCGCCGGCGGGCGGTCGGGTGGGGGCAGCGTTTGCGGCCGCGGGTCGTAATCGCCGCGGCTGGAGACTCCGCCGGGGCGAGAGGCGGAGGCATGGGCGGCGGTGGGGGCGGAGCCGGTGGCCGTCTGCCGGTACTGGCGCGCGAGGGCGGCGGCGTCGGGCAGCGGCGGCAGTTCGAGCTGCGGATCGGGCGGCACGAGGTGGCGGGCGTCGGTGGGGGCGAGCCAGGGCTGGGAGTCCAGCGGCAAACGGAAACCCATCGGCGAGTCGCCGGGGATGAGGAAGAGCGTTTCCGAGCGGAGGAACCAGGGGCCGCTCGCCCAACCCGCCGGAGCGGCGCGCTCGAGGGGCAGCACATAGCCGACCACGGCGCCGAGCCCGTGTTCGAAGATGCGCGCGAGCCGGGCGCGGTCTTCAGGGTTTTCGAGCCGGTTCCGCGACGGCTCGACGTTGCTCGGCAGACGGCGCTCCTTCCAGAGGTAGTACCAGGTGTCTTCGTACGCGGGCATGAGCCAGCGTTCGCCGACGCCGAGCCGCCCGCTCAGGCGGACGGCGAAGCGGCGGGCGTCGTCCGCGGTGCGGCCGGCGGGTTGGGCGAGGTCCGCGAGGAGCGCGGGGTCGTTCCAGATCGGCTGGCCGTCGCGGCGCCAGATCGCACTGAGGGCCCAGCGCGGGAGGGATTCGCCGGGGTACCACTTGCCCTGGCCGTAGTGGAGGAAACCGCCGGCGCCGTAATGTGACCAGAGGCGGCGGACGAGGCTTTCGGCGAGGGCGCGTTTGCGCGGGCCGAGCGCGGCGGTGTTCCACTCTGCGCCGTCCATGTCATCGATCGAGATGAAGGTCGGTTCGCCGCCCATGGTGAGGCGCACGTCGCGTGCGCGAAGCTGCGCGTCGATCCGCTCACCGAGGGCATCGATGGCGGACCATTGCGCGTCGGTGTACGGCAGCGTCACGCGCGGCGACTCGTGGATGCGCGTCACCGACATGGCGAAGTCGAACTCCACCTCGCTTTTTTCGACCGCACCGGTGATGGGCGCGGCGCTGGAAGGTTCCGGCGAACACGCCAGCGGCAGGTGGCCCTCGCCGGCGAGGAGGCCCGAGGTCGGGTCGAGGCCGATCCAGCCGGCGCCCGGCAGGTAGACTTCGCACCAGGCGTGGAGGTCGGTGAAGTCCTGTTCTGCGCCCGAGGGGCCATCGAGGGACTTCTGGTCGGGGCGGAGCTGGATCAGGTAGCCCGAGACGAAGCGCGCCGCGAGGCCGCAGTGGCGGAGGGCCTGGACCAGCAGCCAGCCGGAGTCGCGGCAGGAACCGGAGGCCTTGGTCAGCGTTTCCTCGGGCGACTGAACGCCCGGTTCGAGGCGGATGATGTAGCGGACCAGGCCGTTGATGCGGCGGTTGAGGCCGACGAGGAAGTCGATCGTGCGCTGCGGGCGGAGGTCGAGGCTGGCGACGAAAGCAGCGAACGCGGGCAAGCCGGCGGGGTCATCGCGGCGGAGGAACGGCGCGAGCTCGACGGCGAGGGCGGGATCGTAAGCGAAGGGAAATTGCTCGGCGCCGGGTTCGAGGAAAAAGTCGAACGGGTTGTACACCGCCATCTCGGCGACGAGGTCGACGGTGACGCGCAAGTTGCGCGTGGGCTGGGGGAAGACGAGGCGGGCGAGGTGGTTGCCCTGGGGGTCCTGCTGCCAGTTGAGGAAGTGGCACTCGGGCTCGACCTTGAGCGAATAGCTCAGGATCGGCGTGCGGCAGTGGGGGGCCGGCCGGAGCCGGACGACCTGGGGTCCGAGGTGGACGAGCCGGTCGTACCGGTAGGTGGTTTGATGGTGGAGGGCGACGTGGATGGCCATGGAGCACGCGCAGGAGCGTGGACTGCGTCGGTAGCAGAACCCGGGCCGAGTTAAGGTGCGGGCGGCTCGACTCGCTTCCGCTCGTCGCTGCGCGTTCCCCGGCGCGACGAAACAATCGCAACCGGATCGCGTCTTAGGCTTCGCGTATGAAGACTCGATTCTGTCGGCGGCACACCCTTGCCTCCGGAGTAGCATTGTTGATTTTCTCCGCCGCGAGCGGTTTCGCGGCCAGTGGCATACCCGACGCGCCGACCGTCCCGCCGGCGCCGGTCGTCGATCGCCCCCTCGACCCGGCTACGGCCGATGCACCGGGCGAACAGCCTTCCGCCCAACACCAGTGGGTGCCGGGTCATTGGCGCTGGCTGGACGGGGCTTACGTTTGGGAGGCCGGCCGGTGGGAGATTCCGCCAACCGCCAATGTGGTCTGGCACGCGCCGGAGTGGCAGCGTCAGACCAACGGCTGGGTGCTGAAGGAAGGGTATTGGGACGCCGCCCCGGCTCCGGTGCCGACGACCGTGGTTTCGGCTCCGCCCCCCGCGCCGGCACCGCAGGAGATTGTGGTGACGACCCCGCCGCCGCCCCCGCCGCGTGAGATCATCGTGGAGCGTCCCTCACCGCTACACGTTTGGATTGGCGGGCATTGGACCTGGCGGGCCGGGAAACACGTGTGGATTTCGGGCCGCTGGTCCACGGCTCCGCGACCCAATGCGGTCTGGGTGGCGCCCCGGTGGGAGTTCCGGCATGGGAGGTATTATTACATCGAGGGTTACTGGCGCGACGCCGTCACGGTGGTGCGGCCGGCGACGCCCCCGCCGCCGGTGGTGGTGGCGCCGGCACCGGGCGGTCAGGTGGTGGTGGTGTCGGCCCCGCCGCCGCCGCGGCGCGAAGTGGTTTATGCGCCACCGGGTCCCGGATATGTCTGGATCGGCGGTTATTGGTCGTGGCGAGGCGGACGGTACGTGTGGATCGCCGGGCACTACGACCGGCCGCCGCGCGGACACCGGGTGTGGGTCGCACCCCGGTGGGAACGCCGGGGAGGAAACTACATCTTCATCGAAGGACGATGGGGTCGGTAGAGACCGGGATGGAGCCGCCCGGGTGGCGGACCGACCGGCGGGAGATTCGACTCGCTCCGTCGACTCGCTCACGCTCGTCGCTACGTGAGCCTTCGACTCGCTTCGGCTTGTCGCTACGCTCAGAAGGTCTTCGAGACCGAGAGGTAGGCCCAACGCGGAAGGAAATTGTTCACGCGCTCAGCGTAGCCGGTCGAGAAGCTCGTCGCGGGTGGGCGACGGTCGAGGACGTTGTTGACGCCGACGGTCGCTTTGAGACCCCACGGCAGGACATAGCCGGCCTGTACGTCGGTGGTGAGCTGCGGTTTGACGAACAGCGCGCTCGGCGCCGTGTCCTGGAAGCCGCCGACGTAGTTCACGTTGACGGCGGCGGAAGCTTTCTGGCGGGTCCAGAGCAGGGAAAAATCGCCGCGCCAGCGCGGAATTTCGTAGAGCCCGACAGTCTCGACCTGGGCGAGGTCGGGGCGGGTGCGAAGGGTCTGGGAGTTGATCAGGGTGGCGACCGCGCGGGCGGTGAAACGGCCTAAGCGGGCCGGCGCGAAGCGGTACTCGGCGGCGAAGTCGACGCCCTCGGCCTCGGTGCGTCCGTAGTTGCCGAGCACGGTGCGAATTTCGCGCAATTCGCCGGGCAGGTTGTTGGCGGTGTCGCTGGCGGTGGGCGCAGCGCGCACCACGGCATCGGGGAAGAGCTGGGGGTTGGCGAGGATGATGGCCGGGGTCGCGGCGGTGCCGATGCGGTCCTTCACCTCGACGTGGTAGAAATCGACGCTGAGCGACAGACCCTTGAGGAACGAGGGGGTGAACTGCACGCCGAGGTTGGTCGACTCGGATTTTTCGGGGGCGAGCAACGGGTTGCCGCCGGAGCGGACCTGGCGCTGGCCGGTGCCGCTGTCGTTGGCGTTGGCGCCCGGCCGGCCGAAGCGCAGGGGATCCGGGATATTGAATACCACCGCGACCGACTGCGGCAGGTGGAGTTCGGCGAGGGCCGGGGCGCGGAAGCCGCGGCCCCAAGAGGCGCGAAACGTGAGCTGCTCGGCGACGGGCTGCCAGCGCAGTCCGAGGCGCGGCACCGTGGTGTGGCCGACGCCCTCATCGGAAAAATCCTCCAGCCGGCCAGCAAGGTTGAGCTCGAGCGCATGCAGGCCGCGGAGGCGCCGGGCTGGCGCGACGAGCGGGACCGAGGCCTCGACGTAAGCGGCGGCCACGCGGCGATCGCCCCGGGCGAGCGGGACCGGCGGTCCCTGGTTCAGCAACTGCACCGGGGTGCGCTCGTCGCGGAAAGTCTCCTCGCGCCACTGGGCGCCAACCGCCACGGAGACGGCCCCGGCCGGGAGGGTGTAGACGTTGCCGGTGGCGCGGGCATCGACGGCGGTGAGCTCGGTCCTCGCATCGCGGACGGCACCGCTGTCGAGCGCGGCGAGGGTTTGTGGGTTATTGGTGATCGTCGTGCCGTTGGCGAACAGGTTGAGCGCAGTGGCGCGGTTGGTGTCGGCCAGGGCGGCGTTGATCTTGTCCTGGCTCGGGAAATTTTTCAGGTCGAGATGGGAAGTGGCCTTGTTCCAGGTGACGGCGGCGTCCCAGGTCCAGCCGCGTGGCAGGCGCCCGTCGAGGCCGCCGACGATGCGCTCCATCTTGCTGCGCGTGGTGGTGAGTCGGTCGCCCAGTTCGAGGAAGCGGAAGAACATCGTCTGGGTGGCGTTGGAGACGAGGGGGATGCCGAAAGGGTTGAAGGGATTGTTGGCCGGGAGAGTGATGGAATTGAGGGTGGAGATGGGCGCCGGAGAGAGTCCTTCGAGGTTCTTGTTTTTCTGCCAGCCGATCTCGAGGAAGCTGCCGAGGGTGGAGGAAACCTCATGGCGGGCGGTGACAACGATGCCGCGGCGGTCGGCCTCGCTCTGCGGGCGGAGGGCGGCGTTGGCGTCGAAGGTGTTCTGCGTCTGGAGCTGGCGCGTGAAGCTCGGATTCGGTCCGGGAGAATTGCGGTCCACGGTGAACGTGCGGGCGGCGGCGGCGGTGCCAGCGGGGATCACGCGGCCGGTGAGGGGATCGGTGGCGCCGGCGGGGACCACGAACGAGCCCGGGGTGTTGCTCGCCAGGAGGAGCTGGCGTTTGACCGGCTGCGGCAGTTCGCCAAAGCGGAATTCGTCGCGCTTGAACCAGTCGGCGATAATCGAGAGCGAGGTGGTGCCCTCCTTGGTGCCGGTGAAGAACGAGCCGCGCAGGGTGGGCGCATCGAGGTCGCCGGTGAAGTTGCCGTAGCTGAGGTTGAGCACGCCCTGGGTGAGATCCTGCTTGAGGATGACATTGACCACGCCCGCGACGGCGTCGGCGCCATAGACGGCGGAGGCGCCGTCCTTCAGCACCTCGACGCGCGCGATGGCCGAGACCGGGATCAGGTTGAGGTCGACGAACTGCTCGGTACCGAGTCCGGCGGCGCTGCCACCCTGGCCGAAGGGCGCCGGGGTGACGCGGCGGCCGTTGAGGAGGACGAGGGTGGAGTTGACGCCGAGGCCTCGCAGCGAGACGGCGGCCGAGCCCGGGGAGGAGGTGTTGACGCGGTTTTCCGCGAAACCGCCCGCGCCAATCTCGGGGATTTTGCGCAGGAGGTGGGTGAGGTTGGTCTGGCCGGAGGCCTCGATTTCGACCGGGGTGATGACGCGAAGGTTGGCCGCGCCGGTGGATTCGCCGATGCGGAGGTTGGTACCGGTGACGGTGAAGGTCTCCATCTTGGTCGGGGCACTGGAGGCCACGGGGGCGGCGGCTTGGGCCGGGCCGGTGGCGACCAGAGCCGCGGCGAGGAGGAGGGTGGGTGTCGTTCGCATGGTGGTTCGGTGGTTCAAACCTGACAAAACGGTAAGCACTGGTGAGACCAGCGGATGGGGGCAAGACCCGTTTGGCCGGGCGGCGGTTCCGGGTTGATGCGTCTTGTTTTCTGGCGGGCGGGGCTCAGGAGCAGCCGGTGCTCCGCCCGTCCGGACGGGCAATCGCCTGAGGCGATACGTCCGCGCGCCGAGAAGGCGACGGCTGGTCACGGCGGAAGGCCGCGGGAGAGAGCGGCGTTGATTTTCGCCGCGAGGGCGCGCATCCGGGCGCGGACCGCGGCGACATCGACAGTCAGAATGCGGCGATCCTCCATCAAGACTTGCCCGTGCACGATGGTGGTGCGCACGTCGCGCGGACTGGCGGCGTAGACCAGGGCGGCGTAGGGGTCGTAAAGCGGGACGAGCGGCGTGGCTTCGGTATCGAGGAGAACGACGTCGGCGAATTTGCCGGGTTCGAGGGAACCGAGACGATCCTCCAGGTGCAGGGCGCGGGCGCCGCCGCGGGTGGCGAGGTCGACGACGTCGACGGCGGGCATGACGTTGCGATTTTTCCGGTCGAGCTTGTGGACCTTGGCAACGTAGCCGAGCTGGCCGATGATATCGAGGGTGTTGCCGCTCATCGGTCCGTCGGTGGCGAGGCCGACGCGGAGGTCCTGCTCGTACATCTTCAAGGCGGGGGCGACTCCCTTTGCCGACTTGAGGTTGGCAACCAGGGCGTGGGCGATGCCGACGCCACGATCCTTGAGCAGGACGAGGTCCGCATCGGTGACGAAGATGCAATGGGCGGCGACCAGGCGGCGGTTGAGGAGGCCGAGAGAGTCCAGGTACTCCACGGGGGTCCGGTGGTGATCGCGGCGCAGGGTGGCGACTTCCTCGGTCATTTCGGCGAGGTGTATGAGCACCGGAACAGCGAGCTCGGCGGAGAGGCGGGCGATTTCGCGAAGGTGGTCGGCGTCGACGGTGTAGGGGGCGTGGGGGGCGAAGGCCGGCGTGATCAGGGGGTCGTCGCGAAATTCGGTGATGAACCGCTTCGCGCGGTCGAGGCCGCCGTAAGGCGCGGGGGAGTCGGGCGCGGGAAAATTGACAATGGTCTGCCCGAGCACGCCGCGGAGCCCGGCCTGTTTCGCCGCGCGCGCCACCTCCTCCTCAAAGTAATACATGTCAGCGAAGGTGGTGACGCCACCCTCGATCATCTCGATGATGCCGTGGAGCGCGCCCCAATAGACGAGCTCGGGGTCGACGAGGGCTTTCTCGAGCGGGAAGATGAAGCGCCGGAGCCGGTCGGGCACGTCGTCGCCGAGCCCGCGGAAGACCGTCATGGAGGCGTGGGTGTGGGTATTGATGAATCCCGGCAGCACGAGGCCGCCGCGGGCATCGATGACCTTGGGGGCGCGGTAGCGGGCGGCGAGGGCGGCCGGCCCGACCGCCACGAGCCGCGATCCCTGGATGACGACGGCACCCGGAGCGTGCACGTCGCGACGGTCGTTCATCGTCACGACGTGGGCGTTGGTGATGACAAGGTCGGCCGGAAGGGGATCGGCGGCGATGCCCGGGGCGGCCAAGGTGACGCCGGCCAGCCAGAGGCCGAGCCGGGAGACGACCCGGAGCCTCCGCATGCGGGTTAAGCCGGACGCGGCAGGGTCGTGGGCGGAAGGGAGGCGCATGGCCGGCGATGGCCGCAAAAAAACGCTACCGGGGCAATGTTTGGTGATCGGGTGGTGGGGGCAAGGGATGGATCGTCGCACATGGCGCCGGGGGCTGTGTCCCGCGCTTCACCCTTGCTTGCCCCGTCGCTCCGCCTCTTTTCTCCGCCCGCGGCGTCTGGCACGGCCGCCCCCACCCATGAGAAACCCCACCCTGTCCCTGCTGTCGATCTGCCTGACCCTCTCCACGTTCATAGGTGCGGCGACGCCGCGGGATGTCGGTTTTCGGAAGATCACGCTCACCGACGAGTATTTCTGCGACGGCCTCAACGCCGCCGACGTGGACCGCGACGGACGGATCGACATCGTCGCCGGCCCCTACTGGTACGCGGGACCGGACTTCCGGACGCGCCACGCCTTCTACGATCCCGTGCCGCAGCCGATCGCGGAGAAACCGACGAATAGCATGTTCACGTTTCCGTACGACTTTAATGGCGACGGCCACGTCGACCTGCTGGTGCTCGGCCGCGTCCTCTTCCACGAGGCCTTCTGGTATGAGAATCCCGGCCCGGCCGCCGTCCGCACCTTCGGGACGCGCTGGAAAAAACACCTCGTCTCGCCGCGCGTGTTTGGGGAGGCGCCGCAGTTTCTCGACATCGACGGCGACGGCCGGCCAGAGATCCTCGCCCTCTCCGGTCTGGCGGCCACCGACAAACTCAAGCAGTGGGGCTGGTACACGCCCGACTGGTCGCAGCCGCACCGGCCGTGGCGGTTCGTCACGGTCACGGAAAAGGCCGGGTTCAACCACTACTACCACGGCGAGGGCATCGGTGACATCAACGGCGACGGGCGGGCCGACCTCGTGTTGAACGAAGGCTGGTGGGAACAGCCGCCGAAGTCGGCGCCGGCCGGGACCCTCTGGAAGAAGCACCCGTTCGTGCTGAGCAACGACCGCGGCGGCGCGCAGATCCTCGTCACCGACGTCAATGGCGACGGGCGCAACGACATCATCACCGCGAAGAACGCCCACGGCTGGGGCATCTCGTGGTTCGAGCAGGTGCGCGACCCGGCGGGCGCGATCGCCTTCCGCGAACACCGCATGATGGGCAACCGTGAGGAGGAGGCGCAGTTCGGCGTCGCCTTTTCGCAGCCGCACGCGCTCACGCTGGCGGACCTCGATGGCGATGGACTGCCGGACGTCGTCACCGGCAAGCGCCGCTGGGCGCACGGGCCGACGGGTGATGTCGAGCCGATGGCCACGCCGGTGAACTACGCCTTCCTGCTGCGCCGCGAGCCGTCGGCGCCGGGCGGCGCGCGGTTCCTGCCGAAGTTGATCGACGATGCCTCCGGCCTCGGCACGCAGGTGGTCGCGACGGACGTCAACGCCGACGGCGTGCCGGATGTGCTGACGGCGTCGAAGCTCGGCGCCTTCGTGTTTCTCACGCAGCGAAAGTGAACGCCTTCGCGACCCAGTGCAGTGCAACGGCGGGCCGCCGCCATGGCGCCGGGGTCCGGCTCGGGAGAGCCGGGATGCTTGCCGCGGCGCTCGGGCTGGCCGCGGCCTTCGCTCCGTTGCGGGCCGAGATTCTCATCGAACGCACGTTTCTGCCGCACGGGGCTGCGCCGAGCAGCTTTGCGGTCGGGTTGTCCGGCGGCATCGGCTTCTGTTTCGATCCGGTCCGCGGCGGGCTGAGTTACGCGTGGACGGGCGGCTTTGTCGACGTCACGCCCGCGCGCCCCGGGCCGGGCAAGTTCATCGCCCCCGTCAAGCTGGCCGGGCCGCTGGTGTATCAGGAGAGCGGAGTCGCCCCGTTGCGCCGCGGCGATCCAGACCACGCCCCGGTGGTGGAGTTCGCCGGGTACACGCTGCGCGGGGATGGCATTGAGTTCCGCTACACGCTCGACGGAATCCCGGTGCGCGAGGCGATCACGGCGCGGCCCGGCGGCGGCGGGCTGGTGCGTCGTTTTCACGTCGGCGACGGCGGCGACGCCCGCTGGTGGCACGTGGTCGACGGCCGGTCGCCGGTGGAAATGCGGCGCGAATCCGGGGGAGCGCTCGTGCTCGAGGTGATCTTCGCGGCCTCCCGATGACGACGTCCGGCGGCCGTTCAGTTTCCACGCCGGCCTCCCGCTTGAGCGCCGGTTTCAGTCTGGGGGCAGAAGTGGCGGCGGCATCCTGCCGCTGCGGGCCGGCCGAACGCAGGTCCGGGACGGCTCTGCCACTCTGGGGGCAGCGGTCGCTCGTTGTGGCGGCGCTCGTGGCGCTAACCGCCCTCGCGGGGTCGGTGCACGCCGGGTATGTCATCGAAAACGTCCCCTACCCGGCGGAGCTCCGCGGCGGCATCTCCGCGGTCACCTTTACCCCGGCGGGCGCACTGGTGCTGGCCACCCGCCACGGGGAAATCTGGATTCGCCGGAGCGGCGCCGCAGCCGAGGACGCGACGGCCTGGCGGCGGTTTGCCCGCGGCTTGGACGAACCGATGGGCGTGGTGGCGGAATCGGAACAGGTGCTTTTCGTCGCGCACCGTCCCGAACTGCTGCGCGCCGCGGACACCGACGGCGACGGCCAGGCGGACACCTTCGACGCCCTCGGCGGCCGCTGGGGCCAGGCGCAGAACTACCATGAGTTTTTCTTCGGGCCGGTCCGCGATCGCGCCGGGCACTTTTTCGGCTCGCCGTCGCTTGACTCGGCCGTGACCCGCAACGCGGCGCACAAGGCCGAGTATCCCACCCTGCCGGTGCGCGGGGTGCGCAACCCGACCGACGTGCTGGAACCCTCCGGCCATCGTTCGGATGTGCCCTGGCGCGGGTGGGTGGTGCGGATCGGGCCGGAGGGCGCGTTCGAGCCGTGGGCGAGCGGGTTCCGCCAGACCAACGGGATGGCGCTGAGTCCGGAGGGCGAACTCTTCGTCACCGACAACCAGGGAGATTACAAGGCGTCGACGGGGCTGCTCCACGTCGAGCGCGGGGATTTCCATGGCCACGCGGCGAGCTTGAAGTGGGAACCCGGATACAGCCCGGCCGGCCTCACGGTGGAAGCACTGTGGCGGCGCCTGAAGACGCCCGCGGTGGTCTTTCCGCACGGGCCGATGGGGCAGTCGCCGGGCCAGCCCGCTTGGGACACGACCGGCGGAAAGTTCGGCCCTTATGCGGGGCAGGTTTTCGTCGGCGACTACAGCCGTCTCGTGGTGCGGGCCACGCTCGAACGTGTGGACGATGCCTGGCAGGGGGCGTGCTTCCCGTTTCTGGGTCGCAACGAGACCCCCGGCTACGTGACCGGCGCCCGCCTCAAGGCCGGCGTGACGCGCGCCGCCTTCGCGCCCGACGGCACGCTTTACCTGGGCGCGACGGCCGGCTGGGGCGCGGGTGAGGACGGCCTCCAGCGCGTACGGTGGGATGGCCGCGCGGCGTTTGAGCTGCGCGACGTGCAACTCACCGATCGCGGCTTCCGCGTGTGTTTCACGGCGCCGGCGAGTCCGGAGACGCTCGCCGCGGCGGCGCACTACGAGGTCCACCGCTTCCGGTACTATTACCATGCGAAGTACGGCTCGCCCTGGATCGACGAGGCACGGGTTCGCGTGACCGGCGTGCGACCGGCCGCGGATCGACGCAGCGTGGAACTGGACTGCGACGACCTGCAGCCGGGGTTTGTCTACGAGTTCTCGGTACCGCGACTGCGCGGCGACGCCAGGGAGGCCCTGGCCAATCCCCTCGCCTACTACACCGCCAACCGCCTGCGCGACGGCCGGCGGGCGATCGGCGGCACGACGCGGCTGCCGCGCCCGGATGAGACCTCGGTGGGGGCGAAGGAGGCGGCAATCCACGTGACCTCACCCACGGCGATGATCGCGGCCGGCGAGAAAGTTTATCGCATGTTTTGCGTCGGCTGCCACCAGCCGGACGGCCGCGGCATCCCGGGCGGGGCGGCAAACTTCATCGACGACAAGTCCCGGCTCGCCAAGCCGGACGCGGAACTGCTCGCCGTGATCGACCAGGGCAACGAGTCGAAGGCGATGCCGGCGTTTGGGGCGATCCTGCCGCCCGGCCAGCGGCGCGCCGTGCTGGCCTACATCCGGGCGACGTTTGGGGAGACGCGGTAAAGCTACTTGCCGCTGGCGCGGTGCCGGCTCGGAACGCGCACCCACTGCATGCCGGCGGCCTCGGCGGCGCGCATGCCCGGCTCGGCATCCTCAAAGACGAGGCACTTGGCCGGCGCGACGCCCATCTGGCGCGCGGCGAGCAGAAACATGTCGGGCGCGGGCTTGCCATGCACGACGTCGTCGGCCGTGACCACCACCTTGAACAGCGGCGCGAGGCCGGAGAGTTCGAGCGAGCGGGCGACGATTTCACGCGGTCCGCCCGAGGCGATCGCCACCGGGTGCGTACGCGCCACGCGGTGGGCGATCTCGACCACGGGTGCGATCAGGCGCGCGTCAGCCTGAAGCTGCTTGAACAGGGACTCCTTGTGGTGGAAGACCGCGTCGGCATCGATCTTCAGGCGGTAGTGCTCGGCGATGAGTTCGGCGACGCGGCGCGTGGGCACGCCGCCGAGCGAATAGAACAGATCCTCGTCGAGGGGACACTGCAGGCCGGCGTGGCGCATGGCGGCGTCCCAAGCGCGAAAATGCAGCGGCATGGTATCAACGAGGGTGCCGTCGAGGTCGAATATGTAGCCGGCGAAGTCGCCGGGCGGAATCTCCAGTTGCATGCGGATCGGAGACCGTGCCGGCCGCCCGGGAGCGAGGCAAATGGATCCGTGCCGCGCTCCCCAAAACTGTGCCGGCCGCGGCGCACCCACATGCACCGCGGCCGGCTATTCGGGGTAACAAGCTGTTCCGGTCAGAACTTGTACTGCACCTTGGCGTAGATGACGTGGGCGTCGAAGTCGTTGAGACCCCGCCACGTTTCATCGCGGTTGGTGACGTAGCTGTACTTGGCCGTGTAGAGGAGGTTTTCGCTCTGCTTGCGCACCCAGGTGAGGGAGGCCTGCTGGGTCTTCTGGCTCAGACCGAAGGGAATCAGCGTGGCGGAGCGGTCGATGAAGTTGTTGGCCTTGAACCAGGAATAGTCGGCGTACAGGTCGTCGACCTTGCCCACCACCCAGCCGGCGCCGAGGGAGGCGTTCACGTAGTTGTTGTCCTGATTCTGGGTGAAAGCCAGCGTCGGGGTCGTCAGCGTGTCGTAGGTCACGTTGACATTGCCCGTGAAGTAATAGCCGCCCGCGGGGCTCCAAGTGACGCTCTGCGAGAGGATGTGCGACTTCATCTGGGCGCTGGTCACTTTGCCGAGGCCGGCGTCCTGCGAGATGATCTTGGTCTGCTGGTTGTCGTACCGGCTGACCAGGTTGAGGCCCAGCATCGGGCGCCAGGTGAGGCGGACGTTAAAATCGTTGGTCTCAAAGTCCTGGTCGGTGATGAAAGCCGGGTAGCGGTCGCCCGAGGTCAGGACATTGGAAGTGTTGTCGCGGCTGGCGTTGTAGTCGTTGGTGTTGCCCTTGAAGTAATATTGGGCGGCGAGGGTGAGGCCGGGCTGGATGTACCAGTTGGCGGTGAAGGAGTACTTCTGGCTGTTGCGTTCGATCTCCATTTCACGATCCACCGTCTTCACGCCCGTGTGGAGAACCCGATCCTCGACATGGTCGCCTTCACCCTGGATCCACTCGGCCTTCGCGCTGTAGGTGACGTTCGGCTGGCCGGTGTAGCGCACCTCGATGGCTTCGCCAAGTTCGTCCCAGGACTTGTCGTGGTGGCCGTGCACGTCCTCGATGATGGCCGCGAAGGCCGGGCCGGCGCCGATGTTGGTCTCGACGAACTCGGCCATGGTGGCCTGATGCGTGTCCTCGAAGCGGAGGCTGCCGAGGATCGACCAGTGCTTGTCCTTGGTGGGCACGTAGAGGGCGTTGGCGTTAAGGATGGTCTGTTTGATGTCGGCGTGCCCCTCGAGGTTGTAGTACCCCTCGTCACGCTGCTGGCGGCGGATGTAGGCGGGGTCGTAGACGGGGTCGTAGGTCTGACCGTAGATCCGGGAGCCCTCGATCACTCCGTCGAGCGAGGTGCGCAGGGCGCCGGCGGTGAACGTGAGCTGCTCGCTCACCTTCTTTTCGTAGAAACCGTGGGCGGTGAAGATGTCGTTCTTCGACTCGTCCTTGTGGGTGACGATGCGGTCGGCGGTCTCGAAGGGACGGCGGCGCTCGAAGCGACGGTCGTCGAGCGTGGTCTCGGTGTAGCGCACCGAAGCGGCCCACTTGGAGTCCTCCTTGGAGAGGTTGCTGACGCTGACAGAGAAGTCATCGGTCTTGTCATCGAGGTCGTAGAAAGAAGGCACGATGCTGCGAGTGCCGAAGGTTCCCATGAGGGCGGAGTCGCCCCAGTAGGTCGAACTCTTGGTGCCGTTGCGCACGCGCCGTTCCCAGCGGAACTTGAACAGGGTCTTGTCCTCGGTCCAGGCGCCAACCTCAGCCCACAGCTTGCTGCGGGTGAGCGAGAGATCCTCGTTGAACATCACGAACGAGACGTCGAGGGGCAGGAATTTGCCGGCTGAGCCGTCGGACCAGACCGTGAACTGCTGGAAGCCGGCATCGACGTAGAACTTTTCGGCCTTTTCGTAGCGAAGGGCAATCCGGTAGTCGTCGTTGCCCGGGAGGAGGCGGGCGTCGAACTTGAAGATCGAATTCTGGCCTTCGCTGACGACCTTGAATTCCTCAATGCCGCCCCAGCCGTCCTTCTTTTGCTGCATGAGTTGCTGAAAGGCCGGACGATCGCCGTCGAGGAGCGAACCGCCGCCCCCGACCGAAATCGTGCCGGAGGAGGTGGTTTGCTGACCCAGGAGAGTCGCAGGCGCGAGGAGTACCGCCCAGAGGGTGCTAAAACGGAAGCGTTGCATGGCGGAAAAGGGTAGAGGTTGCTGGGTGTTGGTTAGAAGCGGAGCGACGAGTTGACGTGCGAGCCGTGGACGGCCTCGTGGCAGCCGGCGCTCCAGCAGGTGCCGCGTTGCTGCAGGAAGGAGGCGTGGTCGCGCCCGCCGATGTACAGGCCGGTGGCGGTCTGCTGCTGGTAGTGGCACTGCAGGCAGAGGGTGGCGTTGCGGGCCTTCAGCATCTTGGCATTGGTCGAGCCATGCGGGTTGTGGCAGGCGGTGCAGTTGTCGCGCAGCGCCTCGTGTTCGAAGACGTACGGACCACGCTGCGATTCATGGCACTTCAGGCAGGTCTCGTTGGCCGAGGCCATGCGGACCCCGCCGCCCATGATGGCGTCGCCGGCATGCGGGTTGTGGCATTCACTGCAGCCCACCTTGGAAGGTTGATGCGCGTAGGGGAGGTTGAACTCGCCCCGCTTCTCCAGGTGGCACTGGAAGCACGATTCCGGGTTGTTGGTGAGATTGACGATCGTGCCGGCACCGCCGCCGCTCTTGGCGTGAAGACTGCCGGGGCCATGGCAGGACTCGCAGCCCATCTCCTTGCCAGCCTCGCCCGGGACCATGAGCTTGGCGTGGGTGGCGCCGGCGAAGTTCTTCGTGATGTCGCCGTGACACTCGTCGCAGGCCTTCGAGCCGACGAAGGTGGCGCCCGGAATGGAGGGCGGCATGAGGAGCGGTCGGCTCACCATCACGCAGGAGACAAGCAACAGGCCCCATGCGGCGGTACCGCCGAAAATGAGGGCGTTTTTAGTCAGGCGCGGTCGGAGGGTCATGGCGATTGGCTGGTTGGGTTAGGAAAGGCAGATACGGGGCATCCAGTTCTTCAGCGCCCTTTATGCCTGAGTCGGCAAATCTTGGCTGCGCATGGCTTGCCTAGTTTGCCGCAGGCCTTGGCAGGAATCGCCCCTGCGGTGGCCCTCTCCTCTGGGCGAGTGCACCCGAACCAGCCGAGCCTCCTCCCGGGAGGCGGCGGATCGTCGGAGCGGCAGCAAAACCTGCGTACCCTGAAAATGCGCCGGCCGCGGCGCACCCACATGCACCGCGGCCGGCTTATTCGGGGTAACAAATCCTCGGCTAGAACGCGCGTTGGATGGACACGTACGCGAGCGGGCCGCTGAAGTCGGCAAACCCGCCGCGCGTGCCGTTCTCGCTGTCGAAGTAGCCCACCTTGCCGAAGAGCACCGTCTTGTCGTCGATCTTGTGCTTCACGCCCAAGCTGACGGACGACTCCTTGGCGCTGGCGCCGAGAGGCATGCCGACGGCGGCATACGACGCGTCGAAGTTGTTGGCGCGATAATAGGTGGCCTGAAGCATGCCGTTCGTCTTGCGGTCGATCGCAAAGCCGATGGTCGCATCGCCCGTGACGTAGTTGTTGTCGGCATTGCGGAAGTTGCGTTTCGCGTTGCCGCTGATCCACGGGTACATCGTCTGCATCTGGTCGTACACCACCGTGCCGTTGGCCTGAACAAAGACCGTCTTGCTGACGTTCCAGGTGACACCCTCGGAGAGGCTGTGCCGCGTGGAGTCGTTGCCATCGACCCAGCCATTGATGACATTGGCGTTGGTCAGCCCGTCATGGTATACGGCGGCCTTGCTACGCTGCACAATGTAGCGCGTGGTGAGGTTTACCGTCGGACCCGGCTTCACCGTGGCGGTGAGTTTGGCGCCGGTGATGTCGTAGTTCAGCACGTAGTTGCGACCGAGGACATCGTCGTAGCCGTTGAAGTCGTTTTCGTGGTCCTTGGTGAACACCTCGGCCCGGAGGTTAAACTTGGGGCTGATCGTCGCAGAGACGCCCAGCGTCGCGTTGCAGTGCGTCTCCTCGATGTTCTTGCCGATCAAATCGACCTCGGTGGCCTTGGTCAGTCCGTTCAGGCCCGCGTAGCGCACGTGTTCATCCTGCTTCGACGTGCGGTACTCCCAACTCCCGTAGAGCGCCATGCCCTTGAAGCCGGTGTAGCGGAAGTCGAACGTGGGCGTCCACGGCTTTTCGACGTTGTTCACCCCGTGCCGGCCTTGGGCGGCGTAATTGGTGACGGCGCCGGTGGCGAGCGTCACCCCTTGTGACGAGTAGTTGGCAACGTTGGTGCCGGAATCCTCCCAACGTTCGCCGCGGATGGCAGCCTCGAGGGCGAGATCCTTGGAAGGGTTAAACCGCGCACCGAAGTTGCCGGTGAGCACCTTGAACTCCAGATCGCCGGCCGCCACCCAATTGTAGGGCGCCCGGGCAGTGGCCCCGGTGTTGTTGAACCCGCCGGCGTATTCGCGGACGCCCGTCGCCGAGGCGATGGTGGCACGGAACAGGCGCGAGCCCGAGATTTCGACGTCGGCCGTGTGGTATTGCAGGCCGCCGAAGACCGTGAGCTTGCTGTCGATCACCGTCTCGAACGTGGCGGAGCCGTAGTAGCCCTCCTCCTCCTGCCGTTGCGTCATGGTAGTGCGGCGCGGGCTGCCGGCGCGGACGTTGTTGACCGTGGGCGCCGTGAAGACGGGCGCAGGGTAGACTGCGAGTTCGCCGATGTTCTGCTGCATTTCGCGCACGTTCACATCCTCGATCATGTTGCCGCCGACCGTCACGACCGCTGAGGTATTGCCCACCTTGTGGCGGACGCTGATTTCCCAGGTGTCATTCTGCTCATCAAGGTCCACATAAGTCGGGAGCAGTTTTCGCATGGCGGCGACCGGGTTTACAGCGCCCGGGCCGGCGAGAATCGGGATGCCGGTCAGGTTGGTGTCGCCGAAAATCGTGCTGTCTTTGCGGCCGTCGCGAGTGCTGTGCGTGTACTTGAAGGTCCACACCGGCGCCTTGGGGAGCGCGATAGTGCCCAGCACGGTCAACTGGCCGCGGTCAACGTAGAGCGGCCGGCTGAACAGCGGCATCCAGACGTTGCCGATGGGGAAGAAGCCGCCCGCGCCGTCATAGAAGGTGCGGAACGTCTTGTACCCGACTTCGAAAGAGCCGACCTCCTCCTTCGCGAACCTGAAGTTGAGGAGATAGTCCTCCTGACCGGCGAGGGCGCGGCCCGTGACCGACAGCGTGGTCTTGTCCTTGAGATCGTAATCGAAGCGCAGGTCCTCGATGCCGGCGGCTCCAGTCTTGGCGTTCTGGGTCCGCGCCTGGTAGGCGGCCTTGCTGCCGTTGACGTCGGCGCCGCCCGCGGAGAACGTGATGTAGTTGGAGTCGAACTCGGGCAGTGCGTCGCTCTCGGCGGCGACGGCGGGAAGGGATAGAACCGCCAGGCCGGCGGCCAGACCCGTGGTACGGAGAGCAAAAGTGAGTGATTTCATTTGGGTGTCCGTTGGCGGGTTAGAAGCGCAGGGCGTGGCTGACGTTGGAGCCGTGGACCGCCTCGTGGCAGCCGGCGGCCCAGCACGAACCGTTGACCGGATTGCCGGCGTGGTCGCGATTACCCGCGAAGAGAAACCCCGGGCGGGAGCCGGTGGCGTGGCACTGGAGGCACAGGTTGGAATCCGGCGCGACGAGCATCTTTTGGTTCACCGATCCGTGGGGCCGGTGGCAGGCGACGCAGCCTTCCTTCATGGCGTTGTGCTTGAAGACAAACGGACCCTTTTGCGCGGTGTGGCAATCGGTGCAGGCCTCGGCCTGCGTCTGCAGCGAAGCGCCAGCACCCTTGATGCCCTTGCCCTGGTGCGGGTCATGGCACTCACCACAACTCATCTTGCCCGACATCACCCCGTGAGCGTACGGGAGGCTGAACTCGCCGCGCTTCTCGAGGTGGCAGGAGAAACAGGATTCCGGCGACTTTTCCGGGTTGATGATGGTGCTGCGGGTTCCGCCGGCCTTGACGTGCAGACTGCCGGGCCCATGGCAGGCTTCGCAGCTAGTCTCGCCGACCTTCTCTTCCGCGATGGCAAGGCGCGCGTGCGACGAACCGCCGAAGTGATCGACCGTCTCCTGGTGGCACTCGGCGCAGGCTTTGTTGCCGACAAAAGTGGCGCCGGGAATCGAAGGCGGTGCCACCAGCGTGCGGTTCACCGCGACGCAAGAGATCAAGAGGAGTCCCCAGGAGGCGACTCCTCCAAACAGGAGGGTATTTTTTGTCAGACGCGGTCGTAATTTCATGAGGGGCTGATGACTGAGGGTTTGTTCGGTGAGAGAAACAGGAGACCTGACTGGCGGCTTCTTTATGCCCGAAGTTCTGAGTCATGGCTGCGCATTGGTTGGCCAGAGGTGCGCACTACTTGGAGCCTGGGCAGCCGGAGCGACCACGTTCTGTCGCGGCGCGCGGCCAATTGCCGCGGAGCATTGGTCAACCGATGCGACGACCGCTCCGGCCCGCCGTCATTATGCTGGCGACAGCACAAGCCTCCGTCATGCGCACGTCCCAGCAACGAACGCCCCGCCTCTTCTTCGCGCCTCGGCCGGCGCTTCCCGCCGGCTGGAGCCTGCCCGCTCTCGCGCTTGTCGCGGCGGCAGTGCTCCGCGCCGCTGAACCAGCCGCACCCGCCGCTCCAGCGGCCGCGGCGGAGCCCGCGGCGCCAAAGCCGAATTCGACGGCGTCGTGCCTCGAATGCCACAGCGACAACGAGCTGACGATGAAGAAGGGCGGCCAGAAGATCTCCCTCTTTGTCGACGAAAAGGTCACCAACGCCTCCGCCCATCAATCGCTCGAGTGCATCGACTGCCACGAGGGCTACGACGGCGAACAGACCCCCCACCGCAAACCGCTCGTGCCAGTCGACTGCCTCGGCTGCCATGAGGACACCGGCAAGAAAAAGCACGGCTTCCATCGCCGCCTCGCCCTCGCGGAGATCCCCAAGGGCGACGACACCTCCTGCGTCGCCTGCCACGGCAAGCACGACGTCGCCCCGATCAAACATGCCCGCTTCCCCTTTGCCTCCGGCGCCCAGCCCGAGTCCTGCGGCAAGTGCCACGAAGCGGCCCGCGACCACTTCGTTGGCTCGGCCCATGGCCGCGTCCTCAAGGAGAAACAGAAAAACGCGCCCGACTGCCTGACCTGCCATCGCGAGCCGGTCGCGCCCGTCGGTGGCAGCGCCCCCACCCTCGCCCAGAAGCTGGCACAAACCAAACAGTGCGAATCCTGCCACGTGGAAAAGGAGACCGTCGCGGGCCAGGCACTGCGCGGTGCCAAGTTCGTCAAGGCCTTCGATGAAAGCGTGCATGGCGCGGCGCTGGTCAAGGGCGACGCCAAGGCGGCCAACTGCGTCGATTGCCACGGCGCCCACGAGATGAATCGCGCGCTGCGGCCCAACGCCCGCATGAACAAGGTTCATGTCGCCGAGACCTGCACCAAGTGCCACGAGCAGGTCGGCCGCGACTATCAGTCCAGCGTGCACGCCACCGCGCTCGCCAAGGGCAACGCCGATTCCGCCACCTGCACCGACTGCCATGGGGAGCACAACATCCGCCACCACCTGGATCCCACCTCGCCCGTGCACAAACGCAACGTCGCCCAGCAGGTGTGCGCCGACTGCCACGCCTCGCTCAAGCTGACCCAGAAGTACGGGCTGTCGACCAGCGCCTTCCAGACCTTCTCCGACAGTTACCATGGGCTCGCGGTCCGCGGCGGCTCCGTCGAAGTCGTCAACTGCGCGAGCTGCCACAATTCGCACGCGATCAAGTCCCAGGACGATCCATCCTCCTCGATCCACAAGGATAACATCGCGCAGACGTGCGGTCAGTGCCATCCGGGCGCCAACACCCGCTTCGCGATGGGCAAGGTGCACGTCAGCCCCGAGGAGACCGGAGATGATCCCATCCTGAGCCTCGTCTCGACCATCTACGTCATCCTGATCGCGTTGATCGTCGGCGGCATGACCATTCACAACGGTTTGGATTTCATCAAGAAGCTGCGCCGGAAAATCGCCCTGCAAAAGGGTCTCATCGAGGAACCGGCAGTGTCGCATCGCCTGTACCAGCGCATGACGGTGCAGCAGCGGCTGCAGCACGCGGCGCTGGCCATCAGCTTCACCGTGCTGGTCATCACCGGCTTCATGCTCCGCTACCCGGAGGCCTGGTGGGTGGTGGGCATCCGCAACCTGAGCGCGCAGGCTTTCGAGTGGCGCGGGCTGCTCCATCGCATCGCCGGGGTGGTGATGCTGGTCACCGGCGTCTGGCACATCTGGTATCTGGCCTTCACCACCCAGGGAAGGCAGGTCCTGGTCGACATCCTGCCACGAAAGAACGATTTCACCGACCCATTCCGCTACCTCGCCTACAATCTCGGGCTCTCGGACCAGAAACCGGCATTCGGTCGTTTCAGCTACATCGAGAAGCTCGAATACTGGGCGATGATGTGGGGTTCGGTACTGATGGGGGTGACCGGATTGATCCTGTGGTTCGACAATACGTCGATGGCCCTGATCACCAAGCTGGGTTTCGATATCTCGCGGGCGGTCCATTTCTACGAAGCCATCCTCGCCACGCTTTCGATCCTGGTCTGGCACTTCTATTTCGTGATCTTCAACCCCGAGGTCTACCCGATGAACCTGACCTGGCTCACCGGGTGGATGTCGGAAAAGGAGATGCTCGAGGAACACCCCGCCGAACTCGCCCGCATCAAGGCCGGCGAATGCTCCGTCAACCCGCCCGACGGCCACACCCCCGGCGGCCACGGCGGCGGGAACCCGCCTGCAACCGGCCCCGGCAAAGAGTAGCCCGGAGGCCGCGTGCAGGGTGTAGCCGCGCTTGAGCCGAGCGAAAGCGTGGCCGGACACCCGGCCTGCCCGACGAAGCCCACAGGGCGAAGCCGGGCGCAACCCGCGCGCGGAGAATGCCAACCGCTGCGTGGGCGAAGTTCGGTCCGCGGGGTTACGGTGCCGCATGCCGATTCGAACGGCCCAAGCGGACGAAGTGGCACGCGTCGTCATCGACGGGACGCGGTGCGAAGTCTGCGGCCGTTGCGTGCGGGTCTGCCAGGGAGCACCGCTCCGGATGGGCGAGGGCCGCATCGAGGTCGATCAGCGCCGCCTCTTCGGCTGCACCGGCTGCGGACAATGCATGGCGGTGTGCCCGCGCGACGCCATCCGCATCGAGGGCCGCGGGCTCACCGCCGACGATGTCCTCCCCCTCCCCGTCTCCGACGAACGCGCCGACTTCGCCCGGCTCCACGCCCTGTTGCAGACTCGCCGGAGCTGCCGCGTCTTTCTCCCCGAAGCCGTGCCGCTGGCCGATGTCCACCGCATCCTCGAAGCCGCCCGGACCGCGCCGGTGAGCCTGCCGCCGAGCGGCGTGGGCGTGCTGATCCTGCATGGCTTCGCCGAGGTGCAGTCGTTCCGCCTCGCCTTGGTCGACATCATCGCCCGCCGCCGCTGGATCTTCCGGGCGCCCACGGTCTGGATGCTGCGGGTCTTCCTGAACCGAGCGCAGTGGCGGCTGCTGCGTTCCTTTGTCGGGCCCGTGCTCGACTCCTACCTCGGCCTGCGCCCGGAGGTGCCGCCAGGGGCCGACACGTTCTTCTACCGCGCCCCGCTGGCCCTGCTGTTTTACGCCTCGAGCACGTCCGACCCGGCGGACTCCACCATCGCCGCCACGCAGGCCCTGCTGGCGGCCGAGTCGCTCGGCTACGGCACGTGCTTCCTCGGCTTTCCCGGCCACCTGCTGCAGATGGATTCGCGGATCAAGTCCAACTACGGCCTGCCACGGTGGGCCCGCCCCGGGCTGGGGCTGGTGATCGGAAAGGCGGCCGTGCCGCCGGTACGCGGATTGCGCCGGCATTTCGCGCGCGAGGACTGGGTGTTCCACGGCGGCCTCGGGGAGTAGGAGCCAGGACGCCTCGCCGCGGCCGGGCGCGTCCTACGCCACCAGCTTCAGCAGGGTGCGACGGACGAGGGCGCGGGCGATGGGGATCTTGTAGCCGTTGTCGCCGAAGGGGCGCGCCTCGCGCAGCATCAGGTCGGCGGCACGATCCGCGACTTCGACCGTTGGGGTCTTGCCCTCGAGGAAGGCGTTGGCCTCGTCGACCAGCCACGGAATCGGGGCGATCGCCCCCAGTGCGACGCGCGCGCTGCGCAGGCGCCCCTGCTCGACAATCCCGGCCGCGGCGCAGCTTACCAGCGCCCAGTCGAAGTCGCTCTTCTCCGCGAGCTGCAGGTAGGCGCTGCGGGCGCCGGGCGGCGCGGTGAGTTCGACGTGGAGGATCAGGTCGCCGTCGCGCAGCGAGTGATGCGCGGTCGGGGTGCGCCAGGCGTCGGCGTAAAGCTGCGCGATGGTCAGTGTCTCGACCCGTCTGCCGCGCAGGACGGCCACGCGCGCATCGAGGGCGGCGAGCGCGGGCGCGAGGTTGGAGCAGACCGGGCTCAGGCACATGTTGCCGGTGAAGAGCGAGTGGTACTTGCTCTCGCCATCGCGGGCGAAGCAGGTCTTGCCGCCCTTTTTGCGGCAGGTCACGTCGTGGTGCCGGTAATACCAGCAACGCGAGTGCTGCGCGAGGTTGCCGCCCACCGTGGCGACGTTGCGGATCTGCGGTGAGCCCACCTCCGCTGCCGCCTCGGCCAGTCCGGCGAAGAGCCGCCGCACGTCGGTGTGGCGGGCGAGCGTGGCGAGGGTGACATTGGCGCCGATCCGCCACTTCGCGCCCTCGGCCTTGATTTCAGTGGTGCCGGGCAGGGCCTTGATGTTGACGAGGGTCTTGGGAGTCGCGAGCGACTCCTTCAGTTCCCCGAGCAGGTCGATGCCGCCCGCGAGGAAACGGCCCTGGGAGCGGACGGCGGTGACGGCGGACTCCGGGGTCCGGGCGGTGACGTAGGCGAAGGCGTTCATGTGGGTAAACTTTCCCGGGCGTCGACCGGCAGTTGGGCGACGCGGCGGAAGGCCTCGTCGAGCCCGAGGGAGGCACGGCCGCCTGCGGGGGTCCCCGGCACCTTGCCGAGCGCGGCCAGCACCTTGTCGGGGGTGAGGGGCAGGCTGCCCACCCGCACGCCGATCGCGTTGGCCACGGCGTTGGCGATGGCCGAGGCGGTCGGGATGGTGCAGGGTTCGCCCACGCCGATCACGCCGCGTTCCGGCATGTCGAGGAGCACGACCTCGATCTCGGGCATGTCCTGGGCGCCGGGGAGCTTGTAGGTCTCGAAGTTCGGATTGAGCACGACGCCGTTGGCGCGGTCCATGATCCGCTCCTCGTAGAGCGCGTAGCCGATACCCATGATGACCCCGCCGTTGACCTGGCTTTCGCAGGTAAGGCGGTTGACCACCGCGCCGCAGTCCTGCACGGCGAGGATCTTGCGGAGTTTCACGAAGCCGGTCTCGGTGTCGACCTCGACCTCGGCGAACTGGACGCCGCCGGCGCCGCCGGCCGAGAGGCCCTCGCGCCACTGGCCGCGCACCTGGAGGGGGGCGGCGCCGATTTTCTTGCAGGCCGCGGCCCACTGGGCGCCACGCGGGTCGGCGATGCCGCTGATCCGGGCGAGCTCGGCCAGGGCCTTCTCGCAGGCATCGTAGATGGCGGGCGAGACGGAGGCGGTGGTCTGGCTCCCCCCGCTCGAACCCGAGGGCGGGAAACGGGTGTCGCCGATGCGGACGGCGATGGCAGCGGGTTCGAGACCGAGCATCTCCGCGGCGACCACGCGCACGACCGTGCGCGAGCCGGTGCCAAGGTCCTGGGTGCCCACCTTGACCTCCACCGAGCCGTCGCTGTTGATCTGCACCTCCGCCTGGGTGCCGCGGCCGCCGCTCATCCAGGCGGCGCCGGCGCAGCCGAGGCCGACCTTGACCGGGCCGGGCGAGGTGCCGGGTTGGCGGTACTTCTGGCGCCAGCCGAATTTCTCGGCGCCGAGCTCGTATTCGCGCCGGCGCACCTCGAAGGGATCGTTCTTCAGGCGCACGTCGAGCGGGTCGAGACCCAGCTTGACCGCCAGTTCGTCGAGGGCGGCCTCGATGCCGACCGACGCGACGGGGTGGCCGGGGGCACGCATGGGCGCGGACTGGCCGGCGTTCACCGCCACCGTGCCCTGCTTCACGCGCGACGCCGGCACCTTGTAAAGGTACGGCGCCGGAAACGCCGCCGAGCCGCTGCCGCCGCCGGTGGCGGCACCGGTGCCGAAGCCCGAGGTGCCGAACGACTCGAGCTGAAAAGCCGTCAGCACACCCTCCCGGTCGGCCGCGGCCTTGATTTTCTGATACGACGACGGGCGGTTGCCCACCGCGAGCGCCTCCTCCGCCCGCGTGAGCATGAGCTTCACCGGCGCGCCGGCGGCCTGCGCGAGCTTCGCGCACAGGATGCCTTCGGCCCCGGGGTTGAACTTCGAGCCGAAGCCCCCGCCCATGTGCTCACAGATGACCCGCACCTTGTTCTGTGGCAGCCTCATTGCCTGGGCGAGCCCGTTGCGCACGGAGAACACGCCCTGTGTCGAAGACCAGGCGGTGAGTTCATCACCCTCGAAGGCCACCGTGTGGCCGTGGGGCTCGAGCGGCTGGTGCAGCTCGACCTGGGTGTGCACCGCCACCTCGACCACGGCGGCCGCCCGGGCAAACGCGGCCTCGACGTCGCCGGTCACGCGCTCCTTGCCCTCCCCGAGGTTGGGCCGGTCCTTGAACACGCGCGCGGCGTCGGGTTTGATCGCATCGAGCTCCTTGACGACAAACGGCAGCGGGTCGGCCCGGATCTCGACGAGGGCGAGGGCGTCGCGCACGGCGTCACGGGTGACACCGGCGATGGCGGCGATTTCCGCACCGTGGTAGCGCACGTCGAATTCGCCCTCCTGGGCGGGCACGGCGGCGCGGATGCCGGGGGCGGCGCGCACCTTGTCGAGGTTGACGGCCTTGATGCGGGCGGCGGGCCACTTCGAGCGCACGATGGCGCCGTAGAGCATGCCGGGGAGAGCGACGTCGGAGGTGTATTTCGCGCGGCCGGCGGCCTTGGCGGGGCCCTCGGCGCGGGGAGTCGCCTTGCCTAGGTGGCGGGTGTTGGTGGGCCAGGGCATGATGGCGAGGGTTTGTTCAGACGGGATTGGCTTTGGCCGCGGCGAGCGCGGCGGCAAAGACGCGCGGGTAGGAACCGCAGCGGCAGAGGTGGCCGGCGCAGGCCTGGCGCACCTCGGCCTCGTTGGGATGCGGGGTGCGCTGCAACAGCGCGGTGAGGCTCATCACGAATCCGGGGGTGCAGTAGCCGCACTGCAGGCCGTCGTATTCGACCAGGGCCTTCTGCACCGGCGTCGGACCGGCGCGCGACAGGCCCTCGACCGTGGTGACCTCGCGGCCTTCCACGTCGAGGGCCAGCATCATGCAGGCGTAGACGGGCAGACCATCGAGGAGGACGGTGCAGGCGCCGCAGCCGCCGCGGTCGCACACCTCCTTCGGGCCGGTGAGGCCGGCGTGCAGGCGGAGGGCATCGAGCAGCGTCGCGCGCGGCTCGAGCATGAAGGTCCGCCGTTCGCCGTTGAGCGAGAGCGTGACGGGCCCGGCGTGCGGGCCGCGGGTGATTTCGGCGCCAGCCGAGCCGAGCTCCGCGGCCACAGATTCGGCGCCGAGCGCCGCGGCGGAAACAGCGGCCGTACCGAGACCGCGGATGAACGTGCGCCGCGACACGGGCGCAGCGAGGGCGGATGCGAGCGGGGCCTCTTCGGCCGTCCCACGGGAAGAGCGCATGGCCGGAGGTTAGCGGGGGCGCCGACGCGCGCCTCCCTGCCTATTGGCCTTTACTGCGCCGATTTTGGCCGGTCAGTCGGGCCGCCCGCCGCAGACGAAGGTTGCAAACCGGGGGGTTTCCGGAACGCTTCCGCCCTCGAAACCCGTATGTTGAAGAAAATTCTGGCGAAGCTGCGTGAGAAAATCACCCCTTCGCGTGCCACCAAGCCGGAAGCCGCCGGCGCGAAACCCCACTCTCATTCCCGCCCGCGAACCACCCGCGGGGAAGCATCCCCGGAAAAGGGCGGAGACCGCGGCGCCCAGAGTCGTGGCCACGGCCGCCCCGGGCGGGGCCATGGGACCGGCGGAGGAGCCAAAGGCCCGGGCGGCCACGAGCCCCGGGCCCGGCGCGACGAACCGGGTGCCCGCAGCAGCGGCGGCCCGGAAGGCCGGAGCCAACGCGACGATCGCGGCGGCCGGGGCGGCGGGGGAGCCCGCGGCGGGCGCGGGCGCGGGCCCGGCGGGGCGCACGGGGGCGGCCATGGCCGGCACGAACGGCCCGTCATCGACAAGACCTTCGACCACCCGCGCACGGCCGACATCAAGCCGGCGACGCCCGTGGATATCCCGAAGATGGATACGGCGTTCACCGCCCTCGGCCTGAGCGACGCCCTCGCCTTCGGCGTGCAGGAGATGGGTTATGTCACGCCCACGCCGATCCAGGCGCAGGCGATCCCGGTCGTGCTGAAGGGCGGCGACGTCATCGGGTCGGCGCAGACCGGCACGGGCAAGACCGCGGCGTTTGCGCTCCCGATCATCCAGCGCCTCGGCACGCACGGCAAACTGCGCTGCCTCATCCTCGAACCCACGCGCGAGCTCGCCCTGCAGGTCGAGGAGGCCTTCCAGAAATTCGCCAAGTTCACCGATCTCCGCGTTACCATCGTCTACGGCGGCGTGGGCTACGGAAAGCAGACGGAGGACTTGCGGCGCGGCGTCGACATCCTCGCCGCCACCCCCGGCCGGCTGCTCGATCACCTCGAACAGGGCAACTGCACGCTGTCGGACGTCGACATCCTCGTGCTCGACGAGGTCGATCGCATGCTCGATATGGGTTTCCTGCCCGACGTGCGCCGCATCGTGATGAAGTGCCCGAAGGAGCGGCAGACGCTTTTCTTCACCGCCACCCTGCCCCCCGAGCTCGAACAGCTCGCGGGCTGGGCGTTGCGCGAGCCCACCAAGGTGGAAATCGGACGCCAGCGGTCGCCGGCGGAAACGGTGTCGCACGCCTTCTACCCGGTGGTGGCGTCGCAGAAGTTTGAACTGCTGCAACTCCTGCTGGAGCGCACCGAGTTCAAGAGCGTGCTGATCTTCTCCCGCACCCGCATGGGCGCCGACCGCATCGCCCACCGGCTCAAGACCAGCGGCCACACCGTGGGCGTGATGCACTCCGATCGGAACCAGCGCGAACGCATCGAGGCGCTGGACGGCTTCAAGAGCGGCCGCTACGAGGTGCTGGTCGCGACCGATATCGCCGCGCGCGGCCTCGACATCGCCGGCGTGTCGCACGTGATCAACTACGACGTCCCGGAGAACCCCGAGGACTACGTGCACCGCATCGGCCGCACCGGGCGCGCCCAGAACACGGGCGACGCCTTCACGCTGGTGACCGAGGAGGACGTGCGCGATGCCCGTTCGATCGAGCGCTACATGGGTGTAGCCGTGGAGCGGAAAAAGATCGACGGCTTCCCGTACATCTACTCGGCGCTGTTCGACGACAAGGCCCTCGCCGAGACGGCGGCCGCGGCCGCCAAGCCCGTCAGCCGACTCCACCGCGGCGTGCGGCGCTGACCGGCGGACCGGCCGCGGCGGGAGGACGCCCGGTGCGTCACGCCAGGATCGCCGCCGACCGCCCGGCAAAGGTCGACGCTCCCGATCCCGGTACGGCGGCCGCCGCAGATTCAGGCCGTGGCTGGGTCGATGGCGCCGGGGTCACCCGGCGCACCCTCAACTGGCGCGGCCCGCCCGGCGTGGTCAGTCGAAACTGCCATTGGCACCGGGTGACCATCACAAGCCCGAGAATGCAATGGCGCCGCGACCGACTCCCGAATGAGCTTGGGTCCGGCGCCCGCGCCCGGCGATACTGCGGCATGGCCGCACGGCATTTCCTCCGCAACCGCCAGCTCTGCCGCGGGGTCCGCGACACGTGCGGCGCCCTCCTCCCGGGGGTGGCCCGCGGTGGAAAAATCGGGAGCCTCCTCGCCGCCAGCGCCACCCTGCTCGCGACGGGCGCCACCTCCACCCCCGCGCCGGTGGCGCCAGAGCTGGCCTCGTCGCTCCGCCCGCTGGTGCCACTCGACGAGGGCTGGAAGAATCCACCCCCGCTCGCCCGCACTCGCGTCTGGTGGTGGTGGCTCAACGGCAATGTCGACCGGGCCAGCCTGACACGCGACCTGGAGGAACTCCGCGCCAAGGGTTTCGGCGGCGCCAACATCATCGACGCCGGCGGCGACGCCCAGCGCGGCAACCGCCGCGTGCCGCACGGCCCCGACTTCGCCTCGCCCGCCTGGCGCGAGCTCTTTGTGCATGCCCTCGCCGAGGCCGACCGACTCGGCCTCGAACTCGGTTTCAACATCCAGAGCGGCTGGAACCTCGGCGGCCCCACCGTGCGGCCCGAGGACGCCGCCAAGACGATTGCGTTCATCGAGACGGCCGTGACGGGCGGCGCGCGCCTCGCCATCTCCCTCCCACTGCCCAAGGCGCCCGAGGAGTTCTTCCGCGACGTCGCCGTGCTCGCCTACCCCGCGCGCGGCCAGTCCGGTCCCCGGCGCACCGACGGCATCCCCGACCTCGAGCAGAAGGCCTACTTCAAGTACCCGGGTCGCTTCACCGCCACCGCCGCCTGGCACCTGCTCGATCCCGGCGAACCACTGCCGGCCGAAAACGTCCTCCGCCCCGACGAGGTGCGTGACCTCACCGCGCATGTCTCCCCGGCGGGCCTGCTCACCTGGGACGCCCCGCCCGGTGAATGGCGCGTGCTCCGCCTCGGTTACACGCTTAAAGGCTCGCGGGTCTCCACTCACAGCGAGGGCGGCGGCGGCCGCGCCATCGACTACCTCGATGCGGCCGCCTTCGAGACCTACTGGCGCGAGATCATGGATCCGCTGCTCGCCGCCGCCCGTCCCCACCTCGGACGTTCGCTGCGCTTTCTCCACACCGACAGTTGGGAACTGGGGCCCGTGAACTGGACGCCGCGCCTGCCGGAGGAGTTCCAGCACCGGCGCGGCTACGATCTGCGTCCCTTCCTCCCCGTCTTCGCCAACCGCGTCGTCGGCAGCCGCGAGATCGCCACGCGCTTTCTCAACGACTTCCGCCGCACCCTCGCCGAACTGATCGCCGAGAACAAGTACCTCGCCTTCTCCCGCCACGCCCGCGCCCACGGGCTTGGCATCCACCCCGAATCCGGCGGGCCGCACGCCGCGCCCATTGACGCCCTGCGCAACCTCGGCCTCAACGATCTCCCGATGGGCGAATTCTGGGCGCCTTCGCCCACCCACCGCGTGAAACTGGAGGAGCGCTTCTTCGTGAAACAGACGTCGTCCGCCGCCCACGTCTACGGCCGGCGAATCAGCCTGGCGGAGGCGTTCACCTCCATCGGGCCGCAGTGGGAGGAAGATCCGCGCCGCCTCAAGTCCACCTTCGACCGCGCCGCCTGCGAAGGCCACAACCTCACCCTGTGGCACACCTTCACCAGCACGCCCGCCTCGGCCGGCGTGCCCGGCCAGGCCTACTTCGCCGGCACCCACCTCAACCCCAACGTCACCTGGTGGCCCCAGGCCGGCGCCTTCATCGCCTATCTCAACCGCTGTCACTTCCTGCTCCAGCAGGGCCTGCTCGTCGCCGACGTGCTCCACTTCTACGGCGAAAACATCCCCGCCTTCGTCCGCCTCAAGTCCGACGATCCCGCCCGCACCGGCGGCCACCACGACTACGACGTGATCGACCTCGAGGCCCTGCTCACCCGCACGCGGGTCGACGCCACCGGTCAGATCGTCCTCCCCGACGGCACCCGCTACGCGCTGCTCTCCCTGCCGCCCCACGACGCGCTCAGCCTGCCCGCGCTGCGCCACGTCGCCTCGCTGGTCCGCGCCGGCGCCACCCTCGTGGGCCGCCGCCCGGTCCGGCCGTATTCGCTCAGCGGATATCCGGAGTCCGATCGCGAATTCGCGGCGCTGGCCGCTGAGCTCTGGGGTCCGGCCACGGGGAACGGCGGCGCGGAACCGCACGCCTGCGGCCGCGGCCGGGTCTACGGCGACCTCGGCGCCCAGGCCGTCCTCCGGCACCGGGGGGTGGCGCGCGACTTCACCTGGCAGGGCGGGCCGGCGGACGGCGTCGACTACCTGCATCGGCGCACTGATGCCGCGGACGTGTATTTTGTGGCCAACCTCGAACCGCGCCGCGTCGAAGGCCAGGCGGAGTTCCGGATCACGGGCCGCCGGCCGGAACTGTGGGATCCGGTGACCGGCGCGGTGCGGACCGCCGCCGGCTGGCGCGAGGAAGGCGGCCACACGCGGGTGCCGCTGCGCCTGGCGGCGGAGCAGTCGGTCTTCGTAATCTTCCGGGAGGCGGCGGACGCGGCGCAGGTGGCGGGGGCGGAGCCGCCGCGCGAGCCCACTCCGCTGGTCAACATCCGCGGCCCGTGGACCGTGCATTTTGATCCCGCCTGGGGCGGGCCGGCCGAGGAGGTGTTCGACGATTTGACCGACTGGGCGGAGCACGCCGACGAGGGCGTCCGGCATTATTCCGGCGCGGCCACCTACGCGATCAACTTCGGATTGCCCTCACTGCCGCCGGGGCGGCGCGTCTACCTCGATTTGGGCGAGTTGCGGAATCTCGCGGAGGTGGTGCTGAACGAGCGGCCGCTCGGCGTGCTGTGGACGAGTCCGTTCCGCGTCGAGGTCACCGGGCTGATGCGCGAGCACGAGAACAAGCTGCGGGTGACGATTGTGAATCTCTGGCCCAACCGGCTGATTGGCGATCAGCGGCTTCCGCCCGAAGCCCGGCGCACGCGGACGAACATTACCAAATTCGAACAGCCGGAGAACCAGCGCCTGCTGCCCTCGGGCCTCTTCGGTCCCGTGCGCGTGCTGGTGGAACGGTAACGGCGGGGCAATCAGGCAGGGTTCCGGACTGTGCCCTCCCCGGTCGGCCCACGAGGCGGGACCGGGGGCGCCCAGGTGACAGGGAGCGAGAGCGGAAACTTCACCGGCGGGCCGGCGCCGCGGACGCCACGGTGCCGCTTGCCGGCTCCTCTTCGCCGCCGCCGCCCAGCACGGCGTAGAGCCGCACCTGGCTCGCGACACTCGCCAGCCGGAGCGTGACAACCCCTTGGCGGGCCACAAAAAGCGAGCGCTGCGCGTCGAGCACCGCAAAGTAGCTGTCGACGCCCTTCTCGAACCGCAGCGCGGCCAGCCGCTGGATTTCGGCCAGCGACTGCACCAGCGCCTCCTGCGCGGCGAGCTGTTCGTCGATCGTGCCGCGCACGGCGAGGGCGTCGGCCGTCTCGCGGAAGGCGTTCTGGATCGCCCGCTCGTACTGCGTGAGCACGAACTGCTGCTGGACCTTGGTGGCCGACAGCGCCGACCAGACGCGCGCGTCGAAGATCGGCAGCACGAACTGCGGCACGAAGCTCCACGTGCGCGAACCGCCCTGGAACAACCCGTCGAGTTCGCGGCTCGCCGTGCCGAGGGTCGAGGTCAGCGAGAGGCGCGGGAACAGCGCCGCGCGAGCAGCACCGATGTCGGCGTTCGCTGCGCGCAGCATCGCCTCGGCTTGCAGGACGTCGGGGCGGCGAAGCAAGACGGCAGACGGCAGGCCCACGGCGACTTCGCGCGGACGGCGCACGCCGTCGAGCGAGGTGGGCAGCCACTCCGCCGGCACGGGCTCGCCGGCGAGCAGGGTCAGGGCGTTTTCGTCCTGGGCCACCCGCTGGCGGTAGCGGGCGACCTCGGCCCGGGCCGTCTCCACCGGCACTTGCGCCTGGCGGAGATCGAGCTCGGTGGCGAGGCCGGCGGCCTGCTGGCGGCGCACCAGCTCGAGCGCGGCCTGCTGGGTCTCGAACGTGGACTGGGCGAGCGCGAGGCCTTCGCGGTCGGCGGCGAGGTTGAGGTAGGCGCTGGCCACGGCGGAAACGAGCAAAGCCTGGGCGCCGCGGCGGGCCTGTTCGGTGGCGAGGTATTCCTCGAGCGCGCGTCCCTTCAGGCTGCGCACGCGGCCAAAGAGATCGATCTCCCACGCGAACACGCCCACGCCGGCGTCGTAGCGTTCGCTGAGGCGCGACTGGCCGGCCTGGGCGAGGTCGGCGGCAGTGCGCTGCTTGGAGGCGCCGGCGGTGGCGTTGACGGCCGGGTAGAGTTGCTCGCGCTGGATGTTGTAGAGGGAGCGCGCGAGTTCGACGTTCAGCGTCGCGAGGCGGAGATCGCGGTTGTTGCGCAGGGCCGCGGCGATCACCTGGCGGAGTTTTTCGTCGGCGATGAATTCGCGCCAGGAGAGATCCGGGGCGAGCGGCGCCGCGGCGGGCGCGGCCGCCACCGCGCCGTCGGCGGCGGGGCCGGCGGGCCAGGCGGTGGGGAGCGGGGCGGCGGGGCGTTCGTACTTGGGCGCGAGCGTGCAGCCGGCAAGGAGCAGGGTGGCGAGCACCGGGGGAAGCAGGAGTGTGGTCTTCATCTCAGTGTCCTCCGGCGGAATGATTGGTGGAGGCGGTGGACGCGGCCGCGGCGGGTGGCGCCGCGGTTCGCCGGCGACCAAGAGTCTGCTCGATGATCACGTAGAACAATGGCGCGAAGAGCACGACGAGGACCGTGCCGGTCACCATGCCGCCGAGCACGGAGGTGCCGATGGCGTTCATCGCGCCGGCGCCGGCGCCGGTGGCGAGGGCGAGCGGCAGCACGCCGAAGCCGAACGCGAGCGACGTCATCACGATCGGCCGGAACCGCAGGCGCGTGGCCTCGATCGCGGCCGGCACCAGGCCCAGGCCCTCCTCCACGCGCGCCTTGGCGAACTGCACAATCAGGATCGCGTTCTTGGTCGTCAGGCCGAGCGTGGTCAGCAGGCCAATCTGGAAGTAGACGTCATTCGAAAGCCCGCGCAGCGACGAGGCCAGCGCGCCGCCGATGGCACCCAGCGGCAGGGCGAGCAGCACCGAGATCGGGATGGGCCAGCTTTCATAGAGCGCGGCCAGGCAGAGGAAGATGACAAGGATGGAGAACGCGTAGAGGAGGCCGGTCTGCGCCTGCGCCTGGCGTTCCTGGAACGAAAGCCCGGCCCAGTCATGACCGAACCCCGGCGGGAGCCTGGCCACGATTTCCTCCAGCGCCTGCATGGCCTCGCCGGAGCTGCGGCCCGGCGCGGCCTCGGCCCAGATATTCATCGAGGGAAAGCCGTTGAAGCGCTCGAGGCGGGGCGACCCCATCGACCAGCGTGTGGTGGCGAACGACGAGAACGGCACCATCTTCCCGGCGACGTTGCGCACGTGGAGTTTCTCGAGGTCCGACGGCAGCCGGCGGAACGGGGCATCAGCCTGCACGTACACGCGCTTCACCCGGCCACCCTGGATGAAGTTGTTGACATAGGTGCCGCCCATCGAAGCCGAGAGCGTGGCGTAAACGGAACTGAGCGGCAGGCCGAGCGCGCCGACCTTCTCCCAGTCGACGTCAATGCGGAATTCCGGCGCGTCCTCCATGCCATTGGGCCGGATGCTCGCGAGCCGCCGATCCTGCATGGCCATCCCGAGAAGCTGGTTGCGGGCGTTCATCAACGCGGCATGCCCCTGGCCACCGCGGTCGACGAGCTGGAAGTCGACGCCCTGGGCGTTGCCGAGCTCGGTGACCGCCGGCGGCGGAAACGCGAACACCATCGCCTCGCGCATCTGGGAGAACGCCCGCATGGCGCGGCCGGCGACGGCTTTCACCCGCAGGTCGGCGCGCTTCCGGAGCTTCCAGTCGTGCAGCCGTGCGAACACCATGCCGTTGTTCTGGCCGCGGCCGGAAAAGCCGAAGCCGGCGATGGTCATGCAGGTCTGCACCGCCTCATTTTCCTGCGTCAGGAAGTGTTGCTGCACGCGGTCGAGGACGGCCTGGGTCTGCTCGAGGGTCGAACCGGTCGGCAGCAGCGCCTGGCACATCAGCATGCCTTGATCTTCGTCGGGCAGGTAGCTCGTCGGCATGCGCTGGAAAACCACGACGAGCCCGCCGGAGATCAGGACAAACACTGCCACGTAGCGGAACTTCTTCGCCAGCGAGTGGCCGACCAGGCTCACGTAGGCGTCACGCACCCGAAAGAAGACGCGATCAAACCACAGCAGGAACGGGCGCAGGAACCACACGGCGTTTTCCGACGGCTCGTGTCCCTTCGGCACCGGCTTGAGCATCGTGGCGCAGAGCACCGGAGTAAGGATCAACGCCACCACGACCGACAGCAGCATCGCCGTCGCGATCGTGACCGAGAACTGCCGGTAGATCACGCCGGTGGAGCCGCCGAAGAACGCCATCGGGCCGAACACTGCCGCGAGCACCAGGCCGATGCCGATCAGCGCGGGCGTGATCTGGTGCATCGATTTCGCCGTGGCCTCGCGCGGCGAGAGCCCCTCCTCGGTCATGATGCGCTCGACGTTCTCGACCACCACGATGGCGTCGTCCACCAGCAGCCCGATGGCCAGCACCATGGCGAACATGGTCAGCATGTTGATCGAGTAGCCGAAGGCGCCCAGGACCGCGAAGGTGCCGAGCAGCACGATCGGCACGGCGATGGTGGGAATCAGCGTGGCGCGGATGTTGCCCATGAAGAGCCACATCACGAGGAAAACCAGGAGGATGGCCTCGAAGAGCGTCTGCACGACCCCGTTGATCGCCACCTTCACGAACGGCGTCGTGTCGTACGGATAGATCACCTTCATGCCCGTCGGGAAGTAACGGCTCATCTCCGCCAGCTTGGCCTTGACCGCATCGGCCGTCTCGAGGGCGTTGGCGCCCGGTGCCTGGCGGATCGCCATGCCCGACGCCGGCTTGCCGTTGAAGAACACCTGCACGTCGTACGACTCCGTGCCGAGCTCCGTGCGGCCGACGTCGCGGAGTCGCACGACGGAGCCGTCGGGATTGGTGCGCAGCGGAATGGCCGCGAACTGCGCCGGCGTCTGCAGGAGGTTCTGCACGACGATCGAGACGTTGAGCCGCTGCTCGGGCACCGCGGGCGTGCCGCCGAGCTGGCCGGCGGACACCTCCACGTTGTAGGTGCGCAGCGCGAGGACGACGTCCTCCACCGTGAGACGGTAGTTGGTCAGCTTGTCGGGGTTGAGCCACACCCGCATGGCGTACTGCGAGCCGAACGACTGCACCTCGCCCACGCCGGGCACGCGCGCCAGCACCTTCTCGAGGTTCGACTGCGCGTAGTCGCGCAGGTCGATGCCGGTCATGCTGCCGTCCTCCGAGATGAGGCCGACGATGATGAGGAAGTTGCGGGTGGACTTGCTCACCATCACGCCGGCGCGCTGCACGACGTCGGGCAGCGTGGGCATGGCGAGCTGGAGCTTGTTTTGCACCTTGGCCCAGGCGAGATCGGGGTCGGTGCCGGGTTTGAAGGTGAGCTCGATGCGGGCGGCGCCGGCGGAGTCGCTCGTGCCCGAGATGTAGAGCAAATCGTCGAAGCCGGTCATCTTCTGCTCGATCATCTGGGTGATGCTGTTCTCGACCGTCTCGGCCGAGGCGCCGGGGTAGAAGGTGTCGATCGCGATCGAGGGCGGGGCGATCGGTGGATACTGCGAGATGGGCAGGTTGTGGATCGCGAGGCCGCCCAGCACCATCATCACGATGGAGATGACCCACGCAAAGACCGGCCGGTCCAGGAAGAATTTGGAGAGCATGGCGCGGGTCCGTCAGTTCGACTTCTTCGCCGCCGGAGCCGCGATTCGCACCGGGGTGCCCGGCCGGAGCCGCTGCAAGCCCTCGATCACCACCCGGTCGCCCGCGGCGAGGCCGGACGCGATCAACCACTGGTTGCCGACTGCTCGATCGAGCGTGAGCGGGCGGAGCTGCGCGGCGCCCTGGGCGTCGATCGCATAGCAGAACGGATTGCCCTTCGGGTCGCGTTGCACCGCGGGCTGCGGCACAAGGATGCCCTGCTCGCTCACGCCTTCCTTGACCGCCGCGCGGACGAACATACCCGGCAGCAGCACGCCGCGCGGGTTGGGGAACACCATGCGCAACGTCACCGCCCCGGTGCTGCGATCGACGGAGATGTCGCGGAACTGCAGCCTGCCCTCCTCCGGGTAGGCGGTGCCGTCCTCCAGGATCAGGCGCACGGCGTTCTGCCCGCCGGCGTCGGGGGCGAGGCGACCCTCGGCCAGGCGGCGCTCCAGCCGCAGCAGTTCGCCGGTCGACTGCGGCACGTCCACGTAGATGGGATCGAGCTGCTGGATGGTGGCGAGGGGCACGGGCTGGTAGGCCGTGACGATGGCGCCGTCGGTCACCGCGGAGCTGCCGATGCGGCCGGCGATGGGGGCGAGAACCTTGGTGTAGCCGAGGTTGATGCGGGCGTTCTCGACCGCCGCCTGGTAGAACTGGATGTCGGCCTCGACCTGCCGCAGCGCGGCCGCGGCGTCGTCGTAGTTCTGCTGGCTGACGGCCTTGCCGGCCACGAGTTCGCGGAACCGCTCCGCCCGTGCGGCCAGGGCCGGCCGGTTCGCTTCCGCCCGGCCGAGCGCCGCCTGCGCGCTGGCAAGCGCGGCTTGGAAGGGCGCGGGATCGATTTGGTAAAGCTCCTGGCCGGCGCGGACGTCGCTGCCCTCGGTGAAGAGTCGCTTGAGGATCAGGCCGTTCACCTGCGGGCGGATCTCGGCGATCCGGTACGGCGCGGTGCGACCCGGGAGCTCGGTCGACAGCACCACGCGCCGGGCCTGCACCGCCACCACCACCACCTCGGGCGGGGGCATGGCCGGCGCGGCGGCCGGCGGAGGCTTGCAGGCCGTCGCCACCAGGGCGCCGACCGCCCCGGCCAGGGCGGGCAGGAGACGCCGGGACAGCCCGGCTGCGGTCGCGGATGCACATACGGAGGGCGAGGACGTGGTCATGGTGAAGGGAGGGGAGGACGGCGAAGGGAACAAGACGGGCCGGGAAGGAGGACCGGGAGGCGGTTCAGGCGGTCGCAGCGGCCACCCCGGCAACATCGCCAGCCGCGGTCACGCCGCCGGCGAGTTTTTCCAGGAGCCCCGCGAGCTGCTTGCGTTCGCTGCGGGTGAGTGTTCCGCACATGGCCGCCATCTGCCGGAAGTGGCCGGGCAGGATGCGCGCCAGCAGCGCATGCGCCCGCGGCGCCAGGCGGATGATGATTTTGCGGCGGTCCTCCGGATCCTCAATCCGCTGCACCAGGCCGTCCTTCACCAGCGAATCGACCAGGCCGGTCATGGTCGCGGGGGTGACCGCCGTGCGCTCCGCCAGCAGCGACGGGGTCAACGGCACCGCCTCCGCGCCCTGCCGGTGGTTGGCCAGCAGCGCCATCAACACCCCGAAGCGCGCCTGCGTGAGCCCGTAGCGGGCCAGGTTTTTCTCGACCGTCCGCAGCAGCAGATCGTTGGTGCGCGCCAGGTGCATGGTCACCTCGACGGCTGTTGGCTCGAGGTCGGGAAAGTCCCGCGCTGCCCGCCGCAGCATATCGGGGGACGGAAGATCCTTGAGCATCACCAGTGGCATGGACGGAAGAATTTTTGCCTCCAGATATTTAGGGTCCAAACTAAATGCCAAGCTCATTTCCCATCGGACGGTCCAGGGCTCGGCCCGACACCTCAGGCTCAAGGCGATGGCAGTGAAAGCTCCGGCCTTCGCTGGCCATCCCGAGGCAAGCCACGGAGCATCATGGCCAGGCGACCGCTGCGCGGACCGGGCTCGTGGAATCGCAGCAAAGTACGAAGCAAGCTTCGGGGAATGGACCCGGCTGCGATTCAAGGCGGACGAGGCATCCTGCCTCGTTTCCCTGTCCGCAGGCACGAGGCTGGAAGCCTCGTTCACGATGAGCAGCGGCCTGCGGAAGCGGGAGCAGGACACCGCCCCACCCCAGGGCGCCGCCCCGCCCACGCCTCCGTTGACCCCTCGCCCGTATATCCTCCAGCATCGCCGTGTGCTTGCGATGACGGCCCATCCGCCGCGCCTTCGCCACCGCCCCCAACCCCCCATGAAAACGTCCCGCCGCCAGTTCCTCGCCACCTCGTCCGTCGCCGGGGCCGGTCTCTCCACCGGCCTGACCCGCCTCGCTCCCGCCCTCGCCACCGCCGCCGCGCCTGCGGTCGTCTCCGCCGCGGCCGCCGCCAAACCCGCCATCCTCGGCGGCACCCCGGTCCACGCCGGCGGCTGGCAGAAGTGGCCGATCTGGAAGCCGGAGTGGGAGGCCGACATGCTCAAGGTCTGCCGCAGCGGCAAATGGTACCGCCCCTCTGGGCCCTACGTCACCGACTTCGAAAACGCCTACGCGAAACTCCTCGGCGCGCGCGCCTGCCTCGCCACCGCCAGCGGCACCACCGCCCTCATCGTCAGCCTGCACGTGCTCGGGGTCGACGCCGGCGACGAGGTCATCGTCTCGCCGTTCACGTTCATCGCCTCCTACAACGCCATCCTCGCGCACAAGGCGCTGCCGGTCTTCGCCGACACCGATCCCGCCACCCTGACGATCGACCCGAAGAGCATCGCCAGCCGGATCACCGATCGCACCACCGCGATCATGCCCGTGCACATCTACGGCTTGCCCTGCGACATGGCCGCCATCAACGCCGTCGTGCGCCCCAAGGGCCTCAAGGTGGTGGAGGACGCCTGCCAGGCCTGGCTCGCCGAGTACCAGGGCCGCAAATGCGGCACGCTCGGCGACCTCGGCTGCTTCAGCTTCCAGGAGTCGAAGCACATCCCGTCCGGCGAGGGCGGCGCCATCACCTCGGACAGCCAGGAGCTGATCGACCGCTGCAACAGCTTCCATAACTGCGGGCGCTCCGTCGGCGGTTTCAAGGGGAGCGGCACCTTCACCCGCGGCGCCAACTACCGCATGACGCAGTTCCAGGGCGCGCTGCTGGGCCAGCAGATCGACAAGCTCGTGCAGGAGACGGCCCACCGTCAGGCCAACGCCGAGTACCTCAACGCCGAGCTGGCGAAGATCCCCGGCATCACGCCCGCCCGCCTGCCCGCCAACAGCCGCGGCGTCTATCATCTGTATCCGTTTGTTTACGACGCCCGCCGGTTCAGCGGGCTCCCGAAGGACGTCTTCCTCCGGGCCCTTGCCGCCGAGGGCGTCTCCGCGCACGGGGTGTATCGCGAGCAGTACCTGGAGGGCATCATGGACGAGACCATCGCAAGCCGCGGGTTCAAACGCCTCTTTTCCGCCCCGCGGCTGAAGGCGTATCGCGACAGCTTCCAGGAGCTGAAGGGCAACCGGGCCACCTGCGCCAACACGGTGGGCATGTCGCAGACCGTGCTGCTGGCGGACCGCACCGGCGTGGGGCATATCGTCGAGGCCATCGCGCGCATCCAGCGTCACAGCGCGGCGATCGTGGCGGCGAAGGTCCGGGCGTAGGGCGGAAGGGGCGCATCCCTTCCACCCGAATCGCACCTTCCGGCGTGGGCGGTAGCCGCGTTGGAGCGAAGCGACAACGTGGTCTCGTCCCCGGCCACGCTTTCGCTCCGCTCAAGCGCGGCTACGCCACCAGGCAGGCTCCCTGCGCCGCCCACTCAGAACCGCAGCGTGCTGGTCAGGCGCAACTGGGGCGGGTTCATGCGGCGGAAGCCGTAGGGCACCAGCCGGTCGCCCCGGAAGATCATGCCGTTGATCATCGGGTCGTCGTGATCGAGCAGGTTGTCGACGTTGGCCTGCAGGTCGAGGCGGGCGCGGGGCAGCCTCACCTGATAGCCCAGTGAACCGGACACCAGGTAGTAGGACTTCGAGTAGATGTAGTCATAGGGACGATCGACCTGGTTGCCGATCAAGCGCGGGCCGTAGAACTGGGCGCCGCCGCCGATCCGCAGGCCCTTGAGCGGACCCGTCCGCACCGTGTAGACACCGGTCAGGTTGTAACGGTACTTGTAGGTGCCGTTCTGCACGCGCTCATCCTGGAAGCCGTTGATCGTGTTTTGAATCGTCCGGACCTGGTTGGCATCGCTCACCCGCGTGGGGTTCGTGGGGTCGTTGGCCCACTGCTCCCACTGAGGCAGGTTCTGCGCGACGTAGGCCCGGTAGTCCGCGGCGGTGTCGAATTGGCGGGTCTGCGGCCACGCCGCGTTCACCACCAGTCGGAGTGTGTTGGCCACGTTGGCGGTGAGGCTGCCCTCGTAGCCCTTGCCCGAAAAGCTCCGGGTGCTCTGGATTGAGTTCAGCGCGGAAGTGACGGTCGGCGACGCGCTGAAGGTCTCGAGGTAGCGTTCCGGCAGGCGGTGGTTCGACCAGAGGGTGTTGACCGCGCCCACGTTGATGTTGATGGCGCTGTTGCTCTGCGTCGCCTGGTAGAACCCCGCCGAACCGACGATCGTCAACCGGTCGGTCTTCGCCACCCGGATGCGCAGGCCGGCCGATTCGGCCTCGGACGGCACGATATTGGCCCCGGCGAAGGTGCCATCCAGCTTGGGATTGGCGTTGGTCTGGATGGTGAAACCCTCCGAGTAGTCGGCATAGGCGCCGATCCGCTCCCACGGGAACCACACCAACCCGAAAGTCTTGGTGTTGTTGTAGGCCACCCGCTGCTCGACCGTGTACCGGCCGAAGGCGCCAGTCACGCGGTCGCGCGAAGCGGTGTCGCCGTTGCGGGTCTCAATCTCCGACTTGTCGCGCCGGAAACCAGCCACGTAGGTGAGGCGCCCGCGCAGGTAGTTGCCGGAGGCCGCCACCTCAAAGGCATCGTTCCGCTTCTCCGTGTAGCCGTCCGCCGAGGGCACGGCGACCAGATCGTAGAGTAGGGAGAAATCGGGCAGGCTGGGCGGCAGGTTGTCCCAGTAGCGATAGATGTTAACCCGCCGGTTGTTGTCCGTGATGGGCGTCGTCATCCGCGGATCAGCGTTCTTCTGGTCCCAGTAGACGAGGCGCGAGTTGGCCTCCTGGAGGTGGCCGAAGGCGCTGACGTTGGTGGTGCCGCCGAATCCCTTGATCGGATACGCAGCGACCAGCCGCACGGTTTTCGAGTCGCGGAAGGTGCCGTCGATGTTGCGCCCGAGGTAGGACGCGCTGTAGACCTTGCCGAAGTTGGGGTTGGGAGCGCCCCCGGGCAGGAACACATTGGGGTCGGTCAGCGCCCCGGAGAAGGGATAGTTGCCCCCGTCGGCGCGGTATTTCGCGTACTGGGCGGCGAGCTGCATCGAGAAGCCGTTGCGGAAGCGGTGATCCACGCTCCCCTGCAGGTCCACGGTGGAGGAGCGCACGTTGATGTCGGTGGGGTTGACGTTGAAACTGCGGTGCGGCGGGACGATGTCGGTCAGCCCGGCGGGATGGGCGCTGAGCAACGGGATGCCGGAGCCGCTCGTGTGGGCCGTGCTGCGCAGGTCGATCATCCCGAGTCCCTCGATGTAGGTGAGGAAGCCGGTCGAACCCCGCAGCGTCAGGCCCGCCGCCGTCGCCTGCGCATTCGTCAGCGGCCGGGTCACCGGCACCTGGTTCCAGTCGGACGACTGTTCGTTGTAGCTCGACATGACGAAGCCGGGCCGCTCCACGCGGGTGAAGTCGGCGTCGACGCTGATCCGCGTCCGCTCCCAGGGGCGGTGCACCGCGCTCAACGCGTTGCCGAAGCTCTTGGTGATCGACCGCTCAATGAATGAACGCTGCTCCAGCACGCTCGCGTTGTAGCGCACCTCGAACCTGTCCGTCACCGGCCGGTTGAGGTCGATCGCGACGCCGAGGGAGCCCTGTGTGTCGGCGCGGAGGCGCACGCTGCCGAAGGGCCGGCGCTCCGCCTGCTTGGTGATGTAGTTCACGCCGCCCCCCGGGCCGCCCTCGCCGTAGAGGATGGCGTTGGGGCCGCGGCCGGCCTCCACCCGCTGCACATTGTACTCCATCGGCGTGGTCGCGCTCGGGAAGTAGTTGCGCGTGCTGGGCTGGGTCGCCAGCCCGCGGAGGTTCACGTTGCTGCCGGAGTCGTGGAACGCGAAGCTCGCCGGGTTCATGCTGTTGCCGTTGATGCCGTTGGTCTCCAGCGGATGCGAACTGGTGAGCCACGCCGAGGCCTCGTCGATGTTGAACACGCCGAGATCGTCCAGCAGGTCGCGGGTGAACACCTCCATCGTGCCGGGCGTCATCAGCAGGTTCGTGCTCAGGCGGCCGGCGTTGATCGTGTCGGCCGCGATGTAGCCGTGGTCGCGATCGGTGGCGACGACGAACGGCGAGAGGCTGATGGCCTCGTCGTCACCGGCGGCCGGATTCGCGGGGCGCGCCGGCGCGGGACTCTGCGCCGCGGCAACGGATGCGGCCAGCAGGACGGCGGCCGTCAGCCCAGCCAGGCGCCCGACCGCGGGGCGCTGGTTGAGGGAGGGGGTCATGGTTTGGTGTTCGAACATAAAGGAACGGCGCCGCGACCTTATCGCAGCCGCGACCCGGCTTGCGGCCCGACAGCCGGATGGGCGGCCAGATTGCGCAGCAACGCGGCGACATTGCGTCCCGCGCAACGGCCTCCGGGAACCGCGTTCTTCAACCAGTACTCGCGCGACGAGATCACGCCGGCGCGCACCAGGGCATCGACCATCGTCGCCGGCGTCGCTGCCGGCTCCAAGATCTGCGCTGCCGCCAGCAGCAACCCGGCCACGCGCCCGCCGTCGCACCCGCCGTCCGCCCCGGCATTTTCGATCCAGTAGGAGGCGTCCGTAATCACCCCGGCCTCGACCAGACGATGCACCTGCCGCTCCAGTCCGCTCCCGGCCCGGGCGGTCGCCGGCGCCGGTGTCACGGGCGCAGTCGCCGGACGGGACGCCGTCCAATCCAGGGTCTGGGTCCCGGCGCCCATGCGGGCGAGCGCGCGGCGCTCGAGCCATTCGCCCCAGACCTGGGCCGCCTCGGAACGCGTGATCGGCCGGGCGCCCTCGTCGGCGGCAGCGCGAAAAACCACCTTCACCTCGGAGCCCGCCCCCGCCAGCACCCGGGCGAAGTCCGCGCGGCTCACCGCCTCCGCCCCCCCGGTCTCCACCGGATCCGGCCCAACGCCGCGCTCCGCGGCCACCGTCGCCAGCTCCGCGCGCCGCAGCGGCCGCACGGGGTCCACCCTCCCGCCGTCGAGCGCGAACAGACCGCGCACCGCCGCCAGTTGCAGGGCCGGCCAATCCGGGCTCTCCGCCGGCACGTCGGCAAACGGCGTCACGTGCAACGCACTGCGCGCCGCCAGCACCACCCGCTGCACCAGCACCGGGTCGATCCGGCGCGGCGGCACGCCATGGCGCACCGCCAGCGCGGCCAGCGCGCCGGCCGCCTGGCCGACGTTCAGCGTGTGCGGCTGCATGCGCGTGGCACCGTTGACCAGCCGCGACTGCGAGTAGTTTTTCTCGGCCGCCAGGAAGCCGTCGAGGGTCTCCGGCACCAGGCACTCCAGCGGAATCGCAAACGGCCCCGCCAGGCCGGGCTTCGCGTCCGCCAAATCCTCCACCCGGTCGAGGTCGAGCTCCAGGTCCGCGCGCGCCCGCCCGCCATGCAAATCCAGCCGGTAGTCGCCCAGCGCGATTGCCGTCGGAAACTGAAACGGCCGCCGGCCCGGCCCGCGCGAAATTTCCCGCGCCGTCAGCGTGTGCAGGCCGGCGAGGCGCCGGCTTTCGCGCACGTAGGGCAGGGCGGAGAAGTGGTACAGGATCTTCCGATACGGCGCGAGCGCGGGCTCCTCGCGCAGCCACGCGTCGATCTCCGCCCGGTTGTGCGGCGAATCGAACCCTTCGTCGTCGGCCACGCTCCAGTCGGCCAGGCCGAGCTCCTGCTGCACGAAATGGAGCAACTGCAGCGTGCGCAACCGCATCGCCCGATCCGTCGCCGTGCGCTGCGCCGGATCCTCGAGGTACGCGACGGAGCACGGGTGATCGTTGGAGTAGTTGAGGTGGGTGCGCGTCAGCCCTCCGCCGGCCGCCCCCGGCGCGCTGTCGGGCATGCCGCGGTACTCGAGGAAGGCCTGCGCGCTCATCGGCTGCCCCCGGCGGAAGGGCGCGCTGCCCGGCACGATCCGCGACGCAAAATGCTCCCGCATCCGCTCGTACCCCGGCGGCGCCGCCGCCAGCCGCAACTCCGGCGGCACGCCCCCCGGGTAGCGCCGCACCACCGCCGTCCACGTGTTCTCCTGGATCAGGCGTGCCGGATCGAGATCCCCGCTGCTCCGGTTGCCGCTGCGGTAACGCGCGCCCGCCAGCGGCAGCACGTCGCCCCATTCCGTCGCGTCGATCAACACGCGGCTCGCCACCAGGCGTGTGACGCGGCCGGCGGACGTGGTGATCTCCAGCTCGGCGCCCGTCACGAGCGACTCCGTGCGGTGCACCTTCACCACCCGCGCCCGCAGCACCAGATCGAGCCGGCCGGGCCCGCGCCCCGCCTCGGCGAGCATCGCGTGCACCAGCCGCCGGCCCACCCGCGGCTCGAGCCGCAGGTTGTTGTGCCGGCCCACTGAATACGGATCCAATCCGAGTGGCCGGTAGAACGCGTCCACCCGCTCCACCAGTTCGCGGTACAGCCCGCGCCCGCGCACCAGGTTGCCCGCCCCGCCCTCGTCGATCGCCGACACCGCCGCCGCCAGCATCTGCCCGCCCACCCAGTCCGTTTCCTCCAGCAGCAACACCGAGGCTCCGAGCCGCGCCGCCTGGATCGCCGCCCCGATCCCGCCCGTGCCGGCGCCCGCGATCACGACGTCATAGGTCGCACGCACCTGCTCCGCCGCGAGGGTCGGCGGCACGAAGTCATCCGCCCCGGCCACCGGAGCCGCCCCGGCCGCCGCGAGCACCAGCGCAAACGGAAGCGCCGCGCGCCCGTTCCGGACGCGCCGGGTCCACCGGATAAATAACCATGCGGTTACTACACGCACGCCCCTTCGCTACGGCCCGGCCATGCGCCGCGCAATCCCCGCCACAAAGAAAATCGCCGCTCCTTTTCCGCCGGCCCGGCTGGACGCCCGCACCGCCCGCGCCCTCGCCCGCCGCCAGAACCCACTTGTCCCTCCCGCCGCCGGGCGCCACTTTCAACGGACCATTTCCGCGCCGTCTCCAGCCTCCGCCCGCCGCCGCCCGGCCTCCCACGCCACTCGTGAGACGCCCTCGAGGCGCGGCGTATCATCCCCATGGTCACCCTGCTCGTCGCCGTCGCAGTCCTGACCCTCGCGGGATTCACGCAGGGGCTCACCGGCTTTGGTTTCGGGCTGGTCTCAATGGCGCTGCTGCCCTTCGTCCTGCCGGTGAAGGATGCCACCGTGATTCTCGCCCCGCTCAACCTGGTGACCTGCGCGACCACGTTCTACGCCGTGCGCCGGCACCTGCACTGGCGGCGGGCCGCGCCACTCATCGCCGGTTCGTGCGTCGGCATCCCGCTTGGCGTTTTCGCCCTCGTGCAACTCGACGCCGTCGTGCTGGTGCGGACACTCGGGGCGTGCATGGTGCTCTTTGCGCTGGTCGACCTCGTGGGCTCCAAGCGCCTGCGGATCCGCCTGCCGGCGGCGGCGGCGTTTCCCGTCGGCGTCGTCAGCGGCAGCCTCGGGGGTGCCTTCAACGCCGGCGGCCCGCCCCTGATCGCCTACACTTACTCGCAACCGTGGACCAAGGAGGAGATCGTCGCGACCCTGCAGCTCGTCTTCGGCGTCGCCGCCGTGCTCCGCCTCGCCCTCCTCGGCCAGCAGGGGATGATGCGCGCCGAACTCTGGCAGGTCGCCGCCTGGGCGGTCGTGCCCATGTTCGCCGGCATCACCGCCGGCAGCCGCCTGCTCGCCCGCGTGCAGCGCGAGCCCTTGCGCGCCGGCGTGTCCTGCTTCCTCCTCGTCATCGGCCTCAAGTACCTCGTGGCCCCGTAACCGTCCGGCTCCCGCCCGCGCCGGCAACCGCGCGCCTCCTGCTTCAACCCAATCCACTCATGAAACTGTTCCTCGATACGGCCGACGTCGCCCAGATCCGCGAAGCCTGGAGCTGGGGCATCATCGACGGCGTCACCACAAACCCCACGCACCTCATGAAGACCGGGCGCCAGCCCGAGCGCGTGTACCGCGAGATCCTCGAGATCGTCAGCGGCCCCGTGAGCCTCGAGACCAACGCCACCGAGGCCGCCGCGATCATCGCGGAGGGCCGCGCCCTCGCCCACCTCGGGCCGCAGGTGGTCGTCAAGGTGCCCGCCGTCCGCGAGGGCCTGCGCGCCGTCAAAGCCCTGGCCGCCGAGGGTATCCAGACGAATGTTACGCTCAACTTCTCCCCGCTCCAGGCGCTGCTGGCGGCGAAGTGCGGCGCCACCTACATCAGCCCCTTCGTCGGCCGGCTCGACGCCGTCGGCCACACCGGCATGGACCTCGTGCGGCAGACGCGGACCATCTACGACAACTACGGCTTCAAGACCCAGATCCTCACCGCCGCCGTCCGCCACCCGGAGCACGTGCTTCAGTCCGCCCTCGCCGGCGCCGACGCCTGCACGATGTTCTTCGATTTCCTGAAGATGCTCTACGACCACCCGCTCACCGACCTTGGCCTTGAGGTCTTCCAGCGCGACTGGGCGAAGGCGCAGCAGCAGAGCCCTTGAGGCTGCGCCTCAGACCAAGGGACCAGCGACCAAAGGACCAAGGGCCGGAAGGCCAACCCGACCCGTTCGCAGTGAATTCGGAAATTCAGGAACTCCTGTGACACCACCATGACTCCGCAACCGCTCTACCTCGACGGCGCCTTTGTCACCACCGCCACCAGCCTGCCGGTGCGCAACCCCTCCACGGGCGAGGTCTTCGCCCGCATGTCGACCTGCGACCGCGCGCGGGTGGCGCAGGCGCTGGCCGACGCCGACACCGCCTTCGTCACCTGGCGTCAGGTGGTGGGCCGCACCCGCGGGGATTTCCTGCTGAAGATCGCCGCCGAGCTCGAGCGGCGGAAGGAGGAGGTGGCGCGCACCATCACGCTGGAGAACGGCAAGCCGCTCGCGCAGAGCCGCGGCGAGGTGGCGATGAGCCTCGATCACCTGCGCTGGTTTGCCGAGGAGGCGCGACGCGGTTACGGACGGATCATTCCCTCGCAGGCCGACGGGCGCCGCCACCTCGTGGTGAAGACGCCGCTCGGGGTCGTCGCCGCGATCAGCCCGTGGAACTTTCCGCTCACGTTGGCGGTGCGCAAGGTCGCCCCGGCCCTCGCCGCCGGGTGCACGATGGTGCTCAAGCCCGCCAGCGCCACGCCGCTCTGCGCGGTGCAGTTCGCCGAATGCGTGCACGCCGCCGGCCTGCCGCGCGGCGTGTTCCAGCTCGTGGCGGGCTCCGCCGCGGCGATCGGCGCCGAGTTCCTGGAGAACCCCCGCTGCCGCAAAATCACCTTCACCGGCTCCACCGAAGTCGGCCGCGGACTGATCGCCGGCGCCGCCGCGCACATCAAGCCGCTCTCGCTCGAACTCGGCGGGCACTCGCCGGTGATCGTGTTCGACGACGCCGACCTCGCCCGGGCCGTGGAGGGCACGATGATCGCGAAATACCGCAACACCGGCCAGTCGTGCATCGCCGCCAACCGGATCTACGTGCAGCGCGGCATCGCCGAGCGATTCATCGCCGCCCTCGTCGAGCGCGTGCGCGCCCTGAAGGTCGGCGACGGCCTCGAGCCGGGGGTCGAAATCGGCCCGCTGATCAACGCCGAGGCGGTCGAAACCGCGCTCGCCCATCTCGCCGATGCCCAGGCGCGCGGCGCGCGGCTGCTTTGCGGCGGCCAGCGCCGCGGCGGGGCCGGCAGCGCTTTCCTGGAGCCTGCCGTGCTCACGGAAGTGCCAGCCGACGCCGTCGGCATGTGCGAGGAGACGTTCGCCCCGGTCGCGTACGTGAACGTGTTCGACACCGAGGCCGAGGCGATCGCGGCGGGCAACCGCTCCGCCTACGGCCTCGCCGCGTACGTCTTCACGCGCGACCTCGACCGCGCCTTCCGCCTGATGGAGGCGATCGAGTCCGGCATGATCGCGATCAACGACGGCCTGCCCACCACCAGCAGCGCGCCCTTCGGCGGCGTGAAGCAGAGCGGCTGGGGCCGCGAACTCGGCAGCGAGGGCATGGACGCGTTTCTGGACACGAAGCACGTCTCGCTGATCGTGGGCTGAGCCCGATCCTGGCAGAGGAAACCGCGAATGGACGCCAAGGGACGCGAATTCCAGCGTGCGGGATGGTCACGATACCTTGCCGAGTCCACTCACCCGAAGGCGAACGGCCTTGACGCCCCGGCCTTGGTCGCTCGCTCGTTCGTCTCATTCGCGTCGATTCGCGTGAATTCGCGGTTGAACTGAATGTTCTCAACTGTTCCTGCCGCTCCCAGTCATGAAACTCACCTTCCACCACGACCGCGTGCTCGCCGTCGTCGCGCATCCGGACGACGCCGAGCTGCTCTGCGCCGGCACGCTCGCGCGGGCCGCCGCCGATGGCGCCACCCTCGGCCTTTGCGTGCTCTGCCGGGGCGACAAAGGTCAGCCGGCCCGGCCGATCCGGAACCTCGCCGCCGTGCGCCGGCGCGAGACCCAGGCCGCGGCGCGTCTCCTCGGAGCGGAATTGTTTCACGGCGGCTTCAACGACGGTGAACTCGCCGACGGCCCGGCCGAACGCCGGCGGCTCGTCGACATCTACCGCGCCTTCCGCCCGACGCTCGTGCTCGCGCATTGCGCGGTCGACTACCACACCGACCATCGTGCCGCCTCGGCCCTGGCGGAAACGGTGTCGTGGTCGTGCGCGTCCCACGGTTTTCGCACGCGCCGCCCGCCGCTCGAATCGCCGCCCGCGCTCTGGTGGATGGACACGATCCTGATGCACCAGTTTGTGCCCGACTTCTACCTCGACGTGAGCGCGCACCTGCCGCTCAAGGAGCAGATGCTCGCCTGCCACCGCAGCCAGCTCGCGCGCGGCAACGATCCCGACTTCTCCCCGCTGCTCGACGTGATGCGCCGGCAGGCCCAGACGCGCGGCGCCCAGGCGGGCGTGGCCGCCGCCGAAGCCTTCCGCGTGCACGCCGCCTTCAAACGCATGAGCGCGTGGTAGGGTTGGTTCTTTCTCTTTCCTCTTAATCTTTCTCTTTCTCTCCTGAACCGATCGACGTTCGGGAAGGAGGAGAACGAGGAACGAGAACGAAGTACGAGAAAGAGCGCCGTCCGCCCCGCGTCCTTGACTCCCGCCCCGCGCCTCCCCGTTAGTTTCCCCGCCCCTTCCGCCCTCGCTCCGCCCGCCTTCGTCCGCGCCCCCATGTCGACCGCCGACATCCTCCGCCTCAACGCCCTGCCCGTCGATGACCTCCGCCGGCGGGCCCGCGTGCCCTTCCGGCTGCTGCCCAACCTCCCGGCGGTGCTGGACGACTTCGCGGACGCGATCCTCGGCGAAATTCGCGCCGGCCAGGCCCGCGGCGATCCGGTGCGCCTCATTTTGCCGGTTGGCCCGGTGGCGCAGTACCAGCGCGTGGTCGAGGTGTCGAACCACGAGCGCCTGACCTGGCGCGGCGTCCACGTGTTCATGATGGATGAATTTCTCGACTGGCAGGGCCGGCCGGTGCCGGTCACGCATCCGCTCAGCTTCGAGGGTTTCATGCGCCGCGAGGTATTCGCGCGCCTCGACGCGGAACTGCGCCCGCCCGAGTCGCAGCTCGTGTTTCCCCATCCCTTCCGCATCGACGAGGCGAGCGAGCGCATCGCGGCCGCCGGCGGCATCGACTGCTGCTTCGGCGGCATCGGCTACCACGGCCACGTGGCCTTCAACGAGCCGCCGCTCTCGCGCTGGTACCGGATCACCGTCGACGAACTGCGCGCCTCCCGCACCCGCGTGCTCGCGCTGGGCGACGACTCCATCGTGGTGCAGAGCATCGGCTCGGCCGGCGGCTGCCCCGCGGCGATTCCGCCGATGGCCGTCACGCTCGGGATGCAGGACATCCTGGCGGCGCGAAGAATCCGCCTCTACTGCTGCGGCGGCGAGCGCCACCGCGCCGTCTTCCGGATGACCGTGGCCGGCGAAGTCTCCGTCGACTACCCCAGCACCCTCGTGCAGGGCCACCCCGACGCCGAGGTCGTCACCGACACCGCCACCGGCGCCCCCATCGAACCCGGCCTGCGCTGATCCCCGCCCAGCCCGCCATGTCTCCCGCCCCACCGATCTCCTGACCCACCGTCCTCGCCCTTTGTCATCGATTGGATGACAATCGGTCCGAGCCGCCGCCGCCTCACTCCGCCCCTGCCCCCAACCTCACCTCACCCGGACTCCTCGTCACGTAATACGTGACAAACCACCCCAACCCGCCCGCTCCTCGGTCCCGCCACTATGCCTCCGTCCCGCCCCGCCACCACCGCTCGTTGTCATCCAATGGATGACAACGCACCTGAAGCCGCCAGGGTTGCGTGTCACGTAATACGTGACAAGCCGCCGGGGGGCGGCGGCCGCGTGGCGGGCGCAAACTCGTCGCTCCGATGAGCGCACCGGACGCACCCAACGCCCCCGGCCCGTGGTGGAGCGGGGTGACGCGTTACCAGTGGCTCGTGCTGATCATCGCGTCGGCCGGCTGGGTTTTCGACACCTTCGAGGGCCAGATCTTCAACATCACGCGCGGCCAGATGCTGGCGGAGATCCTCGGCGCGGATGCGACCAAGGAAACGATCAGCCGCTGGGGCGACATCTTCCTCGGGGTGTTCCTCGCGGGCGGCACGCTGGGCGGCATTTTGTTTGGCTGGCTCGGCGATCGCTGGGGGCGGAAGCCCACCATGGTGGTGACGATCCTGATGTATTCGATTTTCTCGGGGCTCACCTACTTTGCGACCGAGCTCTGGCAGGTGGGCGTGCTGCGTTTCCTCGTGGCGATGGGCGTGGGCGGTGAGTGGGCGGTGGCGGCGGCGCTGGTGGCGGAGGTGTTCCCGGTGCGGGCGCGGGCGCAGGCGGGGGGGATTTTTCATTCGACCAGCGTGCTCGGCACCTGGCTGGCTGCGGTGGCCGGCCTGGTGGTCGGCACCGAGTGGCGTTACGCGTACCTGATCGGCGTGCTGCCGGCGCTGCTGATTCTCTGGGTGCGCGCGAGCGTGGAGGAGCCCGAGAGCTGGAAACACGCCCGCCAAAAGGCGCAGCGCGGGGAGGGCGCGAAAATGGGGAGTTTCCGCGATCTGCTGCTCAACCCGCGCTGGGCCGGCCGCGCGATCCTTGGCATGCTGCTGGCCGCGGTGGGGCTTGGGACCTTCTGGGGCGTGGGCGTGGCGGGGCAGGATCTCGCCCGCGAGATGCTGCTGCGCCATGGGGCGACGCCGGCGGAGGCGGCCGAGAAGGCGAAGTTCGCCTACGGCATCTTGCAGGCGGCGGGCGGCGGGCTCGGGCTGGTGTCGTTCGGGCCGCTGTGCGTGTGGCTGGGCCGGCGGCGGGCGTTTGTGACCTTCCAGCTCGTGGCCCTGGTGATCGTGCCGATCACCTGTTACCTGCCGCACAACTACGCGACGCTCCTCGTGCTGCTGCCGATCATGGGGTACTTCGTGGTCGGCATCCATGCGGGTTACGCGGTGTATTTCCCGGAGCTGTTTCCGCACCACCTGCGTTCGACCGGCACGGGCTTCTGCTTCAACGCCGGCCGCCTGCTCGCCGCCGTGGTGCTGATCTTCTCCGGCTGGTTGAAATCGCAACCCGGGATGGACCTGCGCCTGGCGGTCTCGCTCCTCGGCGGCATCTTTCTGCTCGGCGTGGTGATCGTGCTCTTTCTCCCCGAGACGCGCAACCAGCCCCTGCCGGAAGCGTAGCGGCGGGGAGCGGGTCACCCTGGTGGACGCCTTGGAGCAATACCTCACCGCCGCCCGCGCGACCGGCGAGAAACTCCTCGCCGCCCTCGTGGCCGAACTCACTGTCGCTTGATTTCCATGACAGCCTCCGCCACCCCCGCCGCACCGCTTCATCACGTTTTCGTCGACTACGAGAACGTCCCGCGAGTCGACGCCGCCATCGTGGGTGCGCCCGGCGTGGCGCTTACACTCCTCGTCGGGCCGAAATCCACCAAGCTGGACGCCGCCCTGGTGGAAAAACTCCTGGAGCACACGGGCTCCGTGCAACTCGTCCGCCTGGCCGCCTCGGGCAAAAACGCGCTCGATTTCGCGCTCGCCTACTACATGGGGCGCACGGCGAACGCCCACCCGGGCACTCATCTCCACATCGTGTCGAAGGACCAGGGCTTCGACCCGTTAATCGAGCACCTGCGGGGTCGACAGGTCCACGCCCGCCGCCACGACGATTTCACCACCCTCCCCTTCGGCAAAACCTCCCAGCCGGCGCGACCTGCACCCAAGGCGATAGCAGCCACACCGGAGGATCCGATGACCCGGGCGTTGGAGCACCTGCGAAAGATGGACCTCTCACGTCCAAAAAAGAAACGGGGCCTCCTGGGACAGTTGAAGTCGGTCCTGGGGAAAGGCGCCATCGACGCGGACGCTCAAACCCTCCTGGAAAAGCTCATCCGGGCCGGGCATCTCACTGTCGGGGAAAAGGACGTCGTGACGTACTCCGTCCAAGGGAGTTGACCGACATTATCCAGCGTCAGCGGGGTCATGGGCTCCGCTTTCCCGCGGCTAACGCGGAGGGCGCGGGTTGATCGGGAGACTTGGGGCCATCCGCGAGCTCCGCACCGCGATCTCCGCGGTAAAGATTGGTCTGTGGCCAGCCTTTGATACAATGCCCGGGAGCGTGAAACACCCCATGAACCGAATGGCGCTCAGATAAACGCAGAAGTCGCAGCGCCGTCCCAGCTCTGCTCGCAGCGGCGAGATGCCGCTGCCACCTTCAAAACCGCCAGAACTTAGCGCCCGCCCCCATGACCCCGCACCACCCCCTCACCCTCGCCATCGTCGTCGGCGCCCTTGCCCTCGCGTTCGCCGGAACCGCCTTTTCCGCCGCGCCCGCGGCCACTGCGCAATCCGCCCCCGCCACGGCCTGGAAGCTCGGCCTCGCCGCCGTGAAGATCACGCCGCAGGAGCCTGTGCTGATGTACGGCTACGCGGGGCGCACGCAGCCGCACCAGGGCGTGGCGAGCGACCTGTTCGCCAAGGCCCTCGCCCTCGAGGATCCGAGCGGGGTCCGCGCGGTGCTCGTCACCTGCGATCTCGGCGGCGTACACGGCGACATGACCGCCCGACTCGCCGCCCGGTTGGAAAAGACACACGGCCTGCCGCGCGCCGCCATCATCCACAACGCCTCCCACACCCACGCGGGTCCCTGGGCCTGGGTCGCCCGCGACGAAGCCGACGGCCTCGCGCCCGCCGCCGTCGCCGCCACCCGCCGCTACGTCGCGTGGCTCGAGGAGACCCTCGCGCAGGTCGCGGACGATGCCCTCGCCCGCCTCGAACCGGCGGCGCTCTCGTGGGGCCTGGGCATGGCGCCGTTCGTGATGAACCGCCGCGAATTCACCGACCGCGGCATCGTCCTCGGCTTCAACCCCAAGGGCCCCGTCGACCGCAGCGTGCTCGTGCTGCGCGCCGACGATGCCCAGGGCCGCCTGCGGCTGGTGCTGCTGGGCGCCGCCTGCCATTGCACGTGCTCCGGCTCGAAAAACCTCCTGATCGACGGCGACTACGCCGGCCACGCCCAGGCCACCCTGCAGGCACGTTTCCCCGGCGCGCAGGCGATGTTCCTCACCGGCTGCGGCGGCGACGCCAACCCCTGGCCGCGCGGCGAAATCGAAAACGCCCGCCAGCACGGCGCCACCCTCGCCGCCGAGGTCGTGCGTGTGCTGGCCGGGAAACTCGCCCCCGTCCGCCCGCCGCTGCGCACCGCCTTCCGCAGCGTCGCCCTGCCGATCGCACCACCGCAGCCGCGCGAAAAACTCCAGGAACTCACCCAGTCCCCCTCGAGCTGGCTGCGCTACCTCGGCACGCGCCAGCTCGCGCTTCTCGACCGCGGCCAGGCGCCCGCCACGAGTTTTCCCGCGCCGCTGTCGCTCTGGCACTTCGGCACCGACCTCGCCCTCGTCGGCCTGAGCGGCGAACCCGTCAACGACTTCGTTCACCTGATCGAAAACGCGATCGGTCCGACGCGCCTCTGGGTCGCCGGCTACTGCCACGATGTGTTCGGCTACGTGCCCAGCGCGCGCATCCTCGCCGAGGGCGGCTACGAGTCGCGCGGCATCGACCGCGGGGACGCCGTCGGACAATTCACCGCGGCCGCGCCGGAGGTCATCGTGGCCGCGGTGACCGCCATGGCCCGCGAAGCCGGGCGGCTGAAATGACCGTCCCGGCAGGGATCGCATGGCGCACCGCGCAACCCTGTCGCCCCGCCGGACGTCTTGGCCTCACTTGCAGCATGGTGACCCGTTCGACCTGCCGATCTTTCTCTTTCCTCGTTCTCTTTCTCTTTAATCCGGCCTTGGAGAAGGGAGAGAAAGATTAAGAAAAAGTGGAAAGAGAAAGAGGGTGTTGAACTCACCACAGTTCTACTCCGCCCATCGTCCCATGATCCCCCGCCGTCCCAGCAACCTCTTTCCCGCGTTTCTCCTGCGCACCGTGCTGCCTGGCTTCGCGCTGCTGGCCGGCCCGGGCGCTCTTGCGCAAAACAAGCCCGAGAAACCCGACCGGCCCGACAAGGCGGAGCTGCGCGAGATCAAGCGCGAGATGCTCGCCGAACCGGTCGGTGCCAAGCCGAAGAAAAGCGACCGCGGCGACGGCAAACCCGGCCGCCCGTCTCCCGCCGAAGCCGACGCCCGGGCGCTCGCGCGGCTGCGCGAACACCTCGAGGTAACTGACGATGCCGAATGGGCGGTGATCGCCGGGCGCATCAATGAGGTCGTCGCCGCCCGCGCCACCCTCGGCCTGCCCGTGCCCAATTTCCGCGCCGGACCGCCCCCGGGAGACAAAGGCAAGAAGGGCGGACGCCCCGAACAGGACGCCCTGCGCACCGCCGTGCGCGACAAGCTGCCCGATGCCGAGGTCAAGGCCCGGCTGGAACGCGCCCACGAGGTCTTCGAGCGCAACCAGACCCGCGTGAACCAGGCCCATGCCAACCTGCGCGCCGTGCTCACCGTGCGCCAGGAGGCGGTCGCCGTCGTCGCCGGCCTGCTGCCGCCGTAACCGCGGCCGCCCGCGGCCCGGCACTCCGACCCTTGTCATGGCCCGCGCGCTCGCCTGGCAGCCGCGACTGACCCAGCGCGGCAAAGCCTCAACCCAGAGCCAAGGCAGGACTGCCCACCGAACACACGGAACAGACGGAAAATCAGATCCCCCGCACTTCCGTCCTTCCGCTTGCCGCGGACCGGGCCGGGCGCTTTCGTGGGCCGTCCATGATATCGCTCCACGAGGGAAGAGGCTCCCGCGTCAAACGCCCGCCGGAACGGGTCTTTACGCTGCGGCTCCAGGTGGTCGGCTGCCAGCCGCGCATCTGGCGGCGCCTCCTCGTGCGCGAGTCGATGTGGCTGTCGCGCCTGCACGACACCATCCAGATCGCCTTCGACTGGTTCGACTATCAGACGCACGCCTTCAATCTCGATGACCTCCGCTACGGCAACCCGCTGCGCCGGGAGGAGCTCACCATCGAGGACGATCGCGACGTCACCCTCGCCGACCTCGATCTCGAACACCGCGAACGCTTCACGTACGGCTACCACTTCGGCGAGGGCTGGCAGGTCGACATCAAGGTCGAAAAGATCGACTTGGTCGAAAAGGGCGTCTCCTACCCGCTGTGCCTCGCCGGCGAACGGGCCGGCCCCCCGGAGGACTGTGGCGGGCTGGAGGCATTCCATGACATGCTGGCCTGCATCAAGGAGCCGCACACCGACCTCGGCCGCGAATGGCTCGAATGGCTCGGCCCCGACTACGATCCCGCCCTTTGCGACCCCGAGAAAATCAACAAGGCCTTGCGGAAACTCGGTCGGTAAAAGCGATGGCGGTGCCTGCTGGGCGCCCGCTCAGGTCGTGAGTCCGAGCAGACCCCTCGTGAGCTGGAAGTCCACGTTGCCGAGGGCACTGGCCGCCGGCACTCGCGCGCCACTCGCCACCGCTGCCAGCAGTCCCGCCAGCGTCGCTTCATCGGCCACCGCATCCCCCGAGAGGAACACGTCGATGTCGGTGGCGGCGATGCGCCCCTGCTGGCGCGCCTCGGCGGCCTGCACCACGGGAAGCATCGGGTGGCCCTGGCGGGCGTGATCGCTCACCACCGCCAACGCGAGCTGCGCCCCGCAGCCGCCGAGGCCGGTGAGATTCTCCGTCCAGTGGTCGGTCTCGCTGGCCACCACGTGCAGTCCCGGTTGCGCCCGTGGCTCGCCATAGGCCAGAGTCGCGTGCGGCGCACCCGCGCCGAGCAGCGCCAGCGCGAAGTCCGGATTCGCCAGCAAGGGATCGCTCTCGACCAGCAGCACGGAGCCGCCGTCGTCGAGCACGGCTCCGGCGATCGCCGCCAGCGCGGTGGCGGTGGCCGGCGCCACCGGAGCCGAGCTCAACAAGCCGAGCGCCAGCGCGCCCGGGCCGGCCGACACGGGCGCCGCGGGCGGCAGGGCGGCGAGTCCTTCCTCGAACCAAGCCTCGACCCGCGCCAGCGCGCGATCGATCCCGCCGTCGAGCTGCACGCTCGCCCAGCCGAACTGCGCAGTCGCCACCCCGGCGGCCGCCAGCCGGTGGCGCACGACGTCGTTGGGCACCTTTTCGCAGCCGTGTTCGAGCAGCAGCGCGGCGGCGACGTTGGGATGGGTGAGGTATCCCCGGTAGGTGCGGTGCAGCAGTTCGTACATCGTCTCGCCGCCAAAGCCGCAGCCTTCCGTGTGCATGATGCCGAGGAACCGCGTCACCCCCGCGGCCGGCGCCATCCGCCCGCCTGCCCGCACGTTGAGCCGCTCCGCCGCCAGGCGCGCGATCTGCGTCGCACACAGGCTCGTGGGCAGGATCAACCCCACCCGCTCCGTGGCCAGGCGGCCGTCGGGGGTCCGCCACACCGTCAGCCGCGGCCAGCCGGCCGCCTCGCCCGGTCGCGCCGCGGCCGGGGCGCGCCCCAGCGGCCGTCCGTCCGGGGCGGGGCGCGCCTGCAGCGCCGCCAGCCGCGAGGTGTCCGTCTGCCGCCAGTTGCGCCAGAGCGACACCTGCGAATGCCCGGCGTGCTCCCCCTGCGTGCGCCGGCCCGACGCCGTCGCCACGGCCAGTTCGAATGCGTCCGCCACCAGCGCCTCCATCGGCTCGCCGTCGAGGTAGCGGCCGGCATTGAAATCCATCTCCCGGCTGAGGAGCTGGTGGCGGCGGGTGGTGGTCGTGATCTTGAGGGTCGGCACGAAGGGGAAGTTCGTGATCGAGCCGTTGCCGGTGACGAACAGGATCAGGTTGCAGCCCGCCGCCACCTGGCCCGCGATCCCCTCGAGATCGTTGCCCGGACCGTTCATGAAGGTGAAACCCGGATCGGCGAGCTCGCGCAGCGGCTGCGCGTAGTCGATCACGGTGTCGAGGCGGGTGCGCGGATCCTTCTTGTGCACGGCGCCGAGCGATTTCAGCGCGATGTTGTAGAGGCCGCGGAAGCGGTTGCCCGCCGAGGGATTGCTCTCGGGCGTGAGGCCGTGCCACGCCAGTTTCTCCCGGAAGCGATCGAGCACGGCCACAAACGCCCGCGCGGTCGCCGCGTCGCGCACGTGGCGCAGCAGGTAGGCCTCGGCGCCCATCGACTCGTCGGTCTCCGTCAGCACCCCGGTCGCCCCGTGGCGGATGGCCTCGTGCACGACCGCCCCCGCGAGGGGATTTCCGGATACGCCGGAAAACGCGTCCGATCCGCCGCACTGCAGGGCGATGCGCAGGCCGCTCAACGGCTCGTCCGTGCGCCGCGCCGCCGCCACCTCGGGCAGCCACCGGCGCACGTGCTGCTCGCCCTCGGCGAGGCCGGCGGCCAGGCCGCGATCCAGCGTGAGAAACGCATGCGGCACGTCGTCGAGCGGATAGCCGTGCGCGCGCATGAAGTCCCGCAGCCGCCGGTTGTTGATCGGCTCGACGCCGTGATCGACCGCCAGCACCGCGCCCACATTCGGGTGCACCAGAAACCCGGCCAGGGTGCGCAGCACCTCGGGCGTGTTGTTGGGCTCGCCGGGGTCGCCGCCCTCCGTGTGCGCGATCGCCACGATGCCATCCACGCCCGGGTGCAGCCGCGCCAGCGGCTGCAGCCGTGCCGCGAGCTGCCGCGCGAAACTCGCCGTGCGCGACGAGGTGCCGACGATGGCGATTACGTTGCGCGTGCCCACCCCGCGCCCGCCCGGACGCCGATGCCCCGCGAAGGTCCGCGGCCGATCCACCCGGGGCACGGGCGGCGCCGCCACCACCGCGGACTCATCCAGCCGGAACGGCTCCAGCACGTCCTCGAAATTCGCCGCCGCCGGGAGCCGCGCTCCCTGCAACTCCCGCAGCGCCAGCGCCGCGAGCATCGCCGCGTTGCTCACATACTCCCCCGCCGCAATCGCCCGGAGCGCCCGCCCGAAGGGCATGCCCCAGGACCGCAGCTCCCCTCCGGCCGCAATCGGCGCCACCGCGAACCGGTGCCCCTCCAGCACCGTGTGCGGCACCGGCTGCGGTCCGCTTGCCAGCGCCAGCACTTCGCCCGCGTCGATCCGGCGGATGGCAATGGCCACGTTGTCGTCCGGCGCCGGCAGGCGCGAAACCGCCTGAAGTGGAAGCATCGCCATGCGAATGGGGAAACCGCGGAACGGCCCGCCCGCAATCCTGGAATCGCCGGCCGCCCGACCGGGCGCCGCGCCGGCCTGGCCCGGCCGGGCTCACCGTTTCACCACGCCCAGTCCCGGCCGCTCCGTCGGCACGATGCGCCCTTCGATCAGGCGCGCGCCGTCAAAGGGGTCGTTGGCGATGAGCAGCGCGCCGTCGAGATCGGCCCAATCGGCGAGCGGCGCGAGCTGGGCCGCCGCCGAGATCGCGCACGAAGTCTCGGTCATGCAGCCGAGCATGACCTTCAGGCCGAGCGCGCGGGCCAGGGTGATCATCGCCCGCGCCTCCCGCAGGCCGGTGCATTTCATCAGCTTGAGGTTGAGGCCATCGAAGACCCCGCGCGCCGCCGGCACGTCCGCCAGGCGCTGCACGCTTTCGTCCGCGACCAGCGGCAGCGGACTGCGTTCGCGCAACCACGCGGTGTCCCCGACCTGCTCCCGGCTCAGCGGCTGCTCGATCAACACAACGCCGCGCGCGGCCAGCCATTCGATCCGCCGCAGGGCCCCCTCGCGGTCGTCCCAGCCCTGGTTGGCGTCGACGAGGATCGGCGTGTCGGTGACGTCGCGGATCGCCTCGATCATCCCGCGGTCGGTGGCCAGGTCGCGGCCGAGCTTGACCTTGAGGAGCCGGTACCCGGCGGCCTCCCGCGCCTTCGCGCGCACCACGTCGGGCAGGTCGAGGCCGATCGTGAACGAAGTCGCCGGGATGCGTCGTGTATCCAGTCCCCAGATGCGGTGCCAGGGTGCGCCGAGCTTGCGGCCGATCCAGTCGTGCAATGCCAGATCGACGGCGGCCTTGGCGGCGGGGTGGCCGGGCGCGAGCGCGTCGATCGCCGGCAAGATCTCCGCGCGCGCGAACGGATCCTCCACGGTCGCGAGCTGCACGGCGGCGCGATTGAGGAACGCCGCCGCGGTCTCCTGGGTTTCGCCGAGGTAGGGCGGCATCGCCGCCTCGCCGTAGCCAACGATCCCTTCGTGCTCCAGCTCGACGAGGGTGGCGGGCGTGGTGGTGCGGGTGTGCCGGGCGAGGCCGAAGGCGTGGCGGAGGTGGAGCGTGTAGGGGCGGTGGCGAAGTTTCATCCGGACAGGATGCGGGCAGGATCGCGCGCGACCGCGGCCACGTCACGGCCGAACGCAACCGCCGCCGCCGTCCCGGGGCGCCTGGGAACCGGTGCCTACGGTGTCCAGCCGTGGTTCCACCACCCCGCCCGCTTTCGTTTTGCGGGGTTCAGGCTCCTTCTTCCCGCGGTGGCCGCCCTCGCCGGCGCCAGAGCCGCGCGCCGAGGGCGACCGCGGCAATCAGTCCCACGCCGGAGGCGACGAGCGCGAAATTGCCCTGCAGGAGGCCGCGGCCGAGGATCACGCCGCCGCACACCCAGGGGAACGCCACCGCGCACGAGACGAGGAGGTAAAGTCGGAACGGCGTCTCCGCCAGAGCGAGCACGCAACTGCCCAGCACCATCGGCGGCCCCGGGGTGAGACGCACCACGAGGGCGACGCTGAGGGCGTTGGCGGGCGTGACCCGCGGCACCGGGTGGCCGCGCCGCGCCAGCAGGCGCTTCAGCGGCGGCCGCAGCCAGCTCCGCGCCACCGCGTAGGTAAGGGAAACCTGCACGGCCACCGCGGCCATCCCCGCGGCGATCACGCCCGGCAGGGTGAGCTGGGCGGCAAACGCCTCCCCGGCCGGCACGGTGAACCAGGCCAGCGGCAGCGGCAGGAGCGCCATGGCCGTAAAATACCAGCCCGGGCCCGCCGCACGCACCAGCGCGAGGAAACGCTCCACCAGCCCACGGAGATCGAGCCCGGCCAGCCAGACAGCGGCCAGCGCCGCCGCGACCGCCAGCGCCGCGACCAGGCCGCGGGGCAGCCGCGATCGCACGGGAGGAGTTTCATCCGGCGCCATGCCCGCAGCCAACCGCGGCGCCCGCGCCGACGCGAGGCGGCAGTTGGCGCGCCCAGTCGAAAGCGTCGGACTTACAACCGCCGGATCCGGATGTTCCGAAACCAGACCGGATTGCCGTGATCCTGCAGCACGATCACGCCGGCGGGCGCCTGCGCGAACTCGGGTGACTTGGCGAACTTGCTCTTCGCCACGCGCGCGTTCCAGTCGGCGCTGCCGATTTCGGCGTCGATGACGGCGACTCCGTTGAGCCACGACTGGATGCGTTTCCCCTGCACGCGCAGACGCAGGGCGTTCCACTCGCCGGCCGGTTTGGCGACCGGTTTCGCGGGGGCGTAGAGTGCGTAGAGCGCGCCGGCCGCGGTCAGGGAGTTGCCGCCATCCTTGGCCCTGGCGTTGTCGAGAATCTGGATTTCAGGGCCGCTGAAGGGAGGTCGCGGAGCCTGCGGATCGACGCGGAACAGGAGGCCGCTGTTGCCGCCCGGCGAGATTTTCCACTGCAGCTCCAGCTCGAAGTCGCCGTAGAGTTCCCGGGTCGCGAGGTTGCCGGCACTCTTGTTGCCGGCGAGCGCTCCCTCCTCGATCTTCCAGCCGATCGGGGCGTCGGCGGGTTTGCCCAGTGTGCGCCACGCGGAGGTGTTGCGGCCGTCGAAAAGGGTCTGCCATGGCCCGGGGGCAGCCGTCGAGAGCGCGAGGGCCGGACCGAGGGCGAGGAAAACGGCGGTGAGGACGGGGGCGGAGCGGTTCAGGTTCATAAGCAAGGAGAGAGGGGAGGAGGGCCGCGCGAGGGCCGTGGCGGGGGTGACTCGCGCGGCGACGCTGGCGTCAGTTCTTTTTCTTCTTCGCCTGCCGATCCTTCTCGGCGCGTTTGGCCTGCTTGGCGGTGAGGCGCTCCTGCCGCAGGTGTGCCGGGCGGGCCTCGGCGTAATCAGCGAGCACGCGCTGGAGGGACTTCGCGGCGGCGGCGGCCTCGCCGCCGAGCGCGGGGACCGCCAGGGGCGCGGCGGACTCATACGGATCCGCGGCGAGGTCGAAGAACCGCCCGTCGCGGTACAACTTGTAACGCGTGCCGAGCGCGAACTCGAAGCGCGCGGTCGGTCCGCCATCCGAGGCGTACCAGCAGTAGATCGCGTCGCGCGGCCGGCCCGGCTGACCAAGCAACTGCGGCAGGAAACTGCGGCCGTCGGGCGGCAGGTCGGCCGGCAGCGTGGCTCCGGCCGCCTCGACGAGCGTGGGCAGGAAATCGACGCTCGCGATCAGGTCCGCGTTTACGCGGCCGGCCGGCACCCGGCCCGGCCAGTTGGCGATGAGAGGCACGTGGGTGCCCCGCGCGTTGCTGGTGCCCTTGCCGCCGGCGTAGGACTGGCCCCGGAACTGCGAGGTGATTTCGCGGGGGCTGCCATTGTCGCCGAGGAACATCACCAGCGTGTTGTCGCGCAGGCCGAGCTCGTCGAGCTTCGCCACCAGGCGGCCGATCATCTTGTCCAGGTACGCAACCATGTCGGCGAAATGCTTCACGTTTTGATTGCCGCGCTCGCCGGTGCGAGGATCCCAGTTCGGGCTGTCGGGCGTCGGCTGGAACGGACTGTGGGTGAGCATCATCGGGTAATAGAGAAAGAACGGCCGGGCGCGGTGGCGGGTGATGAAGTCGAGGGCGAAGTCGTTGACCTCGCGCGGACCGTAGCCGCCCGGCGGGAAGTCCTTTGGCTCGCCGTTGATTTCGAAGCCGGGGTTGCCGTAGCGCGAGGCGCGGCGCAAGTGATGCCAGAGGAAGGCCTCGTCGAAACCGAAGTGCCGCGGTGAATCCCGCTCGACCCCGAGCTGCCACTTGCCGCCGATGCCGGTGGTGTAACCCGCGCGCTTGAGCAGGTGGCCAAAGGTCGTGACCCCGCGATCCATGGCGCCGAATTCGATGTAGTTGCGCACATTGTACACGCCGGTCATGAGCTGGACGCGGGTGGGGGTGCAGAGTGGCTGCACGTGGCAGCGATCGAAACGCATCCCGGTGGCCGCCAGCCGGTCGAGGTGCGGGGTGCGGTAGGATTCGCCGCCGTTGGCCGCGACACACTCGTAGCCGAAGTCGTCGGCCATGATGAGCACGAGATTCGGCGGCCGCGCGGCGCCCGCCGCGGTCGCGATGCTGGCGGCGAACAGGGGGACCAAGGTCAGGCGGGCGGCAATGGCCAGCCGGAGGATCGAGCGGAAGCGGGTCAGCATGGCGGCGATCAGGATGAGAAACTTCCCCCGGCGGGGGCGAGCCCGGGATTTCACCGGGGCAGGATTGCATGGGAGGATGGAGGCGTTACGGTGCGCCGATGTTCCTCCTCCGGTGCGTCGTCCCGCTGGTGATTTTCCTGGGCTCCGCCCTGCGGGCCGCCGACTGGCTGCCGATTGAAAATGAAGTCGCCGCGCTCACTCGATCAACGCGGGTGACGGTGGTGCATTTCTGGGCCTCCTGGTGCCCGAACTGCCGCGCCGAGCTGGTCGGCGGCGGCTGGCAGAGGTTCGTCGAGGCCAACCCCGGCATCGACTTCGTCTTTGTCACCGTGCGCGACGAGAAGCCCGGCGCCGCGGAACTCGCGAAGTACGGGCTCGGCTCGCAGAAGAACTTCCGCCACTTGCAGCACCCCAACGCCTCGCGCCGCAAGGAGGACGAGATGACCTCGTTCATGGGGATGCGCGTCGGCTGGATTCCGTCGACCTGGGTCTTTCAGAACGGCCGGCTCCGCTACGCCCTCAACTACGGCCAAATCCGCTTCCCCATTCTCCAGCAACTCGTGGAGGATGCGCAGCCGAGGCCGTAGCCAGCCGCACGGGAGCCTTGTCTCCGCTGCGGGATTCTGAGCGACTCGGCAGCAAGCGTTCGCCTCCGACCATGTCCGCCATCAATCGCTTCCTTCTCGAGCACAACCTGCGCATCGCGACGAACCCCTGCGTAAGCCCGGACTTCTGCCTCGACTGGCCCGCCCTGCGCGACCAGTTGCGCGCCGGCGCCCCGCTGCACGTCCATCCCAAGAGCCGCTTCGAGACCCGGGCGGGCGTCTGGACCCTCGTCGAAAACGACCTCGGCGACTGCGCCTGGCGGCTCGAGGGCCGCACGGATGTGCTGGCCGACGGCGTTGACCTGGCCTCCGGCGGGCAGGCGTTTCCCGCCACCTTTGCGAATCTGCTCCGCCTGAAGAACCTGGTGCAGGAGCACAATCCGGCCTCGACGATCTTTCCGACGGCGGCGGAGAAGCTCGGCCAAAGCACGCTCGGCATCGGCGCCCGCTTCACCACGCTGCACTGGCCCGCGGTCGACTGGGCGATGAGCGCGCTCAGCCTGGGCGTGACGGCGAACCAGAACTCGATCCCGCGCGAGCTGGTCTACGACACCAACGTGATGCTCGCGGGCCAGCTCGACACCGTTCCCTTCCCGTTCATCGGCACCCAGGTTCCCGAGGGGCACCAAGGCCAGAGCGTCGAAGGCATGAGCCACGGCTGCGTGCTCGCGAAACTGAAGACCGGCTTCCACCGCCGCGGTGTCGCGTGGAGCTTCAACGCCGACCACCAGCCCATCGGCGGCAAGTTCGACGGTCGCGAGGACGCGCTCGTGGCCGGCTGCGTACTGGCCAGCTACATCACCTTCGATCTCTCGCCCGAGCTGGCGCAGACGCAGCTTCCCGCCGATCCCGCGGCCTGGGTGCAGGCCCGGGTTCCCGCCGCGCTGGTGGCGCAGGTGCGCACGCGCGTGGCCGCCGCGGGGCTCGCGCTCGACGAGGCGGAGTTTGCCCGGCTGCTCGCCACGGTGTGGCCCGCGCTCCAGAAGATGAAGCAGCGCGACGAAAAGTACGCCGCCGCCCGCACGAAGCTCTTCACCACCGGGGTAGGCCGCGCCTACCTGCGCGAGCTCTCGATCGACGAACTCCCCGGGCTCACGACCCCCGAGACCACCGCCATCATGCTGGCCCTCTGCGAGGCGCTCGGGATGAAGATCCACTTCGTCGCCCCGGCGTTCGGCTTCCAGAAGAACATGCCCTACCCGGACAACGCCGCCCTGCGCGCGTTGATCGAACGGCAGTGGGCGGTGTGCCGGCAGTTCGGGGTGAGCATCGGGTTTCATTCCGGCTCGGGGAAGTCCGCCGAAAACTACCAGGTGATGGGCGCCGTGACGGGCGGGCGGCTCGAGATCAAGACCAGCGGCCGCTACACCTATGAGATGGGCCGCGCACTCTTTGACTCGCGCGACGCGGGCGACCAGGCCCTCTGGCGCGACTGGTACCGCTTCACGCTCGAGCTCGCCCTCGCCGGCGCCTACAGCACCGATCCCACCGAACAGAAAATGGCGCGCGTGTTCATCACCGATGCCCTCGCCAAGGCCGGACGCGGCACCGAAGTGTTCGCCAGTCCGACCGTCACGCGCGCGGCGCTCGAGTCGCTGCCGCCCAGCCCGGATCACATGTTCTGGTTCGAGTACAACTTCCTCTACGTGCTCGCCGCCGACGGCCGCGCCGAGAAGTCCGCGCTCGGCGATCACACCCCCGCCGGCTACCGGCAGCGCGCCCGCTTCTACGGCATCAGCGCGGAGGGCCGCCTCAACTTCGCGCGCAACCTCGCCAGTTACCTCCTTTTCCTCGCTGAGAACACCGGCCTCGCGAGCGCCGCCGCCTGCGCCGCCGCCCGCACCCTCCTCGCCCGCTACTCCACTCTCGAGGCCATGCTGGCCGACATCTCCCACTGAGATCGACGCGCCCGGCTCGCAGCTCTGCAATCGGAAATCCGAAATCCCCAATCCGAAAATCCCTCTCATGCCCTCCCGCCCCTTCATCCACGACGATTTCCTCCTCGGCACCCGCCAGGCGCGCGAGCTGTACCACCGCTACGCGGAGCCCGAGCCCATCTACGACTACCACTGCCACCTGCCGCCCGACCTGATCGCCAAGAACCACCGGTTCGCCGACCTCGCCGAGCTGTGGCTCGGCGGCGACCACTACAAGTGGCGCGCCATGCGGACCAATGGCGTCAAGGAGCACTTCATCACGGGCCCGGCGGCGCCCCGCGAGAAGTTCCAGGCCTGGGCCGAGACCGTGCCGCAGACCCTGCGCAATCCGCTGCACCACTGGTCCGCGCTCGAGCTCAAGCGCTACTTCGGCATCAACGAACTCCTCGACGGCAAGTCCGCCGAGCGCATCTGGAAGAAAGCCAATGCGAAGCTCGCCAAGGTCCGCGTCCACGACCTGATCAACGAGTCGCGCGTCGCCGTCATCTGCACGACCGACGACCCCGCCGACTCGCTCGAGCACCACGCCGCGATCCGCCGCCAGCCCGGCAAGCTGCGGGCGCGCGTCTACCCGGCGTTCCGCCCCGACAAGGCGCTCGGCGTGACCAACCCCGCCGCGTTCAACGCCTGGCTGGAGCGTCTCGCGGGGGCGGCGGGCGCGGCGAACGGCCTCAAAACCTTCGACGACCTCCTCGCCGCGCTGAAAAAGCGGCACGATGACTTCCACGCCGCCGGCGCGCGCGTCTCCGATCACGGTCTCGAGTGCGCACTGGCCGAACCGTGCACCCATGCCCAGGCCCGGATGGTGTTCGACGCCGTGCGCGGCGGCCGCGCCGCCACCCCCGAGGAGGCCGCCCGTTACGGATCCTACCTCATGCTGGAATTCGGCAAATGGGACGCCGCCCGCGGCTGGGTGAAACAGCTCCACCTCGGAGCCCTGCGCAACAACAACACCCGGCTGCTCACGCAACTCGGGCCCGACACGGGCTTCGACTCGATCGGCGACTTCCCGCAGGCCGCGGCCCTCTCGCGCTACCTCAACGCGCTCGATTCCACCGACCAGCTTCCGCGCACGATCCTCTACAACAACAACCCCGTGGACAACTACGTCCTTGGGACGATGATCGGCAACTTCCAGGACGGCTCGATTCCCGGCAAGGTGCAGTTCGGCAGCGGCTGGTGGTTCCTCGACCAGAAGGAGGGCATGGAGTGGCAGATGAACGCGCTGTCCAACCTCGGCCTGCTGTCGCGCTTCGTGGGGATGATCACCGACTCGCGCAGCTTCGTGAGCTACCCGCGCCACGAGTACTTCCGCCGCACGCTGTGCAACCTGCTCGGCGCCGACATGGCCGCGGGACTGATTCCCAACGATCTCAAGATGGTCGGCGGGATGGTGCGGAACATCTGCTTCGCCAATGCCCGCGCCTACTTCGGGCTCGAGCTCGCGCCCGAGTTCGCGGGGTAGGCGGGGGTGGGTAAAGCCCTCGATGCCTGATCGAGGGAGGGCGCATGGCGGTGTCATTCTCGCCACCCCGAGGCGTGGTTGACCCAGGTGGACGAGGCATCCTGCCTCGTCCTTGGGGCGGATGACGCTGCCGTGGGGAGGGCGCCGGTCGGCCCCGCGGCGCTACTTCCGGGCCTGCTTCTTTTTCGCCTTCACGGGGGCCTCCCCGGGTTGGTCGGCGTAGTCAGGAATCCGATACGCCACGGCGGCGGCGGTGCGATCGAACTCCGCGGTCATCCGCCGCCGCAGCGCGGCGTGGGCGGGGTCGCGGGCGAGGTTGCGCGTCTCGTAGGGATCTGCCGCGAGGTCGAAGAGCTCGGTCCAGTCCTCATGGCCCGGGTACTTGATCAGCTTGGCGGTGGCGGTGCGGACGGCGACCGTGGTGGGCGTCGTCGGGAAGGCGTTCTCCAGGAAGTACTGGGCCAGGAAGGCCTCGCGCCAGCCGGCGACGCGCTGGCCCGCGGCGAGCGGCCGCCAGCTCCGGCCCTGCATCTCCTTCGGCGCGGCGACGCCGGCGAGGTCGAGCCAGGTCGGGGCGAGATCGAGATTGAGGATCATTTCGTCGACGGTGCGGCCGCGGGGGAACTGTCGCGGGTAGCGGGCGAGGAAGGGGATGCGGATCGACTCCTCGTAGAGCGAGCGTTTGTCGCCGAGCGAGTGCTCGCCGAGGTAGTAGCCGTTGTCGCTGGTGAAGACGACGACGGTATCCTGGGCGAGACCGAGTTCGTCGAGGGCGGCGAGGATGCGCCCGAGGTTATCGTCAACGGCCGAGATGCAGCGGAAGTAGCCGAGATTGGTCATCGCCCCGGTCTTCACGATGGGGTCGTTGGGGCCGACGCGGTAGGGCGGCCGGATCCCGAGGTTGGGCACGGGACGGGCCCGGGCGCCGGCGAAGCGTTCGCGGGCGCGCTCGGGCGGATCGAAGGGACCGTGGGTGGCCTTGTAGCCGAGCACGAGCGAGAAGGGTTTTGCGCGGTGGTCGCGCAGGAAGGCGAGGGCGTAGTCGGTGGTGACGTCGTCGACCCAGCCCTTCGAGGGCGTGGCGACGCCGTTGATCTCGATCGGGCAGTCGAAGTACCGCCCCTGGCCAACAAAGCTCGCCGAGTAGTCGAAGCCCGGGCGCCTCCCGCTCTGGGGGCCCATGTGCCACTTGCCGATGTAGGCGGTGGTGTAGCCCGCGGCGCGCATGAGCGAGGCGTGGGTCACGCTCGCCTCGGCGAAGGGCGTGCGGTTGTTGGCGATGCCGTTGAGGTGGTTGTACCGGCCGGTGAGGAAGACGGCCCGGCTCGGCGCGCAAAGCGGGAGCGTGACGAAGGCGTTGCGGAAGCGCACGCCCTCGGTGGCGAGGCGATCCATGTGGGGTGTCTGCAGCCACGGGAAACGGCCGCGGTCGCCCTGTTCACGCTGCACGACGCTCAGCGCGTCCCAGCGCTGATCATCGGTGTAGATGAAGAGGAAGTTGGGCTGGCGTTCGGCGGCGGCCGCGGCGAGCAGCGGGGCGGCGAGGACAGTGGCGAGGAGCAGGGTGTTGAGGCGCATGAGCGGAAGGATGGAAAGAGACTTGGCTAGGTCGGCGTGTAGAACCCCGTCACTTCGACACAAACTGCGCCGCCAGCCAGTCGAGCGTGATGTTCTCCGCAATCACGTCGTGCGGTATGAGGAGGTACCGCCACGGCTTGCCTTGGTAGGTCTCGGCATGCGCGCTCGCTTGCTGGCACCACTTCACCGCCGCGTCGCGTTTGGCGAGAACCTCCTCGGACTCCAGTTCAGCGCGGCTCTTCGGCTCCAGCAGGTAGATGAGCGAATCCATCTCCGCCACGAAGTCCGGCTGGTACTCAGGGTGATCGGCGCCGGACTTGTAGTAGATCTGGAACTGGCCTTTCGCGGGCTTGAACCACTTCGTTGCCTCGCGTTCCAGAATGACGGCCAGCCTGCGCTCGGCGTCCGATTGAAACTTCTGCACCGGGTACAGGCACCGTTGGAAGCCCCCGAACAGGTACCGGGCCATGTTGCTCTTGTCCGCGGGTGGCTGGCGGTAATCGAGCACCGGTTCCGATGCTGACGCGGTATAGGCACTCGGCTTCAGCTCGGAGAAGCCCTTGCTGATCTTCACTTCGTAACCCGTCGCCGTTTCCCAGTAGTGCGCCTGCATCTGGGCATGAACAAACCGGGCGATGTCCCGCTGGTAACAGGCCAGGACCTTGCGGATCTCGTGGTCGTCGGAGAGGTAGCCGCGCAGGTGCGCCACGACCTGCCCGGCGAGCGCGTACAGCAGATCGGCGTGGGCGTCGTAGGAGATATCGTCGAAGTCCACCAGTCCCCGCACGACGTAATCCTCCACGCGCGACTCCTTGATGCCGCCCCGACCCATCGCGATCACGTCCACCTGGTCCGTGCGCAGGTGCCGAGCCCAAAGCTCCTCCGAAACCGGCGGATAATTGAGCGTCTCCACCTCAAGCGTGAAGGGATGGAATCCTGACTGCACCCTGCCGGTGGGCACGACGAGGATGCGCGGGATGTCGATGGTCTGCTGAATCACCGTAAGCGTTCAACTTTCAGGGGGTGCCGGTGGGGTCGGCGATGGGGTGATCAG
>CAZDGC010000015.1:0-35697 GCA_964504885.1 uncultured Opitutus sp.
GCGCCGTGGATCGGCCGACCGGATTCGCCACCGAGCCGGTGCAGCTCTCCTGCCAGGGCAGCCCGCCGGTGGCGAGGATCCGGTGGCCGGGTGCGCGCCGCCACCGCCCTCGATCCCAACCTGCGGCCGCTGCGCCGCCTCGCCGGCCGCGACACCGGGGCGGATCATGAACTCGCCCTGCCGGCGGAGTCGATTTACGTGCTGCTGGAGCTCGCGCCGCCGCGATAGCCGCGGCTCCCGCCGGCCGGCCGCGCCGTCACTCCACCCGCAGCCGCTCGCGCAGGGCGCGCAGCGGCTCGAAGGCCCGCTCGACGAGCGTCTGCCGGCCGACCAGCACCCGCGCCTCCCCGCTCATCCCGACCCGCAGCGTCATCCCCGGAGCCCGCGGCGGGCGCAGCTCCGCAAACGCCACAAAGTGCCGCCCGCCGCCGGCCACCACCGCCGCCGGACTGATCCACGCCAGCTCCGCGGTCACCGTGCCGTGACGCTGATACGGATACGAATCCAGGAAGAGCCGCGCCGTCTGGCCCGGAGCCAGCCGCGGCACCCCGGTCTCGGGCAGCAGCAGGCGCGCCTTCGGCTGCGACTCCAGCCGGGCGAGCTGGCACAGCTCCGCGCCGGCGAAAACCACGGCCCCGGGGGTGCGCTGCGCCACATGCAGGACCACCGCGTCGTACGGGGCGCGCACGGATTTCAGGTCGCCGGCGCTGTCCTGCAACTGCTCCTCCAGGGCCGCGATCTGCACGCGCAGCTTTTCCGCCTCCGCCGCCTCGTCGGACCGCACCCGCGCCCGCGCCGCCACCAGCTCCTGGCGCTGGAATTCGAGCTGCTGCACCAGCTTCTCCGTCACCGCCCGGTTCTTCTGCGATTCCGCCTCGTCGAGTTTGTGTGCGAGCAGCTCCACCGGCGAGACGCTCCCCTGCGCGGCGAGCTGCTCGGACCGGCGCACGAGATCGCGGATTGTTTCGAGGTGGCGGTCGCGGAAACCGAGCTCGCGCTGGGCCTGATCGATCTCGGCATCCTTGATCGCCAGCTCCGCCCGGTGCGCCTCGTCGAGCCGCCGCGCCCGCTCCGCCAGTGCCCTGCGATCCTCCGACAACTGCCGGATCCGCGCGCGGGCGTTGCGAATCTCGTCGCTGCGCAGCCGGAAGAGTTCCTCGCCGGCCTTCACGATCTGTCCCTGGCTCACACGCACGACCGCCAGCTCCCCTGCCAGCGGAGTCTGCACCGGATCCTCGCCCTCGGCCGGGACCAGTTGGAACGGCGCCACCACGGTCTCCGGCAGGCGGAAGGTCACTGCGAACACCGCGGCGGCCGCCGCCAGCGCCAGCAGCAGCCAGCCGGCCCAGCGCGCCGCCCGGGCGGGCGGATCGACCGGGAGCAGCCCGGAGGGCTGTTCCAGCGGCTCGCTGGAGGGGGAGGGCGCAGGAGTCATCCGAGTCCGAGTTGCTGGCTGGAAAGGTAGAAATAGAGCCCGCGGCGCGCCATCAGCTCGTCGTGCGTGCCGGATTCGGCGACGCGACCCTGCTCCAGGACGATAATCTGATGGGCGTCACGGATGGTGCTGAGGCGGTGCGCGATGACGAGGCAGGTGCGGCCCGCCATGAGCCGAGCGAGATTGTTCTGGATGGCGCGTTCGCTCTCGGTGTCGAGCGCGCTGGTCGCTTCATCGAAGATGAGAATGGGCGGATTGTGGTACAGGGCGCGCGCGATCGCGATGCGCTGCCGCTGTCCCCCGGAAATGGCCAGCCCGGTCTCCCCCACCCGGGTCTCGTAACCGAGGGGCAGGCGTTGGATGAAGTCGTGGGCGTTGGCCAGTTGGGCGGCCCGCAAGACCCGCTCCAGATCCGGCTCCGGCTCGCCAAAGGCGATGTTGCGGGCAATGGTGTCGTCGAAGAGGTGGTTTTCCTGCAGCACGAAGCCGATGTGCCGGCGGAGATCGCGGTGGTTGAGGGTGCGGCTGTCGCGCCGGTCAAAAAGGATCGTGCCCTCGGTCGGCTCGATCAGCCCGGCGATCAACTTGATCAAGGTGGTCTTGCCGCTGCCGCTGCGACCCACCAACGCATAAGTCCGGCCCGCTGGCAGGTCGAGCGAGATGCCCTCCAGAATCGCCGGCGCCTCGGGCCCGCCGTAGCGGAATCCCACCTGCCGCAGGCTCAGATGACCTTCCAGCGAAGGCACCGGCGCGAGCTTTGAGCGGTCGCGCCCCTGCTCGGGCTCCTGCTCGAAGATGTCGTTCAGGCGGTTGAGCAGGACCGTGACGAACTGCATCTCATCCCAGACCCCAAGCGAACGCTGGGCGGCCGCCGCGGCCATCGCCATCAGGCTGGCGAACGCGATGAAGGCGCCCACGCTGAGTTCGCCGCCGATCACCTGCGTCGCCCCCACCCACAGGAACAGCACCGTGGCCCCCATCCCCACCGCCTGCAGTGTGCTGTCGTACGCCATCATGGTGAAATTGCCACGGAACTGCTGGCGCGAAACCTTGAGAAACTGCGCGAGCATCGCGTCGCGGAACGCCAGCTCCGCGCCGGCCGCCTTCACCGCCTCGATGCCGCGGATGGCGTCGATCTGGTGCGAGGCATAGCGGCCGTGCGCCTCCTCGAGATCGGCGAAGAGCGGGCGCAGCACCCGGCGTGAAAACCACATCAGCCCGCCGTAGAGCGGCACCGTCAGCAGGAAGACGCCGGCCAGCGCCGGTGAATACACCAGCATCAGCGCGATGCTGCCCGCCAGTTGCACCACCGCCAGCAGGCCGCCCACCCCCTGCTGCACGAGGAACTGCCGCACCTGCCGCGCCCCGTCCAGCCGCCGCTGGATGTCGCCGGTGCGGCGCGCATGGAAGTAGCTCATCGGCAGCGCCAGCAGGCGCCGGGTGAGGAAATCGAGCACCGCGGTGTCGATCCGCACCGCCACAAAACTCAACAGGTATTGCTGAATCAGGTTGGCCGCGATCAGGAAGATCAGCGCCACCGCCATCGCCAGCAGCACCAGGCCGAGCAGGCCGGTGTCACGGTCGACGATCACCCGGTCGACCACAAACTGCGTAAAAATCGGGAAGAGCAGGCCGAGCGCACTGGCGAGGGTCGCCAGCCCGAGCGCGAGGGCCAGCGCCGGAGCGTGCCGGGTGACGAACGGCCGCAGCCACGCCAGGGTCGCCCCGCCCTCGGGGGCCGTCTCGAACCGCTCCGTGTAGTCAAACAGCGCCGCGTATCCCGACCATTTGGACAAAAATTCGTCCCGGGGCACCCGTCGGCGCCCCAGGGCGGGATCCGCCAGGCGCACGTGGCTCCGGCCGACGTCATGGAGCACGAGCCAGTGGTTGCCCTCCCAGTGGCAGATGGCGGGAAGCGGCATCTGATCGAGGTGGCGCGCCGACACTTTGAGTGCCCGGGCCGCCAGACCGAGCTCCGCGGCGGCGGCGCACAGGGCCTTGAGGCTCGTCCCGTCGCTGGCGGTGTGGCACAGCGCCCGGATGCGGGCCAGGCTCACGTTCCTGCCAAAGTGGCGGCAGACCATGGCAAGGCTCGCGGCGCCACAGTCCATCTGATCGATCTGCGCGACAAACGGAAAGCGACCCCGGCGCGCGGGGCGCTTCCGGAAGAGCTCGCCCTCCGCGAATGGATCCTCGGCGGTGGCTTCGCTGGTGTCGCGCTCCGCCACCGTCTTGTCCGCCGCCCGCGTCTCCGCCGGGAGCTCCTCCTGCGCGAAATCAAGCGGCACCCGCGCCTCCTGCACGTGGCGGTATTGCGCGATGCGCTCCTCCAGCAGGCGATCAAACTCCGGATAACGGCGCCGCAGCGACTGCACCGCCTCCGGCGCCAGGGCCAGCAGGTCGCAGTCGCTCACCGCCTCGACCGTTGCCGCCCGCGGCGCCTGTTTCAGAATCGCCAGTTCGCCGAAGAAGTCCCCGGCGCGGTAAAACGCGCGGTTGACCAGCGAGCTCCCGCTGCCCGTGAAGGCCCGGGCCCGGCCCCGGTGCAGGATGTACATCGGACCCGCCGGATCGCCCTCGCGGATGATCCGTTCACCCTTGGCCGCCCGCACCGGCTGGAGACCGGTGATGAGCTCATGCAGCGCCGGCGCCGGCAGACGGCCGAAATTGCTGAACTCAAAAAGAAATCCATGCAGGGTCCGCCACCGCGCCAGCAGGTCGAGGGCCTGGCGAATCTCGGGATACTGTGCCGTCAGCGCTTGGAAGTCCTCCCGTCCGATGCGCAGCGCCTCGACCGCGGTGCTCGCCCGCACCGTCGCCCCGCGCACCCCTCCCTCCTGCAGCGCCGACTCCCCGAACTCGTCCCCGGGCAGCAGGCGGGCGAGCGGGATCTCCGCGCCATCGGCGCCCTCCTTCAGGACGCGAACGCGCCCCGAAACCAGGATGAAAAACGCATCCGCCTCCTCTCCCTGCCGCACAATGACATCACCAAAATCATACCGCATCTCCGCACCGATCGCCCGCACGCGTTCGTGGTGTTCCGGCGGCACGAAGCGCATCAGCGACGACCTGGCCAGCACCTCTTCGCAGCCCGGGCTCACGTCTCCACCTCCACGTTGATCCGCCAGCGAATGTGCCTGGACTCGAGTTCACGGAAGGACCGCTCGGTCAGTGCCGCATCCACCCGCGCCACCACCGCCGAATCCTCCAACGAGGGCTCGCGGCGGCCTTTCACCGCCACCACGACCCAGTTGCCGTCGTCCGGCCGCTGCAACACGACGTCACCCGTCCGCGCGCTCTGCAGCGCGGTCAGCCACTCCGGTGAAAGTTCTCCCAGGAAACGCTCCATCGTCTGACAGGGCAGGCCGTTGCCCTCCCCCACCGCCGCGAGGGTGACGCCGTCCTCGCGCACGCAGAGCAGCGCCTCACGGGCCGCCGGCTCCGAGTCAAACTCCGCCACGTCCAGGTGCAGGCGCATCAGTCCCAGGCGCTGCGCGGCCAGCTCGCGTTGACGCGCCTCCGGAGTCAGCACCGCGGCGGTCACCCTCGCCTGCGCCCGCGCCAGTGCCGGCCACAAGCCCGGCACCGGGTCTTCCGGTCGGAGTTCCTCTCCCAGTTCCACCGCCGCCGCCAGACCCCGCGCGAACCGCCGGGCCCAGCCACCGAACTCGTCGGAAAGCAGCGCATCGATTCGCAGCCTTCCTTCCGCGATCGAGTGCCGTTCCAAGTCCTCCATCTCCTCCACCAGTCCAGCCTGCAGGCGCCGGGTGACGGAGTCCACCAGATCCGCGAAGACCAGACCCCGCGCCGCCAGCCATGCCTCACATTCGTCTCCGGCGACGAGATCCCGCGCGTAGCGGAATCCCTCCAGCGCCTCCTCAATCGCGGCCTCCTCGGGCACCAGCCCCGCTGCCTCCGCCGCCTGCGCCGCCGCCTGGCGCGCCAGCCAGGCCGCGCGAAACTGCTCCCACTCCCCCAGGCAGACGGCCGCCGCGAGTACGTCGTCCAGCGTGAACTCCCTCGGTCCCAGCGAAAACGCAGCCGGGACAGCCGATGGAGAAGCAGCGGACGCCGGGGGAGTCGCGGGACGCATGCTTAAGTTCCGGTGGCCAGGGGCGAAAAACATGCCGCCCGGTCCCACACAGCCGCAGCCGCGGGAACCGGGCAGGATGATGCGATCAGGAACCCGCTGGCGGGTCAGCGGCCGGCGGCGCTCACCACAATCTCGTTGTGGTTGATCGACTTCAGCCCTCCGCCCTTGGCGTCTTTCCTGGGTTTCAGGTCTTTGGCGCGCGCGGCGGATTTCTTCGCGGAGGACTTCTTGTTCGTGCTCATGGTGGGAGATCCCGGGTTTTGGGTTGTGGTTTTGGTTTTGGGTTTCCGCCGGGCTGACTTCAGCCCGGGAAATTCTCGGGGCGTGGAGCCAGTCAATGGAGCACGGGGGAGACCGTAAAGCCGATATCGCGCTGCGCGCCACGGCGACGCCGGCTCAACGCGCGCGGCGGCGGGAGCCCCCGCATTCCTGCGCCGCCTGCAACTGGCGCCGGCAGGCCCGGACCTGCCAGTGCCCGGCCGGCAACGAGCGGCGGAGGAGCGTCAGCGCCCGCCGCAAGGGTTCCACCGCCTCCGCATACCGGCCCCGCTGGGTCAGCAGGAGTCCGTGGTTGTGCAACTGGCTGGCCAGCTCCGGATGCGACCTTCCCCGCACCCGTTCCTTCCCCGCGAGGGCACGCCGGTAACCGGCCTGCGCGGCGCGCGGCCGGCCCGCCAGGTGGTGCAACGCCGCCAGATTCTGCACCGCGACCGCGACCTCGTAATGGTCGGCCCCGTACCGGCGGTGGAATCCGCGCCGGACCCGCCGGAGTATCCGTTCGGCCGCAGCGTAACGCCCACGCCCGACCAGGATGGCCGCGAGCGCCGCCTCGTCGGCCAGGGTCTCCCGCGCCGCGGGACCCAGCAGGCGCCGGCGCAGTCGCACCGCCCGCCGCGCCCAGGGTTCGGCGGCGGCCATACGCCGCCGCGCGTGCTCGATCCCGCCGAGGTTGTGGCACAGATCCGCGACTTCCAGGGTGCTCCCTCCCGCCCCGGCGAGCGCGGCGCGCAGCGCCTGGCGGAAAAGGCGCACCCCGGCGGCATAGCGTCCCCGGTACTTGCAGAGTACGCCCTGATAATTGAGCACCCGCCGGGTCGGGGCCGCAGTCGGGCCATGCACACGGTTCGACAGCTCCCAGGCCCGCGCGAGACACTGTTCCGCCGCAGCATACCGGCCGAGCCGCCGCAGCAGGTTGCCGCGTTCGGCCAGAGCCTCGGCGCGCCACGCCGCCCCGTCAGCCCGCGGCCGCCCCGCGAGCACACGGGCGTTGAACCGCAAGGCCGCCGCGAGGTCCCCGCGGCCGCCAGCGGCCTCGGCGCGCCGTTGCAGCCGGCGGATCGCCGCCGGAAGGGCAGGCTCCACCGCCGCCGCTCGCCGACTCCGGGAGACCTTCATGAGTTCGTGGGAAACCGGCGCGAGTAAGGCGACCTCGCACCGCCGCGCGAGCGCATTCGCCCGGCACACCCCGGCCGGTGCGCCGTTGCCAAATGCGCAAAACTCCACTCCGTTCCCCGCCATGAAACTTCCCGCCCACTTCGCCCTTGCCCTCGCCGTACTTGCCGCCCCGCTGGCCGCCGCCCCCGAAGGCTGGACCACCGAACTGCCCGCCGCCCAGGAACAGGCCCGCACCGGCAACAAACTCGTGCTGATCAACTTCACCGGCTCCGACTGGTGCCCGTGGTGTTTCCGCCTCCGCGACGAGATTTTTGCCACGAAGCAGTTCAAGGACTACGCCGCCAGGAACCTGGTCCTCGTGGAGGCGGACTTCCCGCGCAAAAAACCGCAGAGCGCCGCACTGAAACAGGCCAACCAGGCCCTGCAGAAAAAGTACGGCATTCGCGGATACCCGACGGTCATCGTCCTTGACTCCGCCGGCAAGAAGGTCGGCCAGCTCGGCTACCTGCAGGGCGGACCCGCCGCTTTCCTCGCCGCGCTGGACAAACTGAAGAAATAGCGCCGGCGTCCTGTCCCTTCCGAGCCCCGCCGCCTCTCGTCGGTGGTCCGGATCCCCGGGCTCCGCGGGCACGCCACGGCCAAGAGCCCACGCCCGCCACGCGTGCCCTCCGCGTCCGCCCTCGCCACGGCCGCGTCGAATCGGGCCATGGACTGAATCCCGGCGCGGCCTGCCCTGGCTTGCGGACCTGCGCCCTCCGGGGAAAACTCGCGTGGCTCCCCTCACCATGCGCCCCCCGACCCTGCGCCCCCTGCTCGCGCTCACCGCGCTGTTTGCCGCGTCCCCCCGCCCCGCCGGGGCAGCCGACGCGAATCACTCCGCCCTGCTCGCCCGCGCCCGGGCTCTCGATCTCCACCCACCCTACGAGCCCCCGCCCGGCGACCCGCTCGAACACCACGCCGCCGGCCTGGCCAAGGTGATCGCGTCGGCCGTGTTCATCACCGGCCTGGATCCCGACTTCGCCCTTGAGCATGTCGGCTACTTCACGGCCCCACCCGCCGAGCGCGCCCGGCTCGGCCGGCCGGTGATCGACCGGGCCAACCGCGCGGTCCACGTCACGCTCCCGAATGGCGTCACCCGCACCGCCGTCCACGTCGGCTCGCAGGGCTGCGTCGCTCTGCCGCGCGGGGCGACGTCGGTCTACTTTCAGCCGGTGACGGTCCGGAGCCGGCTGCCGGACGCGACGACGCAGTCGTGGCCGATGGGGGATCGACTTCCGTCCACCCCGCTTCCCGGCGAAGTGAATCGCCAGCGGCTGGAGGAGGCGCTCGCGGCGGCTTTCGAGCCGGCTGAAGGCCATACCGCCGCCCTGGTCGTGGTCTGGCGCGGCCGGCTGATCGGCGAGCGTTACGGCCCCGGGATCACCGTCACGACGCCGCTCGAAAGCTGGTCGATGGGCAAGAGCATCACCGCCACCCTCATCGGCCTGCTCGTGCGCGACGGGGTTTACGATCTCCAGGCGCCCGCACCGATTCCCGAATGGCAGTCCCCCGGCGATCCCCGGGCCGCCATCCGCCTCGCCGACCTCCTGCAGATGTCGAGCGGCCTCAAGATCCGCGCCCCGCTCGACCCGGACTACGATCCGCAGGGGCCGTATCCGGATCATGTCTACCTCTACACCGGCCCGGTCGATCTTTTCCGGTTTGCGGCCACCCGCCCCCTGCAATGGCCGCCGGGCCGGGTCGGCCGTTACCGCAACACCGAGCCCGTCCTCGCCAACTACCTCGTGCGGCTCGCGGTCGAAAGGCGCGGCGAGGATTACCTCTCCCACCCGCAGCGCGCCCTCTTTGATCGGATCGGCATTCGCACTCTGGTGCTCGAAACCGACGCGTTCGGGAACTTCCTCACCCAGGGCTACGAATACGCCTCCGCCCGCGACTGGGCCCGCCTCGGGCTCCTCTACCTGCAGGACGGGATCTGGAACGGCGAACGACTGCTGCCGGAGGAGTTCATCCGGTTTGTCCGCACCCTCGCCCCCGCCTGGGCAGCCGACGGCCGGCCAATCTACGGAGGTTTCTTCTGGCTGAACGGCGACGGCGCCTACCCGGTGCCAAGGGAGTCCTACTACATGGCCGGCGCCGGCGGCCAGGTGACCATGATCGTGCCCTCGCACGACCTCGTGGTGGTTCGCCTCGGCCACTACAAAGGCTGGACCCCGGGCACCGCGGCCTTCAAGCGCGCCCTGACCCTCCTGCAGGAGGCGGTGCCAGCGCGGCGGTAAACCGCATCCGGGCTCGCCGTGCCCGCGCTCCGTTCCCAATCTGGCCGGCGCATGAAGAAGTTTCCCCTCGTCGCCCTCGGCCTGCTCCTTGCCCCGCTCCTGCTCTCCGTGCGCGCCGCGGACCGGGCGACCGCAGGGAAAGCGTCCGCCCCCAAAGCGCGCGACTTCGTGACAGTCACCGCGGAACGCGCCGGTGCCGTGTACGCCCGCGGAGAGGCGGTCACGTTTGTCGTCACGGTCACCGTCGCCGGCCGGACAGTGGAGGCCGGCGAGGTGGAGTGGTCGCTGTCGAAGGATGGCGTGGCGCCGGTGACGACGGGCCGCGCGCCGCTCGCGCAGGGTCGCGCGACGGTCACTGGCCGGCTGGCCGAACCTGGCTTCCTGCAATGCCGCGTCACCTACCAGACTCCGTCCGCCCGGCTCACCGCCCTGGGGGGCGCGGCCGTCGCCCCGCAGGAAATCCCGCCCAGCCAGCCCGCCCCGGCCGATTTCGCCTCCTTCTGGGCCGCGCAGAAGCGGCGCCTCGCCGCGGTGCCCGCCCGCCCGCGTCTCACGCCGGCGAAGTCGCCGGCGGCCGGGATCGAAACCTTCGATCTCCAGGCGGAAAGCATCGGCGCCCCCGTATCCGGATATTTTGCACGCCCCGCCGGCGCGAAGGTCCGCAGCCTGCCCGCCATCCTGACCGTGCACGGCGCGGGGGTGCGGAGTTCCAACCTGGCCGCGGCCGCCGGCTGGGCGCGCGAGGGGGCGCTGGCCCTCGACCTCAACGCCCACGGGCTGCCGAATGGCCGGGAGGCGGCGTTCTACGAAACACTGGCCAAGGGTGAACTGAAGGACTACCGCACCGCCGGGCGCAGTTCGCGCGAGAGCATCCATTTCCTCGGCATGTTCCTCCGCCTGGTGCGCGCGATCGACGTGCTGACGGAGCAGCCGGAGTGGGACGGGCGGACGCTCGTCGTCTTCGGCTCCAGCCAGGGTGGCGCCCAGGCGATCGCCGCGGCCGGACTCGACCCGCGAGTGTCCTTTTTCGTCGCCGGGGTGCCGGCCATGTGCGACCACACCGGCTTTCTGGCCGGCCGCATTTCCGGGTGGCCGAAATTCATCGCCACGAACGAAAAGTCGCCGCCACCGGAAGTCGTACAGGCGGTGCGGTACTACGATGCCGTCAACTTCGCCGCCCGCGCCCGCGCCCCCGGCTTCTTCACCGTCGGGTTCATCGACACCACCTGCCCGCCAACCAGCGTCTACGCCGCCTACAACGCGCTGCGCACCCGCAAGGACATCTTTCACGACGTCGCCGCCGGCCATACCAACACCCCCGCCGCCTCGGCCGCGATGCGCACGGCCGTGAAGGGCCACTTCGCCGCCATGAAGTGAACGGCCCGGTCGCGCCCACGGGTCCGCGGGCGCCACAGCGTAATCTTGCGCTCCCCGGCGCCGGGCGCATCGTCACCTTTCCCGCGCGGCTCCCGCCGCACCGGTCCCTTCAACCTCAACCCTGGTCATTGTCCCCATGAGATTTGGCATCAACTCCTTCCTGTTCACCTCCCCGTTCACCACCGAAAGCGTCCGACTCTTCAGGACCTTCAAGCAATGGGGCTTCGACACCGTGGAGATTCCGATCGAAGACCCGTCGCACATCGATCCGGCCAAGTTGAAGACCGCCGCCGACAAGGCCGGCCTCGCCATCGGCAGCGTGTGCGCCTGTATGGGTCCCGGCCGCGACTTCCGGGGCAGCGATGCTGACCAGGCGACGGCGATGGCTTACTGCCAGGCCATCATCGACCAAGCCGCCGCCATGGGGTGCCCACGCGTAATCGGCCCGGTTTACTCCGTGGTCGGCAAGGCTGATGCCGTCGAACCCGCCCAGCAGAAGATTGAATGGGACTTGGTGGTGAAAAACTTGAAGGTACTCGCCGCCCACGCGGAGGCGAAGGGCGTGCAGATCTGCATCGAGCCCCTCAACCGCTTCGAGACCGACTTCCTCAACACCTGCGATCAGGCCATCAAGCTCGTCAAGGCAGTGCGCTCGCCGGCGGTGAAGATTCACCTCGATACCTTCCACATGAACATCGAGGAGAAGGATCAGGCCGCCGCGATCCGGAAGGCCGGCAAGCTCCTCGGCCACTTCCACGCCTGCGGCAGCGACCGCGGCACTCCGGGCGGCGACCACATCGCCTGGAAGGAAATTGCCAAGGCGCTCAAGGCCGTTGGCTACCGGGGCGACGTGGTGATTGAATCGTTCACCACCGATGTGAAGGTCATCGCCCGCGCCGCCGCCATCTGGCGGAAGATCGAGCCGAAGCGGAACGACATCGCCGTCAAGGGTCTCGCCTTCCTGAAGAAGACCCTGCGTTGAGCGCGGCGTACGGGAGCGCGGACGGCTCGCCCCGGCGACCGTCCGCCGTCCCGCGCCGGCCGTCGGTCCGCCATGCTCCTTCGCGCGCTTCTCCTCTGCGGCCTCGCGGTGGTGCCGCCGGCCGCCGCCGGCACCGCCGCCCCACCCGCGCCGCCGCTGATCCTTTTCCTCGCCGGCGCCCCCAGCCACGGACCGGGCGAACACCGTTTCCCCGACGGTTGCCGCCTGCTGGCGGACGCGCTCAACCGTTCCGGCCTGCCGCTGCGCGCCGCCGTCAGCGTGGGCTGGCCGGCGGCCCCGGAACTCGCCGCGGCCGCCGCGTTGGTCTTGTATTCAGACGGGCTGGACGATCACGTGGCGAAAGGCCGCGTCCCGGAGCTGCGGCGCCACACCGGCGCGGGCCGGGGGCTCGCGGTGCTGCATTTCGCCGTCGAGCCCGCGCCCGGGGATCTCGCCGACTACCTGCTGGAGATTATCGGCGGCCGGTTCGAGACCGACTGGTCGGTGAACCCGCTCTGGTACATGGAGAACCCGCGCCTGGGCGCGCATGAGGTGACGCGCGGTGTGGGATCCTTTGCGATCGATGACGAGTGGTACTACCACCTTCGCTTCCGGCCGGGCGTCGTGCCCGTCCTGGAGGCGGTGCCGCCGGCGAACACCCTGGGGCAGGATGGTCCGCGCTCTGGCAACCCGACGGTGCGGGCCGCCGTGGCGCGCGGCGAACACCAGATTCTCGGCTGGGTCTACGAAGGCGCGGGGGCGCGCACATTTGGATTCACCGGCGGCCATTTTCATCGTAACTGGGGCGACATGAACTTCCGCAAACTCGTTCTCAACGCGATCGTCTGGACCGCAGCCGTGGCCGTACCCGCTGGAGGCGTCGCCTCCGAGGTCGCCCCGATGCCCAAATATGCGACCCTCAGCGAATCGATCGCGCGCGGCGATCTCGCGGACGTGAAGCTGCACCTGAAGCTCAAAGCCGACAGTGCCCGGACGGCCAACAGCGCCGGCATGGCCCCGCTGCACGAGGCGATTCTGCGCAATCGCACCGAAATCGCCCTCTTTCTGCTCGACGCCGGTGCGAGCGTGGACGCCCCCGACCGCAGCGCCCGCACGCCCCTGCACCTCGCCGTCGAACGCAGCAACCTCGCACTGGTGAAGGCGCTCCTCGATCGCAAGGCGAAGCCCAACCAACTCGACAAGATGGGGTGGACGCCCCTGCACCACGCCGCCGCCAAAGACAAGGTCGACATCGCCAAGGCGTTTCTGACGGGCGGCGCCGATCCCAAGGTGGTGAGCGAACGCGGCGGCACGCCGCTCCACGAGGCCGCCGCCAGCGGCAGCGCCGAAATGGTCAACCTCTTCCTCCAGGCCGGCGTCGACCCGGCGATCGTTTCGAAGCTCGGCGTGACGGCGCTCGACATCGCCCGCGAGTTCAAGAACGAAGCCGCGATCAAGATCCTCTCCGGGGTCACGCCAGCGAAAAAGTAATCTCCCCGCGGCGCCGACGGGTCGACGCCCTCCGAGTCCGGAAATCAAGGGATCCTGGACGCCCGATCAGGCCGTTCCCGGAAGCGCGGGCGCCGGCGCGCTCACCAGGCGAGCGACTCGAGGTAGCGCAAACTCTGCGGGATCTGCCGGAGCGGCTGGGGCGACTCGTCCTCGATGAAGTAGTGCTTGGTGCCCTGCTTCACGCCCTCGCGGAGCGCGGCGATGACGTCGACCATGCCGGAACCCACCGGGTAGTCGTTCGCCTTGTCCGTCCGGCCGGAGAGGTCGCCCTTGAGACCGGGCTTCATGTCCTTCACATGCAGCAGCGGCCAGCGGCCGGGATGTTGCTGCATCACTTTCACCGGATCCTGCCCGGCGTGCACCGTCCAAAAGATATCCATCTCGAACGCCACGAGCCGCGGATCGGTCTTTTCCGCGAGCAGATCGAACAACGTCCGACCCTCGCCGTGCGGGGCGAACTCGTGGCCGTGCACGTGGTAGACGAACTGGAACCCTTCGCGGGCCAGGGCGGTACCGGCGCGGTTGAAGACCTCCCCGGCGGCCAGGATTTGGGCCTCCGTCAGCGGCGCGTTCCCGGACCGCGGGATCATGCCTACGCCCACGTACTTCACTCCGAGCGCCTTCGCCTCGGCCGTCACCTGCGCCAGCTCGCCGGCCACCTGCTTGTAACCCCAATGTCCCGCCACCGGCCGCAGGCCATGCGCCGTCAGCATTGCCTTCAGTTGCGCCGGCGGCAGGCCGTACAAGCCCGCCAGTTCGACGTCCGTGAACCCGAGCCCGCGCGCCGTCTGCAGGCCGAGCGGCACGTTCGTCTTGAAGATCTCCCGCAGGCTCCAGAGTTGCAGCCCCACCGGGCCAGGGAAACTCGCGCTGGTGCCGGAGCCGCGCGCGCCCTGGCGCGTGCCGCCGTTGAGCCACACGTCGACGCGCGGGGCATCCCAGGTGTAGGGTTTGTTGAGCAGGTCGAGATCGCCGTCGCCGTCGAGATCGACCAACCGCGCCTCGTGCCAGCCGTGGCCGACGACGAGCTCCTGTGTGGTGAAGTTGCCCTGGCCGTCGCCGAAGAGCACCCACGCCGTCGCTCCCGGATGATCGCGCTGCGGCGTGCGGCCCCACTTGGCCATCTCGCCGAGGAAGATATCGAGGTGCCCGTCGCGGTTGATGTCGCCGAGCTGCAGGCTGTGCCCGTGGACGATCGGGCGGTCGAGGAGGTCGCGACCTTTCCAGTCCGCCGGGTTCTCGGGCTGGCCGACGCATTCGTAAATCCGCACCGGGCCGGGACCATCGCCGGGCGAGACGACGATCTGCGGGTACTTCGTCGGCTTGAAGTAGCCGGCGAAGATCAGTCCGCCGTTCTCGGCGAACCGCACCGCTTTGAACTCCTTTCCGCCCGTGTGCTTGAACCAGGTGTTGCAGGCCAGGAGATCGAGCCGGCCATCCGCATCGACGTCGAAGGCCGAGGCTCCCTCGATGTAAGGCAGCTTCCCCGGTTGCGCGTCGGTGAGAATCGGGGTGAACGCCCACTCGGCGGCGGCGCGCGGATCGGCGGGAATCTCGGCGAGAAACAAGGTCTTCGCGCGCTGGTTCCAAAACGCGAGCTGCGGCCGGCCGGTGCCGAGGAAGTCGGCGAAGCACTGGTCATGATGCTGGCGGGCGCCGCCTTTCTTGATCAGCCGGCGTTTCCACGGCACGGCGGGATCGAAGTTCGGCGCGGGATTCTCCCACCACCAGACTTCGTCGCTCTGGCCGTCGCCGCCGAAGACCACATCGAGATCGCCGTCGCCGTCGATGTCGGCCGCGGCGCCGCCCGCCTCGATGCGCAGGAACTCCGGCTCGATCACCTGCTGCGTCCAGCCCGTGGCCTGACGGCGCCAGAGCACGAGCGCCGGCGGCAACTGGCGGTAGCCGACGATGAAGTCGTTGACGCCATCGCCATCAAAGTCGGCGGTCAGCGCGCTGGTCTGCTGGGTCGAGAGCCCCGGCGGCGCCGGGAGATCGCCGCGCTTGCTGGAAAGTTGCACCCAGCCTTGGAGCGGGGCGGCAGACAGGGAGGTGGCGCCGGCCGCGAGGACCGCGGCAACGAGGAGGGAGGGAGGCAGGGGCTTCATGGAAGGGGCTCGAGGTCAGCGTTCGGTGCGATAGCGGACGATCAGCGCCGGGCCAGGTTTCAGTAGCTCAATGCCATGGTGTTCGGTGTCGGACAAGACCACGACGGTGTTGGCGCCGCGCCGGAGCAGGCCGGGTTCGATGGGCAGCACCGTGTAGTGGGTGCGGTGATCGGAGCCCTCCGCCACCGGAAAGTGCCGGCCGTTGAGAGTGAAGTAGTCCTTTACTTGGCCCGGGCCGCCGGCCCAGGTCGTGGTGTGCAACTCGGCACGCTCGATCCGCGCGGGATCGATCGGCAGATCGATCTCCGCCTGCTTGGGCCGGTTGGCGCGCGACCAGAATTGCGCCGGCAGTTCCTTCAACCCCAACACGGCCACCTCCACCCCGGGCCGCGCGGCGATGACCAGCTCCTCGCGCACGGGCGTGCGATGGACGAAAGTCGGCGCGCTGCGGAAGCGCACCACCGCCCGCACCGCCACGTCGCGCTGCGCCGGGAGCATGCGGGTGTCCCAGGAAACACGATACGGCGGCGCCGCCGCGGTGCCCAGGTGCCCCAGCACCGCCCGTTTTTTCGTGAACCCATGCCACTGGCGGCCGCCGCCGGCGCCAGCCTCGTCGTAACCGTCGTAACAACCGTAAAATTCCACGCTGGCGATGTCGCCCGTCGCGGCTCCCTCCGTCGCCAGCGCCAGCGTGATCGTCTCGCCGGAGATCGTCGGCTCCACCCGCGCGGCGAAACCCGCCAGCCCGGCCGCGTCCAGCGCCGCGTGCCCCACGGGCAACTCCAGGCGCAGGCAGGCCTCGTCGACGATGAAGTGCCCCCAGAACGAGTTGCCCCGATCGCAGGCGAACTGGAACACGTTGTAACCCCGCAGCACGTCGGTGATCCGCAGCGGCAGCGACGGGTACTGATGGGCGCAGATGCGCTCCGCCGTCCCGTCCTCCCGCAGGGCGTAGGTGGTGCGGCCGTTGACGGTCATGCGCTTCTGCGCCGTGCCCGGATGCCCGCCCCAAATCTCGAGGTAGAGCTCGGCCGCCCGCACGGTCGTCACGTCGAGCTCGGTGGGAATCTGCATCATGCCGTTGGCCTGGACCTCGGTCCGATCCTTGAAGTTCTTCTGGAAGGCCGCAAAGGGGTCGTTGACCCGGAAGCGCGAACCAGCGGGCGGGTTGCCGTGCTCGACGCCGCGCTCGAACCAATGTTCCCGCCAGAAGCCGCTCGAAGGCTGGGCGGTAGCGAAGATCGCCGACGGCGGCGGGGTGCCGGCGAGGCCGGGCGCGGGGTCGACCGCGCCGGAGGGTTGCGCGGCGAGCGGCGCCAGCAGGGCCGTCAGGAGGATGGAGGTGGAAACTTGGAGGGAGTGCATGCGGCAGAAGAGAAGAGGTCGGTCGGTCCGGGAAAAGATCACGCCAGCGGCAGACCCGACTCGCTCACGCTCGTCGCTACGACGGAGAATCCTCGCTTTCTTCCGGCTCACAGATCGAAGGTCGCGCTGAGGATGAACTGCCGCGGCGAGATGATGCGCCATTGATAGGGGCGACCGTCCGGGAACGCCGCGATCGGCTGCAGGCGGCCATTCTCCTGAAGATTGCGCACGTTGAGCTGAAAAGTCGCGCCGATGCGATCGACCCACAGGCGCGTGCGGTAGCCGAGGAAGCCATCGACGTAAACGTGGCCCTTGTCCCAGATCGGCCGGTTGATGTCGTAGTCCTCGATGATGGCCGGGAGCTGCTGCAGCCCGTAATAGCCGATGGCGCCCCTGCTCTCGTAGCGCACCGCACCGCCGACGTTGAAGTTCTTCAGCACCCGCCGGTCGGTGAGGCCGGCGAGCCGGAAGTTGGTGCTGAAGTTCCCGCCGTAGCGCCGGAGCTGCGGACGCGCGAGCCCCTCGGTCGCCTGCGCCACCTTGAGTGGATTGGCGATCGTCCGACGGTAGAGTTGGAACGGCGTTTCCGATCCGCCGTAGAGCGTGTTCCACCAGCGCGCACCTGTGCGGGGGTCAACCACCGTCGTCCAGGTCGGCATCCGCGCCGCCGCATACAGCGAGACATTCGGCGCCAGCCGCGTGTTGATGGTCTGTTTCTCCGTGCCGCTGAGACGCAGCGTCCAGAAGCGGGTCGGATTGAAATGCAGCTCAACCTCGTGCCCGCGGCTGAGGATGTCGTCGGTTTCCGACTGCGAGTTGGCCGTGATTTCGCTCCTCGCCATGGGTCTTACGCCCATGACTTTCGTCAGTTCCGCTTCCAGCTGCGCGTCCGTCAGCACCTGCCCACGCGCGGCCGCCGCCTCCGTGATCCATTCGGTCGCCTCCTGCTGCAGGGAAACATTACCCGTGCTGTAGTCCATGTTGAGCAGCGCCCGCGCGAAACCCGCCGAGGCGCCGCTGCGCGAGTTCATCTGCCGCGTCTCGTACTTGTTCACCCGTAGCGAGACCCGGCCGTCGAACAGATTGAGGGAGAAACCATAGTCCTTGCCGCGCCCGCTCGGATCCGGCAACCAACGAAAAAACACGTCCTGTGCGGGCGGCGCCGGCTTGAAGCTGTCGGATCGGTTGTAATGCAGCGACAATCCGCGAAGAGTTTCCGCAAGCCAGCGCACGGAGCCGCCGCCGTTCTCCACCCGGCGCTCCACCGCGCCGAAACCCCGCAATGGCTTCACCACCACGCCGCGCTGCGTCGTCCGCCCGTCGCGAAACTCCCAGTCGGTGTCGCGCCAGTGCTGGATGTACTCGTAGTCATATTGATAGCCACGGTCCGCCAGACGGTTCGGGTTCTGGAACTTCGTGTAGTGCCGGTCCTCGCGGGCGCCAAAGGTCGGCACGATCCGCCCCCGCCAGAGCTGGCTCTGGGCGATCAGGCCCCGCGTTTTCTGGATGACCCGCGAGCCGCTGGTCGAGCTGAACGGCACCCGGCCCATCTCCACCGGCTCGCGGTTCATCGCGCCCGTGACGGCATTGCCCCAGACGTAGGTGTAGTTCCCATATGTGTAGTCCCCCGGCGCGTAATCGATGTTCTCCCCGACGTTGTCGCCCACGTAGTACCGGTAATTGCCGCGCGTGACCACGTTGGTGCTGCGGTTGGCCGTCTCGCTGGCAAACAGCCACGGGTTGCGGCTGACGATGCTGTCGACGTACCGGAAGGTCCGCTGCACCCGATCCTTGTACTCGCCGTAGCCGACGAGCCCGTGGGACCCCAGCCAGCGCCGCCAGCCGGCGTCCTGGGTGAAGTTGATCTTGTAGGCGAACTGCCCGCGGTAAGTGTCGCTGCGAATCGGCGCCCGCAGCGGGCGCGGATCCGTCTGCGCCATGGCCGGGCGCAGGAAAAAGGGATTGGGCGTGCCGTCGAGCAGGCGCTCGTTCGGATCGATGACGAGCTGGCCGGTCGGCCCCGACGTTTCGCCGTTGGCCATGATGTAGCGGTTCCAGCGCTCCGAGTCCTCCTTGAACCAGCCGGCCTGCGCCGCCAGCGACTGCCGGCGGGTTTCGAAGAAGATCTGATCGACGGTGACACGCGAGGTCTCGGTCTCGTCGGCAAACCGGTTGGGGGCGTTCATGTTGATCTCGGACCAGTCATAGACGCTCTTGTCGTTGACCAGCATCACCCGGCGCGCGATCAACGGCTGTGCATCCTGCACGAGCGATCGCGTGACCACCAGCTTGCGATCGGTCTGAATCGCGCCGAGCGGAGTGGTGCCGGTGACGCCGTACGAGGCCGTCCAGATCTTCAGCCCGTCGCGGTCGACGAAGATCTGGCTGTAGTTGCTCGCCTGCGTGTACAGATAGGCCGGGGTGGTCGTCCGCGTGACCACGCCGTTGATCTTCATGCTGCTCGTGAGGGGATCCCAGGTCGGGCGGCCGGCGTTGCGCCAGGCGGTGATGGCGTCTTGGGGCGGCAACGAGTTCGGCCGGTTGCCCTTGGCCGAGTAGTATTGATAGGAGGCGTTGATCGTTGTTTTCCGGAACGGCCGGAACTGCACCATGCCGTTGTAGCGGTTCGTGTTCACGCCCGAAGGCTTGAGGTTGAAGCCGTCGTGCTGCCGCACCGCGCTGACGCGCACGGCGAGCTGGTTCTTCAGGAGCACGCGGTTGAGGTCGAGGCTGCTGCGCCAGCCATCGAAGCTGTCGGCGCGAAACGCCACCTGGGTGCGGTCGCGCTGGGTGTTGGCAGTGGCGCCGATGATGTTCACGGTGCCGGAGGCGTTGCCGAGGCCGAAGATGTTGGCGTTGGGCCCGCGGCTGATCTCGATGCCGTCGGCGTCGATCGGATCGATCGGCACGCGGTTGCTGGTCTCGAAGTTGCCGTTCGACACGTTGGCGTTGCCGATACCACGGACGCGGTTGGCGTTGGCGGGGTCGCCCGCGGTGTTGTCGCTCACGCCACCGTTGCCGGTGCCTTCCTCCAGATCCGTGTACGTGCCCGTCCCCTCCGTGTTGGCCGCGTAGAGGAAGACGTCGTTGATATCCAGCATCGCGAAGTCGGCCATCTCCTCGCGCGTGACCACCGAGATCGCCGACGCGAGATCCTCGAGTTTCGAGTTCAGGCGGGTGCCCGACATGGTGTTGGTGGCGAGGTACCCGCGGGCGTCGGCCACGACCTCGAAGGGCGAAAGCACCACGGCTTCGTCGGACGCGGCGGCGGCGGCCATCGCGGCGCGGGGGGCGTTGGCCGCCGCAGCCCCGGCGGCGGCGGCCCGGGCGCGATCCGCGTCGAGCGCAGCCTGCTCGCTGGGATCGAGCCGGCCGTTGCGGTTGAGGTCGTAGCGGGCGAGAGTCGCGGTATCGGGAGCGGAAGCAGGTGCCGTTTGCGCGGAGAGAGGACTGGCCGCGGCCGCGAACACAAAACCCACGCCAAGGGACTGCAAGGAGCGGCGAAGGATACCGGAGGTCATTGGGGTGCCGGGGTTGGTCAAAGCAGTCCCCAACGTAGGGGAAAGTCAGAGCGCGGTCTTTAGCCGCCACGGAATAATCCTTTTCCGCCACGGAAACGCGCACTACGGCACGCGTCTGAAAAGGTCTCCGGTCGGAGGGCTGCGCTCTGTCGCCGCCGTCTTCCTCAGTCGCGGCGCCGACGGAGCGGAGCCTGCTGAATCCAGCGGGCGGGGACTCTTTCGACGCCCTCTACGGCGCGGCCGTCATCCATGCCGCCGCCGCGCGACCGAGCGCCGCGTGCTCCGTCGACTCCACCAGGCCGATCGAGACTCGCTGCGGCACTGCATCGAGAAACTTGGCCACGCGGCGGCGGCCAAAGCCGAAGACGGTCATCTTCCCCTCCATGGCATAGAAATCGTCCGGATGCGCGTCGTCCTCATGATGAAGCAGGAGGAGAGCACGGGCCGACCGCTGATCGCCAAATGCAATCCACTCTGGCGCCGGAATATCGCCGACGTGCCGTTCCGTCACGGGCCGGGGCGTGGCGAGAGCCGACGTCAGCCACCAGTCGTTGGGATCAAACTCCCCGCCCGGCGTGCCCTCGTAGAGCACCCAGTATTTCTTGCCCGGCGGCATCTTGGTCATCGTGAAGGTGCAATGGGTCGCAAAGAAATCGTAGGTCGCCGCCCAGAGCCCGTTGTCCGCCGCGGCGGCGATCGTCACCCGCGCCGGCTCCACGCGCACCACGGTGAGCGTGCAAGGATCGGTGCCGCGGTTCTTGGGATGAAAGTAGTTTCCCGCCTGCTGATGCACGGCGTTGGGAAAGCCGCGGTATTCGCCGCCGGCGCCGCTGTCAGGCACGGGGTGAAACGAAAGCCAGTCGCGGCCCTCGCGGTCGAGTAGGCTCGAAAGTCCGCCGCCGGTTTTTTCCAGCAGGTAGGTCGCCGCCGGAGTTTCGATGCGAAAGGCCGGCAGACCTTCGTCCGAAGCGTCGGCAATCAGTCGCACGGCCGGACCGGAAATGGAAGAGCAGCCCGTCAGCGCGACTCCGAAGCCGGCCGCGCCAACCGCGGCCGACAGGCGAATGAGGATCAAGGCAGAAGGGACGCCGGGTGGCATGGTGTACTGCGCCTGATGATGGGCGCTCTTCACCGAATGGCGATCCCTCGGATGGTGCTACGGCGGAAATTGGTGAGGATTCAGTGGAAATCGTCCGATACGCGACGACACTGTCCCCAGCGGCGTGGCCCCAAGTCAAACGGCAGGCTCACGCCTGGTGCAACGGAAGCGCTGCTGCCGGCCACACCGTTACACATCGATTCATCGGTCGCGATGTCGGATGGTGTCGACCGGAGCCAGAACCACGACAAAGGGGAAGTGGAGACGCATAAAGTTAATCCTGAGGGCATTAACGTCTCTACGGTGGAATCTTCGTGTCGGCAAATGTCGGATATCCTTACACTTGCTGACAACTGTACCTCAATCGGCCTGCGCCGCTGAATCACGTAAGTCGACACATGCAGGTACGTAATTACCGAACTAATAACCATCTCTAGCTCTCTCACAAGATCAGCATTAGCGCTGCTGTTGAGAAACGAGACTCTGGCACGAACAAAGCTGCAATCTAGCCGAAACCTGAGATTTTCAGAATTTGGCTCTGCGAAAAGAAAGTACCAACATGAAGCGAAACATTGCAGGTCTAGTGATGGCAGCCGCGCTCACCGTCTCGAGCGCTTTGGCCGATAAAATCGTGTTCAGCGACGTTCCACCCGACTGGCAGGGCGGTCCGTTCAAGGCTCAATTTGTGACCGATGGAGGGGCGGCGATTGGACCCTCCTTCCTCACCTTCTGCTTGGAGAGGAGCGAGAGCCTGTCCTTCGGCGTCAGGTACGACTACACGATCGACGCCGGGGCCAAGCAGGGTGGCGGCGGCGCGGTGGGCGGGGTCGACCCGATCTCCATCGGCACCGCGTGGCTGTACACGCAGTTCGTCAGCGTTCCCGGGTTTGCCACTACCGAGCTCCAGTTGAAGGATCTCCAAAGGACGATCTGGTATCTTGAAGGCGAAGGCAACGAAGGGGGCTACAACTATCAGGCATCCGGGATGTACTCTTCGGCGTCTACCGCGCTCAGCCCTCTGGGCTTCCCAGACATCACGGTCGACAACGATGGCTATTTTAACGTCCTCGTGATCAATCCCACCCAAAACGGTGAACTGCGCCAGAGCGTGCTCAAGACCCCGGACGGCGGCCTGACCCTCGTGCTGTTGGGAATCGGCATGTGCGTCCTCGGCTTCTTGGGACGCCGCTTTAGCTGAACCTTCTTCAGGATAGTGGTCTTGTCACGGGCAGCATCTGCTGCCCGTTTTTTTCTGCCCTGCTCCGACCTCTATGCCTGGGCCAGAAGGCGTCGCAGCATCTCGTCGACGAGCTTGGGGTTGGCCTTGCCCTTGGCGGCCTTCATCACCGGTCCCTTGAAGGCGTTGATCGCGCTGTCCTTGCCGGCCTTAAACTCAGCCAGCGCCTTGGCGTTGGCCCCGATGGCGTCGCGGCACCACTGCTCGAGTTCGTCTCTGCCGACCGGAGCCGCCTTGAGGCCCCTCCGGTCGGCAATCACCTCCGGGGAATCGCCCGTGGCAAACATCTCCACGAACACCTCCCGGGCGGCGTTGGCCAGCAAGGCGCCGGCCTCGACGAGTCTGACCAGTTCAGCCACGTGTCCCGGCCGCACCTTGCTCTCCGACAGATCGATTCGTGCGTTGCCGACTTCGCGCAGCAGGTCGTTGACGACCCAGTTGCCCACCGCCTGCGGTTTGCCCGAAAGCCGCGCCGCTTCCTCAAAGTAGTCGGCCAAGGCACGGTCCCACACGAGCACGGACGTAAGCGTGTACGGCAGTTGGTATTGATCCATGAACCGCCTCTGCTTGTCGAAGGGCAGCTCCGGACACTCCGTCCGCAAGCGCTGCTTCCACGCCTCGTCGACGACGACCGGCATCAGATCCGGGTCGGGAAAATAGCGGTAATCGTGCGCCTCCTCCTTCGAGCGCAACGACTGCGAAGTGCCGGTCATACCGTCGAAGTCGCGCGTCTCCTGCACAAGGGTGCCGCCCCGCTCGAGCACGCCGATCTGGCGCTTGATCTCGTGGGCAATGCCATCGCGCACAAACGAGATGGAATTGAGGTTCTTCAGCTCCACCTTCGTACCGAGCTTCGTCTCCCCCACCGGCCGCACCGAGATATTGGCATCGCAGCGGAGCTGTCCCTTCTCCATGTCGCAGTCGGAGATACCGCCGTAGATCATCGTCGCGCGCAGTGAGGTGAGGTACGCATAGGCCTCCTCGGCCGAGCGCAGCGCAGGTTCGGAGACAATTTCCATGAGTGGCGTGCCCGCCCGGTTGAAATCGACCAGTGAGTCGGCTGCGCCGTGGTTCAGCTTCCCCACATCCTCCTCGAGGTGGATGCGAGTGAGGGGAATTCGCCGGTGTTCGCCCATCACATTGCGCGCCGGACCGGGCAGCTCGAGCTCCACGGAGCCGCCGAGGCAGATCGGCAGGTCGTACTGGGAAATCTGATAGTTCTTGGGTGAATCAGGATAGAAGTAGTTCTTTCGGTCCCACTTGCAGACCGGGGCGATGTCGCAGCCGAGCAGCAAGCCGGCCTTGATGATAGCGTCGAGGGCGGCGCGGTTCATCACCGGCAGGGCACCGGGCAGGGCGAGGACCACGGGGTCGGTGAGCGTGTTGGGCTCATGGCCGTAGCCGGTGGCGACGCGGGTGAAAACCTTGGAGGCGGTCTTGATCTGGACGTGCACCTCGAGCCCGATGACAGCTTCGTAATTCATAGTTGGAAGGGAGCCCCTACGGAATACGGAACCTACTCGGGCTTCTGGAGCCTTCCGTGATTTCCGTGTGTTCCGTGGGCAGACGATTCAGAGGTTTGGCGTCCGCCGGCCCCAGGAGTGAATGCGATCGTAGGCGTGGGCCACGGCGAGCAGCTCCGATTCGCGGAAGGGCTGCCCGATGAGTTGGAAACCAATCGGAAGTTTGGCGCCGGAGAAGCCGCACGGGACGCTGATCGCGGGCAGGCCTGCGAGGTTCACGCCAATTGTATAGATGTCGCAGAGATACATCGCGAGCGGATCCGATTTCTCACCGATTTTGAAGGCGGGCACCGGTGAAGTCGGCGTGAGAAGGACATCCACCTCGCGATACGCCTCCAGGAAATCGCGCCGGATCAGCGTGCGCACCTTCTGCGCTCGCAGATAATAGGCATCGTAGTACCCGCTTGAGAGCACGTAGGTGCCGAGAATGATCCGGCGTTTCACTTCGGCTCCGAAGCCCTCGGCGCGCGACTGAAAATACAAATCCACAATGTCCTTCGCGTTCGCCGACCGATGCCCGTAGCGAATGCCATCGTAACGCGCCAAATTCGACGATGCCTCGGCGGTCGCGATGATGTAATAGGTGTCGAGGCAATACTGCGTATGCGGCAGCGATACCTCGCGAATCTCACAGCCCAATTCGCGATAAAATGCAACCACCCGCTCGACGGCTGCCCCGATTTCCGCCTCCAGACCCGCACCGAAATACTCCTTCGGAATCCCGATCCTCCACGGCCCCCGCCGCTCCGCGCACCCGGCCCGATAGTCCGGAATCTCTGTCCGATAGGAGGTCGAATCCCGCTCATCCGGCCCGGCAATCGCGCCGAGCACAATCGCCGCGTCCTCCACCGTGCGGGCGAACGGCCCGATCTGATCGAGCGAGGACGCATACGCAATCAGTCCGTACCGCGACACCAGCCCGTAGGTCGGCTTCAGCCCGACGACCCCGCACAATGCCGCCGGCTGACGAATCGAACCGCCGGTATCAGATCCCAGCGTGGCGAGCGCCTCACCCGCCGCGAGTGCCGCTGCGCTGCCGCCGGATGAACCGCCCGGCACCCGCGTGACGTCCCAGGGATTGCCCGTCGGATGAAACGCCGAATTCTCCGTCGAAGAACCCATGGCGAACTCGTCGCAATTCAGCCGTCCGAAGAGCACCGCGCCGGCCGCGCGCAGCTTTTCGGTCACGGTCGCGTCGTAGGGCGAGACGAAGTTCGCCAGCATCCGGCTCGAAGCCGTCAGCGGCTGATCCTTCACCGCAATCACGTCCTTAAAGCCAATGGGAATGCCGTCGAGCACTCCCCTCGCCTCGCCGCTCGCACGGCGCGCATCCGAGGCGGCCGCCTGGGCCAGTGCATCCGCTTCGTCGAACGAGTTGAATGCCCGAACGCGCGGTTCGACCGCCCGGAGGCGGGCGATCAACGCACGAAGCAGTTCGACGGCCGAAATCCGGCCCGCCGCGAGCTGGGCGGTGGTTTCAGCCACAGTCTGATAGAAAACCTCGGCAGCCATGCGTCAGCGGATTCCGACCGGTTCACTCCACCACCTTGGGCACCGCAAACATGTTTTCCCGCTGGGCCGGCGCATTGCGCAGCGCTGCCTCCACCGCCAGCCCCGGTCGCACGCCGTCCTCCTGCCAGACGTTGTTGACTGCAAACGCATGCGCGGATGGCTCCACGCCGGTCACATCAACCCGGCTGAGTTGCTCGATGTGGTGCAGCACGTCGCCCAACTGCTGGGTGAATGTGGTCTTTTCCTCCGGAGTGAGGGCGACCCGCGCCAGCCGGGCCACGTGATCGATGTCGAGTTGCGGAGTGGAGGCCATGGCGTCTAGCGGCGGATCTGCCAGCCGCTCGCGGCCACGAGATCGTCCTGCAACTTCTGGAAGGCGACGTTCACCTCGGCGTCGGTAAGGGTCCGCTCGCCCGAGCGAAACGCGAGCGAGTAGGCGAGACTCTTCCGCCCCTCGGGAAGGCCGGCGCCTCGGTAAACGTCAAACAGCGTCGCCGACTCGAGGAAGAAATGCCGGCCGGTGGCGGCCCGCGCGGCCTTCACCAACTCCGTCAGGACCCGGGCCGCGGGAGTCATCTCGTCCACGACAATCGCCAGATCACGCAACGCCGCCGGGAAAAGGCTGAAGTCAGCGTAGCGCCGTGCGGTGAAGGCCGTCGGCAGTTTCTCCGGCAGCACCGCCAGGAGGCCGGCGTACACCTTGCCCTCAATGCCCAGCGCCTTCAGTCGCGCGAGATTCAGCAGACCGAATTCGGCCCGCCAGCCTTTCGCCAGTTCCCCGGCCCGCGCACTGTGACCCTCCTGCCAGCCGTGCGGTCCGGCGGCGACGGGCTCGATGGCCTCGTCGGAGAACTTGATGCCCGCCAGCCCGGCCAGCGCGCGCACCTGGTGTTTCGTCGTGTAGAAGTCCGGGAATTCCCGACCCCGCCAGGTCCGCGCCGCCACGGGCTCGGCCATCACCAGGGCCACGGCGGCGCACTCCAGCAAGTGACCGCCCTCCTCCACGAAGATGCGCCCCACCTCGCACAACCGCGTGGCGGGCACGCCTCGCGCCTGGTTGAGCCGGAGCGATTCGAGCAGGCCCGCGATCAGCGTCGGGCGCAGGTGCGTCTGATCTTCGACGAACGGATTGGCGAGGGCGAGCTCCGGCACGGCCGGCGCCGGCGCCCAGGCCGCCACCTCCCGCCCCGGTCGCAGCGTGTAGGTGACGCACTCGTGAAAATCGTGCCCCACGAGGTAGTCGGTCACGCGCCGGTTGAACCGCACCACCGGATCGTCGTCCGCCGCGAGTCCCGGGCACTGCACCACCGCCGGCGGAATCTTCTCGGTCCCGTGCAGGCGCAAGACTTCCTCCACCAGATCAATGGGGCGGTCGAGATCGTCGCGCCAGCTCGGAATCGCGACGGTCCACGCCGGGCCGCGGGCCGGATGCACCGTGGGCTCCTCCCGGGTGATGGTGAGATCAAGCGCCTCGAACGCCGCGCGCATGTCGGCGGCGGGCAGATCGAAGCCAAGCCGCTCCGTGATGTAGTCGTGCGTGACCACAATCTCCCGCTGCCACGGCACGTCTCCGCCCACCCGATACGCTGGCGCCACCACCTGGCCACCCGCGGTCTCGAGGATGAGATCGACGGCGCGGCAGGCCGCCTCGAGGGTCGCGTGCGGATCGACCCCGCGTTCAAAGCGGTACGATGAGTCGGAACTCAGCCCGAGCTGGCGCGAAGTCCGGCGGATCGACTGGCGCTTGAACACCGCGCACTCCAGCACGAGGTCGGTCGTGTCGGCCGACACGCCGGAGTCCTCGCCGCCCATGATGCCGGCGATGACCACCGGTCGCTGCGTATCCGCGATCACCAGCATGTGGCGGCCCAGCGCACGCTCCCGGCCATCGAGTGTCGCGATCCTTTCGCCCTCCGCCGCGTGGCGGACGATGATCTGCGCGCCTCCGAGCTTCCTCGCATCGAAGGCGTGCAGCGGCTGGCCGGTTTCAAGCATGACGTAATTGCCGACGTCGACCACGTTGTTGATCGGCCGCAGCCCAACCGCCTGCAGACGTTCCTGCATCCACGCGGGGCTCGGCCCGACCTTGACGCCGGCGATGACAAACGCGGTGTAGAGCGGGCAGTCCTCGGGACAGTCGACCCGCACGCCCTGCAGCAGATCCGGGCGCGCCGGCGCGCTGGAGACGTCGCCGCGGAACTTATCCTGCGGATACGTCAACGGCAGCCGGAACCAGGCGGCGAGTTCGCGGGCGATGCCGAGGTGCGACTGGCAATCGGGGCGATTGGGCGTGATTTCGAGATCGAAGACCGTGTCGCCGGGCGGAAGCGCCTCGGACATGGGAGTGCCCAGCGCGGGTTTGCCCTCCAGCAGCAGCAGTCCGCTGTGGTCGGAACCCATCCCGATTTCGTCGGGCGAACACATCATGCCCTGCGATTCCTGACCACGGATTTTTGAGAGCTTGATCGCGAAGTTACCGGGCAGCACCGCCCCCGGCAGGGCGACCAGCACGCGATTGCCGACGTCGCAGTTGTGGGCGCCGCACACGATGGTCTTCACCCCGCCGGCCGGGCCGACGTCGACCGTGCAGACGGAGAGCTTGTCGGCATTGGGATGCCGGGCACGGGTGAGAATTTCACCCACCACCACGTGTTCCAGCCGCGGCGCACCGGTGTACCGCACGCTTTCGACCTCGAAGCCGAGGAAAGTGATGGCGCGGGAGATTTCCTCGACGGACGCGTCGAGCGGTACGTAGTCCTTCAGCCAATTGAGGGAGATTTTCATGCGGGCATTCCTCGAACCGTGATCAGGCGAACTGCTGCAGGAAACGCAGGTCGTTCTGATAGAAATAGCGGATGTCATCGATGCCGTAGAGCAGCATGGCGAGGCGCTCGAGCCCCATGCCGAAGGCGTAGCCACTCCAGACCTCGGGATCGTAGCCAACCGCCTCGAAAACGGCGGGGTCCACCAGGCCACAGCCGCCAATCTCGATCCAGGGCTTGTTCACCTTGGGCAGGTGCCCAGCCGAGAGATCCACCTCGAAGCTGGGCTCGGTGTAGCCAAAATAGTGCGGGCGGAAGCGCGTCTGCGTGTCCTTCCCGAGCAACGAGGCGAACAGGTAATCGAGCAGGGCCTTCAGGTCGCGTACGGTGACATTGCGGTCGACGTAAAGGCACTCGAGCTGGTGAAAGTTTGCGCTGTGCGTGGCGTCGGTGGTGTCGCGCCGGTAAACCCGTCCCGGAGACACGATCCGGATGGGGGGCGCCCCCTTCAGCATGGTGCGGATTTGCACCGAGGAGGTGTGGGTGCGCAGCAGATAGCGCTCGTCCTTGAATTTCTTGGACACATTGCCGAAGCGCGCCCCCGGCGGGAAATAGAAGGTGTCCTTTTCGTCCCGCGCCGGGTGGTCGGCGGGGGTGTTGAGGGCGTCGAAACAGTAGTATTCGCTTTCGACCTCCGGGCCGTCCGCGACGGCGAATCCGACCTTGCGGAGGATGCGGCACATCTCCTCCCGCACCAGGGTGAGTGGGTGAAAGGTTCCCGGCCCGGCATCGGGCGCCGGCAGCGTGGGATCGACCGGCGGGCCGAGTTGGGCGCCGAGTTCCGCTTCGGCGAGGCGGGCGAGGGCCTCGTCGAGCAGCGCCTGAAGGCTGGCCTTGGTTTCGTTGATGAGCCGGCCGACCGCCGGCCGCTGGTCCTTGGGCACCGCGCCCATCTGCTTCATCAAGGCGGTCAGTTCACCGTTGGGTCCGACGTATCGCGCCTTGGCGGCTTCAAACTCCGGACGCGCACGCACCGCCGGCAATTCAGCCGCCGCCTTGGCGAGGAGTGCGGAAAGTTGGTCTTGCATGATTGGGAAGGGATCGTGGACCGCTGCGACCGCGCCACCGAAAGGTCGGCGAGGCCGGCCCCGGACCGGCGCCATCCGCGGTCTCGGTGAGGAAAAGAAGAAGGACGGCACCTCGGTTGGCGAGGCCCGTCCTCTGAAAAACCAGCAGCGAAACGAGCCTCCCCACCGGGGTGGCTCGCGCGAGTTCCAACTCAGGCCTGCTTGGCGGCGCTCGCCTTGGCCTTCAGAGCCTCCTGGGCCTGCTTGACGAGGGCGTTGAACGCCAACTCATCACGGATGGCGAGGTCGCTGAGAACTTTGCGGTCGAGACCGATGTTGGCGGCCTTCAGCCCTTCCATAAAGCGGCTGTAGCTGATGCCGGCGTTGCGACAGGCGGCGTTGAGGCGCACGATCCAGAGGCCGCGAAAATCGCCCTTCTTCTTGCGACGGGCGGCGTAGGCGTATTGCCAGGCATGCTGGACCGCCTCCTTCGCATAGCGAAAGAGCTTGGACTTGTTGCCGAAGTAGCCCTTGGCGTACTTCAGCACTTTCTTGCGCCGCTTGCGCGACGCGGGAGCATTGGTTGCACGAGCCATGTTGGTTCAGTTCCTTTGGAGGTTAGTCACCTGGAGGTCGGCTTGGAAGTTCACCCCCGGGCGAAGTTGGAGTTGAGGCGCGTTGGCTGCTAACAGGTTAGAGGCCGAACGGCAGGGCGCGCTTGAGGGGCGCGGCATGGCCTTCGGCCACCAGCTTGTCGCGAGACGCACGGCGTTTCTGCTTCGTGCTTTTCGCGCCAAGCAAGTGCCGGAAGCCAGGCGTGCGGCGCACGAGCTTGCCCTTCGCGGTCAGTTTGAACCGCTTGGCAATGGACTTCTTGGTCTTTTGCATGGAGAGCGGTCGAACACAGAGACGCGCTCCACCCTTGGCAAGGATTTTGTCCGAATATTGCCGCGGGCGCATTCTCCGACGGCCTCGCACCGTCAGCCGGCCACCTGGCTCAGAACCCCGCCGCCGCGTTGGTGCGCCGGGGGTCGGCGTACCCGATCTGAGTGCCCTCGACACTGAACTCGATCGCATTCAGGCCGCCAAAATACTTACCGGTGCCCGCCGGCTCGCGCAGCACCACTCGCCAGCCGAGCGTGCGCAAGGCGTCCGCTTCCGCCACCGGAAACGACTGTTCGGTCTCCACCAAATCCGGCTCCCCGGATCGCGCAGCCGGCTGAAAGTGAATGCGCGTGTCTCCGATGGCCTCGATCAGCGGACGCTGCAGCGCCAGGCGATCCAGCAAGGCCTGCAGCAGCGCGGTGGGAATGCGCGCCGACCCCGGAATGCCGATGGCGAGGATCGGTTTTCCGTCGCGCAGCACGATCGTCGGACCAATCGTGCTCCGCGAGCGCCGTCCCGGCGCGACATAGTTCATGCTGCGCGAGTCGCTGGTCGTGAAATTGCTCATCGAGTTGTTCATGACCACACCGGTCCCGGGCGGCACCACACCCGCCCCGAAATGCAGGCTCTGGGATTGGGTGGCGCAGACCACGTTGCCGTCGCGATCCGCCACGATCAGATGGGTGGTTGCCGCCTGGGCGCTCTCGTGGAACGGCCAGTCCTCCCCCGAAACGTCGAGGGCGGCGACCTTGCGTTTCGCCCGCGCCGGACCAAACGCGCGCTCCCGCAGGGTGGCGATGGCGTCAGGGGCGAGCAATTTCTCCACCAGGAACCGCGATTCGGGCGCATCTCCGACCGTGCGCGAAATACTCGGATACGCCTGACGCCAGAGACGGCCGACCTTGTCGAGGTTGGCGGCCGACCGCAGTGGGGCGCCGCCAAACGACTCGTGTTCGAGCGCCTTGAGGATCGGAAGGAACAGCGCCGCCCCGCTGGTCGGCGGCGGACCGCAATGCAGCGTGTAGCCGCGAAATTCCATCTGCACGGGTTCGCCGATCCGCGCCTCGTAGCCCGCCAGGTCCGCTGCGGTCAGCCAGCCGCCGCCCTGCCGCGCGGCCGACACGATTGCCGCCGCCACCGGCCCGCGATAAAACCCGTCGCGGCCGTTCCGCGCCATCGCCTCCATCGTGCGTGCCAGATCCTCGTTGGGCAGAAGGCTGCCGACCTCGGGCAGATTTCCGCCCGGCAGGTACAGTCGCGCGATTTCCAGGTCGCCGCGGCGGAGTTTCTTCTCCTGCTCCTGGAACTGCTCACGGGTCTTCGGAAGGATGCGGAAGCCCTCGCGGGCGAGTCGGATCGCCGGCTGCAGCACGTCGGCCCACGGCTGGCGTCCCCACTGCTGATGAGCCGCCCACAAGCCGGCGCCGAGCCCTGGCACCGCCACTTCGGCGTAGCCGTAACCGCGCTCGACCGCGGAGCGCTTCACAAACGCCGCCACGTTGACCGCCCCCGCTGCATCCATCGCATCGACCGCGTAGACCCGTCCCGTCCTCGCCTCGAAATAGAGCATCATCAGCTTGCCGCCGAGTCCCGAGCCGTACGGCTCTGCCACGCCGACCGCCAGCGAGGTCGCCACCGCGGCATCGATGGCATTGCCGCCCGCCCGCAGCACGGTCAGTCCAGCCTCGGCCGCCTGCGGATGCGCCGCCACGACCATGCCCTGCCGACCGGTCACCGGCTGCACGGTGACCGGCACCGCCAGGACCACCCGTATGGCCAGACTGAGCCCCAGAAGCAGGAACAGCACGCGATTCATGCCCCCCACCCAAGGCGAGCCGGTGCGCAAGGCGAGCGCGGAGTGCGCTGCTTCGGTCTCGCCCGCCTCCGACCAAAGCGGCACCGCTCAGCCCGAAGCCACCCGCTCCAACCGGGCCATCACTTCGCCGAGCAGATAAATTGATCCCGTGACCACGACCACGTCATCCGCCCCCCCTGCGCTGCACCCCTCCGGTCCGGGAAAGAGGTCTGCCACCCGCTCGCGTCGGACGGCGCCAGCAAAGTCCGCCGGCAACAGGGCCTCCAATTCTTCGAACGAACAGGCCCGCGGGTGGTCGGGCACCACCAGACGCACCTCGCTCGCATGCCGGGCGATCGTCTCCAGCAAAGGTCGCGCCCGCGTGCTGCCGAGCACCCCGGTGATGACGATGGGACGCCGTCCTGTCTCCGCCCGCAAGTGGGTGAGATTCGAATCCAGAACGCGCGCCCCCTCCGGGTTGTGCGATGCATCAAGGATCACCAGCCGCCCGCCCAGGCGCACGCGCTGCCACCGGCCAGGCCAGTCCACATGCGTCAATCCTGCGGTCACCGTTTCAGGCGTGATGCGCCAGGCGGACCCCAGCGCCTCCGCGGCCAGAGTCGCGGTGGCCGCATTCCAGCGCTGGTAGTCTCCTTCGAGGTTGGTGTGCGGGTAGCGTTCGAGATCGTCGCCAAACCGCTCCTCCACTGACGTCACCCGGCAGCCGCGTTCCCGGGCGATGCGCCGAATCACACCGGCGGCCACCGCCGGCACGCGCCCGAGCACCACGGGACAGCCCGGCTTCACAATGCCCGCCTTCTCAAACGCAATCTGCTCGAGCGTGTCGCCCAGAATCTCGCAGTGGTCCATCGCGAGTGAAGTGATCACGCTCACCTCCGGAACGACAATGTTGGTGGCATCGAGCCGTCCGCCCAGGCCCACCTCAATTACGCCGAGGTCGCAGCGTTGCCGCGCAAACTGGAGGAACGCCATCGCGGTGAGGTACTCGAAGAACCCGGGCGCGTCGTCAGGATCGCCCGCCGCCAGGCGATCCGCGATCGGCCGCAACTCCTTGAAATAGTCCACAATCTCGGCCTCGGACAGCACCCGGCGCTCCACCTGCACGCGCTCCCCCAGGTGCACGAGGTGGGGTGAGGTGTACATGCCCGTGCGCCAGCCGGCCGCATGCAGGATTGCGTCGAGCATCGCCACCACCGAGCCCTTGCCATTCGTCCCGGCCACATGCACGAACGGCAGGCGCTGCTCCGGGTGGCCGAGTTCCGCGGCCAGCAGCCGCATCCGCTCAATGCCGAATTTCCGGCCCTGCGCCTTGCGCGCGAACAAGTAGGCCTCGACCGCCGCGTATTCAGGCGGATGCAGGCCGGGATTCATGCCACGCGGCTCGATTTCGCAACCGGACAGGCCGCTTCGTCCATCGCCTCACGCCGTCGCGGCCATCGCCGTCTGCTTCCGGCGCAGGAAGAGCGCGCAGAGAAGTTCGTGCAACCGATCGCGCATCTCCAGCCGGCTGACGATCTGATCGATCAACCCGTGCTTGAGCAGGAACTCCGCCGTCTGAAAGCCCGCCGGCAGGGTCTGTTTCGTCGTATCTTTGATCACGCGGGCGCCGGCAAATCCAACCAGCGCCCCCGGCTCGGCCAGAATCACATCCCCCAGCGTGGCAAAACTCGCCGTGACTCCGCCCATGGTCGGATGCGTCAGCACGGAAATGAACGGAAGCCCCGCCTGGGCCAGCCGGCCGAGCGCCGCGCTCGTCTTGGCCATCTGCATCAGCGAATAAATTCCTTCCTGCATTCGCGCGCCCCCTGAAGCGCTGAATATGATACAGGGAGTCCCGCGCCGGCCGGCCGCTTCGATCGCCCGCGTGATCTTCTCGCCCGCTGCCGCCCCCATTGCGCCTCCACAGAAACGGAAATCCATCACCGCCAGCGAAACCTCGATCCCCAGGATGCTGCCCGACCCGCTGATCACCGCCTCCGGCAGTCCGCTCTCCTTCTCGTAGCGTTTGATGCGATCGGGATACGGCTGCGAGTCCACAAATTTCAGCGGATCGCTCGATCTTACCGCCACGTCCATTTCCTTGAAGGTTCCTGGATCCAGCAGATGGGCGAGCCGCGCCCGCGCCCCAATCGGGAAATGATACCCGCTCTTCGGCGAGACCATCTGGTTGTCCTCCAACTCCTTGTTGAAAACGATATCGCCGGTGACCGGGTCCTTCGTGTACAAGCCCTTCGGGATGTCCTTCTTGCGGACCTTGCGCACCGTGTAGGTCGGTTTGTCGAAATGCATGGAAAGTTCAACCGTGGCCAAGCGTGACGACGTCGAGGTTCACCGCGCCGGCCCGCCGCAGTGCGCGCGCACAACTGTTGAGTGTGGAGCCCGTGGTGAAAACATCGTCGATCAGCACGTAGTGTTCCCCGGCAGTTAGGGAGGCTCCCGGGGCGAGTGCAAAAGCATTCTTCAGGTTGAGCAGGCGCGTCCGCCGGTCGAAAGCCGTCTGGGTCGGCGTGTCGACCTCCCTCCGCAGCAGCGCCTGCACCCGCGCGCCTCCACCCGCCGCCCCCGCCAGGCACTGCGCCAGGAGCACCGCCTGATTGTAACCTCGCTCGCGCGCCTTCCGTGGGTGCAGCGGCACCGGCACCAGCACCCGGCCACGCACCGCTTCGAGGACATGCCCCGCCCGCCGGAAGACCTCCGCGACATCCTCCAGCACGTGCAGCCCGCGATGGTATTTCAACTCGATCACCAGCGAGCGCACCGGTCCCCGGAACAACACCGCCGTGCGCCCCTCCCCATACACCGGCTCGAGCCCCTCGCATTTCGCACACTGCCGGTTCTCCGACATCACCCCGAAAAAGGGATGCCCGCAGGTGGTGCAGTGCGGAGGGCGCACCCACTCGACCAACGCCGCGCAACGGGTGCACAAGTGACGGAAGCCCGGGGTAGCCGCGCCGGCTTCGCCCTCCGCCCCACCCTCTGCCTTCTCCACCAAGCCCCGGCAATGCACGCACAGGGGCGGAAAGATCACGTCTGAAATCCCCCGCACCAGTTGAGCGCCCCACGTGTTCATCGCAAATCGCCTCCCTCAGTACCATACCTTCATGAGAAACAGCCCTTGCGGCGGCGCGGTCTGGACCGCCGGCGTGCGCTGCCTTCCGCGGAGGATCGCCTCCACGTCGTCAACTCCCAGCCGCCCCTCCCCCACCGCCACCAGCACCCCCGCCAGGCTGCGCACCATCTTGTAAAGAAATCCCGCCGACTCCGCGATGATTCTCACGCGGCGCCCGCGCACCTGGATCTCCAGCCGTTGCAACTCGCGCACGGTGTCCTCCCGTTCAGGTCCGTTCACGGCCGTAAAGGCCCGGAAATCGTGCCGACCGCGCAATACCTTCGCCGCCGCCCGCATCGCCGCGAGATCGAGCGGGCGAGGAGTCACCCAGCAGTACGGACGCGTAAACGGGTCCGCATCGCCCTGATGCAGGTGGTAAACGTATCGTTTGCCCCGGGCCTGAAACCGCGCGTGGAAATCCACTGCCGCCGGTCGCACCGACTTGATTTGAATCGCCGCCGGCAGCCCGACCCGCATCGCCGCCAGCAATTTCGCCGCCCCGTGCTCCCACCCCGCCTCAAAATGGAAGACCTGGCCCAGCGCATGCACGCCCTGGCCGAAGCCTACGCCCGCCAGGGCATCGGGCTCGCGAACACCCGCGAGCGCCTCGCCAAGCTCTA
>CAZDGC010000015.1:35707-81398 GCA_964504885.1 uncultured Opitutus sp.
GCCGTGAATCCGGACCGTACGCTTGAAGACCTGCGCCAGCCGCCCCTCGATCACATCCTGAATGGCCGTCCCCCCCGCCTGGCTCTGCCAGCCCGCAAACGCCGTCCCATCGTACGCGCACACACACCGCCAACGCCGTCCGCTCGGCACCCGCGCCCCGCCACCCGCGTCGTTGCGGCCCGCGTTGTGGTGGCCCGCCTCGGGAGAGGAGGGACCCTCCCGGTCCGCCTCTCTCCCGCTCAATTTCCGTCGCCCCTTCATTCCCGTTCTCCTTCCCCGGCGGCCGGTACTTCCGGGAACCGCTGGTTCAGATAATCCTGCAAGATCAGGGTCGCCGCTCGCGAGTCGATGATGCCACTCGCGCGCACCTCCCGCCGGCGCGAACGAGCGATCGTCGACTCCGCTTCATAGCTCGTCAGTCGCTCGTCCACCAAGTGCACCGGAAGACCGAACTCCGCCCGGAGTCGCGCCGCAAACGACTCCACCTCCTTCGCCTTGAAGCCCGGCGTGTCATCCATGTTGAGCGGATGGCCGACCACCAGCTCCGTGACCCGTCGCTGTCGCACGACGGCCGCGAGCGCCGCCCAGCGCTTCGCCGGATCCGCCTCGGTGAGCGCCGGCAACGGGGTCGCCACCCCAAGGTCATCCCCTTGGCTCAGCCCGATCCGCCGCACGCCGTAATCGATTCCGAGAAATCGCATCGATCCGATTCCGCCCCGGGCCGCGCACCGGCGCAATTTCATTTGCGCGGCCGGGGGTTCCGACTCTCCTTCGCCGCGATGTCACCACCGCCCGAACTCTCCCCGGCCGAACTGGCGCGCTACAGCCGGCACCTGCTGCTGGAGGAGTTCGGCGTTGCCGGGCAGCAGCGGCTCGCCACGGCCCGCGTACTCGTCGTCGGCGCGGGCGGTCTCGGCAGCCCGGCCGCGCTTTACCTCGCCGCGGCAGGCGTGGGCACGCTCGGCATCGCGGACTTCGACCGGGTGGAGATCCATAACCTGCAACGGCAACTCCTCCACGACGAGACCGCCCTCGGGGAACCGAAGGTTCTGTCCGCCGTCCGCCGCCTCACCGCCACCAACCCCCACCTCCGCCTCGTGCCGCACGGCGAAGGCGTGACCCCCGCCAATGCCGTGGCGCTGTTCGACAGTTACGACGTCATCGTCGACGGCACCGACAACTTTCGTTCCCGCTACCTGAACAACGACGCCGCCTGCCTCGCCGGCCGGCCGCTGGTGTTTGGTAGCGTCTTCAAGTTCGAGGGGCAGGTGGCGGTTTTTGACCCCAAACACGGCGGACCGTGCTACCGCTGTCTGTTTCCCGAGCCTCCCCTCCCCGGTTCCGTTCCGGGGTGCGGCGAAGCCGGGGTGCTCGGAGCGGTCTGCGGCGTGATCGGCAGCCTGCAGGCCCTCGAAGCCATCAAGCTGCTCACCGGCGTCGGCGAAACACTGCGCGGCCGCCTCCTGACTTATCACGCCCTGACCCAGCGTTTTCAAACCCTCACCGTCCCGGCAGACCCGCGCTGCCCGCTCTGCGGCACCGCGCCTTCCGTGAGCAGGCTGGATCCGGCCCGCTACGATTCCGGCTCCTGCGCCCCCCCTGCTTCCGTGCCTCCCACCGATTGCCCGCTCGAACTCCCCGTTGCCGAAGCCCGGCGCCTCCACGAAGGCGCGCCCGACCGCGCGCTCATCATCGACGTGCGCGAGGCGCATGAACTGGCCATCTGCCGGCTGCCCGCCGCCCGACATATTCCCATGCGCGAGATCCCCGCCCGCATCGCCACGCTGCCGCGCGACCAACACCTCCTCATCCTCTGCCACGCCGGCGGCCGCAGCCGGCGGGTCACGGAGTATCTCCGTCAACAGGGCTTCACCGCCGTAAGCAACATCACCGGCGGCATCGACGCCTGGGCCGCGGAACTCGATCCAACCCTCCCGCGGTACTAGTCATCCACCCGCTCACACCCGCAACTCCGGGTGCGAAGCCGCCTCGCGCTCCCCGTATCGCTCCATCGCCGCGTGCAGTCGCGCCGCCGCTCCGTCCGGGCGGACCGGATACGCCAGATCGTCGATTGCATACACCCCCAGGACGTCCTTGGTGGTCGAGAAGACGAAACTCTCCGCCATTCCCGGCAGTTCCTCCGCGCGAATGTCCGTCTCCCTCACCGTAAAACCCGCCTCCGGCGCCAGTACCCGCAGCACCAGATGCCGGGTGATTCCGCCCAGGATCCCCGCCTCCATCCGCGGCGTGAGAACCTCCCCGTCCCGCACGAAGGCAATATTGGAGGTCGACGACTCCGTGACCTCCCCCCGCAGGTTCAACATCAGCACGTCGTCGGCGCCTTTCCGGCGCGCTTCCCGCAGACCGAGGATGTTGTTCAGGTAGTTTCCAGTCTTCCAGGCCGGGCTCAACGCCTCAATCGGGTTCCGCCGCAGATCCGAAATGGCCAGGCGGATGCCGCGCCGCCGCACCTCCGCCGAGGGCAGAGGGCAGGGCTGCACCAGCAGCGTGAACTCCGCGCGATCCGCCAGCGCCGGATCGAGTCCGATCGGACCACCGCCTCGCGACACCTGGAGACGGATGTACAACTCCCCGGCGAAGCCGGTTGCCGAGCGGAAAGCCGCCGCCGTCCGGGCGACCTCCGACCACATCTCCGCGCGCGTCCAGGGCAGAACCAGCTCCAGCGATGCGGCCGAGCGTTCGAGCCGCTCATAGTGCTCCCGCCAGGTGAACACCACGCCATGACAGGTTCGCCAGACCTCGTAGATGGCATCGCCGTAGAGGAAGCCCCGGTTCAGCGGCCGCACGGCCGGCTCGTCGGCCGAATGCAGGCGTCCGTTGGTGTTGGCCTGGATGTAGTTGATCGTGGACACGGGGCGAGTGTCGCGCCCCAGACTCCCGGTCCAAGTCGAAAAATCCCCCGCGCCGCCGGGCGGTGGGCGCTACTTCACCACCGGCCGCAACACGAGGTTGCGGTAAGACACCGGACCGTGATCACCCTGCAGGTAGATCGGGCCGGGGCGGAATTGGTCGGACCACATCGCGCCACCGGTGCAGCCGGCGAGGGGCTGATTGTCGATGATCGTCCGGCCATTCAGCACGACCGTGGCGTGGCGATCGACCAGCGTAAGCTCCATCGTCTGCCACTCGCCGGCCGGCTTTTCGGCAGCGACCGACGGCGTGATGCGGCTGTAGATCGCGCCCATGTTATGCGAGTCGAGCGGACGGCCGAAGGAGTCCATTACCTGTACCTCGTAGATGCCACGCAGGTAGATGCCGCTGTTGCTGCCCTTGGGGACATTGACCTCGAGCGTGAGCTTGAAGTCCTCAAATTCCCGCTCGGTGCGAAGGTTGGCGGTGCGGACGTTGGGTTTGCCCTTCTCGTGCGCCGGCGGCCGGTTGACGAGCACCCCGCCTTCGACGGACCAGGCGCTCTTGAGGTTGGTTTCCTTGGCCACCCATCCGGTGAGATCCCGGCCGTTGAACAGATTGATCGGCGCGCCAAACCTGATTGCGGCGAGGTTGGGGCGGGCCGGCAGAGGCGGAATGCGTTTACCGCTGAATTCACTGCGGTCGAAACCGGAGCCGTTGAGACGCGGTGCGACCCGCGTACCCTTGAGCTCGCCGCCCTCGATCCGAGCGGTGAGGGTATCGGTAAACTGCTGCTTGCGGAGCACCTTGCCCGCGGAATCCTTGCGCTCGACCTCGCGGATGCGCGTAAAAGTGAGCGTGCCGTCGGCGATCACGATGCTCGCCGCCGGGAGCACGCTGCCTCCGCCCCACAGCAGCGATCCGTCATACCAACCGGCCTCCCGCTTCACTTCGAGCCAACCCGCGCCGCCCCCTTGCAAGGTAAGCGCCCAACGACCGAGGAACGGGTCGGCCGCGGCCGCCGCGGCGGCACGCAAACCGGAAGACACGACCAGAACGCCCGCCCACACGAGCGCACCACGAAGAAGCAGCCAGGGAGTTTTCATAGGAAAGGTCTGCGCAGCCTCCGCACACGTCCCGCCAAAGGCGAGCCTGCAGTGCATCCTCGGGGCGCGGGTATCGCCCCCGGCGATCGTCCGCCAAAGCGGGCGAGCGGCGCTCCGTCCGCGCTCCCCCCCACCCCCGGCGAACTCCACGCTTGCCCGGCCAGCGCCGCGTCCGGTTGTCTCGGCGGATGGATGTCTCCTTCCACCTCGCCGCTGAGCTCGACACCGTCCTGCAATCAGCCGCCGCCACCGCGGGCGTGGCCGACGCTGCGGCGTTTACCCCCGAGGTCCGCACCGCCGATCCTCGCCACGGTGACTTCCAGGCCAACGGCGTGCTCGGTCACGCCAAGGCGAGGAAACTGAACCCGCGCGCCCTCGCCGAACAACTCGTCGCCGCCCTGCCTGCCGGCGTGCGCGCACGATTCGACGTCGCGATTGCCGGGCCCGGCTTCATCAACTTTACCCTCCGGCCCGCCGCCCTGCTCGCGTGGCTGCGCACCTTCGACAGCGCCGCCCACCTCCAGGCCGGCGCCGCCCGCGAACACGCCGGTCAGACCTGGGTCGTCGACTACTCGTCGCCCAACACCGCAAAGCAGATGCACGTCGGCCACCTGCGTTCCGCCGTGATCGGCGAGGCGATCTGCCGGCTGCTCGCGTTCACCGGCGCCCGCGTGATCCGCGACAACCACCTCGGCGACTGGGGCACGCAGTTCGGCAAGCTGATTTACGGCTATAAACGCTGGGCTGACGCCGCCGCCCTGGCCGCCGAGCCCATCGAGGAACTCGAACGCCTGTACAAGCACGGCAACGACGCCACGCCCGATGGCTCGCCCGAGCTGGAGGAGGCGCGCCGCGAACTCGTGAAGCTTCAGCAGGGCGATCCCGAAAACGTCGCCCTCTGGCGGAGGTTTTCCGAGGTCAGCCTCGCCGCCTTCCAGGAAATCTACGACCGCCTCGGCATCCGCTTCGACCACCACCTCGGCGAGAGCTTCTACAACGACAAGGTCGAGCGCATCTACGCCGAGCTCACCGCGACCGGTCTCGCACAGGAGAGCGAGGGCGCGCTCGTCGTCTTCCACCCCGAGCACCCGCGCTTCAAGACCCAGCCCTTCCTCATCCGCAAGGCCGACGGCGCCAGCAACTACGCCTCCACCGACCTCGCCACCGCCCTGTATCGCGCCGAGCACTTCCGCGCCGACGGCATCGTCGTCGTCACCGACTTCCGCCAGGCCGACCACTTCGAGCAGCTCTTCCTCACCGTGAAGAAGTGGTTCGCGGCGCGCGGCTACCGCCTGCCCGCACTCCATCACGTCACCTTCGGCGCCGTCACCGGCGAGGACGGCAAGGCGCTCAAGACCCGCAGCGGCGACGTAATCAAGCTCAAGGCCCTGCTCGACGAGGCTGTCGATCGCGCGTTCGCCATCGTCTCGGAGAAAAACCCCGACCTCCCCGAGGCCGAGCGCCGCGACATCGCGCAGAAGGTCGGCATCGGCGCCGTGCAGTACGCCGACCTCGCGCAGAACCGCAGCAGCAACTACGTGTTCTCGTGGGACAAGATGCTCGCCCTCGACGGCAACACCGCCCCGTACCTGCTCTACGCCGTCGCGCGCCTCCATTCGATCTTTCGCCGTGCCGGCGCCACCCCCGGCGACGCCGCGACCGAGACCGCCGCCACCGCACCGGAGACACCCACCGAGCTCGCGCTGGCGCGCAAGCTCGTGAAATTCCCCGAAGCCCTCCGCCTCGCCGGCGAAACCCTCCGCCCGCACCATCTCTGCGTCTACCTCTTCGAGCTCGCGAGCGACTACAGCGCCTTCAACAACGCCGACAAGGTCCTGGTCGACGACCCCGCGCTGCGCGCCCGCCGCCTTCTGCTCTGCGCCCGCACGCTGCTGGTGTTGGAGACCGGACTGCAACTCCTGGGATTGCGCCCGCTGACGCGGATGTGAGGTAGACGCGGGTGATTCAAAACGCTCTTGCCGCTCCCCCGCCCCCTTCCCACCTTCCGATCCATGGCCACGCAGGAACTCTACATCCGGAACGCCAGCGAGACCGAGGCCCGCGGGCCGTTTACCCCCCAGCAACTCGCCGATCTGGCCCTGGCCGGACAGGTTACCAGCGACACCCTGTTTTACGATGCCCCGACCGAGCAGTGGCTGACCCTCGGCTCGAATCCCGAGCTGATGGCGCAGGTGTTTCCGCCGAAAAAGAGCCTCACCCTGAAGCAGAAGGAGATCACCCTCCTGAACAAGCCGGAGGAGGGCGCCAAACCCATTTCGGTCGACGACATGCTTGCCGCCGCCGAGGGCCGCACCGACGACACGCGCGGCAAGGAGGATCCCGAAATCGCCATGATGCGCGCGGCCCGCATCGGCATGTTTGGCGCCATTGGCGCGCTGGCGCTGGCCGCGGTCGCCACCATTCTGCCCGCCACCGACGTGCTGACCGGCATGACCGGCGCCAAGCTGCTGGAAAAGCCGCTGGTGCTTCTGGGCCTGGTCGATGTCGCCCTCGCCGCCCTGCTCGGCCTCGGCATGACCAATCTGTATCCATTTGTTCGATTCCGCGCCGCCCTCGGCGGCGGCCTGCTGGGGTTCATGTATTATGCGCAGGGGCAGTCGACCGCGTTTGCCGCGGTCGTCGCCGGCTCGGTGGGCCTCTACCTCTGCACCCTGAGCGTGAAGCTGTTCAATGTGTCTGTGGCCGTCGCCGCCGCCGTCGCCGGGATGGGACTGCTCGCCTGGCTGCAGCTCGCGAAGTGATCCCGTGGGCTCGTCCGGTCAGGCCGGTGCTTCGCCCTCGCGCGGGTTGCCGCGCCTGGGGGCGAGGCTGGCGCACCTGTGGCGGCACGAGATCTGGCAGCCGGCGGCGTTGACCGATCATTCCCTGCGCGGCTGGGTCTGTGCAGTCCTGCGGGTGCTTTCGATCACGATCACGGTCTTCCTCGAGACCAAGGTTCCGAGCCGGGCGGCCGCCCTCAGCTTCAGCACGCTGCTCAGCCTGGGGCCCTTGATCGCCATCGCCGTGCTCGCCGGTGGTTTCGCCCTGGGCAAGCAGGACGATCCCAATGTGATCGCGCACCACATCAGTTCGGTCCTGGCCAAGGTCGCCCCCCACCTGAACGCGATGCAGCCCGCGGATCCCGCCGCCGCGGCCCGCGCGACTCCGGCCGGCGAAGAGCCGGTCAACCCGGAGCTGGTGAAGCTGGTCGACGGTTTCATCCGCAGCGCCCGCAGCGGCTACGGCGGAGCCTTCGGCGCACTGTCGCTCATCCTGATTGTGCTGCTGATGTTCAAGGCGGTGGAGGACGCCTTCAACGACATCTGGGGCATCCGCCTCGGCCGCTCGCTCCTCATGCGGGTCGTGTTCTACTGGACGATCCTCACCCTGGGCGCGGTGCTGTTCTTCACCGCAGTCGCCTTGGTCGGCGCCGGGGCGGCGGTGAACGTGTTTAACGAATCGCTCGCCAAGCTGCCTGGCGGCGGGAGCCTTGTCGCCCTGCTGCGCTGGTCGCTGCCGCTGTTCTCAGTCGGGCTGCTCGCGCTGATGCTCACACTGGTCTACCGCGTCATCCCCAATACGCACGTGTTCTGGCGGGCCGCACTGGCGGGCGGTCTCGTCGTCGCCGCCCTGCTGATGCTGAACAATGTCGTCGCGTTCCTCTATGTGCGGCGGGTGGTGCTGACCCAGAACCTTTACGGTCAACTCGCCGTCCCCCTCGTCCTGATGCTCGGCTTGTACATCTTCTGGCTCTACGTGCTGATCGGCGGTGTAATCAGCTACGCCGTCCAGAACGTGCACTTCCGCAACAGCCAGGCGGCGTGGAGCCAATTGACCGAAGCGATGCGCCAGCGCCTCTCCCTCGTCGTGCTCCTAACCATCGCGCGCCGCTTCCGCGATTGCCTGCCCCCAATCACGGCCTCCGAACTCGGCGACCTCCTCCGCGTGCCCACGCAGATTCTTAACGAGTGCCTCAATCGCCTCGTCGCCATGGACCTGATCGCCGCGCTCCGGCCCGGGCCCGGCACCCCGGCCACCGAACACCGCTTCCAGCCGGCACGGCCGCTCAACCGCATCACCCTCCTCGAATTCAAGCAGCTCGACGAACACTTCGGCCACGACCCGATCGGTCAGTCCCTCGAGCACATTGATCCCCTCTTGCACGCCTACGAACACGCCCTCGGCCGCCTCGGCGAGCAGGAGTTCTTCCAGCAAAACCTCGACGAACTTTGCGCCGCCCACCCGTTCGAAGAGTCACGTCCGCCCTTCGCGCGCAGCACCGACCGCAGTGCATCCGCCGGTCGGCGGTAGAGGCAATGGTATTGGAGTGGGCGGCGGGCCGGAAGAGACCACGCCTCCCCGCTCGGCTTCCCGCCCAAGTGGAAAGCGGCGGACTGCGTTCCGCGTCGGGAGCACTGCCGCCAACCGGCAGTGGCCTCCGCGTCCACTGGCCGAATTCACCCTTGCCACTCCGCAACCCCGACCTACCGTCCCGGCTTTTCCCCCCATGATTTCCTGGATTCAGCGGTACTTCCAGCATCACTTCAAAGTCATCTTTGCAGTGCTGTTGGGCGTGGTCATCATTGCGTTCGTCTTCACTATCGGCGCCGCCCCAGGCATCGGTAATGCCGACCAGCGCGGCCTCGTCGACCGCCCCTTTTTCGATTACAACCTCAGCCTCCAGTCCGACCAGCAGCGCTTGATGGGCGACGCCAGCCTCAGCGCCAGCCTCCGCATGGGAGCCTTCGCTCAGCTCGACGGGGATCAGGTGCAGAATTACGCCTTCCAGCGCGCCGCCACCCTCCACCTCGCCGACCTCTGGCACCTGCCGCCGGCCACCCCTGCGGAAATCACCGACCAGATCAAAACCCTGCGCATGTTTGCCGGCCAGGACGGACAGTTCGATGCCAAGGCCTACCAAACCTTCCGCGACAACCTGAAGACCAACCCACGCGGCATCACCGAGGCCGACATCGTCCGGGTCGTCAGCGACGACATCCGCGCCGACAAGGTGCAGAACCTCCTCTCAGGCCCCGGCTACGTCCTTCCCGCCGACGTTAAGAGCCAGCTCGCCCGCACCGACACCAACTGGACACTCGCCACCGCCACCGCCGACTACGCCGCCTACAAACCGGAGATCAAACCATCCGATGCGGACCTCACCACTTTCTTTGAACAATCCGGCGGCCGTTACGACATCCCCCCCCACGTCGTTGTGACCTACCTCGACTTCCCCGCCCTCGAATACCTGCCCAAGGTCACGCTCACTGACGCCGACGTGCGCACCTTCTACGACTCCAACCCCTCCCGCTTCCCCAAGCCCGCCGAGCCCGCCAAGGCCGACGCGACGACACCCACTGTCACGCCTCCCGCCGACCCCGCGGCCGACTTCGCGGCGGTGCGACCGCAGGTCGAGTCCACGCTCAAGTTTGAGCGTGCCCAGCGCCTCGCCAACAAAACCGCCAGCGACATCTCGCTCGCCATCTTTGAGTCCAAGGCCCGCACGCCGGAGGCCCTGCAGGCCTTCCTCGCGTCGCGCAACCTCACGCCCAAGACGCTCGCCCCATTCCCACGCGACGCCGCGCCTGCCGAACTCGGCGGCTCGCCGGAAGCCGTCGCCGAGGCCTTTCGCCTCGGAAAGGATCGACTCGCGTCGGATGCCATTTCGATCCCGACCGGCGCGGTGATTCTCTTCTGGAAGGAGACCCAGCCCACGCGCAAGCCGCTGTTCACCGAGGTCAAGGACAAGGTCGCCGCCGACTACATCGAAGGGGAACGTCGCAAGCGCTTCATCGAGCTCGGCAAGACCGTGAAAGCCGGGCTCGAGGCGAAACTCAAAGCCGGTGAAACTCTCGAGCAAGCCGCTCCCTCGGTCGCCACTGGCAGCGGACTGGTGCTCACGGTCAAGGCCGTCGCCCCGTTCAATCTCCGCAACCGTCCGCAGGATCTTGATTTCAGTGTGCTCGGAGCCCTGGAGCGCCTCGAGAAGGGCGGGCTCTCCGACATGGTCTTCAGCGGCGACAAGGGGATCTTCGTGCATGCGGTCGAGAAGCAAGCCCCCGACTCGTCCGAATCCAACCCGCGCTACACCGAGACCCGCGACCAGCTCGCCGGGTTCACCGCGCGCCTCGGCGCCTCCGCCTACCTTTCCGAACTGGTGGAGAAGGAACTCCAGAAGACCACCCCGAAGATGGAGTAAGGTCGCCGGGCCGCCGCAGGGAGGCGGGCGGCCCTGCCTCCTGCCGGATCGGTGCCTGCTCCGGGCCCACGCTGCGACCCCTCCACGCGCCGTTCATCGATGCCGCTCCGTTTCTACGCCCCCCTTGCCCCCCCGTGCCGACTGTGCGGCGAGGGATTCGAACACCGGCAGTCCGCCGACAGCCCAGACCTCAGCCACTGCCCCCGCTGCGGGCAGCCGGTGTCCCGCGCGACCGTGCAACGCGCAAATTCACCGAAACTTTCGGCGCCACTTTCCGTCTCGCGCGCCAGACAGGCCGGCTTCAAGGTGTTCAAGCGCACGTCAGGCGGCGAATATGAAAGCCAGTAACTTTCGCATCGCCGCCGTGTTCTTCGCCGCAAGTCCAGCCGCCTCTCCGACCGAATTACCTGTCATGTCCCGATTCCTTGTCCGCGCCCTGCTCCTCTTCAGCCTCAGCTCCGCCCTCGCGTTCGCCCAGGCCCCCGCCCCCGGCAGCGTCCCGGCCGTCGAAATCGCGCCCGACAAACCCTTCTCCCTCGAAGAAGCCATCGCGCTCGCCTTGCAGAGGAGCTTCAACCTCCAGATCCAGGCGATGACTCGGGCCAACTCCAAGGAGAACGTGAACATCCAGAACGCGGCCTTCGACCCCAACCTAACCGCCAATGTCACGCGCTCGGTCAACCAATCCGCGTCAACCACGAGCCGCCTCGACGGCACCGCCGCCCAGGGCCCCCGCAACGACAACACCGTGATGCGCGCCGGCGTCAGCTTGCCCCGCCTCCCCGCCACCAACGGCACGCTCAGCATCACCACCAACGTCAGCCGGAACGCCACCAATTCCACCAACGCCCTCTTCAACCCGGCCTTCAACCACGGCGTCTCGGCCAACCTCAACCAGCCCCTCCTCCGCGACTTCGGCCGTCAGGCCGCCCTTGCCGCCCTCGAGAACGCCAAGCTCGCATTCACCATCGCCAACACCAACTACAAGAGCGCCGTCCTCACGGCCGTCGCCAACACCGAAAACGCGTACTACAATCTCGTGGCCACCCGCGAAGCCCGGCGCATCGCCCAGCTCTCCCTTGACGCCAACCAGCGCCTCTTCGACGAAAACAAGGCCCGCCGCTCCACCGGCGTCATGACCGACCTCGATGTGCTCAGCGCCGAGGTCGGTGTCGCCCGGGCCCGCAACACCCTGGTGCAGCGCGAACAGGCCGTGCGCGACGCCGAGGAACGCCTGCTCAACCTCATCAACTCGCTCCACCTGGACACGCGCCCGGGTCCGGTGGCCTTCGACCCGTACAACGAGGGAGCGCCCAACTTCGCCGTGTCCTACAAGCTGGCCCGCGAGTTTTACCCTGATACTCTCTCGCAGGAGCAGACGATTAAGCAGCTCGAGATCACCCTTGCCACCAGTAAGCGCAACACGCTCCCCGACCTCGACCTCGTCGCCTCCCTCGGGTACACCGCCCGCACCTCGAGCGCCAACTACGGCCAGGCCATAGCCAACCTCCCCAACGACCACGGCAACAACTGGTCGGTCGGCCTCAACTACTCGATGCCTTGGGGCCAGAAAGCCGACAAATCGCGCCTGCGCCAGGCCACCAACAACCTGAACTCCGCCAAGATCCGGCTCGAACAACTCGAGTCGCAGTTGATGCTCGACGTCCGCATCGCTGTCCGCGCCGTCGAAACCAATCTCGTCGCGGTCGAAATCGCCGCCAAGGCCACCGAACTCGCCGCCCGCCAGTACGACCAGCAGAAAGCCCGGTTCGACGCCGGCCTGTCCACCAGCCGGATTGTCCTCCAGTTCCAGGACGACCTTGAGAGTGCTCGCAATTCTGAGCTCTCCGCGAAACTCGCTCTCCGCCGCGCCGTTTCCGAGCTGCGCCGGCTCGAAGGCACTTCCCTGCAACGCTTCCGGATCGAGCTCCCCAGCTCGTAAGCGTTGGTGCAAGAATCACCGGGCGATCCGGGGCGTAAGTCTGCCCAAGGGGCTCCCGGTAGCCGGCTTCGTTGAGAGGCCACTCCGCGGTCCGCGCGGAATGAACCTAAGCAGTCGATCTTCCGCCGGATGCGCCCCCTCGCCGCCGCCCTCCGACGGGCAGCGCGGACAGAGCCGGCACGCGGCACGATGCCCGCCTTGCCGCCGCAAGGGGTTCGGATTGCTCCGGATGAGCGTTGTCCCGAAACTTAACGCATGCCGACCGCCCTACTTGTCCGCACGGTATTCTGGCTCTGGTTCGGTGGCGCCGTCGCTGCCGGCCACTGGCAGGTCCTCCCCGGCTTGCCAGCGCTGGCCCTGCCTGCCCTCGTTCTCGCCCTCGCCGGCCTGGTGCTGCTCGCCGCGTATCGGCTCACTTCACTACGCGCGTGGCTCGCCGCGCTCGACCTGCGCGCCCTCGTGCTGCTGCACCTCGTCCGCCTTGTCGGCGTGTATTTCCTCCTGTTGTACCACGATGGCCTGCTTCCCCGCGCCTTCGCCATCCCCGCCGGCATCAGTGAAATCGTGATCGGCGTCATGGCCCTCCCGGTGGCGCTCGCTCCCCTTGGAGAGGGCGCCCGACTGCGCGCGATTCGCATCTGGAGCGTGGTGGGCTTCATCAATCTCCTGTTCGTGGTCTTCACGTTCGCCCGCCTCAACGTGACTGCGCCGCTTCACCTGCGCTCTTTCGCGATCCTGCCGCTGAGCCTCTATCCCACTTTTCTGCTGCCGCTGTTGCTTGCCTCGGGAGCCCTTGTGCTGCAACGCGCCGGCGTCCTCGCCCGTTCCCCCTGACCCTGCTCCGCTCCGGCAACGTCGCCCCCCGAGTCACCCGCGCCGCTCGAATGCACCCCGGCAACCATCATCAGGGCGGGCGGCAAAGGGCGGATCGGAACCTTCGCCCACGATGAGGGCAAAAAAGAGCCGCGACGGATGTCGCGGCTCGAACGGCAGGTCTGATCTGCGGAAATGGATCAGGACTGCGCCGGCGAGGCGGGAGCGTCGGCAGCGGGAGCCGGTACCTCCGCCGGGGCCGCCGGCTGCTGTTTCTGGGCATCCATCTCCTTCATGGCGGCTTTGCGCGAGAGGCGGACCTTGCCGCTCTTCTCGTCGATGCCGACGCACTTCACCCAGATCATCTCGCCCATCTTCACGACGTCCTCGGTGCGACGGACGCGGAAGTCGGCGAGTTCGCTGATGTGGCAGAGGCCTTCCTTACCGGGCGTGCATTCGACGAAGCAGCCGAAGTCCTTAATCCCGGTGACGCGGCCGTGGTACAGCTTGCCCACTTCGATCGGCGTGCCGCCACCGCCGCCCCGTCCGCCGCCGCAGAGACCGTCGATCTCGGAGATCGCGCGAGCCATAGCGTCAGCATTGTTCGAATAGATGAAGACCTTGCCGGAGTCATCCTCGGCAATGTCGATCTGGGCGCCGGTGGTCTCGGTGATGCGGCGGATGGTCTTGCCGCCGGGGCCGATCAGCAGCCCGATCTTCTCCGGATCGATCTGAATGGTCTGGATGCGCGGGGCGAACCGGCTCAAGTCCGCGCGCGGCGCGGGCAGCGAAGCGAGCATCACCTTGAGGATCTCGATGCGGGCGTCACGAGCCTGCATGATGGCGGTCTTCGCGATCTCGAAGGGCAGGCCGTTGATCTTCAGGTCGAGTTGGAAGCCCGTGATGCCCTTGGTGGTGCCGGCGAGCTTGAAGTCCATGTCGCCGAAGTGGTCCTCCTCGCCGAGGATGTCGGTGATCGTGACCCACTTCTCGATCGAGCCGTCGGCCGCGCTCTGGGTCATGAGTCCACAGGAAATTCCCGCCACGGGGGCGATGATGGGCACGCCGGCGTCCATGAGCGAGAGGCAACCGCCGCAGATCGACGCCATGGAGGTCGAGCCGTTGGACGACATGATCTCGCTGACGACGCGAATGGAGTAGGGAAACGCATCCTCCGGCGGAAGCACGGGAACGAGCGAACGCTCGGCCAGGGCTCCGTGGCCGACTTCGCGGCGGCCCGGGGCGCCAAAGCGGCCGGTTTCACCGACGGAAAACGGCGGGAAGTTGTAATGGAGAATGAAGCTCTTGCTGGTGGCGCCGCCAGTGAGGCCGTCCATCTCCTGGGCTTCCTTGGTGGGCCCGAGGGTGGTGAGGGCGATGTTCTGCGTGTCGCCCCGCTGGAAAGTGGCGGAGCCGTGGACGCGCGGGAGGACGCCGACCTCTGCGTGGAGGGGGCGGAGGTCCTTTTGGCCGCGGCCGTCGGCGCGGATGCCCTTTTCGAGGACGTTCTTGCGGTAGGCTTTGTACTGGAGGTCCTCGAAGACGACGTTGAGATCGACGTCGGTGAATTTGTCGGCGCCAAGTTCGGCGGTGAGAGCGGCCTTGGCCTCCTCCTTGAGCGCCTTGACGGCGGCGGCGCGGACGGCCTTTTCCTTGCCGAAGATGGCCTCGATCAGGCGCTCGGTGGGCACGATGCGCTCGATGATAGCACGGGCTTCCGGCGTGGCGCCGACAAGCGGGAACACGCTCTTCGCCTTGCCGGCGAGTTTCACAAGCTCCTCAATGGCATCGATGATGGGCTGGATGGCTTGGTGGCCGAACTCCAGCGCCTTGATGAACTCCTCCTCCGGGAGTTGGTCGGCGCTGCCTTCGATCATCAACATGTCCTTCCTGGTGCCGACATAGATGAGATCGAGCGACGAGGCGTACATCTGCTCGATGGTGGGGTTGGCGACGAACTGGCCGTCGATCAGGCCGACGCGCACGCAGCCGATCGGGCCGTTCCACGGAATATCGGAGATCGCCAGGGCGGCACTGGCACCGTTGACCATCGGAATGTCGGACTCGTTGAGCTGGTCGGCCGAAAGGAGCTGTCCGATGATTTGAACTTCGTTGAGCAGCCCCTCGGGGAAGAGGGGGCGGCAGGGACGATCGCAGAGGCGGGAAGTGAGGATTTCCTTTTCGGACGGACGCCCTTCGCGCTTGAAATAGCCGCCCGGGAACCGGCCGGCAGCAGCGTACTTCTCGCGGTAGTCGACGGTGAGCGGGAACCAATCCTGGCCCGGCTTGGTGGTCTGCGCGATGCAGGCGGTGACAAAGACGTTGGTTTCGCCGACGGTGACGTTAACGGCGCCGTTGGCGAGGTTGGCGTAAGTGCCGGTGGAGAACGTGATCCCGAGTCCGGGTACGGTGACGATGTGTTTCTGCTTCATGATCTTTCTTACGAACGGAGTGCGGGCGGCGGTACGGATCGAGCGACCCAGCGCCACGCGCCTGGGATCAACTCGGTTGGCTCCCGTGAAAACGGAAGCAGCAGCGGACAGTGGGCCGCGCGGGTCAGGGTGACTGAGGGTTACCCCGCCTCGTCTGCTCGCTCAGACGCGAGAGATTTCTGGTTGGCGCCCAATTGCTTGGGCAACAAGCGGAAATGTCCCGGCCTGAATTCGAGAGTCGAAAATGACAACGGGCGACCCGCGGATCGGGTCGCCCGTTCGACAAAGGCGTTATTTACGAAGGTTCAGCTTCTGCAGGAGCTCGTTGTACTTGGGCAGATTGGTCCGCTTCAGGTAATCGAGGAGCTTGCGACGTCGGGAGGCCATTTGCAGGAGCCCTCGGCGCGAATGGAAGTCCTTGCGGTGCGTCCGCAGGTGCTCGGTCAAGTGATTGATGCGAGCGGTGAGGAGCGCGACTTGGACTTCAGACGAACCGGTATCCTTTTCGTGGGTTTTGTAGTCTGCGATGATTTGGGGTTTTACGACGATGGTGGACATGTGTATTTGGTTGAAGTTCACGACTGTAGGGAGCCTTTGCAGGCCCCGTGCCACCCGCCCCTCCCGACTGGAAATCGGGCCGAGCCGGCGTCACCGTTCCAACCCCGACCAGTCGGGGCCAGTCATGGTGGGCGCCCGCAACCGGCGGGCATCCACTGACGCAAGGGCGCACTCTCCGTGAATTCTTCGGCTCGCCGCAAGTGCAAATTGAGAACAACAGCACGAAAAATATCGATTAACCGACTCTGAGGCGGAGTCCCTTGACCTGATCGCAGCCGGGCAGTTTGCGGATGCGAGCGACGATTTCGGCGCGATGATGGAAAAGTTCGTTGCGGACGACGGCGTGGGCGGCGTGGACCGTGACCAAGTTGCGTTCGAGGCGAACGGGATGGGAATAAGCGGCATTGGCTGGACCGACCAGATCGCTCCAACGATCGCGAATCAGATGCTCTGGGGCGTCGCGGCCGATGCGGTAATGCTGGAGAATGTGTTCGACCAAGTCCGGCAGCGGACGGGTGGGACGAAGGTGCGCTCGCTTGGGAATGCCGGAGGGGATTCGCCGCAGGTCGCCGACCAGTTCCTCGGCGAGTTTGCTGAAGGCGCGAGGTTGGTCAGGCATCGGGGGAACGACGGTGCTCGATCTCGTAAAGCCGGCTGTAGCGGACGAGGGTGCCGAAGGCCGTGGCCCAGGCGATAAAGAAGCCGGGAAAGCCATCCAGAAAGCCCCGCCGAAACACATACGCACGCAGAAAGCGCCACGCCGGTCGGAACCACGCTGCCGCCAGCGAAAATCGCCCGCCTTTGGCCTCCTGCTGCCGGACAAACAGGTCGGCAAACGGCGTGATCTTGGCCACGTGGGCCGATAAGCTGGGGAAGGAGTAGTGGTGCAGGTCGCCCTTGAGCGTGGCGATTTCGCCATCGCACTCGATTTTTTCGTGTACAAAGGCATCGCCACCCCAGCGGGCGCGATCGCGCCGAAAAAGTCGGAGGCAATGGTCCGGGTACCAATCGCCGTGGGTGATCCAGCGATCGATGAACCAAACCTTGCGGGGAAAACGCGCACCCGAGTACTGGTCGGCGTCGCGAAAGAAGGCCGCCAAGTCCCGGCGCAGTGCGGGGGACACCTCCTCGTCGGCGTCCAACGACAGAACCCAGTTATGCCTGGCGTGCGCGAGGGCCGCATTCTTGGTGTCGCGGTAGCCCTGCCACGCCATCAACTCCACCCGGGCACCCGCGGCCCGGGCGATTGTCTCGCTGTCGTCCGTGGTCTGGTTGAGGACAACCACGATGTCGTCCACCCACCCCTGCACGCTCGCCAGGCAACGCGGCAGGGCGGCGGCCTCGTTACGCGCGACGATGACCACTGAGACCGGCAGGGTGGCGACGCCATCCGACTGTAGGAGCGGCTTTATGCCGCGAGTCCTATCGCGTTCGGTTCGCGGCGTAAAGCCTCCTACACCTTGCCGCAGAGGCTGCGCGGAATCTGGTAGAGATAACCACACGACCGCCAGGAGCGCACCAGCGCCTTCTTGGCGCCGCCCGGCCGGAGGAGGATCGTGTTAAGCAGGGCGAGCAGGCTGAAGCCGAGCGCCTTGGCAGCGTTGGCCGGCAGGCGCCCGGCGAAGTAGCCGGCGGCCCCGGGCTGGCCGGCGCGGTCGATGACGCGGGAGCGCGCCGAGTCGAAAGCGTGCCGCGCGGCGTAGCGAAACGTCGTGCGGCTGGCCGGCATCTGATGCCGCACCGCCGCGCCCGGCGCAAACCACACTTCCAGACCCGCCATCCGCACCCGCCGCACCATTTCGCTGTCGCCACCCGAGAAATAGTTGCCTGCCGCGCGATCGAGCGCGGTATGAAACGGCCCCAGACGCTCGAACACCCAGCGCGGAAACGCCAGGTTCGCCCCCATCGGCGAGTGCCGAGCGTCCAGCGGTCCCGTGTCCGGGCGAAACGCCAGCGGAGCATGCCACTCCCGCACCCAGTCCGGCAGACCGTCGGGAAACACCGGGATCACCTCGCCCCCGATCGCCCCGATGCGCCGCGCGCCCGCATCGGCGAGCAAGGGTCCGGCCATCTGCGCAATCCAGTCGGGCCGCACCAGGATGTCGTCGTCGCCAAACAGCAGGATCCCGCCCCGGGCCTCGGCGATGGCCCGGTTCCGGGCGTGATCGAGGCCCTGTCTGGTCTCCAAAACATGACGCGGCGCGGGGACCGCCCCGGAAAACTCCGCCACCACCGCGCGCGTCTCGTCCCGCGAGTTGTTGTCGATCACCAGCACCTCGAACTGATCTCGTGGGAAGTCCTGGGCCGCGATCCCGGCCAAGGTCTGGCGCAGGAACGCCGCGCGAGTGTAGGTGGGAATCGCAACGGTGACCTGGAGCGGCGGGGCGGGAGCGGTCGTCGGCATGGGCGCCGCGAGTGTTGCCGCCGCACGACCGGGCGCAAGTCGGGCGCGGGGGCCGGCGACGCGGACGCCTCGGCGGCAGCGCACCCGCCGGACGTTGACAGGGCTTTTTTTGCTGCACGCCTTCGCCTCTTCGGGCACCGAAACGCCATGGCGTTCAAACACTGGCCCCTCGTCCGCGACGTGCGCTTCGCCCAGAAGTGCGGCCGCTACCTCCGCGGCGCCCGCAAGCGGCGGCCCGACCTCGCCTGGGGCGAATTTCACCGGATCGCACGCCACTTCAAGGTCGACGACATGGGCAGCTTTCCGGAGCGCGGTTTTTTGTATCAGCTCGCCTGCGACTCACCGGAAAACGCCCAGGTGATCGAAGTCGGCTCCTGGATGGGAGCCTCCACCTGCTTCCTCGCCGGCGGCCTGCGCGGGGCCGGGGCGAAGGTCTTCGCGGTCGACAACTTCCAGGGTCTCTCCACCTGCGGCGAGGACGCGGCGTGGTACAACCGCCACTTCCGCCGCCTCGGCGCCAGCAGCACCCTGGAGATCTTTCGCACCAATTTCGCCGCGCTCGGCCTCGCCTCGCGCGCCGAACCCGTGGTCAGCGACTCCCTCGCCGCCGCGCAGGCTCTGGCCGCGAAGCGCGGCACGATCGACCTGATCTTCATCGACGGCGATCACTCGTACGAGGCCTGCCGGGCCGACATTGCCGCGTGGGCGCCATTCGCGAAGCCCGGCGGCGTGATCGCATTTCACGATTTTGGCAGCCGGGCAGAGGGGGTGACCCGCGCCATCTTCGAAAGCATCAAGAGCGGGTGTTTTGCCGAAATCGTCGGCGTCGCCGGAACGATCATTGCCTTCCGGAGGTAGCGCGGTGCCGCTGAGGAAGCCCCGCTGGCTCCGCCCACACTTCGCGCCCTTGCCAACGACGGTCTGACTCGCTGCCCGCTCAGCCGGCGTCGAACCAACCGTGCTCCTGAGGGCGGCGCTCCGCCGCTGTCGCGAAAGCGGCGTTGACGAAGCAGCGCCCTCCGCTGAGGGCGGTGGCGCTGCCCTTTTGCCGCCCTCTCAGGCCCGCTCCGCCATCGGAACGAACGGGCGCTTCACGGGGCCGGTGTAAATCTGGCGGGGGCGGTAAATCTTGTTCTTCGGGTTCGAGGCCACTTCCTTCCAGTTCGCAATCCAGCCCGGCATGCGGCCGATGGCGAACATCACGGTGAACATGTTCTGCGGAATCCCGAGGGCGCGCATGATCAGGCCGCTGTAGAAGTCGACGTTTGGATAGAGCTTGCGGGAGAGGAAATACTCGTCCTGCAGGGCGGCCTCCTCGAGGCGGCGGGCGATGGCGAGGAGGGGATCGTCCTTGATGCCGAGGCTGGCAAGCGCCTTGTCGAAGCTCGCCTTGATGATCTTGGCGCGCGGATCGTAGTTGCGGTAGACGCGGTGGCCAAAGCCCATCAGGCGGTGACCGGCCTTGCCGGAACGGGCGGCCTCGATGAACTTGCTGCCATCGTCGCCCTCGGCGTGAATGCTCTCCAGCATTTCGATCACGGCCATGTTGGCGCCGCCATGCAGCGGCCCCCAGAGGGCACAGACGCCGGCGGCGACGGAGGCGAACAGGTTGGCGCCCGACGAGGCGACCATTCGCACGGTCGAGGTGGAGCAGTTCTGCTCGTGGTCGGCGTGCAGCAGCAGGAAGAGATTGAGCGCCTGGGCGACCTCGGGCGTCGGCACGTAGTCCTCGTACGGCTGCGAGAACATCATGTGCAGGAAATTCTCACAGTAGGGCAGTGAGCGCTTCGGGTAGATATACGGCAGGCCCCGGCTCTTACGGTAGGACATCGCCGCGATCGTGCGCACCTTCGAAATGGCGATGGCCGACGCTTCCTCGAAGTTCGCCAGATCCTCCTGCACCCGGTTGGTGGCGAGATGCGGGTAATAGCAGCCGAGCGAATTGAGCAACGCCGACAGAATCGCCATCGGGTGCGAGCCGATGGGGAACCCCTCGAAGAGGTGGTCCATCGCCGAGTGCACCGGTGAATGTTGCCGTAGCAGGTCTCCGAAGCGGCGGCGCTCCTTCGGACTCGGCAGGTGGCCGTGGATGATCAGGTAGGCCGTCTCGACGAAGGAGGAATGCTCCGCGAGTTCCTCGATGGCAAACCCGCGGTAGCGCAGGATACCGGCATCACCGTCGATGTAGGTGATGTCGCTGAGACAGGAACCCGTGTTGCCGAAACCGTCGTCGTACGTGATCGCGCCCGTCTGGGTCCGCAGGTTGCGGACGTCGATCGCCTTCTCGTTCTCGGTGCCGACGATCACGGGCAGTTCGTAGTCTTTACCTTCAAATCGGAGCGTAGCTTCGTTGGCCATGATGGGGAAAACTCGTGAAGAGCTAAGGTCGACGGGCGTTTCGCTTGCACGTCAATCCGGATCGACTGGCCGGAAAGAAGAAATTTCCCCCCACCCCGGAAAAAAACTTACGCCTGCGCCGCGACGACCGCGAAATTCCGGTACACCTGCAGCCCTTTCACCTGGCTCTTTTCCGGGTGAAACTGCGTGGCGAAAACCCGCCCCCGCCCGATCGCGGCACAAAACGCCCCGCCGTAGTCGCACTCGGCCAGCACCAGTCCGGGATCCGTCGGCACGCACTGGTAGCTGTGCACAAAATAAAACGACTCACCCTCGACCTGCAGACCGGCGCGCAGCGGCGAGTCAGGCTGCAGAAAACGCACCGTATTCCAGCCCATGTGCGGCACCTTGAACTCGCGCGGCCGGCTGAATCGCACCACCCGCCCCGGAAACACCCCGAGCCCGGCGATGCCCCCCTCCTCCGAATGCTCGAACAGCGCCTGCATGCCCAGACAGACTCCCAGAAACGGCCGGTCGGCCGCGATCCAGGCGCGGACGGTTTCATCGATTCCCGACTCCCGCAGGGATGCCACGCAGTCGCGCAAGGCACCCACTCCCGGCAGCACCACCCCGCGCGCGCCGCTCGCCGCCAGCTCCGCGGGACGGTGCACGACGCGCACGTTCGCCCCCACGGCCTCAAGCGCTTTCGTGACGCTTCGCAGATTGCAGATTCCAGTGTCGATGACGGCGATGAGGGTCATGCGTGGCAGGTTTGGGGGTCTGGCCCGCCTCGCCAGAGACGGAAGCGGCGGGGGGGCGCATTCCCGGCTGTCACCAGCCGGGCCACACCCTCAGCGGACCTACAGTTTTCCCTTGGTGCTCGGCAACAGGTCGGCGGCCCGCGGCTCATGCTGGGTCGCGACATCCAGCGCCCGCGCCAGGCACTTGAAAATCGCCTCTGCGACGTGATGAGGCTCCTCGCCATACACAAGCTGCACATGCAGATTCGCGCCGAGCGCATTGCTGAATGCCCGGCAGAATTCCTTCACCAATACGAGATTGAAGTCGCGCACATACATGGTTGGCGCTTCGGCACGGTAGACGAGATGCGGCCGGCCGCCCAGATCCACCACGACCCGCGCCAGCGACTCGTCCATCGGCAGCAGAAAGAAGCCGTAGCGCCGGATTCCGACCTTGTCGCCGAGAGCCTCACGAAAGGCCTGGCCGAGCACGAGGCCCACATCCTCGACCGTGTGGTGATAATCCACCTCGACATCGCCCTTGGCGCGCACCGTCAGGTCGAAAAGACCATGCTTCGCAAACAGCGTCAGCATGTGATCGAAAAACGGCACGCCGGTCTCGATCTGCGCTGCACCGCGGCCGTCGATGGCGAGCGTCAGCGTGATGTCCGTCTCCGCCGTCCGGCGGCTGACCGTACTTACGCGGGGGGAGTGCGTTGCCATGTGTCGAGAGTGTCGCTGAGAAGGTTCATTTCGCGATCCGTGCCGACGCTGAGTCGCAGGAAGGAGGCGGTCAAGGCGTGGCTCGGAAAGTGCCGCACCAGCACCTTGTTCGCGAACAGGAAGTCGTAAGCGGACTTCGCGACCGCCGGTCCCGTCTCGCCGCGGGCGTTGCGCGGCTCGGTGAACAGGAAATTGGACTGCGAGGGATAGGTGAACCACCCGCGCCGTCCGGTGAGGTCGGAGTAGAAACGGTCGCGAGTCGCCTTCACGCGGGCGATCACTTCGTCGTAGTAGGCGGAGTCGCCCAACGCGGCCAGCGCCGCGGCCTGCGACAGGCGGTTCACGTTGTAACTGTCGCGCACCCGGTCGAGCACGTCGATCACCCCGGGGTCGCCCATTGCATACCCTACACGCAGGCCGGCCAGCGCATAGGCCTTCGACAGGGTTCGGACCACAACGACGTTGGGATGACGCGACAGGAGGGGAAGCGCATTCTCGGCCGCGAATGGAGCATAGGCCTCGTCCACCACCAGCAGGCCGCGAAACGTGACCAGGACGCGCTCGAGGTCGGCGTTGGCAAACGCCACCCCGGTCGGGGCGTTGGGCGAGGTCAGGAAGAACGCCCGCGCCTTTGAAGCCGCCATCCGCTCCACGGGTAGTCGCAACGAACGGTCAAACGCGATCACCTCGGAGGTGCCATCCTGGATTTCCACCAGCACGGGGTACAGTGAGTAACTGGGCAGCGTGAAGCCGGCTGGCAGCTCGCGCGCGCAAAACGCCCGCACCAGCAGGTTGAGGAGGTCGTCGGAGCCGTTGCCGATGCAGACATTTTCCTCCCCCAAGCCCGCTCCGTGCAACCGAGCGACCTCCGCCCGCAACGGTGAACTTCGGGGGTTCGGGTAGAGGCGCAACACAGCTCCATCCGCGCCAATCTCGTGATGGAGAGCCTCGACTACGCGCGGGCTCGGCGGATAAGGACACTCGTTGGTGTTCAACTTGACCCAGCCCGACTCCGACGGCTGCAGGCCGGGAGTGTAGGCGTGGAGCCTGGCGACGTGCGGAAGAGCAAGGGACACGGTTGACATACGGCAACAGCGGGCGAGCCCGCGCAAACAGCAAGTGAGGGCCAATCAGCGCCTCGCGTAAAGCCGCGCGTGCGAGGGCGCCGGGATCGGGCGACCCTCATCCCCCCGGGGCGGGAGCAGCGAATGACCCGGGCTTTCCTTCTGATACGAATAAGGGGAGCTTCCAATTGCGCCCTGGTCGACGTCGCCGATTAGGGAAATGACACCAGTGCCGATCCTCCAAGAGCCTGCTTTCCCTGTCATGAAGCCGACCCGACTCACCATCGCCCAACAGATCATCCTGGGGTTTTCCCTGCTGCTCGTGATGATCTCCGCGGGAGGCGGCATCGCCACCTGGCGCCTCTTTGTCAGCGCCGGAGCCCGGGAGGTCTCCACCGTTGTCGCTCCACCCGCGATGGTGGCCCCTGCGGCGACGGGCGAGGTTGCCGTCGCGGCCGCGCCGCCCCCCATTTCCCGACGCGGAAACTCCGCCGAAGCGATCTGGGCCTGGCTGGTCGGCAGCTCCACCGCGGGCGCCTTTCTCGTCGGCGTAGCCGCCAGTTGGTGGATTTCCTCCCGCGTCAGCCGCGCGCTGCGTGCGACCACGTCAAGCTTGGTGGAAAACTCGAAACAGCTCGGCTCCACCGCCAATCAGGTCGCCACTGCGGCCGAATCACTGGCCGACGCCACCACGCGCCAGGCCACCTCGCTCGAGGAAACGAGCGCCTCGGTCGAGGAACTCTCGGGAGGAACCCGCGCCAACGCCGACTCCGCTCGCCACGCCAAGGATGCCGCCGCCGAAGCGCGGCAGTCGGCCGAAAGTGGAGCCGAACGGATGCGTGCCCTCGTCGCCGCCATGCACGAAATCCAGAAGGCCAGCCAGGACATCACCAAGATCCTGAAGACCATCGAGGAAATCGCCTTTCAGACCAATATCCTCGCCCTCAATGCCGCCGTCGAGGCCGCTCGCGCCGGCGAGGCCGGCCGCGGCTTCGCCGTTGTCGCCGACGAGGTCCGCCGCCTCGCTCACCGCTGCGCCACCGCCGCCACCGAGAGCACGACCAAGATTAACGACACTGTCTCCCGTTGCACCCACGGCGTACAACTGAGCGGCGTGGTCGCCGAGAGTTTTGCCACCATCGAACAGCGCATCCGCCACCTCGACGAGCTGGTCGCCGGCATCGCTTCCGCCTCCCAGGAACAGACCACCGGCATCAGCCAGGTGTCGACCGTTGTCACCGAACTCGATCGCCTGACCCAGGGCAATGCATCCACCGCGTCCGAAACCGCGGAGGCCTCGCAGCAGCTCAACACTCAGGTCGCGCGCCTCCGGCAGGCAATCGCCGAACTACACCTGTTGGTGGATGGTTCGGCGACCGGCGCAGCCGATCCCGCGTCGCATCCCTCCCCTGCCGGAGCGGCCTCACCTGGCCTGCCCAACCGCTCGGTATCCGCCCCCCCTCACCTAGCCAGCTTTCCCGGCCGGGTATCGACACCTCCTCCGCGGGTCCGGGCTGCCGCCCCTGCGGGCACCCACGCGGACTTCTTTGCTTCGGTCTCTCCCTCCGCTCTTTCGCCCGCTCGCGTCTCCGCGGCGGCGGCGCCCGGCGCAACTGGCAACCTGGTCGACTGGGATCCGGCTACGATGTCCACCGGCGTGGCCGAGGTGGACGAGCAGCATCAGGAATTGATCGCGAAAATCAACGAACTGCACCAGGCTTGCGTCTCCGGGCGCGAAAAGGAGGAACTGCTGCGGATGCTTGAGTTTCTCGGTGCCTACGCCACCGCGCACTTCTCCGCGGAAGAGGAAGTCATGATGAAACACCGCTGCCCGGCGCACGGTCAGAACAAGGCCGCTCATGCCCGCTTCTTGCGCGCCTACGCGGAATTCACCGAGCTGGTGGCACGCGAAGGCGCTTCAACGACCGCCGCCTTGAAGCTGAAGCAGATGTTGGGCGACTGGCTGCAGAACCACATCTGCACCGTCGATTTCAAGCTCCGTCACTGTCCTCACGAAGCCGGCGCGGTGCGCGGTGACCACGCCTGACCGCGCCGGGCGGCGCACGGTCTACCGCACCCGGATACGCACCGAGCGACCGTGGGCGTCGAGCTTCTCCATCGCCGCGAAAGCGGCAACCACCGGCTCCGCTTTCTTCACGCTCGCCTTGTCATAACGGATGATGCTCGTGCGCCGGAGGAAGTCCGCGACCCGCAAGCCGCTGAAAAACCGCCCCGCCCGACCTGTCGGCAAGACGTGGCTGGGCCCCGCCACGAAGTCGCCCAGCGCGGTCGGCGAATACGGACCGATCATGATCGCGCCCGCGGTGGTGATCGCACCGGTCAGCTTCCGCGCGGCGGCCTCACCGACCAGCAGCTCGAGGTGCTCCGGCGCCACATAATTCGCCACCGCGGCCGCCTGCTCCAGCGACGCCACCTCGACACCGAGAAACCCCTGCTCCAGCACCCGCATCGTTTTCTCCCCCCGGCTGATCAACTGCAGTTGCGTGCGCATCTCGCTCGCGACCGCCGCCAGCACCGCACCCGAGGTCGAAACCAGGTAGACCTTCTCGCGGCCCGAACCGTGCTCCGCCTGCGCCAGCAGATCCGCCGCTGCAAACGCGAGGTCGGCCGACTCGTCCGCAATCACCATCACTTCGCTCGGACCCGGCAGCGAATCCACGCCGACCACCCCGAAAACCTGGCGCTTCGCTTCGCACACGTAGGCGTTGCCCGGACCGTATATCTTGTCCACCGGCGGAATCATCGTCGTCCCGAAGGCCATCGCACCCACCGCCTGCACCCCGCCGACCCGATAGACCTCGGTCACGCCGAGCAGATGAAGGGCCGCGAGCAGGCCGTCGGCCACCCGTCCCTCGGGGTTGGAGGGCGTAAACACCGCGATCTCCGGGCAGCCGGCAATTCTCGCCAGTGTCACCGTCATCAACACCGTCGAAACGAGCGGCACCTCACCACCCGGCACGTACACCCCGACGCGGCGGATGGGGTCAAACTTCTCGCCCACGGTGGCGCCATGGGCATTCCGCGTGTTCCACGCCTTCGGCAGGCCGCGTTCATTGTAGGCCGCGATGTTCTGCCTCGCCGCCTGCAAGGCCTTGAGTTCCGCCGCCGGCACCCGTTTGGCTGCGGCCGCCAGATCGTTGGCCGGCACCCGGAAGTCGCGCGCACGTAGCTTCGCCCCATCAAACTTCGCCGCATAGTAGGAAACCGCCTCGTCGCCCCGCGTCCGCACATCCGCCAGGATGCCGGCAACCGACTCGGTGATTTCCCGGGGCACCATCGCGCCACGGCAGAAGGCCGCGAGATCGTCGAAAAAGGTCTTCGAAGCGTGGTGGATGGAGTGCATAGGCCGGAAGCCTCTTCCCATTACTCCGCCTCCAAAATTCCGCGAGGCTTTTCTCAGGCTGGCCGGCTGGCCGGCACGGTGATCCGAAATGAATCCGTAAGCCGCTCAGCGGGAGCGGTTGCATTATTTTCTGGCCAAAGGGACGGTGGGCCGCAGGGTGGAGGGTGGCATGTCAGGCAAATCCAACTATCTTGTGCTGGCGCAGGTGCAGGTGCGGGCCGCGCGTCCAGAGGAACAGGCGCGCTGCGAGCGTGAACTCGCGGCGCATCATTATCTGCCGGTGGCGAAAGTGGCCGGTGATCGCGGCTGGCAGGTCGCGGAGTGTGAGGGCCGCTGGGTGGCGGTGATTTTGTGGTGCGCCGCGGCGAAGCGCCTCAAGGCGCGGGAGGAGTGGATCGGTTGGGATGACCGGACCCGCGCGGAACGCCTCAAGCTGGTGGTGCAGCAGGCCCGGTTCTGTCTGTTGCACGAGCAGCCCAATCTGGCGAGTCGGGTGCTGGGCGAGGCGGTGCGGCACTTGCCGCAGTGGTGGCAGCAAATCCACGGCTACACCCCGCTGCTGGTGGAGACCTTCGTCGATCCCGAGCGCTTCGAGGGCACGTGTTATCGTGCGGCGGGCTGGAGTGAAGCGGGGGCGACGAGTGGGCACCGCCGGGCAGGCCGCGATTATTATCAGGCGGGGGCGGGTCTAAAGAGTCTGTGGCTTAAGCCGCTGCGGCCGGAAACCTCGGCGCTCTTACGCGGACCGGAAGTGAGTTTACCCGCCGAGTGCCGGGCGGCGCTGCCGCTGGCCACCATGGGCGTATTGCCGGTCAAGCTGAAGCAGGCCGAGTCGCTCCATGCGGCGTTTGCCCAAGTACCGGATCCGCGCGCGGGCAACCGGCAGCATCGCTTGGCCACGGTGCTGAGCATCGTGGCGCTGGCGATCCTGATGGGCCGGCAGCGGCCGGCCGACTTCCTGCGCCTGGCGCAGCAACTCAACGCCAAGCAGCGCGAGGTCCTGGGCTACTACCGGCCACCGGGCAAGAAGGTCCGGGTCGCCCCAGGGCGCGACATCTTCTATTCGTTGTTAAGCCGGGTGGACCCGACGGCGCTGGCCAAGGTTTTAAACGAGTGGCTGCAGACCCAGCATGGCCAACTGCCCGCCGCGCTCGCCCTCGATGGCAAGGCGGTGACCGACCGCCTCGCGCAAGTCGTCAGCCTGGTCGCGCAGGAAACCGGCGCCACCGTGGCCGTCGCCCCGGTGCTCACCGTCGACAAAGAACATGAAGTGCCGGCGGCCCGCGCCTTGCTCGCCCAGACCGAACTCAACGGCGCACTGGTCAGCCTCGATGCGGGCCATGCCAATCAGGAAACCGCCCGCACGATCGTCGAGGCCGGCGGCGAATACCTCATCCAACTCAAAGGCAACGCGTCCGCCGTCGAGGCCGCAGCGGCGCACGCGATGCAGGGCCAAGCCCCCCTTTTTCTTCCGACGACTGCGACCATGGCCGCGCCGAGCACCGGGACCTGATGCTCGCCACGGTCACGCCGGTCCAAATGGGCTTCCCCCACGCCGCCACCGTCGTCGCCGTGAAAAGCACCGTCACCGACAAGAAAACCGGCCTCACTACCGGCGAAACCCGCTTCTTCGTCTCCTCCGCCCCACGCGCCAACTTCACCCGTCGGCAATGGCTCGCACGCTGCCGCGGCCACTGGAGCGTCGAAAGCGGCAATCACTATCGTCGCGACGTCACCTGGCAGGAAGACCGCGAACTGGGCCGCTGCCCTCGGCGCGCCTGCAACCTCGCCCTCCTGCGCTCCGCCCTGCTCGGCATCATCCTGCGCGATGGTTCAGTCAATCTCTCCGCCCTCACACAACGCCTCGCCTCACAGCCAGGCGTCGCGCTCAAGTTCTTATGCGCACGCCATCCTCAATTTTGAACCCATATCCGAATACCGTGGGCTGGCCGGGTGCATCTGCCGTTTGGCGGTGGCATTCCTGAAGCGCGTCGCCTGGTCGGCGCCGGAAAGAACGGACCGGGTAGCGCTGGCTGAAGGCGGCTGCGACGGAGCGCAGCCCTCCAGGGAACGGAAGATCGTGAGATGGAGCGCGCCGCTCCGTCGGCGCCGGAAAGAACGGACCGGGTAGCGCTGGCGGAAGGCGGCTGCGACGGAGCGCAGCTTCCAGGAGGGGTTTTCGTGGGAGCCACGGCCAACCGGCAGATGAACCCCGCCGCCGCACGCTTACCGGCTTGGAGCCGGCACGGCGAACAACCCCGCAGGGTAGGTCTCGTTGATCGTGATCTTGTCGAAGGTGATCGTCACCGTGACCAGCTTTCCCTCGCGATTCTTTGTCTGGGTGACGATGCTCCGCGGGAACCTCACGCCGTGCACCACCACTTCGCCCTGCTCGCGAATCGTGCCGCCGGCCTCCGTCTCGGTGAAGACGAGCCTCCCCGTCGATAGATCAAAGTACCGGTAGAATACGATGTTGGGCGCGTGGATAAACGCGATCTTCTGGCAAGCCACGCCTTCGACGGTCGCGGCCCCGAGATCCTCGATCCGACCGCCCACCTTCTCAATCCCGCGAAAGTACGCCAGGTTTTCCCACGTGTTGGCGCGCAACCGCTTGATTTGATCCGGCCCGAGCAACGTCTGCCGCCACTTCGCCGGATCCTTCGGGTCCTGCACCCGCTGCCAGCCCTCGTAGCCATCCAGCGCCGTGATCTCGACCATCTTGTCCGAGGTCGCCATGATGCGCTGCTGCTCCGGCCGCTGAAACGTGATCTCCATCGCTGCCCTGGTCTGCTTGGAGGGATCCGCCGGGTCCGCCGTCACCAGCGTCCCGACATAGTGGACGGACTTCAGCTCGTTCAGGATCTTTTCCGCGCCGATAAACGCGCGCGCCTTCGCGATGATCGGCGGTTCTTCCGCCGCCTGACTGGCGGCGACCGCCAGCAGGGAGAACACCAGCGCGCCCGCACCAAGGAAACATGCTTTCATAGTCGGAAAGGACCTCGGATGGTTGCCGCAAGGGAAGGTTCCGCGCAATGCCGGCGTCACTCCCACTCGATCGTCGCCGGCGGCTTCGAACTGATGTCGTAAACCACCCGCCCCACCCCCCGCACCTCGTTCGTAATGCGGCTCGAAATCCTCTGCAGCAAGTCATGCGGCAGCTTCGCCCAGTCGGCCGTCATCGCGTCGGTGCTTTCCACGATGCGCACCGCCATCACGTAATCGTAGGTCCGCTCGTCGCCAAACACGCCCACCGTCTTCACCGGCAGGAAGACGCAGAAGGACTGCCAGACCTTGTAGTAATAGCCGGACCGCATCATCTCCTCGTGCAACACGGCGTCGGCGTGGCGCAGGATCTCCAGCTTTTCGGCGGTGATATCGCCCATCACCCGCACGCCCAGCCCAGGGCCGGGGAACGGCTGGCGCCACACCACCGCCCGCGGCAGGCCCAGCGCCGCACCCACCCGCCGCACCTCGTCCTTGAAGAGTTCGCGGAGCGGCTCGATCAGCTTGAGCTTCATCCGCGCCGGCAGGCCGCCGACGTTGTGGTGCGTCTTGATCAGCGACGCCGGATTGCCGCCAATCGACACGCTCTCGATCACATCCGGGTAAAGCGTGCCCTGGCCGAGGAAGTCGGCATGCCCGATCGATTGGAGCGATTTCTCGAAGACTTCGACGAACGTCCGCCCGATGATCTTTCGCTTCTGCTCCGGCTCTGTCACGCCCTTCAGCCGGCGCAGGAAAAGGCGCGACGCATCGACCACGCGCAGGTCGATGTGGAAGTGATCCCCGTACAGCTTCTCCACCGCCTCCCGCTCGCCCTTCCGCAACAGGCCGTTGTCGACAAAGACGCAGGTGAGCTGCTTGCCGATCGCCTTGTGCAGCAGCGCCGCCGCCACCGAGGAATCGACGCCGCCCGAAAGCCCGAGCAGCACCCGCCCCTTGCCCACCTGCGCACGGATGTTGTCCACCGCATGCGAGATGAAGTCGCGCGTGGTCCAGTCCGCTTTCACCCGGCACACGCCGAGCAGGAAGTTGCGGATCATGTCCACCCCGCGCTCGGTGTGAAACACCTCCGGGTGAAACTGGATGCCGAAGAAGTTCCGTTTCGCGTCCTCGATCGCCGCATACAGCGAATTTTCCGTCGTCCCGATGGCCCGGAAGCCCGGCGGCAGGCGGGTGAGTTTGTCGCCGTGGGAATTCCACACCCGCACCTTCCGCGGCAGCCCGGCAAACAACCGACCCGGGCGGCGAATCGTCAGCACGCCGTGCCCGTACTCACGCGCCTTGCTGTGCGCCACCGTGCCGCCGAGGAAGTGCCCCATCAACTGCACGCCGTAGCAGATGCCGAGCACCGGCACGCCCAGCTTGAAGATCGCCTCGTCCGGATGCGGCGCCTGCCGCGAATACACACTCTGCGGCCCGCCCGAGAGGATGATACCCGCCACGTTGTCCTCCCGCAGCTTCGCCGCCGGCGTCGAAAAGTGATAGATCTTCGAGTACACCTCGCACTCGCGGATGCGCCGCGCGATGACCTGGGTGAGCTGCGAGCCAAAATCGAGAACGGCGATGGTCTGGGACATGAGAGCGGCGGCGGCGGGAGGCGGCGGAAAATGGGAAACGCGGAGGCTGCCCGCCCCGCGCTGCCGGTGTCAATGCTCGCGGGGGGATGCTCCCTTCAAGCGGTGGCAGGGCTTTCCCAACGAGGCTCGGGGGCTGAATCCGAAGAATCCGCCCGGCTGACATCGTTGCTCGTTCGGATTGCGTAGCCGCGTTGGAGCGGAGCGACAACGTGGTCTCACGCCCGGCCACGCTTTCGCCTGCGGCTCGAGCGCGGCTACACTTTCGGTTGCGGTTGCCACGTTGGGACACAGCCATGCTCGGTTTCGATTCGCCATCCCTGCCACCCGCATCGTTGAGTAACCGAGTGTCCACCTTGGGAAGTCTGCTGAAAGTGACCGCCAACGCGCTGGCTCTCCCCGTAGGAATGGCACTGGCGGGAACACCGGCAACGGATGAGCTCGAACCCGTCTTCGCCCCACCTGAATGCACAGCGGCCGCCCTCTCCCCAGACGGGAAACGCGTGGCCACCCTCGTGCACGCCAAGGGAGTTTTTTCCGCCGTTGTGACCGACCTGGATGCCATGAAGGCTGAGGTCTCGGTGGAGCTGAGTCGGGACACCACCCGACTGCGGGGCGATTCGAAGGTTTTCTGGGTGCGGGGGGGAAGCCGGATTCTGGCCCAGGTCGGGAACCGCGACATCGTCGCCTTCGACAGAGACGGAACCTCGATCACGTGGTTGGTCGACTGGACTCGCGAAGGCTGGCACCGACCCGCCACCAGGGTCATCGACGTTCCTTTCTACAACCCTCTCGACCCCGCCTCGCTTCCTCCCCCCATCCTGGGCTCCGGTCCGACCAGAGGCCCCACGCCGCTTCGCCGGGTGCGGATTGTCGCACTCCCCGCTGCCGAGCCGGAGTTTGTCTACGTCGAGGGCGTTTCCGGCACGGAATTCACGCTGTACCGGATTCACCTGCGCACCGGAGTGCTGGAATCGGTGAACCGCGAATCGGTCGAGGGCTGGCTGGGCTACGATCGGCAGGGCAGGCCGCGGCTTCGACTCGACACCTTCGGCATCCCGCACCGCTGGTCGGTCAAAGCGAACGCCAGCGGGACCGGCGGCTGGACTCCTCTTGACCGCGTCGTGCAGCCACCCGATCGCGGCGCCTTCGACCTCACGGCCCCGGCGTTCTTCGGCACCCGATCGATTCCCCTGGGATTCGATGAGGATCCGAACCTTCTCTACCTCGCCTCCAACGTCGGCCGCGATACGCACGGCATCTACGGGCTCGACCTCCGCACCGGTCGGCGCACGTCCTTAGCCCTGGAACATCCGGGGTTCGACCTGGCGTATCCGACCACGGGACACGCAAGCGCCTACGGCGGCACACCCGACTCCCCACTGGTGTTCGATCGGTCACGCGGTACCCTGGCCGGCGTCCGGTACCTCGGGCTTCGTTCCACCGCCAGGTGGCTGGACCCGGAGATATCCTCCGTGCAGCGTCGCCTGGAAGACCTGTCACCCACTGCCAGCATCCACATCGAAGACTGGAACGCCGCGCGTTCCCGCTTTCTCGTCCACCGATTCAGCCGGAGCGACCCTGGTGCCTACGAGGTCTTCGATCCCTCCACCGGCGATTTCCGCCGGGTCGGCAACCGCGGTCCCCACCGGTCTCCCTTTCAGGCGATGCGAACCGTCCCCTGGCAGTTCGAATCGAAGGCGGGCGTGCGACTCGGGGGCGAAATCACCATGCCAGCCCGGCCTCGCACGCGGCCCGTCCCGGCAATCGTGTTCTTTCGACAGAGCGAGTGGTCGCGACAGGCCATGCGATTCAACGCTCAGGTTGCCTGGCTGGCCCACCTCGGCTTTGCCATAGTCGAGGTCAACCACCGGGGGCTGGCAGGCTTCGGGACGGAGCACTGGCTGGCCGGACGGCTCAAGGCCGACGCGCTCGCCGTGGAGGACACACTGGCGGCGGTCGACCACCTCGCCGCGGAGCTTCCCTTGCAACGGGAAAAGATGGTCTTCTTCGGGGTCAATTTCGGGGGCTACCTGGCATTCCGATCTGCCCAACTGGTACCGCAGCGGGCCGCCGCGGTGATCACGGTGAATCCGGTGATCAATCTTCCTGAGTGGATTGCACCCACGGCGAACCTCTCCTTGAGCAGCCGGCTGCTCTACGCGGCGAGGCGCTGGTATTTCGGGCCGGACTCGAAGTCGCAGCGCGAACACTCGCCTATTCATCAATCTCCCCTCGCCAGTGTTCCGACTCTGATTGTGTCCACGCACGAACCGTCATCATCGTTTCATTCCGACTGCGAAATTCTGCGAAACCGGACCGTCTCCGCGGGCGGCACCTTCAATGTGGTGTCCGTGCCCTACGAGGGCGGCACCCCGGCGCAATCCGTGCGCACGCTGACCGCCATCGCGACGTTCCTGGAGCGGACTCCTTTCCCCTCCACCGGAATACAATCCCCCGGCCACATCCCGGATACGGCGGCGCGGTGACGGGCCCGGTTCCGCCCCCTTTCCTCCTCACCGCCCCGGCCAGCCGAGGTGGCGGTGGAGAAACTCGAACGTGCCCACCCCGTGGATGGTATGCGGCCCGTCGAAGTACTCGATCGCCGTGCGCTCCGGCACGCCCAGGCGCGCGTAGAGTCGCCGGACCTTCGCGTACTCGTACGACACCCACTCGTCCACCCCCACCCCGTCGGCGTGCCCGCGCTCGACCATGAACGGCCGCGGCGCGATCAGCGCCGCCATCTCCGCATAGTTGAACGTCGGCCCGAGGTTGAACTCCGCCATCTCGTACTCGCCGGAGAACATATAACTGTAGCGCAACTCCACCGACGCGTTCTTGCGGATCCACTCGTTGAAATCGCCGGAGCAGATCGCGACCGCATACCGCTCCATCACCGCCGGGAGCCGCATCGCCGTCTTTCCGCCGTAGGACAGCCCGTAAAAACCGATTCGCGCCGGGTCGACGAACGGCAGCGCCCCAAGCCAGTCGAGGATGCGCTCATGCTGCGCCACCATCACCGCGTAGAGCGTCAGCCCGAGCGGATTCAGCTTCCGCTGCAACACGCGGAACTCGTCCCGCCCCCGGTACGGGTTGTGCGGCGCGAAGACCACGAAACCGCGCTCCGCCAGCCGCGCCGCAAACGCCTGGTACGCCCCCCACGCCCGCGTGCCCCGGTCCTCGTTGATCACGTCTGCCGGCAGCCCCTCCAGGCCGTGCTGGCATACCACCACCGGCCGCCGCCCGCCCGGCGCGAGATCCTTCGGCACCAGCAGGTAGCCCCAAGCGATGAGGTCGGGCGCCACGTCGAGCACCACCTCGTGAGCCGCAAACGCCGGCGTATCCATGAATCGGCGGGACCGCGCCGTCACCGACCCTGCGGCCCACGCCGGTGCCGGCAGCCGCCCCAGGTGCTCCGTCGCGAATCGCTCGCGCCAGGGCTGCGTCGCCGCCGCCCACTCACCCGCCGGACGCGGTTTTACCTGGTCCCAGAAAAACGCCTGTCGCGCCGCCTCCGCCTGCTCCACCAGCCGCTGCGTGTGCCGCTCCAGTTCCCGCACCTGCCGCACCTGCCGCACGGCGATCGCCGCCGGATCGACCGCAGCGGCCACACTCGCCGGCTCAACCGCCCCCTCCACCGTCAGCGCCGCCTCCCCGCCGCCGCAGGCGCGCCAGAACGCCCCGAGCGCCAGGTCCGCCGCCTCGAAAAACTCCAGCCCCCGGGCCAGCGCCGGACCCACCAGGGCCCGCGCGCGATCCAGTTCGCGGCGCGCCGCGTCGGCCGTCGGCGGCACCAGCGCCCCCGGCGCCGCCCCGCTCCGACCCGCCCGCGCCGGCGGTGGACCCGCGACCGCCGGCGCGGCCCGATGCCCGACGATCCATCGCCTCGGCACCACCAGGCTCGCCAGCTCCGCATCGCCAAACTCCCGCAGCAGCCCGAACACGTTGCGGTAAATCGGCTCCGCCCAGACACGCTGCCGCGACTCGAAGTAACCGCTCACCAGCGCGACCTCCACGCGCTCGTCGAGCGCCGCCGCCGCCAGGGCCACCAGGCCGCCCTCCGCGTGTCCGGTCACCCCCAGGCGCACCCGCGGGCCGCGCGCGTTTTCCGCTGTAAACCAGTCGAGGGCCGCGGAGACCTTCTGCACCTCGTACCCAATCACATGTCGCCCCATCTGGTACGCCTGCCGGTAAATCCACTCCCGGTGGGTCTGATTGGTGAACCGTTTCAGCCGCGGATTGCCCGATGCCTCGTCACCGCGGCTGAGCAACACCGGCACCAACACTTGCGCGCCCCGCTCCGCCAGCCAACGCGCGGTCTGGACCTCCCGCACCACCCCCGGCACGAGCCCCGCCACTTCCTCCGGTGTCTCATCGGCATCCGGCAGCACCACGATGCGGGCGCGGACCGCGCCGGTCGGTTGCAGCAAAAGGCCCTCGCCGTGCACGCCGTCGAACACCGGCCAGCGCACGGCCAGGATCTCGTAGCGATCCGTCGCCGCCAGGCGCGCCGGCCGCCGCGTCGAGTCCACCAGCTCCAGCTCCGGCCCCGCCACCCGCGGATCCACCGCCCCCAAGATGCCCCGCAACCGCTCGCGGTTCGGCGCCACCGACCGCGCATACGCGGCCGGCGAAGTGTCATCGCGCTTCCAATACGCCGCCCGCGCCGCGATCGAGCGCTCCAACTCGCGATCCGCGAGGCGCCCGATGCCCGCCAGCATCTCGCCCGACCACTCCGGCCGCGCCTCCAGCGCGGCCGTCCCCGGCAGGGCCGACAGGACGGTGGCGGCTCCGAAAAGCAACCCTCCCCACAACAACCTCCCTGCGGCAGCAAAGCGGCGCAGCCCAAACATGGCGACACTCTTGAAGGGTCGTCGTCGCTGACAATCGAAACCTCACCTTGCCCCCACGCCGACTTGCGTCGCAGCCCTGAACCACCGCGCACCGCATGCCCGGAAATCGTACGCCTCGATTTGTCGGCCGGCCTTACACTCAGTGCATTCGGACTGCGGCAGCGTCCCGAAAAACCGCGTTAAGGCGATGAACATTCGTTCGAAGCCGATCATGCGCAGCAGTCGGCATGTGTGATGCTTACACGTGCCGTACCATGAAGACGACCTCCTGCCTCGCTTTCGCCGCGGTGCTGGCCAGCACCGCCACCGGGACCACGCTGCTCTACACCCAGGACTTCGAAAACCCCACTGGCTTCGTCAACGATGGGGGGGATGTGAATATCTATCGCACCGTCAACCAACTCTACGGCAACCAGCCCCCCGGTTTCCAGTTCGCTCAAACCTACACCACCGAAACCCTGCTCGTCGGCGGTACCCAAGCCTGGGGAGTGGGCTTCCAGGATCCACAGAACCGGGCCGGGCGGTACGTCCTGGGCCAGCTCTCCGACGTCCAAAACGATATCCTATCACTCTCGTTCAATGTCGGAGCATACAAGTTCCTCAATCTCCAACTCGACATTTCCTCCATCGATCTGGACCGCTGGGGTGGTCCCTTCGTGCCCTACACCCCGCAAGGAAGCGCCGTTCCGCAGTTTCGCTTTTCACTCTATGACAACCCTGGCGGGGCCGTCGGAGGAACCTCGGGAGCAGCCTTGGCTTCCGCGGACGTGAGCGGTCTCTCTGCAGCCAATCAGTACACCTTCAACTGGACCAATCACGTCGTCGCGCTGGATGCGACTGGCAACACCAACGGCAACGTGACGCTCCGGATTGACATGCTGGCCGGCGGATACGGCGCGATGGACAACCTCCGCATCGCCTCCAGCGACACCGAGGGCGACGTTGGCCAGCCGGTGCCAGACGGCGGTACCGGACTCTGGTTGGGAGCGACCCTGGTCTTCCTCGCGGCTGCCCGCCGGGCCCGGAATCGCTGAGGCCGCCCCTCACGAAGGCCGACTGCCACCGCGGCTTTCTCCGCGGGAAAAGACGGCTTGGTCAGCCACGCGCCAGCCCCGTCACACGTCGCAGATCCGCACCGAATCGCTCAGCGACTGCACCTTGTCGCGCAGCGGGATGAACTCCTGCCCGACGAAGCCGCGGTACCCGGTCTCCGCGATCGCCTGCATGATCGGCCGGTAATTAATCTCCTGCGTGTCGTCGATCTCGTTGCGCCCCGGCACCCCCGCGGTGTGGTAATGGCCGATCCACTCCCGGTGCTGCCGGATGCGGCTGATGACGTCGCCGTGCATGATCTGCACGTGGTAGATGTCGAACAGCACCTTCACCCGCTCCGAACCGATGCGCCGGCATACCTCCACCGTCCGCTCGATGTCGTCGCAGAAATAGTCCGGATGCCCCTTCATCTCGGTCGCGACGCGCGAATTCAGCATCTCGATACAGAGGGTCACCTGCTTTCGCTCGGCGTGGCCGGCGATCTGTTTCAGGCCGTTCACCATGTTCCGGATGCCCTCCTCGTCGGAGACCCCGCGCCGGAATCCGGAAAACGTGATCACCGACGGGAAGCCCGCCGCCGCCGTCGCGTCGATCCGCTCGGTCAACACCCGCAGGCACTCGGCGTGCTCCTCCAGCCGCGCGAAGCCCTTGGCGAAACCGTGACTGCCCGTCAGCGCACAGACGAGGCCGTGCTGCTTGAGCAGGGCGAACTTGTCGGGTCCGACCAGCTCGACCGACTTCATGCCCATCCGCGCCGCGTGCGTGCAAAGCTCCTCCAGCGGCATCGGTCGGAAGCACCACGGGACCACCGACTGGTTGATGCGGCCGTGACGGGCGCGATAGACCTCGGCCGCGGCCCCGCGGCCCACCGCCGGCCCTCCCAGGGCCGCGCCGACGCCGGCCGCGAGTGAACCACGCAGCAGGGAGCGGCGCGAGAGGGCGCAAACGGACGCGGAAGGGGAGGAGGCGGCATGCCGGGGCGGGTGCATGCGCGACCAAAGCCACATTCGCCCGCCGCTGTAAAGCCCGGGCGGTCGCGATTGACCCCGCCCGGAGCGGAAGTTTGCCTGCGCCCATGTCGACACCGCGGCGCATCAAAATCATCTGGGGCGCCTCCAAGGTCATCCGCGGCCGGTGGTACCTGGGCCTGTTCGGGCTCTATGATCGCCACGAGGGCCTGCGCGAGGACGGCATCGCCATCAGCCTGCGCGGCCTGCTGGTCTGGTGCGGCTCCCTGCTGCTCGCCGGCTGGCTGGCCGTCACCAGCCTCGCGTTCTGGTTCTGGCAGCGCAACCCCCACAACCTGCTCACCTACGGCGACGCCTTCCTCTATCCGCTTCGCCGCGCCGAGATCGCCGAAAAGAAGGGCCGCGCCTACCTCGCCCAGGGCACCGAACTCGCCCGCGCCGGCCGCTGGTTCGACGCCGAGAAGTTCCTGCGCGTCGGCCTCGCCCGTTACCCGCGCGACCTCAACGCCCGCCTCCTCCTCGCGCAGTTCTACCAGGCCGTCAACCAGCACTCCCTCGCCTTCCGCACCCTCCGCGAAGGGCTCGGAGCGGACTATCCCGGGCGCGCCTACCTCACCGCGTTCTTTCGTCTCACCAGCCTAGCCGAGGACTGGTCCGCCCTCGCCGAAACCAGCGAGCGCTACCTCGCGGTGGCGACGGAACGCCAACTCGCCATCGAGCAGCGCTGGCTCCGCGAGCGACGTCACGAGGCTCTTCAGGCCGCCGGCCGCCATGCCGAGGCCCTGCGCCTCGCCGAGGCGGAACTCCCCGGACCGATGCGCGACGAGCGTCGCATCCTCGCCCTGCTCGGACTCGGCCGGATCAACGACGCCCGTGCCATCCTCACCGCCTGGCGCGCCCAGCCGGAAACCGACCTCCGGCACCTCTCCCGCCTCGAGGCCCGGGTCGCCCGCGAGGCCGGCCAACTCGACGACCTGGAGCGCGCCCTCACCGAACTCCGCCGCCTCGCGCCCGACGAACCCGCCGCCTTCGTCTACGGCATCGTCCAGCGCGCCCTCGCCAGCCGCACCACCGCCGCAGAGGCCGCGCTCACCGACTACCTCTTCCGCTTCGGCGGTTTTCCCGGCAACCTCGTGCTCGTTGCCGCCCCCCTCGCCGAGATCGGCCAGCTCGCCCTCCTCGAGCAAGTTGTCGCCGCCGCCCGCGAACGCGGCCACCCCCTTGAGCCCCTCCTCGCCCATTTAATTGATTCCCAGCTCGCCCACGGCCGCTGGACCGACGCCGCCGCCTCGATCGCCGCCCTCCCGCCCCCCGCCGACGCCAGCCAGTTCACCGGCCGCATCTGGCGCAACTGGCTCAACGCCCTCGTCGACGCCGCCCTGGACTCCGGCGAACCCGCCCAGCAGGCGCTCCTCGATCTGTTCCGCGGCCCACCCTGGGCCATGGGTATGTACCGCCGCACTCTTGATGCCTTGCGCCGCGCCGGGCGGATCGCCACCGCGGTCGAAATCGTCGGCTACGGACTCAAGACCTACCCGAACAATCCGTGGCTGCAGGCACAGGCCACGGAGCTCGGCGCCCAGCTCGAGGCCCAGCGCGCCCGCGAGGAGCAGGCACGCGCCACCACCGCCGCCGCCCCCGCCCCGCCGCCTCCTCCCGCCACCGAAGGCACCGACGCGCTGCTCGCACAGCTCCAAGCCAGCCAGCGCGCCGGCGATGCCACCGCACTGCTCCGCGCCGCCCGCCTCCTGCTCACCGGTGACCGGGCGCGCGCGGAGTCCGCCGTCGCTCTCGCCCGCGAATGGGCCCGTTCCGGCGACACCGTCTCGACCGATCTCCTGCTGCGCGAGGTGTTGCGCCGGCACGAGGGGTTTCCCCCCGCGCGTCGCCTGCAACAGGAACTCGCCCCACCCGCTCCCGGCGAAAAATAGCTGGCCGGGTGCGGCGCCCGCGCGCCCACCCCCACGCGCTCGCCAGCTCGCAATTGACCTGTTCCGGCCGGCCCAACGCCCCTAGCCTCACGGCCGCCATGAACGCCCTGCGCCTTCGTCACGCGCGCGGACTTGTCGCCGCCGCCCGCCCGTGGCTGCCTGCCCTGCTCTGCTCCGGACTGCTTCTGCCCGGGTTGGCCGGCGCCGCGGACGCCACGTCCGGCCGCGCCCGGAAATCGCCGCCCGCGGCGAACACCGCCGCGGCACCGGCCGGCATCTCACGCCCGGTCCCTCACCCCGCCACGCGAGCCACCGCCACCCCAACCGGTGGCTGTCAGGTCGCGGTCAACCCGCCGGCGCTGCTCTGGCCCACCACCAGCCTGGGCGGTGGCCACTACGCCGTGCGGCTTTCCCGCGACCGCACCTTTCCGGAGGGTGCCACGCAGCGCGCCGACAGCCTGCGCTGGGCGATGTTCAACCCCCACCAGACCCTCACCCCGGGCACGTGGTACTGGCAGCACGCCGTCGTCCGCGCCGGCCAGTCGCCCGCCTGGTCGGATGTCCACACGTTCAGCGTGCGCGCCGACGCCCGGCCATTCGTCACCCCGCCGTCCGCGCGCATGCTCGCCGCCATCCCGCCCGGCCACCCGCGCATTCTCGCCCGCGCCGACGAGCTGCCCGCGTTGCGCGCCGCCGCCGCCGGCCGCCCGGAAATCGAAGCCCTCCTCGCCCGGGCGCGCCGGCTCGTTTCCGCCGCGCTGCCCCGGCCCGACCAGGCCAAGGCCAGTCAGGCCGGCGCGACGGCGTTCGAGACGAAGAACTTCGCCAAATGGGCCGCCAAGGGCTTCGCCGGCGAGTTCGCCCAGGACCTGACCACCCTGGCTCCGGCGTATCTGCTTACCGGTGACACCACCGTCGGCCGCGCCGCCGTCGCCCGCGCCCGGCTGATCGCCGACCTCGATCCCGACGGCGACACCGCCCCGGGAGTCAGCGATTTTGCCGACGGCTCCTGCATGCGGACCATGGCCCTGGCCTACGATTCCTGCTTCGATTTGCTCACGCCCGGGGAGCGGGAGCAGTTGCGGCAGGCGATGAGGATCCGCGCCGGGCGCTTCTTCCAGCAGCACGTCAACCGGCTCGAAGGGCGCATCTTCAACGCCCACGTCTGGCAGCACATCCTGCTGGAGGCGGCGGAAATCGCCTGGGCCACCCTGCATGAACTGCCGGAGGCGAGCCAGTGGGCTGCCTATGTCTACGAGCTCTGGCTCAACCGCTTTCCGCCCCTCGGCGGCGACGACGGCGGCTGGACCGAGGGCATCGGCTACCTCGGCACCAATCTCGAAACCCTGCTGCTGATGCCGCAGCGCCTGGGCCAGCTCACCGGCGTCGATTTCCTCGCGCACCCCTGGTATCAGAACGCCCCCTACTACCACCTCTACGGCTGGCCCCCCGGTTCGGTGAACGCCGGTTTCGGCGACGGCGATCACGACGCGAAGGCGATCTCGGCGGCGCGCGCGTATTTTGTGGAGACCCTTGGCCGCCGCAGCGGCAGCGCCGCCGCCCTCGACTACGCCCGGCGCGCCTCCCGCGGCGGCACGAGCCAGCTCCCGCCTCTCCTCGCGTGGCACCGGTTGCGCGACCGACCACCGGCCGCTCCGGCCACCGCGGGCACTCCCCCCCTGCCCCTCTCGCGGGCCTTCCGGGATGTCGGGCTCGCCCTGCTGCACACCGACCTCGCGAACGCGCGGCGCAACGTGTTCGTCGCCCACAACGCCTGCCCGTACGGCGCCTACGGGCACATGCACCCCGCCCAGAACGCGTTCAATCTCATGCTCGGCGGCCAGCGGCTCTTCGCCAACTCCGGCTACTACATCGCCTATGGCGACGCCCACTTCAAGGGCTGGTACCACCACAGCCGCGGTCACAACACCGTCCTGATCGACGGCCGCGGCCAGGTGGCCGATTCCACCGGCTGGGGTTGGCTCGCCCGCCACGCCGACAACGGAACCATTGCCTACTCGCTCGGCGACGCCTCACCCGCGTACGGCGACGCCGGACTCACGCGTTTCCGGCGGCACGTCGCGTTGCTGCGCCCGTCGACGATCGTGATCTACGACGAACTCGCCGCCGACCACCCCGCGCAGTGGAGCTGGCTCCTGCACAGCCCGGCGCGGCTGCGTTCCGAACCGGCGGGCGCACGACTGCACGCGCGCCTCCCGACCGGACAGGGCCGGGTCGACCTGCTGGGCCCGTTCCCCCTGCGCGTCGCCGTCGACGACCGCTTCGATCCGCCCGCCGACAACTGGCGCGGCCGGAGAAGTGGTCGCGAGGTGATCCAGTACGCCAACCAGTGGCACGCCACGGTCGAACCCGATCGAAAGACTCCGCACATGCGTTACCTGGCGCTCATCCAACTACGGCTCAGGGGCGACGCGGAGGCGTTCCACGAACCGGTCCGGGAGGTGGCGGACCAGATCCGCCTGGGACCATGGACGGTGCGTGCCGCACTCGATCCCGCCATGCCCGCCAGCCTTGTGATCACGCATGCCGAGGGCACCCACGCCCTCGCCACCGACACCAAGGAGTTCGAGTTCGGCGGCACGCGCCACGCTGTAAGCGCCGGCGAGACGCTGCTCATCGCGGCCGGGCGTACCCTCCGCACGCGCGAAACGGCGCCGGAGTGAGACGCGGCGACGGGCCGGAGTCCTCTCACCCGCACGCCGCGCGCGTGGCGGCCAGCACCTGCTGGTAGCGCGCGCGGATGATGCCGAGGTCCGACTCGACCGCGAAGTGCGTAAAGCCCCGCTCGCGCAGCGGGCCGAGGTCCGCGATGGCCCGCACCAGGATCCCCGCCTGCTTGCCGGCCGTGCGCGCCGCGTCGACCACCGCGTCGAGGCACGCCTCGTAACCCGGCGCCGCCGGCCCGCCGGGCCGCGGCACCGCCAGGTCGAACGCAAGGTCGGCCGGGCCCACGAAAAGCACATCGAGCCCGTCCACCGCCGCGATCTCGCCGAGCCGCTCGACACCCCGTCGCGATTCGATTTGCGCGAAGAACAGCGGCCGCGGGAGATTCTCGGGCGACGGCATGGAGCGCAGGCCATAGTCGTACACCCGCGCCGAACGCGACACCCCCCGCCGCCCGCGCGGCGGATAATGCATCGCCTGCAGGCAGGCCTCGGCCTCCGCCGCCGACTCCACGTGCGGCAGCATGATGCCCGCACTACCCCAGTCCAGCGCCCGCAGGATCAGGTCGGGATGCGGCGCGCCCACCCGCACGATCGCCATCGCGGCCGAGCCCTTGATCGCCTGCAGATTGCCCATCAGCACCGCGTCGGAATGCGTGCCGTGCTCCAGGTCGAACAGCAGCCAGTCGAAACCCGAGGCCGCAGCCAGCTCCGCAATGATGGGCGAGCCAAGGGAAAGCCAGGTGCCGATGAACGGCTCGGTACGCCGCACCCGCGCGAGATTCGCAGCAGTCATAGGAAGAAAGGATCGTGCCCGGCGCGCAGGCCGGCGACCGCGGCGGCGAGGCGCCCGAGCGTCTGCTCGCGCAGCGCCGCCCCGGTCCCGCCCGCGCCGATCAGGAAAAACCGGCTGTCGTGGTTGAAGTAGCCGGCGCCCACGCGGATCACGGCCTTGAAGATCAGGTTGCGCAACAGGTGCAGCCAGAACCGCGGCACCCAGTCGGCTGGCAGGCGGCGCACCGCCTCGTAGCCGCGCACCGCCGCGCGCAGGAAGGCGCCGTTATGAAAACACCCGAGCAGGGCGAGGTCGTCGGTCGGATCGCCGCCCACACAGTCGTCCCAGTCGATCACCCCGGTGATCGTGCGCTCCGTGCCGAGCACGTTCCAGAGCGCGAGGTCCTTGTGCACGAGGCACGGCGCCGCCAACGCAAGCCGCTCCCGGTGGGCGGCGATCGTGGCGCGCATCTCGTCCGCCTGCGTAGGGGTGAGAAACTCCCGCACCACGAGGAAGGCGAGATGCTCCTCGAGTCGCGTGTGAAAATAGGAAGGATACGACGAGTGCAGACCCACGAGCTGTTTCGCGACGGAGAGTCTGGCGGTGTCGAAGGGGCCGAAGCCGACCACCGGCACCTCCTGCCAGAGGGCGACCAGCCGCCCGAGTTGCTCCGCAATCGCTTCCGTCGCGAGCGTGCCCGCTTTGAAGTGAAGGTTGAGATCGGGCGCGGCGATGCGTTCGAGGATCTGCCAGGCAAACGGCACCTGGCGCCGGCTCGCGTCCGTCGCGAAGACTCGCGGCGCCGGCACGCCCCGCTCCCGCACGGCCGCCAGCACGTGCGATTCCACCGCGAGGTAGTCGTCGTGCTCGGGGCCGTCCTCGATCCGCACGAAATACTCCGTCCCGCCGACCGTGGCCACGAAAGTCCGGTGGTTGCCCTGCCCGTCCCCGTCGCCCAGTGCCTCCGGCTCCCGCCCGAAGTGCCGCCGCAGCAGGCCGCGCACCTGCTCCTTCATCCCGGGCGCGGCGGCGCGCGCCGCCCCCTGCGCCGTCCCGTGAAAGGCGGCCGGCCGGTCGCACTTCCAGTAGTAGATGCCCGCGCGCGTCGACACGGCAGTCACCGGGCCTCCGTTTTGACCGCCGGGCCGACCACCGCCACCACGGGCCCGGCCGCCGGCGCCGGCCGCCGGCTCCACCACGCGGCCAGCAGGCTGCCTGCGAGGGTCTGAATCACGCTGCTGAATACGGCCGGCACGCCCGCCAGCGCCTGCGCCGCGAAGTGCTGCTTCGCCAGCATCGCCGCCATGCCGCCGTTCTGCATCCCGACCTCGATCGAGACGGTCCGCGCCGTGACGATCGGGCAGCGCACGAGGCGGGCAATCACGTAGCCCAGGAGAAAACCCAGCGCGTGCACCAGCAGGACCGCCAGCGCCACGCGCCCCGCGTGCGCGACGACCGAGGCGGCGCTCTGCGCCACGATGCCGCCGGCGATGAAGATGATCGCGATGACCGCCACCGCCGGCGCGAACCGCGCCACCGCCGTCACCTGCCGGTGAAACCGCCAGTTGCAGAACACTCCGATCAGCACCGGCAACACCACCACCTGCAGGGTCGAAAGCATCAGACCCAGCGCGTCCACCGGCACGTATTGCCCCGCCAGCACCTCGCACCACAGCGGCGTCATGAGGAACGCCAGCAGGGTCGACGCCATCGTCATGACGACGGACAGCGCGACGTTGGCGCGGGCGAGATAAGTGATCAGGTTCGAGGCCGTGCCACCCGGGCAACTCGCCACCAGGATCAGCCCCACGGCGAGCCCCGGTTCGAGGCCGAGCAGCCGGCCGGAGAACCAGCCCGCCAGTGGCATGATCGTGTATTGCAGCCCGAAGCCGAGCGCGACTGCGCCGGGCACCTTCAGCAGGCGACGGAAATCGTCCGGCGCCAGCGTGAGCCCCATGCTGAGCATCACCAGCGTCAGCGCCCACACCACCCACTGGCCGCGGAACCACGCGAGCGTTTCCGGCCAGAGCAGGCCGACGACGGACGAGGCGACAATCCAGACGGGGTAGAGGGCGGTGAAGCGGGCGAGCATGGGAGGGAGGGGAATCAAACCGGGATCGCCGCAAACGGCGGCGTAGCCGCGCTTGAGCGGAGCGAAAGCGTGGGCGTCCGTGAGACCACGTTGTCGCTGCGCTCCAACGCGGCTACGCGATCGGAAGAGTCGTCCCGCCACCGGGCGAACTGGATCGCGTGAGACCTCATCGACGTAGGATTCACCGCTTGCGCGGCGGCTCCTT
>CAZDGC010000016.1:0-37020 GCA_964504885.1 uncultured Opitutus sp.
CTGTAAATCTGTGAAAGCATCGCATTCATCCGCGTTTTCCCCTTCTGCGCCGCGCGAACTCGCCGACACCGATTCCGAAGCGCGGCGACCAACCGCGACGCAGTGCGGCGTCGATCTTGTGTTGGCCAGATGCAGAGACGCGGCCAGTGCGGGGGGATCTCACAGTGCCACCCCGCTTCCGTTCAAGAAACGATGTACCGCGGCGACGGAGTAAAGCCGGTGCCTGATGCCTGGCACGGGGCGGAGCAGCCCCTTCTTTTCAAGTCGCCAGATCGTGATCGGCGCGAGTCCGGTGGCGGCGCAGAGCTCGGCCTTGGTGTACGCCAACCGCTCAACGCGAGCGGCGGCGGTGCTGTTGTTTTCAGTTGGAGGCGTGATACTCGAATCCATGCCCCCACCCTATCCGGTGCTTTCCGAAAAAATTAGGGAGTCGGCGGACGGCAATGTCCTATTTCTTCCGCGGCGCGCCGCGCCGTGCTGCCTTGAATCCAAATGCGCGGACTCGCGCCCGAATCGTTTTCGGATCTTCGTTCGATCCTGTTTCGCGAATGAACTGCTCGACGTTAAATTCGCCGAAGTGCGCCCCACCGGCCCAGTTCACCATCTTCGCAGCTAACGGATCTGCCCACCCCGCCTTTGCGCCCGCCCGTAGCTGGCTGTTCATCTCGACGCACGAGGCGAGCCGCTGAAACGCGGCGTGATCTCCACGCTTGGCCGCTCGCTGCATTTCGGGAACGACTACGTTCCGCAGTATGGGGGAGAATATCTCGTCCTCTCCGTCGGCAGTGTATGCGAGAATACTTGCCCACAGTCGCTCGCGCCACTCGACAGACTCGCCGTGCATTGCTTGCGCAAGGTTCGGGCGGCGCTTTTGCGCATCGACCACACCTTGCTTGAAGTCGTACCGCTGCCCCTTGATTTTGCTCATGGTGTCGCCCTCCCTTCGCCCATCGTGACCTTTGCCGCCATCGCGATTGAATGGGTATCGCGCAGGTGAGAATACGTCTTCATCAGCAGCGCACCGCCATCGGCGTGCCCCAGCCATCGCGCGACGGTCGGGATGTCCACCCCGGCCTCGATGCAGGTGGTCGCGAAAACGTCGCGCAGATCGTGGTGCGTGAGCCGGGCCACGCCCACCTCGGCGCATGCCCTCGTGAGTGCTTTCTGTGCTTCCGAGACAAACAAGATCCGGTCGGTCGGGTTCAGTTTGGCTTCCGGCCCGTGCAGCTCGCGCAGCCCTTCCACGCGCCGCTCACGCATCTTTTCCAGCAGCGTCCGGGCCGCGGGAATCATCGGCACGTCACGGCAAGACGAGTCGGTCTTTGTGCCGTTCACGCGCATCACACCGCGGGCGAAATCCACGTCACACCAGCGCAAGCCGGGCGTCTCGTTCTCGGGGTCGCCGGCGGCCTCGCCCACCCGTAGGCCGGTGTAGGCCAGCAAGCGGCAAAGCTCCGCGCAGTCGCGCGGCCTGCCCTCGCCCCGGCTCTCGATCTGGCGAAACACGGCCTCGACCATTTCAACCGACGGTAGGCGCGGCTTTTTCGGTGCGACCCGTAGCTTGATGCCGCGCCCGGCCAGTGGGCTTGCCGAGAGTTGCCCTTGGTCGATTGCGATTTCGACCATGCGGCGGATTGCGTCGACCATCTTGTTGATCGTGCCCGGCGACGTGCCGTCGCTCTTTCCGCGGCCCTTGGTGCCGGGCGCTACGAATCCGGTGCCGTCACGCCGGACCCGGTCGCGCCACGCCAAAACCGCGCCCTTGGTCAGCCGGTCGGGCTTCATCGTCGCCAACTCGGGCCACGTCTTCATCACCGCCTGCGCGTGCTCCAGGTACCGGCGGCGGGTCTTGTCGCCGATACTGGCGTCCGCGCGGAGGCGGTCGGCGTAGATCTTGGCCAGCTCACCCATCGTGCCTGCGCCCTCGGCGACGTGAACCACGGCGCGCCGGGTGCCTGCGATCTTCGCCCGTTCAGCGGTCAAGCGAGTGTCGGCGACCGCGCGGCGCGTCGTCTTCAGGGCGATCCATTTTTCCTTCTTGCCGGCGATTTTGAACCGCCCGTAATACCGACCACTGCTAGTGTTCCTTAACAGATTCTCGGCGACCGTTTCCCACAGCGGGGTTTTCTCTTGTTTGCTTTCCATGACACGAAAAGCGTAGAAACCCGGTGTAGAAAGCGCAACCGTGAATCTCTTAAGCCCTCATAAACCTCTCTCAATTTGGTGTTTGGGTCGATAGCTCAACGGTAGAGCAGCGTCCTTTTAAGTCGTTGGTTCTGGGTTCGAATCCCAGTCGACCCACCATCCGGACCACTTTCCCACGCCCTGCATGAAACGCCTCGTCATCATCGAAGACCAAATCGCCATACGCGAAATGCTGGTCGAGATCCTGCGGCTGGATCCGAATTTCGAGTTGGTGGGCGAGACCGGAGACGGGCAGACCGCAGTGCAATTGTGCCTCGAAAAGTCTCCCGACGTGTGTGTGTTGGATGCCAAGATGCCCGGACTAAACGGCGTCGACATTCTGCGTCGCATTTCCAAGCGGCTTCCGCAGATGAGGGTGCTGGTTTTTTCCGGACACGAAAACCCCGTTCTGGTGCGGGAGATGTTGGAAGCGGGTGCACACGGCTTCGTGGAGAAGACCGCCGGGCTGTATGAATTTCGCAAGGGCCTGGAAACGGTGGCCAACGGAGGCAATTATTTCGGCCCGGCGGTGGCCGCCTTGCTGCGAAATGTGGTCGCCAACCCGTCGACCAGCGCGGCCCCCGATTTCCTGACCGACCGGGAGCGGGAGATTCTCCAGCTTGTGGCCGAGAGTTACAGCACCAAGGGAATTGCCGCAAAGCTTGGCATCAGCGCCAAGACAGTCGACAACCACCGCACCAATCTGATGCGGAAACTCGATTTGCACGACGTCGCCAGCCTTACCCGTTACGCCATGGAGATCGGCTTGATCGAGCCGAAGAAACTGACCTGAGCAGGCCCGCTAAAATCCTTGCCGCCCCTGTCGGTCGTGCACCATAGAGAATGACTCCGGGCTTCGGTCTTCTCCCTTTCTCATGAAACTCATTCCGCATCGGATTTCCATTTTCGCCGCCGGCTTCGCGCTCGTTCTGGCCGGTTGCACCAAACAGCCGGTTCGTCCCCATCCGGGTTCGACCGTGCTCGGTCCCCAGACCGGCGGACCGGGGCTGGCCGGGGGGCCGATGGATACCACGTTTCCGCAGGATACGACTGGTCTGGTTGATCGCGGAGCTGACTTCGACCCCAACGGCCATAATCGCACCGCCCTTCAGGCGCAGGCCGTCCTCTTCGACTTCGATAAGTCCGACATCAAGCCGGCGGAACGCGAGAAGCTCAAGGTCGCCAAGGAATACCTCGACAAGAACCCGACGCACCGACTGCTCCTGGAGGGCCACTGCGACTGGCGGGGCACCGCGGAGTACAACCTCGGCTTGGGCGATCGTCGCGCCAATGCCACCCGGAAATACCTCGAATCCCTGGGTGTGCCCGCGCAACGTTTGGAGACGCTTTCCAAGGGCAGCCTTGAGGCTGCCAGGAACGCCGACGAGGCCACGATGGCCCGCGACCGGAGAGTGGATCTGATCGTCGTCAATCCCGCGGCGGCAGCACCCAAGCCGCTCTGACCCGCGCAGCCACACGTACATCTTCCCTCTGCCAGTCCTGAGGCGCCGCCCTGCGCGGCGCCTCTTGTTTTCCGACCAGTCGCCGGCAGTATCTCATCAGGGTGCGTTGGCCAGCAGTTCGAGCATGCGACGCGTTGTACGAATACCTTTGTGCATCACGTCGAGACTGAAGCCCTCGTTCGGCGCGTGCAGGTTGTCCTCGGGCAGGAACAAACCAAGCATCACCGAATCGAGCCCGGTGACCCGCTTGATCTCGGCGATAATTGGCACACTCCCCCCCTCCCGCAAGTAGAGCGGTGGTCGTCCCCAGATTTCTGTTACGGCAGATTCGGTCGCCCGGAACGCCCGGGCGAGCACGGGCGATTGATCCGCCGGCGTGTTCGCGCGACCGGGTGGGATGACGACATAGGGGTCGCCCTTGTGCTGGTCCACGAATTCGACCTTGATGCCTTTCGGTGCCCGCACCCGGATCGCCTGCATTACCAACGCCTTGATCTTTTCCGGACTCTGGTTCGGCACCAGCCGGCAACTGATCTTGGCAAAGGCGCGGCTCGGGATGACCGTCTTGGTGCCTTCACCCTGGTAGCCACCGCCAATCCCATTGAACTCCAGGGTCGGCTGGAAGCGTGCGGATTCAAAAGGAGAGAATCCAGGGGTCGGATGAAAGCAGTCGATGCCAAGAAACTCCGCGTAGCTCTTTTCGTCGAGTCCGAGTTTCTTCAGCTCGTCCCGTTCCCATGGCTGCACCTCCAGGACGTCGTCGTAGAAGCCCGGAACATTCACCCGACCATCCGGGCTGTGAAGTGTCGCGAGGACCTCTGCGAGCGCCTGAATGGGGTTGAGCAATACTCCACCATGGAGCCCGGAGTGCAGGTCACCTTTGGCGCCGATGACGTGCAGATCGAACAGCGTCAGGCCGCGCAAACCGCAGGTCAGCACCACCTGATCCTCGTTGGGCAGCGCGGTGTCCGAGAGGTAAACGAAGTCTGCTTGCTTGAGTTTGCCCGCGTAGCGCTCGAGGAACGCGGGGAAACTGGGGCTCCCCATCTCCTCCTCCCCTTCGATCAGGAAGGTTACGCGAAGCGGGAGATCGGGGTTGGCCTCCAACGCCGCCGCGACTGCCGCGATATTCGCAATGAGCGGTCCCTTGTTGTCAGCGGCCCCCCGACCGTAAATGCGATTTCCCACGATGGTCGGTTCGAAGGGCGGTGTCTTCCATCGCTCCAACGGGTCGGCCGGCTGGACATCGTAGTGTCCGTAGATTACTATGTGGGGCCAGCTCGGTTCTCCACCCCGCTGAGCCAAAACAATCGGGTGAAGATCAGTGTAAATAACTTCCACGTCAAAGCCCAGCGATCGCAGCAGGCCGGAGATAAACTCCTGAGCGCCTTGCATTCCCGGTCTGGCCCGCGAATCGGCAGAGATGCTGGGGTGTCGGATGAACTCCTTAAGTTTCTCGGTCGGATCAAACATGGCGGCACGGTGCGGGGTTTAGCCCGGTGCGCCAACCGGAAAAACCGGCTATCACCGGCCACCCGGTCAGTCCAGGCATCGGTCAGCCGCCGCGGTTGCGGTGTTGTTCGTAGATCGCCTGCGCCTGCGGCACGAGTTGCTCGAGGTCGGCGATTCGCTTCTCGTCGGTCGGATGCGTGGAGAGCAGCGCGTCAAGCGCGCTCCCCGCAGAACCGCGTCCCGCCGCCTCGGCGGCCTTCTTTCTCGCCGCCATCTTGCGCCAGAACGTTACCGCGCCCCGTGGATCATAGCCCGCCTTGGCGGCATAGAGGATCCCCATCCGGTCGGCTTCGGATTCATTGCGCCGGGAATGCGGCAGCACGCGCAGCAAGGTGGTACCTCCCCCATAGGCCAGCTCGAACAACTGCCGCATCCGCTGATCCTCTGTCTTGGCCTCCACCACCGCTCCTCCGATGGCACCCACTCCGGCGATGACCATCGCCTCGGACATTCGCTCGGATCCATGGCGGGCGATGACGTGCCCGATCTCGTGGCCAATCACGGTGGCGAGTTCCGAATCGTTCTCCGCCAGTTCCATCAGGCCGGTGTAGACTCCGACTTTCCCTCCCGGCAGGGCGAACGCGTTCAGTTCCTTGGAATCGAAAACCACGAATTCCCACTGCGCACCCGGCAGGTCCGCTCCCACCACCGCGGCAATTCGCTGGCCAATCCGTTGCAGCCGGGCGTTGGCCGCCGGATCGTTGGAAACCTTTTCCTTCGCCCGAATGTCCTGAAAGGACTTCGCACCCAGTGACGCCTCCTCGCCCTGGGACAGCAGCACCAGGGATTTCCGGCCGGTGACCGGATTGGTGTAGCAGCCGGCCAGCGCCAGCGTGGCCATCGCGAGGATCGTTCGAACGAGCAATTTCATGGGGCAGCAGGATTAGCCGACTTCCGAGGATGGTTGACCTGAACTCCAAGGCATGCATCCGTCAGGTCAAGAACTCCGCTCGCTCCGCTGGCGGCATCCGCGTCGCCCTTGAGCGGCCAGGCTAAGCGCCGGGGCCGCGCCGCCCACCCCGCTGGCGGGTCCACACGGTCGCGCACCACGTGCCACCTGCCCCGAGCAGGAGCAGTACCGGCGGCTCGGGGATCGCCAGCGCGCTCACACTGATATTGTCCCAGTAGGTGGATCCCACGGAGCTGGTGAGCGTGCGAAACGCGATGGTGAGCGGCTGCCCGACGTGCGCGCCTCCCACCGGCTCGGTGTGCGACAACGCAAACGTGCCCCAGAAACCCGTCGGCACCATGGCGCTGGGCGGCACTCCGGTCCAGTCGGTATTCCCGACGAGGTACGATGCGAGCATGGTTGCACCAGGGGCGAGCACATCCGGATTTCCCGCGTCCATCGTGCCCGCGATCAGCATGAACAGGCCGGCGCGGCCGGCCCCTCCGTCCGCCGGCGTACCAAATTGGAAGGTGGCAGTGTACGTGGTGCCTCCGCTCAGGCTGCCCAGGACGGTCTGGCTCATCGTTCGCTCCCAGTTGTTGATGTGCGCCGCCGGGGTGCCGTCTCCATTGCTGAACGCGGTCGACCACGACAGGCCATGATCCGACCAGACCCCCACCCAGCTCCCTCCCCAGCCGGGCAACGCGTACGTCCAGCCCGCGATCCCGGAAATGGCGTCGACGTATCCCGGCACCCCGTTGCTGGTGATGATCATCTTGTGATCACCGCTGACCAGGGCGCTCTGCCCCGCGCCGACAATAGCAGGTTGATTGAAGTCGCCGTTGACAACGATCTGGGCTCGGGCTCCAGCCCAACTCACGAGGGCGGCACCCACGGCACCCGCCCACTGCGCACGCACACCAGTTCTCATGGAGTCGTTCTCCCGAGTCCGACCGGCACGAAAGGGACGGCGGACTCGCAGGCACTCTTCGCGATCCACACCGCGGCGTAAAGCCGTTTGTCCCGGCTACCGGCGCACGTCCGTCACGTACAACCCGCGGAAGCCTTCGTGGGTCGAGTCGAAGCTCACGCGCCCGTCGGGCAGCCAGCGCGGATGCAGATCGCAGCGGACGTCGACCACGGGGACCGTCGGAGAGAGGAACTGCCCTAGTTCGTCGCCCCGACGGGCCGAGAGATCGTAGACCCACAGCCGTTGCAGCCGCTTCGCATCCGGGTAGCTGTCGTAGAGCATCCAGCGTCCGTCCGTCGAGTAACTGCAGTGGCCATCGCGCTTGAAAAAGGCGGTGTCGAGCGCCGTGTAGCGAGGAGTGGCCGCGTCCGTGATTTCGTAGAGCTGCGCTCCTTGCGGCCCATCGCTCCAGAAGACAATCGTCGAGTCGTCGCGCCAGTGGTAGTGCGACGCCATGCCCGGTGGCACCAGCATCCTCAGTTCGCGACCGTCGCGCCCGACGCTGAACACCACGGTCCGCCACGCCGGCTGACCCTTTGGCCGCGGTCCCGCCGGGGCGAAGTTCCGCAACAGCAGCACCAGACGGTTCCCGGAGGGGTTGAACGTGATGTGGTTGATCAGCAGCTTCTCCTCGAAGAGCGGCGACAATCCCTGCACCCGTTCATGGAGCGCCGCGAGGCTGAGCACGAGCCGGCTGCGGCCCGTCCGCAAATCGCAAATCCACACGCCATCGTCGGCCGGATGGCGCACGCTGGCGCGCGGATCATCGTGCAGCGCGTAGCCGTAACCCGGCCGAAAATCATGCAGGCGGTCGAAATCAATCGCGATCCCCCAGCGGCCGTCGCGCGACAGGTTGGCCAGCGCCCGATCCGTGTAGGTGCGGGCCCCGCTCCGAAGATTGTACAGCACGCCGCGGTAGTCCTTTCCGTCCGGCCGCACCTCGTTGTAGAAGACGCGTCCGGAACCGTCTCCCAGCCATTGCAGCATCGCGCCCTGCTGGAAGTTCCACGCGCGCGTCCGCGCAAACGGCCGGAACCCGCCGCCGCCGTCGAGCGCGTAAGTGCCGAGTTCCGCCTCGTCTGCCGCCGTCGGAAGCCGATCCCGGAATGGCACCCGGTGCGCGAGATGCAGCCGCCCGCTCACGTCCACCGCCGGCACATCGTAATAACCAAAGAACACCTGTTCACCAGGCGCGCTCAGTCGCCGGACCAGTGCGCCCGTCCCGGACTCCGCGCTGCAGACCGGCCCGGTTGCCACCAACCCAAACGCCATCGGAATCAGCCAGAATTTCATGCCCGAAATTCAATGCAGGCTCCGACCATCCATGGCAACGCCGCTGCCGGATTGGGATTGTCGTGAGCCCGCTCCGGCGCATTCGCTCTTCGCACTGACCGCCATGCCCGTCGCGCCCCCCGCCAAGCCCACCCTCCGCGAAAAACTGGGGCAACTGCTCAACGTCGGCTTCCGCGGAATCGAGCCCGACGACTGCGCCCTCATCGTCCGCGACATCCGAGAATTTCGCGTCGGCGCCGTCATCCTCTTCGAGCAAGAGATGGCCGATCACACGCTCCGGCGGCGCAACATCGCCTCGCCCGACCAGGTGCGGCGGCTGCTCGGTTTCCTGCAATGCCACGCACGCCTTCCGCTGCTGACCTCGATCTCCCAGGAGGGCGGCCGCGTCAACCGCCTCAAGCCCGACTGCGGATTTCCCGCCACGGTCTCCCCCGAGGATCTCGGTCGCATCGATCAATTGCCCGGAACCTACCGCCAGGCCGCCGTCATCGCCGAAACCCTGCAGGCCGTCGGCTTAAACTGGAATCTTGCACCCGTCGTCGACCTCGATCTCAACCCGGACAACCCCATCATCCGGGGCAAGGGCCGCAGCTTTTCCCCCGACCCCGCAATCGCCGCGCGTCACGCGGCCGAATACGTCCGCGCCCACCGCGACCGCGGGGTTCTGACCTGCGCGAAACATTTCCCCGGCCACGGGAGCTCCCGCGGCGACACCCGGCTCGGCCTCGTCGACGTCACCGCCTCCTGGCACGAGGACGAACTCGTCCCATTCCGCCGGCTGATCGAGGCCGGCCTGTGCGACGCGGTGATGACCGCGCACGTCTTTCACGCCCGGCTGGATCCCGAACGGCCCGCCACCCTGTCGCGCGCGATCACCACCGGGCTGCTCCGCGAGCAACTGCGATTCGACGGGGTCGTTGCGAGCGACGATCTGGAGATGCGCGCCATCACCAGCCAGTACGGACTGGACAACGCCGTGCCGCTGGCCCTCGAAGCGGGCGTCGACGTGCTCTGCTTTGGCAACAGCCTGAGCTACGATCCCGACCTTGTGCCGCGGGTGATGGGCATCCTTGAACGGGCGGTCACCCACGGCCGGCTGACAGAGGAGCGCATCGATGTTTCGTACCAGCGCGTGCTGGCGCTCAAGCGTCGCGCGGGACTCATCCTCTGACTCGCGCCCAAGACCTCTCCATTGCCATGGCGCACTCTCCTGCCCCCGCCCTGCCCCGTCTGCTGCCGGCCGCCTGGGTCGGCGAACTCGGCCTCGGCCTGGTGCTCTCGCTGCTGTTCCCGTTCCTGATCCACGTGCTGCCGGTGCCCGACGACAGCCGGATTGGCGCCCGCCTGCTGCCGATGTTTTACGCACCTCTGCTGGCGGCCTTGCTCGGTCGCACCTCTGCCGCGTTTGGCGTCGCCCTGCTCGCCCCCTGGGCAAACTGGCTGCTCACCGGGCATCCGCTCCCGCGCACCGGCGTGGTCATGACGCTTCAACTGGTCGTCTTCGTTGCCGCGCTGCGCCTGCTCCTCGCCCGTGTCGGCCGCCGCTGGTATCTCGCCGCGCCCGCCTATCTCCTCGCCCTCGGCGCCTCGCTGTTCGCCGCCCTCCTGCATCCCGCGCTGATTGGCGGACGCGCCCCGTTCGCTTGGGCGGCCACCACCCTCACGCTCGCGTTCCCCGGCATCGCCATCCTTGTCTTCCTCAACTGGCTCGCCCTCCGGCTCCCGCCCGCCGGCCCCGGCGGTGGCGGACCGGCCACCGCCTGATCGCCCGACCCGGGACCGGCAGCCATGAATCCGCCCGAATCCGACCTCGCCCTCGCCCGCCGGCTCCTCGACGACGGGAACCGCGCCTTCGTCCTGGTGCGCGACGGGACGGTGCTTGCCACCGGTGATGATCACGGCGTGCGGGAACTCCTCGCCGCCAGCGACCGTCTCGGCTCGGGCCTGCGGGGGGCGAGCCTGGCCGACAAGGTCGTCGGCAATGCCGTCGCGCTGATCGCCGTGCATGCGTGTCTCCAAGCCATCGATACGCGGGTCGTCAGCGAACCCGCCCTCCGATTGCTGGCCCGTCATGGCCTGCCGTGCCGGGCCGATCGCCGGGTGCCGCAAATCCTCAACCGCCGCGGCGATGGCCCCTGTCCGATGGAGCGGGCCACCCTGCCGCAGGTCGCCGACCCGGCCGCCGGTCTCCAGGCGCTGCGCGACTTTCTCGCCGACCGGGCGGCCGGCCGCCCGCTGCCGCCCTGACCTGGTGTCTGGCCGGGAGGAGCGGAAGTCGTGCCCCGGGGTCAGAGCTGCCGCTTGATGGCGTCGTACAGCCTCTGCGCGGCGGGCAAGTCGGGCTTCAGCACGCCGTAGCGGATCTTGAGGCTCGTGCGTTTCGGCCCCACTTCCTTGATTTTCACAATCACGAGCGAGTCAGTTGCATCCCGCGCCCGCAGTTCCGCCTCCACCACCTTGCGATCGTCCTGCGTCTGGAACAGTTTGGCGTCCTTGAAACCCCGGCCGACAGCCGCATGCACCGTGGCGAAGTCGCGATCCGCATAGACCTGCAATTCGCCCAGGCGGTATTCGCCGCGCGTCTCGGGATCGACCTGCACCTGGGTGCAGCCGCCGGCGGCGAGCAAGGGCAACAAGGAGGAAATCAGCCAGACGGACGGATGGGAACGGCGGAGACGCGATAGGAATTTCATGGGTGAGAGTGAGAGTGGTAGACGGCTGAAGACCCGGGGCAAGGCCCGGAGTTCACGCCAACTTTCGGATGAAGGCCGCCGCGCATCGCCGCACGCATGCCGGCACACTTGCGCGCCAGTTCCCTCAACCCACCCCAGGTCCGGGCTGGCTTGCCCTGCCGGGTTGAGAAGCAACCCGCCCGGCAGCGCCCGGCGGGTCGCCCCTTTCGCCATTGAGCCGGGGAAAAGGGCTGGCTCAACTTCGGCCTGCACCTGCCCTATGCGCCTCCGTCGCTCCGGCACCACCTTCGCTTCCTCCTGCCTGCCGCCGCCGGGCCGGCACCCGCGACGAACTCGGCTTGCCGCGCCTTCCCGCGGCTGCGCCCGTCCCTCGGGCGCCAAGATGCGCCCCATCTGCTTATGACCCTCCTCCCGCGACTGCTCCTTCCCGCCCTCGCCACCGCAGCCCTGGGCGGCCCCCTGCTTGCGGACGACTGGCCGCAGTGGCAGGGGCCGCAACGCGACGGCGTGTGGCGCGAGACCGGCGTGCTGCCAACTTTCCCGCCCGGCGGCCCGCCCCTCCGCTGGCGCACGCCCATCGCCGCCGGTTACAGCGGCCCGGTGGTCGCGGCCGGCCGCGTCTACCTGCTGGACCGACCGACCTCGCAGGTCCGCGGAAATCCCGGCAACGCGCTCGCCCGCAACTCCGAAACCGGGCGCGAACGGGTGGTGTGCCTCGACGAGGCGGATGGCCGCCTCCGCTGGCAGTTTGACTACGACTGCGACTACCACATCAGCTACGCCTCGGGCCCGCGGGCGAGCCCGACCGTCGACAAGGATCGGGTCTTCACCCTCGGCGCCGAGGGACACCTGCATTGCCTTGAAGCCGCAACCGGCCGCGTGCTGTGGGCGAAGGATTTCAAGCGCGACTACGGCGCGAAGACCCAGCTCTGGGGCTTCGCGGCGGCGCCGTTCGTCGACGGCGACCGGGTCATCTGCCTGGTCGGCGGCGAGGGGCAGACCGTGGTGGCGTTCGATCGAGCGACCGGCGCCGAACGCTGGCGGAGCGGCCGCGCCCGCGAACCCGGCTACGCCTCGCCGATCCTGATCGAAGCCGGCGGGGCGCGACAGCTCGTGGTCTGGGACACGGAGGCGTTGAGCGGGCTCGACCCCGCGACCGGCCGCGAATACTGGAGCGTGCCGTTCAAGACCAAGCTCGGACACGCCATCGCCACGCCGCGCCGACTCGGGGACCACCTGTTTGCAACCGCGTTCTTCGATGGTTCGAAGCTGCTGCGCCTCGCGACGGATCGCCCGGCCGTATCCGAAGTCTGGACGATCAAGGGCCCCAGCGAAAACCGGCCGGAGGGTCTGCACGGCTTGATGAGCACGCCGTTCCTCCACGATGGCCACATCTACGGCGTGTGCAGCTTCGGGCATCTGCGCGCCCTCCGGCTGGACACGGGCGAACGACTCTGGGAAACGCTCGCGCCCACCACGGCGGCGGGCCGGCCGGCGCGCTGGGCGACCGCCTTCCTCATCCGCCACGAGGATCGCTTCTTCCTCTACAACGAACTCGGGGATCTCATCCTCGCCCGGCTCACGCCGGCGGGCTACGAGGAGATCGGCCGCGCCCACCTGCTCGATCCCACCAACCGCGCCGGCGGCCGTCCGGTGCACTGGTCGCACCCGGCGTTTGCCAACCGCCGGATCTATGTCCGCAACGATCAGGAGATCGCCTGCTTCGACCTCCGGGCACCGTAGCGCGCCTCGGTTCAGCGGGGTGCCGGGCGCGCGCTTTCCCGCCGGCGAGAGCGCCCTCCGCGCACCCGCGCCGGGGCAGGACTACTTGAGCCCCGAATTGTTCGTCTTGAGTGTATTCAGGAACTCCACCGGGGCGAAGTCGTCGCTCAGCACCTGCGCCTCCCGCACGGCTTCGGCGGGGATCGGGATGTGCTCCGCCTTGATGGCCGCAAGATCGAGGCGGCCGGCAAATGCCGCTTGCTGCAAGGTCGCCGGATCGGGCCACTTCGACGGATCGATAATCACCGGGGTGCGGTACTTCACGGCGCAGGCGATCACGTTACCCCGGCCATCGGTGTTGAACAACACCACCTGCGGAAACACCGCCTGGATGGTCTTAAGATCGGAATAATACAGCGCACTGGTCGCATGCAGGTTGGACACGAACACGCCCCGATCCGTCAGCCGCCGGGCGCACTCACGATAGAACTCCTCCGTCTTGAGATGCGGCGGCACGAAGTCCCCGCGAAAGGCGTCGAGAATCAACCAGTCCCACTGCTCGCGGTCGCGTTTGATGAACATGCGCCCGTCCATGATGGTGACCGGCGTCCGCGCCGTGGGCTTGAACTGCAGGCGCGTGCGGCAGAGTTCGTATACCATCGGATCAAGCTCCACAGTATGGAGCAGCGCCTGCGGATACGCCTCGGCGAACAGCCGGTGAAACCCCGCGCCGCCCAGCCCGACCATCAGCACTCGCTGCGGTTTCGGGTGAAAAAACAGCGCGCTGTAGAGCGATCGCGTGTACGCCACCACGAGCCGCAAGGGATCGGACAGATCAACGGCGGACTCGAGCGCCTCGCTGCCGCGGAACCGGGCGCGCAGTTCGACGATGTCGCCGCGCCGCTCGACCGTCAGGCTGTTGTAGGGGGTGTCGAAACGCTCGACCAGATCCTGCCCCCGCCCGAGGGCGGCGGCGAGCAGGGCGAGGGTGGCGAGACGCGGGAGGAGGCGCAGCGATTTCATGCGGCAGGGGAAAGACGGAGCAGACGCACCAGGGCGGCGAGGCTTGCCCCGGCGACTGCAAGCCAGAGGTAAAGCAGGGTTGAGACGCGGAAATGCGGGATCAGGGCGAAGGCCGTCAGCATCACGCCCGCGATGTTGCCCAGCGTGCTCACCCCATAAACAATGCCTGAGGCCTTGCCGGGCGGCGTGCCGCGTGACGCCAGGAACTGCACGCACTGCGGGCCGAAGGTCGAGAGCGCGGCCACGGGCAGAAAGAAGATGCCCAGGCACGACACCAGCAGCGCCACGCTCATTTCCGTGAACGACTCCTCAATCCAGGAGAGCATGCCGCGGCCGAAAAAGGCCGTGAGCGCGAGGGTGATCACTGCCAGCATCGCCCCCCCCCATTGGCCGCGCCGCCGCGGTCCCGGCGGGAGGTTGCTGATCCAGCCACCGATCATGGAACCGGCGCTGAACGCCGCGAGGAAGGTGGATATCAACCAGGCCCAAACGATGATCGAGGAACCGAAGTGTGGATTGAGCAGCCGCGAAGCGAGCAGTTGGAACCCCATGCTGAGGATTCCCAGGGTAATCACGACAAGATAAAAGGCGAAGAGCGTCACGGCGGGGCGGCAACGTGCGCGGTCGCCTGCGCGATGTCACCTCGAAACCTCCTCCCGACGCGACGCGGCGCGCAGGCCCGGGGACTCCGGACCACGGGCGCGTCCGATTCCGGCTCGATCGTGTCCCGCCGTCCCTTAGCACTCCCGCGGCCCCATGCATTCTCCGTTCTCACCTCCCCGTTTCACGTTCGCCTCACTCCTGCTGCTGGCCGTCGTGCTCCCCGTCACTCCGGCCGGCGGCACGCCGGCCGGACGGCCCACCCTGGCATCGCAGGTGTTCCATTTTGAACAATTCCCCGTCGCGACCACCCCGCAGGGCGAGCGGCGCGACATCGCGGACCACCGCACGCCGACGCTCGAACGACTCGAGTGCCAGCTCCTCACGCTCGCCCCCGGGCAGTCGTGGTCCGCTTCGCTCCAGCCGATGCCGGAGGAACTGATCCTGGTCAAGGAAGGCCGGATGGAGGTGCGCCTCGCTGGACAGAGTCAGACGTTCGGCCCCGGTTCGGTGATCTTTCGTGACGCCCGCGACGCGGGCGAACTGCGCAACGCCGGCAACGAACGGGTGACCTGCTGGACGATTCGGTTCACGACCCCGACAACGCACCATCCCGGGAAGCATCACCAGGCACCCACGCTCAAGTCATCGGGGTTCGACTGGAGCACACTCCCGGTGGTGAAACGCCCGACCGGCGAAAGCCGGCAGATCCTGCGGGGTTCGACCTGCACGATGGACAGCCTGAGCTGCCACGCCACCACGGTGAACGGTGGACTGGCGGCGCACGGTGCGCATCGTCACCCGGATGACGAAATTGTCGTCGTGAAGGAGGGCTTGCTGGAGGCGACAATTGAAGGCGTCGCCCAGCGCCCGGCCGGGCCCGGCTCGCTTTTCTTCTTCGCCTCGAATGAACTGCACGGCATGCGCAACGCCGGGGACACCCGCGTTACCTACTACGTGATCCGGATGATCACGGCGGCGACGCCGCGACCGCCGCCGGCGGCGAAGAAGCAGGGCTGAGCCCCGGACGGAGGTCGGCGCCGCCTCCGAAGGCCCGGGAAGCCTGCCACCGCCGCACGGCGACCCGCGGGGCATTGGATTCCCCCGGTTCGTTCGTGGTGCGGCCGGCGCGCGAACCTCGGCCGAAGAAAAGACGGGCGGCGTGCACTCGGCACACCGCCCGTCGGCTCAATCCGTCACATCCCCTGACGAAAGATCTACACCGCGGCGAGCTGGGGCGCGGCGGCCGCGCGGCCGAGGTTGGCCTTGGCGTCGTCCAGCGTCTCGTAGAAGGTCCAGCCGCGCGTATCCTCAAAACCCTTGCACTCGGAGATAATCTGCGGGTTGGCCACGAGGGCGAATTGCAGTGCGAGGTCGCGGCAGGTCTGCATGGCCTGGAACAGGAGCTTGATCACCCCCATGTGCAGGGTGCGGAGCTGGTGAACATCGATCACCACCTTGCTCAGTCCGGCGTCGACCGCCTCGGTGAACTTCGGTTTGAGGTAGTGCGCGGCCTCGGCGAGCACAGGGGCCGAGCAGTTCTCCGGCAGGCGCATCACCAGACACTGGTGCTCGACCGAGTAGTAGCGCTGCGAAGTGTCGAGGTTCATCGCCTTGGCGATCTTCGACTCGAGGTCCGCGGTGTCGATCGGCTTGGTGACGATGGCCGAGAATCCGACCGCCTGCGCCTGTTGCTGCTGCTGGGTCTCCGTCTTCACCACCAGGGCGAAAATCGGGGTGTATTTGGTCTTCACATTCGTCCGCAGCAGCCGGAAGAGCGTGAACGCGCCGTCCTCGGGCAGCGACAGTGAAACGATGACCACATCGGGCGGCGCCTTGGCGCAGGTGTCGATCGCCTCGCCCTGGGTGGCGACCCCGCGCACCTTCCACGGCGTGTGTTTCAACCCGTCCTGGATTTGCTGCACGATCACCGGCTTATCCTCAACCACCAGGATGTCGGCCGGGTCGAGAATCGACTTCGACTTCGCCGGGGCGTCGCTGAGGGGCTTGAGGTCAATGATGCGCCCGCACTTCTCCAGCAGCACCTCCTCCCTGAAGGGTTTTACGAGGTAGTCGCGGATGCCAATCTTGGCGATCTTGAGGACGTTGTCGCGCCCGCCCTCGGCCGTTAGCATCATCACCGGAATCGCTTTCAACGCCGGATCGGCCTTGAGCTTGGTGAGCATCTCGACGCCATCCATCACGGGCATGGTGATGTCGAGGAGGATGAGGTCGGGTCCGTCTTTGGCAGCGACGGCCAGGCCCTCGACGCCGTTGGCGGCTTCGAGGATTTCGACATCGAAGGGCTTGAAGGCCTTCTTGACGATGATGCGGACGGTCTTCGAGTCGTCCACGGTCAGGACTTTGTAGCGCATGGGATGGCGGGCGGAACTACTCGTCGCGTTGGATGAGAACATCGGCGACCACTCGGTGCTGTTCGCACTCGAAGTAGTAGATGTGGCGGGTGACTGAGCTGATGGGTTCGATGACGAAATTGCTGCCGCGGACAATTGAAGGGATGGTGAGCTTGCAGGGATAGCCGGCGTCGCAGAGTGCGTTCTTGAAGGTGCCGACCGTCATGTTGGTGAGCTCGCCGATGGCGTCATTGATCACATCGTCCCCGGCCTCGTTGAGCTCCGCATCGGACATGCCCAGCAGGTGGCTGGTGCAGAGGCGGGCGAAGGCGAGGTCAAGGTGCAGGTAGATGAGGCCGTTGATGTCGCCGACAAAGCCGACGGTGCCGACAATTTGCGGCCGATTGCCCTCGACGGCCTGGAGTCGCGCCGCCTCGGCGGAGTCGGCGTGGTAGCTCGAGGAGGGCTCGCGGCCGAGCATGGTCCGGAAAACATCGCCGACCGCACGGTTGATGTAGGAGCGGATCAGCTCTTCGTTGATTGCCACGAGGGTAGGCATGGAAGTGAGGCGTTGGATCGGAGACTGAACGCATATCGGCGCGTTCGGCCGGGAATTTAATCCCGAAACTCCATCCCGGGCGGAATTTTCGTCGGCGCGGCCTCCCCGCCCGGGCGCCCGGCGTTCATTCCAGCCGCCGCAACAGCCAGTCCGCCGCGGTGCCGCTGGCCGGCACGCTCAACAGGGCACGCAACCGGGCCGCGTGGGCGGCGGTGCGGGCAATCCGGGTGGGATCGTCCGACGCGAGGCGCAGTTCCTCCGCGAGCGCCCGCGGAGTCGCCGCCCCCTGGAGGTACTCGGGGTACATCGGCTCCGCCAGCAGGAGATTGGCAATGCCGAGGTGCTCGATTTTCACCAGCAGGCGTCCGAGGAGGTAGGTGATGGGATTGGCCCGGTAGGCGATGGCACCCGGGATGCCCGCCAGCGCGCAGTGCATCGACATGGTGCCGCTGGAGGTCAGCACGGCCGAGGCCGCGAGGGGTTCTCCCCCGCCGGGCTCTCCTCCCACCGGGCGAAGTTCGACGCGGTCAGACGGGGAAGCCGCGCGCAGCACCGCCAGGATGTCGTCGCTGGGATACAACGCCACCGCCCGACCCCGGCCAAACTCGCGGAAGCCCGCCAGCAACACGGGGAAGATCCGGCTGACCGCCTGCCGCCGGCTGCCCGGCAGCAGCAGCACCGGACCCTGCGGATCGTAGCGCACCGGCGGCGCGTAGTCGGGGGCCACGAACGGATGGCCGACAAACTCGACCGGCAGCGGCGTATCGGCGTAACATTTCGGTTCAAACGGAAAGATCACCGCCATCGCGTCGAGGTCGCGTGCCATGGCAAAGCGCCGGCCGGCCTTCCAGGCCCAGATCTGCGGCGAGATGTAATACAGCACCCGCACCGGGCCGCCGCCTTGCACCGAGATCCCCCGCTCGCGCAACGCGGCCGCCAGCCGGAGGTTCAGGCCCGGATAATCAACCAGACACACCGCGTGCGGCCGGTGCTCGGCGATCCACCGGAGGGTCTCCACGAACAGCGCCTTGAAGAACGAATAGTGTTTCAGCACTTCGACCAGCCCGACCACCGACGTCGCCGTGAGATCGTGCAGCAACTGTGCGCCCGCCGCCGCAAGCTGGGGGCCGCCGAGGGCCGCGACCGCCAGTCCCGGCCGCCGGGCCCGCGCCTCCCGCACCAGGCGCGCCGCATGCTCGTCGCCGGAATGCTCCCCGGCCACCACCAGCAGGTCGACCCTGTCCCCAGCCGGCGGCGCCAGTCGAAAGGGCAGTGCCGCCGTCAACGCCTCCCCTCCGCGGCCATGATTTGTTCGGTGATCGCGATTGCCACCTCCAGCGCGCTCTTGCCCAGGGCGGCGCCCACCTTTGGCTGCCGCGCCTGCGCCACGCTGTCGACAAAGTGTGCGAGCTCCAGGGCCAGCGGCTCCCCTTTCTCGATCGGGATCTCGCGCACCGGGATCGCGCTGAGATCCCCCGGCTTCACCAGCCCCACTTTCATCTTCAGCGCATAGGCCACCAGATCGCTCTTCTTCACGAGGTGCCCGGTCTGGTTCATGAAATCGAGCGACAGATACGAGTCGCCCTGAAAGATGCGAATCTCGCGCGCCTTCTTTGTGCTCATCCGGCTCGCACTGAGGTTGGCGACGCAGCCGTTCTCGAACTGGAGGCGGGCATTGGCGATGTCCTCGCTCTTCGAGAGCACCGTCACCCCCACGCTGTCGATGCGCGCGATCGGCGATTTCACCAGCGCGAGCACGATCCCGATGTCGTGGATCATCAGGTCCAGTACCACGCCAACCTCGGTACCGCGCGGCTGGTACGGTGCGAGCCGCTCGGCCGTGAGGTAACGCGGCTCGTCGATCTCCTGTTCCAGGAAGCTCATCACCGGGTTGAAATGCTCAATGTGACCGACCTGGACGAGGCGGTTCGCGGCCCGCGCCGCCGCCAGCACCTGCTCCGCCTCCTCCAGCGATGCGCACAGGGGCTTCTCGATCAGCACGTGCGCGCCCCGCGCCAGAAGCGGCAGCGCCACTTCCGCGTGGCGATCCGTCGGCACCACCACCGACACCGCATCACACGCCGCCCCCAGTTCCTCCAGGGACGCGAAGCGCCGGCAACCGTACCGCGCGCACACTTCCGCGGCGCGGGCGTCGTTGAGCTCGTAGATGCCCGTCAACTCCGCCGCCGGGAGCGCGGCATAGATACGCGCATGGTGCTGCCCGAGCGAGCCGACCCCGGCCACGCCACAACGAATCCTGGATGAAGCCATGCGCCGGACCGTAAGGTCCCGCGCCCCGACCGCCATCCGAAAGACACCGCCCGCGACCTTCCCCGGACTGTGTCCTTGAATCCGTGTCCGATCCGGCTCTCTTCCGTTCAGCGCCCCGTCATGCCTCCCGCGAAATCCGACCGTCCCCCCTGGCCCAACCCGGGCGCGCCCGCCACGGCCTCCTCCGACCCGGCCCAGTGGTTCGTGCAGGAGGTGCACCCGCACGAGGCCAGCCTTCGCGCCTACCTGCGGCGCGCGTTCCCCGGCGTGCGTGATGTCGACGATGTCGTGCAGGAGTCCTTCCTGCGCCTCTGGCGCGCCCGCGCCGGCGAACCCGTCCGCTCCGGCCGCGCGTTCCTATTCCGCATTGCCCGCAACCTCGCCCTCGATTGGGTGCGGCGCGACTTCGCCTCGCCGATCACCCCGTTAAGGGATTGGGCGGGACTGTCCGTCTTGGATCATGACAGCGATCCGGCGCGGGCCGCCGATGACCACGCGAGACTTCTCGCCCTCGCCGACGCCATCGATGCCCTGCCGCCCCGCTGCCGCGAAGTCGTGATCCTCCGCAAATTGCAGCAGCTCTCCCAACGGGACACCGCCGCCCGCCTCGGCCTGTCCGAAAAGACGGTCGAAGCGCACCTCGCCCGCGGGCTGGCCCGTTGCGAGGAGTATCTCCGGAAGCGGGGCGTGCGCGGTTGGTACGATCATGACTGAACCGGATCCCTCCGAACGCGCCAGCGCCCTCGACTGGGCGGTGGCCCGCGGCCGGGCCGCGGAACTCGTCGCCGAGTTGCAGCGGCGCGCACAACGCCGGCGGCGACGCCGCGGGACCTTGGCGGGACTCGCCGCGCTGCTCGTCACCACCGCAGTCTGGTGGGATGGGCCGGAGCAAGGCCGACCCGCCCCGGCGAGCCGGCCGGCCCTCGTGTTGGAGCCGGCCCGCCACACTCTGCCCGACGGCTCCCAGGTGGAACTTCGCGACGGGGCACAGTTTGCGGTCGAATTCACCCCGGAAGCCCGCCGTCTCACCCTGGTGCGCGGCGAGGGCCATTTCACCGTCCGGAAGGATCCCGCGCGACCCTTCATCGTCTCGGCGGGCGGCGTGGCGGTTCGCGCCATCGGCACGGCATTCTCCGTCCAGATGGATGAGCAGGACGTTGCGGTGCTGGTGACTGCGGGTCGCGTGGCCGTCGAGCGACCGGAACCCATCCTCACCGCCCGCCCGGCCGCCCCGGCGAGGCCGCTCGCCGTGCTCGACGCCGGCACGCGGGCGGTGATCGGGCGCCTCCCGGGCGACCCTCCCCCGGTCCTGCCACCTCTGCAGATCACGCACCTCAGCGCTTCCGAGATCAGCGAACGCCTGCAGTGGCGCGCGCCCCGCCTCGAGTTTTCCGCGACCCGTCTCGGCGAGGCTCTGATCCTGTTCAACCGGCACAGCCCGTACCGGCTTGCCCTGGGGGAGCCGCAGCTCGCCGAGGTGCGCGTGAGCGGAATCGTCCGCGCCGACAACGTCGACGCCCTGCTCCAGCTTCTGCAGGCCAACTACGGTGTGACCGCGCGACCCGGGGAGGCCGGAGAGCTCATCCTTGATCGCCGCCGCTGAGGCGGCAGCGCACCCGGCCAATCCTGTTCTGTTGACTGGAGTGGCCGAGACCTCCCGCCGCGGCGGCCGGCCGGAAACGGGATCCGGAATGTCCCCGGTCTTTTTCGCGGTTGCCGGCTGCAGGGATTTTCGCGCGTCGTTCGTCATTCTTTGGGGATACGAACTGCGCCCGCGTCCGCCCTCCCCACTGCCTTCACCATGTCCGCCGTCACCTCGCTGCCCCACGGTCTTCACCGAACCCTCCTCGCTTTCACCCTGGGGGTGTGTTTCGTCCTCCCCGCGCTTCCCGCCGCCACGCGCCACCGGGTCGACCTGCCCGCCGATGAGGTCGAAACCTCCCTCAAACGCCTCGCCACCCAGACGGGAACCGAAGTCCTCTTCGCCACCGAAATGACCGCCGGTCTGCGCACCCCGGTGGTCCGCGGGGAGTTCACCGCCCTCGACGCCGCCAGCCGGTTGCTCGCCGGCAGCGGCCTAAACGCCGTCCAGGATCCGCGCACCGGCACACTCACGGTCAATCGCACCCCCACTCCCACGCCGGCCCGGCCGGCGGGGAACACTGCTGCCCCAACCGGGGCCGGCGGCGGCGCCACCGCGACCGGCATCGTCCGGGGCAGCGTGACCGACGCCCGCACCGGCGCCCATCTCGTCGGCGCCGTCGCCACCCTCACCGGCACTGATCTCTCCGCCGTGGTGGACCGCGACGGAACCTTTGAGCTCCGCGGCGCCCCCGCCGGCGAAGCCACCGTGGTCATTGCCTACGTGGGTTACGAGACCGCCATGCTTCCCACCCGCATTTCCGCCGGCGGCACTGCACGCGTTGCCGCCCGGCTTCAGCCGGTCGTCGTTCAGATGTCCGCCTTTGTCGTCGAGGGTGCCCGCGAGGGCCAGGCCCGCGCCATCAACGAGCAGCGCGCCGCCATCAATCTGCGCAACGTCGTCGCCGCCGACGCGATCGGCAACTTTCCCGACGTCAACGCCGCCGAAGCCCTCAAACGCCTGCCCGGCATCTCCACCGTCCGCCAGCGCGGCGAGGACCGCGACATCACCATCCGCGGCGCCGCGCCCAATCTGAACTCGATCACGCTCGACGGCGTCAGCGTGCTCTCCAACCAGGTCGACGGCCGCACCGTGTCGCTCGACGTCTATCCCGCCGAGCAGCTCGCCGGCGTCGAGATCACGAAGTCCGCCACCCCCAACCAGGACGCCGATTCGATTGGCGGTGCGATCAACCTCCGCAGCAAAAGCGCCTTTGACACCCGGGGACGCGTCCTCGCGGCGAACGCCTACTGGCAGTACAACGACCTGGCCGATCAGTCCAGTTACCGCGCCGGTCTCAACTTCTCCGACGTCTTCGGCGCCGGCCGCGACTGGGGCGTCCAGTTCTCCGCCAGCCGCGCCCAGCGCAAGGCGCTGGAGGAAACCAGCGAGCCCGCCGGCTGGGCCGTGCGCTCCGGCAGCGCTGCCAACGGCGCCTACTCCGGTTACTCGCCCAACAACCTCGCCTTCACCTACGTCGACATCAAGCGCGAGCGCACCGGTGGCAGCGCCGCCCTCGAGCGCAAGTTCGGCGACACCGCGCGGCTCTTCCTTCGGGCCTCGCACAACGAGTTCATCGAGCGCAACGCCCGCCCCCGCTTCGTCATCCAGAACGCCGGCAACCTCGCCGCCGGCGGGCCGGTGACCGTCACGGACGGCCGCATCACCGGCTTCACCTCCACCGCCCTCCGCGGCCAGCGCGTGGTCAACCCGCGCCAGTTCACCGACACCGGCTCGAGTCTCGCTCTCGGCGGCCGCGCCACCACCGGACCCTGGCAACTCGAGCTCGTCGGGTCCCTCGCCCGCGGCACCAACCACCAGGACGCCGTGACCGGCCAGTGGCAGACCGGCGCCAATACCACCGGCGTGATCGATCTGAGCGACAGCGAGCGTCCCCGCGTCACTCGCAGCGCCGGTCCCGACCTCAACGATGCCGCCGCCTACCGTTTCTCACAGCTCCAGATTCAGGACCGCCGCCTGCGCAACCGGGAACTCTCGCTCAAGGGCGACGCCAGCCGGGAGCTGCGGCTCGCGGGCGCCCCCTTCCGTTTCACCACGGGCTTCAAGCACCGCTGGAGCCCGAAGCGCTGGGATCAGGAGAACGAACAGTACAACAGCGTCGCCCCCGCCGCGGGCGGAGCCTTCGGCCTCGCCGACAGCCGCGCGGGCGGCGCCTACGAGGTGCAGCGCGGCTTCCTTGACGGCCTGATGGACTTCGGCCCGACGATCGTGCCGTATTCATTCTTCGACTTCGTCAAAGCCAACCGGGCCGCCTTCGTGCCCAACGCCGGCAACACGCTGCAAAACACACTTTCGGCCGACTACTACGTGCGCGAGACCATCACCGCCGGTTACGCCATGGGCGAGTGGACCCGCGGTCCGCTCACCGCCCTCGCCGGCCTGCGCTACGAACGCACCGCCACCGAGGCCAAGGCCCACCGCCAGAACACCGCCTTCGCCACCAACAACCCCGCGCGCTACGCCTGGGTGCGGAACGCCGACGACTACGACAACGTGCTCCCCGGGCTGCATCTCCGCTATTCCCCCTCGCGCCCGCTCGTCATCCGCGGCTCCGTCAACGAAACCCTCGCCCGGCCGCAGACCAACCGGATCGCCCCCTCGCTCAACATCACGATCCCGGCCAACGCCACCGAGTCGGACCGCGTGATCGTCTCCGGCGGCAACCCCGCCCTGCGCGCCACCACTTCGCGCAACCTCGATCTCTCCGCCGAGTATTACCTCCAGTCGATCGGCTTGATCTCCGCCGGCTATTTTCACAAGCGGCTCGACGGCCCGATCTACCGGCGCACCTACGACGGCACCTACGAGGGCCAGCCGGCGCGGCTCACGGTGTTCGACAACGCCGGCGACGCCCGCGTCTCCGGCTGGGAGTTCTCCTACCAGCAGCAGTTGCGCGCGCTGCCCAGCCCCTTCGACGGCCTCGGCGTCTACGCCAACTTCACTCTGGTCGACTCGAAGGTTACCCTCACCGAACCCGGCCGCGTCGGTGAAACGCTTCCGCTGTTCAACCAGTCGGACCAGCTCGGCAACCTGGCGCTGACGTATCAGAAACACGGAGTCTTCGTGCGCCTGTCGCACAATTGGCGCGGCGACTTCCTGCAGGCGCTGGGCAACGGCCCGGGGCTCGACCAGTTCGCGCGCGGTTTCGAGAGCTACGATCTCCTGGCCACCTACAAGGTCTCGCGCCGTTGGGAACTGCGATTCGAGGCCAGCAACCTCACCGCCGCACCCGAACAGCAGTACGTCGGCACCTCCGTCCGCAACCTCTACTACGGCGACACCGGCCGCAGCTACGCCCTCGGCGTATCCCTGAACTACTGACAGCGTCTGTTCCTTTTCATGCGCACACCTTCCACCTCACTCGCTTCCCTGCTGTTCGCGGCCGCCACCGTCGCCACCGTCGGCGCCGCCAGCTCCGCTCCTCCCAACCTCCTCTTCATCCTCGCCGAGGACATCGGGCCCGACCTCGGCTGCTACGGCACGCCGCTGGTCCGCACCCCGCACCTCGACGCCCTCGCCGCGCGCGGCGTCCGCTACACCCGCGTCTTCACCACCGCCCCCGTCTGCTCCGCCAGCCGCTCCGCGTTGATGACGGGTATGTACCAGACCTCGATCGGCGCCCACAACCACCGCACCACCCAAACCCGGAAGCCCCCGCTGCCCGAGGGCGTCCGCACCCTCACCGATCATTTCCGCGCCGCCGGCTACTTCACCGCCAACCTCAGCCCCGCCGGCGGCAAAAAGGCCGCCAAGGCCACCACGTCCGGCCTGCGCATCACCGGCGCCGATGGCACCGGCAAGACGGATTTCAACTTCGTCGCGCAGCGCCCCTTCGACGGCAACCACTGGAACCAGCGCGCCCCCGGCCAGCCGTTTTTCGCCCAGATTTCGATCAACGAGAGCCACAAGGGCGACGGCTGGAAACTCGCCCGCTCGCCGGAATCGCCCGTCGGCCACGTCGCCGCGGATAAGATCAAGCTGCCGCCCTACTACCCCGATCACCCAGTTGCCCGCGAAGAGTGCGCCAACTACCTCGACGCCGTCGCCCTGATGGACCACTTCGTCGGCGAGGTGCTGCGCCGCCTCGAAGCCGACGGCCTCGCCGGCAGCACCGTCGTCGTCTTCATGGGCGACAACGGCCAGTGCCTGTTCCGCTCCAAGCAATTTCTCTACGACGGCGGCATCCACGTGCCGCTGCTCATCGCCTGGCCCGACCGCCGCCGCGCCGGCACCGTCGACGATCAGCTCCTCTCCGGCATCGATGTCTCCGCCGCCCTGCTCGGACTCGCCGGCCTCCAGCCCGGCCCGGCCATGCAGGGCCGCGACTTCCTCGCGCCAGGGGCCCTCCCGCGTACCCACGTGTTTGCCGCCCGCGATCGCATGGACACCTCCACCGACCGCATGCGCGCCGTGCGCACCGCCGACTGGAAGTACATCCGCAACTACCTCCCGGCCATCCCGTACCAACAGCACAACGCGTACAAGGAGTCCCAATACCCCACCTGGAACCTGGTGAAGGAGCTCGCCGCCGCCGGCCAACTGCCCCCCGAAGCCGCGGCCTTTGCCGCCCCCCGCAAGCCGATCGAGGAACTCTACCGGCTCACCGACGACCCCCACGAGGTCCGCAACCTCGCCGCCGACCCCGCCCACGCCGCCAAACTCCGCGAACTGCGCGCCCTCGTCAGCCAGTGGGTGCTCGATTCCGGCGACCGCGGCAACGTGATGGAGGATCCCCTCGACATCTTCCGCGGCTACCACGGCCGCCTCCCCGACGAACCCGAGGGCAAAAAGGGCGCCACCAAATGATCCGTCCGTTCCGCCGCGGTCTGCCGCTGTTGCCACTCATCGCCACCCTGCCCGCCGCGACCCCCGGCGCACCCAACCTCGTCCTCATCCTCGCCGACGACCTCGGCTACGGGGAGGTCTCCTTCCACGGCCAGCAACGCTTCGCCACGCCGAACATCGACCGCATCGCCCGCGAAGGCCTGGCCTTCACCCACGCCTACGCCGGCTCGCCCATCTGCGCCCCCTCGCGCAACACGCTGATGACCGGCCACCACACGGGGCACGCCACGATCCGCAACAATTTCGCCGGCGGCGGCAACCGCGGCGACCGCGTGGCCCTCCGCGACGCCGATACCACCCTCGCCCAGCGCCTGCAGCGCGCCGGCTATCGCACGGCGCTGATCGGCAAGTGGGGTCTCGGCGAGCCCGAAACCTCCGCCGCCCCCTGGCGCAAGGGCTGGGACTTCTTCTACGGGTTTGTCAACCAGGCCCACGCCCACAACCAGTATCCGGAGTTTCTCTACCGCAACGCCACCCCGGAGCCCGTGCCGGAGAACTTCGGCCACAAGGAGGGCGTGTTTGCGAACGATCGCTTCACCGCCGAGGCCCTCGCCTTCCTCGACCGCACCGCCGGCGAACGGCAACCGTTCTTCCTCTTTCTCAGCGCCACCACCCCCCACTCCGACCTCAAGGTGCCCGCCGACTCGATCGTCCGCCTCAAGGAACGTCACGCCTGGGCCCGCGCACCCGACGCGAAGGAGCCCAATGTCGTCTTTGCCGCCATGATGGAGCGGTTCGATGCCGACATCGGCCGCCTGCTCGACCGTCTCGACACCCTCGGCCTCGCTCACGACACGCTGGTCCTTTTCACCGCCGACAACGGCGCGCACCAGGAAGACGGAAAGGACAACGAGTTCTTCGCCGCCAGCGGTCCGTTCCGCGGCCTCAAGCGCGATCTCTGGGAGGGCGGCATCCGCGTGCCGTTCTTCGCCCGCTGGCCCGGCCGCATTGCCGCCGGCACCCGCAGCGATCACGTCCTGGCGTTCTGGGATCTTCCCGCGACCGCGCTCGAACTCGCCGGGCTCCCTCGCCCGGCCGACCTGCCCGCCGAGAGCCTCTCGTTTGCCCCCACCCTGCTCGGCCGCCCTGCCGACCAGCGCGCTCACGAGTTCCTCTACTGGGAGATCCTGATCAAGGGCCAGGGCCGGCAGGCGGTGCGCGAGGGCAACTGGAAGGCAGTCCGTTATGGGCACGATGCCCCGGTGCGCCTCCACGACCTCACCGCGGACCCGGGCGAACGCACCGATCTCGCCGGCCGTCATCCGGAGATCGCCGCCCGGCTGACCGCACGCTTCACCTCGGCCCGCACTGAGAACCCGGAGTTTCCCCTGCACGTCCCTCCCCGCGCGAAAAGCAAGAACTGACCCCACCCCCTCGTCGTCCCACCGCCGCCGCCCCTCTCCCACCGATGAACCGCCGCCATTTCCTCGCCTCGTCCGCCAGTCTCGCCGTCGCGTCGCGCCTGCCCGCCGCCTCCGCGCCGTCCGCGCCGCGCAATCGTACGTCGACCGCGATCGCGGCCTATTACCTCAACGCCCACATGTACACCAGCGTGCCGCGCCATGTCCGCGCCGACATGGAGTGGATGGCGGATGTCGGCACCCAGTACGTGTGCCCCGGCGTACTCGAACAGGATCTCTTTGCCGCCCGCGAGAACCACGCGCTCATCCTCCAGGAAGCCGCCCGGGTGGGCATGAAGGTGCTCGCCGTTCCCTCCCGCTGGGCCGGCCTCACCGCCGGAGCCCCCAAGGTTCCGAGCCTCTTTTCCGCCGCCAATCCGGAGACGTGGATGGTCAACAAGCGGGGCACGACGTTTGTCAGCCCCAACGTCTCCAGCGTCATCAGCAGTATCCATCACCCCAAGACGCTGCAGTTCTTCTGCGACACCCTCTCCGAGCTCTACCGCCAGCACCCGGCGATGGCCGGCTTCATCCTTGATGAGCCCAAGGCCTTCAACGTCGACACGTCGCCCATGGCGGTCGCCGCCCTCGGCGCCAACGCCCCGCTCGAGGCCCACCTCGGGGCCGCCCGCGACTTCTACTCCAAAATCTGCCGCTTCGCCAAGGAGCGCTGGCCGGACAAGCTCACGATCCTGTTCCAGAAGGCCGACAACCACACGCCCGCCGAGCTCGCCGCCGGCGGCGGCGTCGGCCCGCTTGATTATTACGGCTGCGACGGCCGGCCGTGGACGCGCGAGGAGGACAAGCAGTTCCCGCACGGCGGCGCCGTTTCCGAAAGCGGCAAGGGCAAAATCCTGCTCAGCGGCATCGGCCAGATCTTTATCGACACCGCGCGGAAGGTGCCGGGCCGGAAGTCATTCTTCCTCGCGGAGAATCATAACATCACCTCGGCCATGATCGACGCCCTCGACCGGAACTACCCCGCCGCGCTCGCCCTGCGACCGGACCTGTTCACGTACTACTATTACCCGCGCAACGTGCAGGAGCCCGACCGTGCGATGGCGGCAATCGCCAGGCACATCAGACGATTCACGCAGGGCTGAGAGGGGGCCGAGGTGGGAAGTCCGGCGCCTCGTCGCCGGCGCGACCGCCGGCGTGGCGCCGGGAGGCCGGCACTCTGCAACGGCCGGACATCACGGGCTCTTCGAGCCCCTCCCCGATCGACGCACCCTGGATCGAGCCTTGACGCGGCATTCGACCGGTGTTCGACAAGGACACCCCTCCCGGAGCGCAATCCCGCGGTCCGCCCTCCCCCCCCCATGGACTCGTCCCCCGTCCCGCGCTGTCTATTCGCGTGGCTCGCCGCCGCGCTTTGCCTGTTCGTCGGAACCGCCACCCGCGCCGCCGACCCCGGCACCGGAACCCTCGAAGGTCGCGTCGCCAACCCCGCCTCCGGCGACTACCTCGAACGCGCCCGGATCACCCTCGAGGGCACCGGCCGCGAGGCCTTCACCGATACCGCCGGTTTCTACCGCTTCTCCGGTGTGCCCGCCGGCCCGGTCCAGGTGCGGGCGTTCTTCACCGGCCTCAGCCCGCACACCGCCACCGCGACGGTCGCCCCCGGCCGGACCACCGTCCTGGACTTCAACCTCTCCCTCCTGCCCGATCGCGCCGCTGCCGCCCGCCCGGGCGAGGTCGTCAAGCTCTCCGAGTTCGTCGTCAGCACCTCCCGGGAAATGGAGAGCGCCGCCATCGCCCTCAACGAGCAGCGCTTCGCCGCCAACATCAAGAGCGTCGTGTCAACCGACGAGTTCGGCGCCGTCGCCGAAGGCAGCGTCGGCGAGTTCCTCAAGTTCCTCCCGGGTGTCTCCATGGAATACGAGGCCGGCGCGCTCGCCCGCGGCGTTTCGCTCGGCGGGGTCGGCCCGGAAAACGTCCCGGTGCTCGTCAACGGGTTCAACATGGCCAGCGCCGGCGGCAACAACGTCACCGCCCGCGGCGTCCAGCTCGACATGACCTCGATCACGGCGACGTCGCGCATCGAAGTCGTGTATTCACCCACGCCCGACTCGCCGGGATCGGCCCTCGCCGGTCTGGTGAACATGGTGCCCCGCAGTGCCTTCGAGCGTGCGAAACCCCAGTTAAGGCTGAACACCTTCCTCATGTTCCGCGACAACGCCCGCGAGCTGAAGAAGACCCCCGGCCCCTTCGAGGCCGACACCTGGAAGATCAAGCCCGGTTTCGATTTCTCCTACGTCCGCCCGGTCACGCGCAACTTCGGCTTCACCCTGTCCGGCGGCGTGTCGGAAAACGGAACCAAGGAGGAATTCATCCAGAACCGCTGGCACGGCCTCAACGCCGGCACCAATGGCAACGCCTTTCCGCACACCACCCCCGATCGCCCGTACCTCACCCAGACGCAGATGCGCGAAGGCACCAAGAACGCCGCGCGCCTCTCGTTCGGCGCCACCGTCGACTGGCGTTTCTCGCCCTACGACCGTCTGTCCTTCTCCTACCAGCACTACTTCATCGATTTTCTCGTTCTCAACCACACCCTTCAATTCGCGATCAACCGGGTGAACCCGGGGGACTTCACCCTCTTCTCCACCCGCAGCGCCCCGGGCCAGGGTCAGTTGCAGCTCTCCAACAACTACCGCGACCGCACCAACTCCACGATTTCGCCGTCGCTCGTCTGGCGGCACGACGGCCCGGTCTGGAAGTTCGAGTCCGGCCTCGGTTTTTCCCTCGCCCGGAACACCTTCCGCGCCGTCGACAAGGGCTACTTCTCCACCGCCACCGCGCAGCGCAGCGGGGTCACCCTCACCTTCGCCGATATCTTCTACCTGCGCCCGAACACGATCACGGTCACCGACGCCGCCGGCGCCCCGGTCGATCCGTATTCGATCGCGAATTACGCCGTCACCCAGGCGACTTCGAATCCGGTCACCAACTACGACACGCAGCGCGGGCTGTACGCCCATGTCACCCGCGACTTCAGCGGCCGGACCCCGTTCACCGTCAAGGCCGGCCTCGACTTCCGGCACAACGAACGCGACGCCCGCCGCGGCGACCATACCTGGGCCTTTGTCGGCGCCGACGGCCGCGGCAGCAACACGCCGCTCGGCAGCGACGACAGCGCCGTGCCCTTTCTCGCCGCCCGCTACTCGCAACGCTCGATGCCGTTCGGTTTCCCGAAGATCCAGTTTCTCTCCAACGAGAAACTCTGGGCGCATTACCAGGCCAACCCCGGACACCTCGTCTTCAACGCGAATGGCGGCTACCGCTCCGACGTCCTCCGCTCGCGCCACACCGAGGAACTCGTGTCCTCCGCCTTCGTCCGGGGCGACCTGCACCTGCTCGACCGCCGCCTGAAGCTCATCGGCGGCCTCCGCGCCGAACAGACCAACACCGACGCCTTCGGCCCGCTCCAGGATCCCACCCTCAACTACCGCCGCGACACCGCCGGCAACGTCATCCTCACCAACGGCCGTCCCACGCTCATTGTGCCGAACACCAACTCGCTGGAGTACTCGCGGCTCACCTACCTTGACCGCGGCGCCCGGGCCGAGAAGGAGTACCTGCGGTGGTTCCCGAGCCTCAATGCCAGCTTCAACGTGCGCGACAACCTGATCGCCCGCGCCGCCTGGTACCACTCCATCGGCCGGCCCAACTTCGACCAGTACGCCGGGGGCCTCAACCTGCCCGACGAAACCGTCGCGCCCAGCTCCACCAATCGCATCTCGGTCAACAACGCCGCTATCAAGCCGTGGATGGCGCAGACGTTCAGCACCCGCCTCGAATACTACTTCGGCAGCGTCGGACAGGTCACGATCGGAGCTTTCCGCCGCGAGTTCGAGAACTTCTTCGGCAACGTCACTTTCGTCCCCACGCCCGAGTTCCTCGCCCTCTACGCCCTCGATCCCGAGATCTTCGGCCCCTACGAGGTAGCCACCCAGCACAATATCGCGAGCACCGTGCGCATGACCGGCTTCGACCTGAGCTACCGCCAGGCCCTCACCTTCCTGCCCCGCTGGGCCCGCGGCGTGCACGTGTTCGCCAACGGCTCCAGCCAGCGCCCGGTCGGCGACGCCACCGCGAACTTCCAGGGCTACATCCCCCGCAAGGCGAGCTGGGGCGTGTCGCTCGTGCGCGAGAAGTTCAACTTCCGCATCAACTGGAGCTACCAGGGCCGCAACCGCCTTGGCGAACTCACCGGCAACAGCGTCGCCCCGGGCACCTTCAACTTCCAATCCAAGCGCCTCTTCACCGACGTCCTGGGCGAATACTACCTGACCCCGCGCTTCGGGCTCTACTTCACGCTGCGCAACATCGGCGATACGCCCGATCAGCGCGAGGCCGACGGGCCCGGTGTGCCGGCGCACGCCCAGTTCCGCAGCCGCGAACTCGCCGGCTCGCTCTGGACCGTGGGTCTCAAGGGGACGTTTTAGCAGCCCGTCGGACTTAGGAAATCACGCTTGGGGAGATCCGGGAGTTTTCCCGGCCACGCGCCGGCCGGGTCGGACGGGCAGCCGGCGCCGTCTTTCATGATCCGGATCTCCGGTCGGTATACCAGGCGGTGGTTGGTTTTGGACTCCAAACGGGATCGTTTTCGCAGCCGAGCGAATTCCCGTTTCCTCGTGGGAGTGCGCGGCCGTGCTGAATCGTCACCGCTCCGTTTCCACCCGGCGGATCCCCTTCCGTAGTCGCACCCCGGCGCTCCTCATCACCGGCGCCTGCCGAGCGCGGGGGAGGCGTATTCGACCCCCTCCGCGCTGATGATGCGGCCGCGGCGATGCCGTTGCAGTCCGGCCAAATCCTTGCACCGTCGTTCCCTCCTCATGCACGCACGTTTCTCTTTCTGGCGCCGCCCGGTGGGGTGGATTTTGTTGCTGATCGTGGCGGGCGTGGCGGCGACCGCCTGGTTGCGACCGCCGCCAGCGTGTGCCGTGATCGCCGCCCAGGTACGGGAGGTGGTGGAGGTCGTGGTGGTCAGCGGGCAGTTGCGGGCGGTGCGCGAAGCCCGACTGGGCGTCGAGGTGGGCGGTACGGTCGCGAGCGTGGAGGTGCGCGAAGGGGATCGGGTGCGGGCCGGAGCGGTCCTGTTGCGCGTGCAACTGCTGGACTACGACCCGCAATTGGCCCAGGCGGAGGCCCGGCAGTCTCAGGCCGAACAGGAAATGGCGCTGGCCGAGGCCGACCACGTGCTGGCCGCGCGCGTGGCCGGACGGGTGGCGTGGCTTTTCCCGCACGGGCTGCTGTCGGACGACGACCTGGACCGCGCCACGACGGCGCGGGCCCGGGCGGTGGCGGGGGGGGCCGCCGCCCGGGCCCGACGGCGCGACGCCACGGTGCAGGTGGAGGTGGTGCGCCGCCAGGCGGAGAAACGCGAGGTGCGGGCGCCGTTCGATGGTCTGGTCGTGCGCCGCGCGGTGGAGCCGGGTCAGAGCGTGACGCCGGGCGACGCGCTGCTTTGGGTCGCCGAGACCGGGAACCAGGAAATCTACGTCGAGACTGACGAAGCGAATCTCGGCCGGTTAAAGGTGGGGCAGCACGCCCTGGCGGTGTCGCCGGCGTTTCGCGACCGTCCGTTCAAGGCGGAGCTCACTTTGATCGGACCGCGGGTGGATTGGGACCGCGGATTGGTCGGCCTGCGGTTGACCCCGCTGGAACTGCCGGCCTACGCGCTGCCCAACATGACCGTCGATCTGAGCATCGAAACCAACCGCTGGTCGGGGCGCCCCGCCCTGCCGGCGGCGGCGGTGCTCCGGGACCGCACCGGGGCAACGGTGCTGGTGGCCGAGGGCGAGCGGCTCGAGCGGCGGACGGTGACGATCCTGGGCGAAAACCCGCAATGGATCGTGATCGACGGGCTGCCCGCGGGCGCGCGCGTGGCGGCACGCGCCGCCGAAGCGGAGGCCGGCCGGCGCTACCGGTTCGTCGCCGCCGGGCCGGGCGCATAGGCGACGCACGAAACCAAGCAGCGCGCGCACCATGATTTCGCGGTTCGAACTTTCGGTGGCCCGGCGGCAGTTGCTGCATAACCGCGGGCAGACCCTGCTCACCCTCGGCGTGGTCGCGACCAGCGTGACACTGATCGTATTCCTCGCCACGCTCATCGGCGGGCTGCAGCGCCGGATCATCCGCGACACGACGTCGATGATTCCCCACGTGGTGGTCAGTGCGCCGGAACGCATCCCTATCGCCGCCTGGGAACTGCCCAGGGCGCTGCCGCCGGAGGCGCCGCTCTATGTCGGCCGGGTCGTAAAGCTGGAACAGCGGCTGCGAAAGATCGACGACTGGCCGGCGCTGGTCGCCCGCCTGCGCGAACTGCTGCCCGCCGGGGTCAACGCCTATGCGCCGGTCGCTGAGGGGCAGGGTGTGCTGTCGCGGGAGAGCAACCGCAAACCCGTGACGATCGTGGGCGCCACCCCGGCGGAGTTCACGCGCGTCGTCGACCTGCAGTCCAGCCTCGCGGAGGGCCGCTACGCCGGCCTCAACGGCGGCGAGGCCGTGGTCGGCTACAAACTCGCGGCCGACCTCAACCTGCGCCTTGGCGACCGGGTGCGCGTTTTGAGCAGTGAATCGGTGACCGCCGACTTTCTCATCGCCGGGATTGTCGACACCGGGATTGCCGTCATCGACCGATCGTCGCTTTTCCTGACCCTGCGGGACGCGCAGTCGCTGCTCAACCTTGGGACGGCGGTAACCCGCGTCGGACTCCGGCTCGAGGCCGTCTTCGAGGCAGGGCGCACGCGCGAACGGCTCGAACGGTACCTGCCTTTCGAGATCAACGACTGGATGCGCGACAACCAGCGGGTGCTGTCGGGCCTGCGGGCGCAAAACGATTCCAGCCGCATGATCATCGTGTTCACGGTGGTGGCGGCGGCCCTCGCGGTGGCGAGCATCATGGTGATGTCGGTCACGCGGAAGATTCAGGAGATCGGAATCCTCAAGGCGATCGGCGCGAAGTCGCGGCAGATCCTGGCGATCTTCGCGCTCCAGGGTCTGGTGGTGTGCTCGATCGGGGCGGCGCTGGGCTGCGCGGTGGGCTGGGGCTTGTGCACGGCGCTGGGCCGGATTGAGGTCACGGTGAGCGCCACCGGCCGCACCGCGCAGTTGTTTCCCGTGGCGAACGATCCGTTCTATTACGCGCTTGCCGCCGGGCTGGCGATCGTCGCCGGGCTGCTGGCCTCGTTGTATCCGGCCTGGAGCGCGAGCCGGATCGACCCGATCCACGTCATTCGCGGCCAATGATCCCCCTGCTCCAGCTCCAGGCAGTCGGCAAGGTGTACCCGGGCGGCGTGGCCACGCGGGCGCTGGAGGACGTGAACCTCACCGTGGCGCCAGGAGAGTTCGTGGCGCTGGTCGGAGCGTCCGGTTCAGGCAAGACAACCCTGCTCAACCTCGTCGGTCTGCTCGACACGCCGACGGAGGGCCGGATCGCGCTGGCGGGGCGCGAGGTGACGGCGGCGGACGAGGACACGCGCGCGGAGCTCCGCCGCGATCTGCTGGGATTCGTGTTTCAATTTCACTACCTGCTGCCGGAGTTCGATGCGCTGGAAAACGCGTTGATGCCGCTGCGCATCCGCGGGGCGGCGGCGGAAGCGGCCGGGCGGGATCGGGTGCGGCGTCTCCTGGAGCAGATCGAACTCGGCGATCGCCTGCACCACCGGCCGGGGCAGTTGTCAGGCGGACAACAGCAGCGCGTGGCGGTGGTGCGGGCCCTGGCCAACGATCCGCGGCTCGTCCTCGCGGATGAACCGACTGGCAACCTTGACAGCCGGAATGCCCACGCCGTCTGCGACCTGCTGCGCTCGTTGACCAAACAGTTGCACAAGGGTGTGCTGCTGGTGACTCATGACGAGACGATCGCGGCGAAGGCGGACCGCATCGTGCACCTGCGCGACGGTCGCATCGTCGCCTGATCGTTTCCAGGGGCCGCCGGCAAGTCCGCCGGTATCCGCCCCCCGCCGCGGAGTTCCCGGCTGCGGCCGACCGGGACGATGAGCTCGACTCGCTTCCGCAGCTTTTCCATCACCCCTCCATGCGACCCTCCCCCGCCGCCGTTCTCCTCCTGCTTTCACCCCTCCTCGCCTCCGCCACGGTCCACCAGGGCAACGGCATCAAGGTCGGCGAGGTTTCCGCCGATTCGGCCGTGATTTGGACCCGGCTCACAACCGCGGCCGAGGCCAACTGGGCCGGAGCGAACTGGCGGCCACCGTCGCTGCCGGGCAGCAATCTCGCGGGCTTGGAGGCGGCCACGGCAGTCGCGCGCGCATCCGGCCGGAGTGATGCGCTGGCCAAAGCGGAGGCAGCCGCCCGGAAGCAGGGGGTGACGGTGAGCCAGGCGGAGTTGCGCGAGGCCGTCCTCCAGGCGGATCCCCGCAGCCAGTTGCCGGCGGGCCGGACTCTGGCCGAAATGCAGGGTGCGCTGCCCGGCGCCCCCGGCGCCACCCGGGTGGTGGTTGTACCGGAGGCGGGTGGGCCGGCCATCGAGAGCCCCTGGGGCGCGGTGAATCCGCAGCGGGATCACACGCGTCAGGTCACGCTCACCGGCTTGCAGGCGGGAACCGCCTACCGCGTACGGGTCGAATCGCGCGACCCGCAGGGCCGGGCTGGCGCCACGGTCGAGGGCGGATTCCGCACCGCCCCGCCGCCCGGGGCCGTTGCAACGGTGAAATTCGCCGTCGTGACCTGCGGCGACTACCCGCGCCGCGACGATGCCGCCCGCGGCCACCGCATCTACGACACGATGCACCGCCTCCGCCCCGACTTCCTCGTGCACACGGGCGACGTGGAGTATTACGACAAACCTGACCCCTGGGCGACTTCCGCCGAGCTCGCGCGTTTCAAGTGGAACCGCCTCTTTGCCCTCCCCTTTCCGCGCACCTTCCACAACCACACGGCGTCCTATTTCACCAACGACGACCACGACCTCCTCAAGAACGACTGCTGGCCCGGCCAGACCTACGGTCGCCTCACCTGGGACGAGGGCGTCGCGATTTGGGCGGAACAGGTCCCGATGTCACCCCTGCCGTATCGAACCTTTCGACACGGCCGCGACCTCCAGATATGGGTGATCGAGGGTCGCCGGTATCGCAGCCCCAACTCCGCGCCCGACGGCCCGGCCAAGACCATTCTGGGCGCCCCACAGAAGGCCTGGTTGAAGCGGACCATCGTGGAATCGGACGCCACTTTCAAAGTGCTCCTTTCGCCCACGCCCGTCGTCGGCCCCGACCGGGGCAACAAGAACGACAACCATGCCAATACCGGTTTCAAACACGAGGGCGACGAACTGCGCCGCTTTCTCGGGACGCACCGCAACCTGATCGTCGCCTGCGGGGATCGGCACTGGCAGTACTTCTCAGTCGAGCCGGAGACCGGTCTGCGCGAGTTTGGTTGCGGACCGTCGTCGGATGTCCACGCCGGCGGGTACACCCCGCGGCCGGGTGACGAAGCGGTGCAGAAGTTTTTCCGCCTGCAGGGAGGTTTCCTGACGGTGAGCGCTGAACGCGGCGCGGCGGGCCCGGCGCTGCAGGTGCGCCACCATGCAGTGGATGGCGCGATCGTGCATGCGGT